>JBKQPN010000098.1:0-52054 GCA_052145015.1 Terriglobales bacterium
CGCGGTTGACCACATACTCGCGGCCTTCCTCGGCCGAGCGCAGAATATCCTCGCGGGTCTCGCGGCCCGCCTTGGGCGCGTACAGCACGCCAATCAATGCTCCCAGGCCCAGCCCGGCCAGAAACCATCCGAAGCCGCCACTGTCTTCCGCCATAGAAACCTCCTTCGATAGCCTAAACTCGCGATGGTACCACAAAGGCAGGGAGTAGGGAGTAGCAAGTAGGGGGGAGTAGGGGTTCAGGATATTGAGTTGATTAGTCCATTGAGGACACGCGATAACTCATCGCAGGCCTTCAGCAGACGTGCTGCGTTAACCGCGTCGACGTAATGCAACTCGTGAGCAAGCTCGATCTGGGTTACCACTTCGTACAGGGATCCGCGTGCCTGCATAAGAAAATGCGCAAAGTCCTTCTTGGTTCCGCGTCCCCGACCTTCGGCAATGTTGCAGGGAATGGAAACGACCGCTCTGCGTAACTGGATCACCAGCCCAAACCGTTCTTCGTCCGGAAACAGACGCGTGATCTCGTAGACTTCCCGCGCCAGCGCCTTACCCTGCTGCCACGCAATGAGATCACGAAATGTCTGCGTCATCCGGCTACTCCCTACTCCCTACTCCCTACTCCCTACTCCCTACTCCCTACTCCCTACTCCCTAGGGTTTCTGCGTGGGCCGCAGCAGAATCTCGCTGACGAACGATTGCGGCGCCTGGGTGACGATCATGGCTACGGCATGGGCCACGTCGTCGGGCAGCAACAGCTTCTTGAGATCTTTGCCACCGTGGTATCCCCATTCACTCAGAGTCGAGCCTGGGCAGATAACCGATACGCGAATGTTGTTGCCCCGCAGCTCTTCCGCCACCGAGTAGCTCAACCCGTTCAAGCCCCACTTGGAGGCCGCGTAGCAAGCGCCCTTGGGCAGGGCATTCTTGCCCGCAAGCGACGAGATGTTGATGATGTGGCCGCCACCCGAACGCAGCATCAGCGGGACCAGCGAGAGGATCATGTAGTAAACGCCGCGCAGGTTGGTGCTCATCACCTCGTCCCAGACCTGGGGAGGATATTCGTGCAGCGGCACGCGCGCCCCGCTCACGCCGGCGTTGTTGACCAGCACGTCCAGGCGGCCAAAGCTGGAATCCACGTGCTTAGCCAGGGCCTCGACGCTCTCCAGCCGGCTCACGTCGCACTCGGCGGGATCGCAGCGGCCACCGGCTTGGCGAATGGCGCTGGCGGTGGCCTCGAGCGGCGCGCGGGTGCGCCCGCAGAGCACCACCATGGCCCCGAGCCCGGCCAGCCGCGCCGAGATGCCCGCGCCGATGCCGCGGCCGCCTCCCGTCACCACTGCCACCTGTCCCTCTAGTCCCTGAACTGTAGCTGCCATCTTGGTACTACCTCCCGTTGCCCCACGCCTTGGAGTCGCGGCCCGGCGTCGCTTCTCCCGCCCGCTTGCGACTAGGAATCTTGCGGTCCCGGGAGTTAAGGAACATCCAGCCGCGCTGTTGCCTGCATCCAATCGGAGCACAGGAAGGTTACCACTGCGGTACGAAACTTGCCTTAGGCCAGCAGCATTCTTATAATCCGGCCCTCGCCGCTTTTAGAGTTGGAAGTGTGTCATCCGGAGGAGGGGGCGGGGTTCCGGATCGGACCCAGGCCTTGCCGATGTTCCAGGACGGCCGCGGGCGCAGCCTGCCGTGCGTGCCGGAGTGAGTTCCACCCGCAGCATTAGAAAGCAATTGCTGGCGATCTTTCAAGGAGCCTCGCATGAAGAAGTCGCTCGTCACGCTGGTGTTGGCGTTCGCCGCTCTGGCCGCGGCGCAACAATCCGCTGCTCCCGCGGCCCCACCCGCGCAATCCGCCCAGCCGGCGCAGCAGAAGAAAGAGATCAAGGACCCAGCCGAGTACAACACCTATATCGCAGCGCTCCGCGAGGCCAATCCCCAGGCCCAGGCGCAGGCCTTCGAGAACTTCCTGCAGCAGTATCCCAACACCGTGGTCAAGGAGGACGCGCTCGAACAGTTGATGGCCGCCTATGAGAAGCTGGGCAACGCCGCCAAGACTACGGAGACCGCCGGCCGCGTCCTGCAGGTCGATCCCAACAATGTGCGCGCCCTGGCGCTGCTGGCCTATACCAGCCGCGCCTCCGCCGAGGCCGGCCAGGCGCCGCAGCAGAATGCCGCCGATGCCGCCAAGTATGGTCAGGGCGGATTGCGGGCCCTGGCCACCATGAGCAAGCCGGAGGGTATGTCGGACGCCGACTTCGAGAAATTCAAGGCGCAGGTGGCCATCATCTTCAACGGCTCGGCCGGCTTCGGCTCTTTGCAGAACAAGGATTTCGCCGGCGCCCAGAAGTATCTGCAGGCGGCGGTCGACCTGGAAATCAAGCAGAATCCCAACGACCCCAATGCCCTGCGCGATATTTATCCGCTGGCGCTCGCGTATCTGGAAGCCAAGCCCATCAATCCCGCCGGTCTATGGTGGATCGCCCGCGCCGCCGCCTTGAGCAACAGCAACCCGCAGATCGTCAAGTACGGCCAGTTTAAATACATCAAGTACCACGGCTCGCCTGACGGCTGGGACCAGTTGCTGGCCCAGGCCAAGACGAGCGCTGCGCCGCCGGCGGATTTCGCGGTTGCGCCCGCGCCCAGCCCGGCGGAGCAGGCGAAGCGGCTGGCGGATAGCAAAAATCCGAAGGAGATGACGTTCGACGAACTGCAACTGATCTTCACCGACGGCTCCCCCGAGGTCCAACAAAAGGTGTGGGCGCTGATCAAGGGAACCGAGATTCCGTTTGCCGCCAAGGTTATCAGCGCCACTCGCAACAAAATGGAGCTGGCGGCCACCGCCGATGACATCGAGAAAAACGCCGCTGATGTGACCTTGACCATGGTGGCGCCGCTGCCGCTCGCGAAGGTACCTAAGGCCGGCGATGAAACCCAGGTGCTCGGCAAGCTGGACTCCTATACCGGCAGTCCTTTCATGATCAACATGATCGAGGGGCAGTTGATCGCCAAGCCCGCGGCCAAGAAACCATCCCCCAAGCACTAGCACTTTTCCAGTTCAGAAAACAAGGCAGCCGTGAGGGCTGCCTTGTTCTATTGCCGCGCATTGTGCAGAGACGCAGCACGATGCGTGAATCGGTACTTGGTACTTGCTACCGCGCCCCCGCCTTTTTCTCCAGGATCATGGGACGGGTGCCGCGCGGGGGGCGGCGGGCGTTGTCGCGTACCGCACGCATATCCAGCTTGAGTTCGCCGATGGTGCGGCTGAGGGTGTTGCGGTGCATGCCCAGCTCGCGCGCCGCCTTGCACTGGTTGCCGTGGTTCTCCTGGAGCACGGCCAGGATGAAGCGCTTCTTGAACTCGCGCACCGCTTCCGAATACAGGATGCCGCTCTTGTGCATCTGGCTGACCAGGGCCTCGAGCTGATCCTTCACGACCGCCTCCTCCGCGTTATGACACGCACTTCGTTATGAAAACCGGTTATCTTAGCAGCGATGCCGATTCAATGCTGCGCCGATTGCGGGCCCGCGGCCTCGCGCATTGCCGCCACTCCCTGGCGTAACTTTTGCCGCAGCGTGGCCGGCGCCAGCCAGCTCATGCCGCGCGACCCTACCAGGAAGTAGCCTCCCAGGCTCGATCGTCCCAGCCACTGCGATCCCGGCGCGAACGCCGCCAACGCCAGGACCAGCACCGCCACCATGGCGCTTCCGCGCACCAGGCCGAAGGCCGCGCCCAGCAAGCGGTCGGCCCAGCCCAAGCCGGCCTCTCGCGCCAGCCAGCGTGCGATTCGGCCGATGATCCCCGCGGCGATCACCACCGCGACGAAGATCCCAAGGAAGGCCGCGCTCTCTGCCACCGCGTCCGACTTCACGTAGGGCGCGATCCGGCGCGCGACCCGCCAGTACTCCCAGGCCGCCAGCAGGTATCCCACCACCACGCCTGCCAGCGAAATCACCTCGTGCAAAAAACCCTGCGCCGCCGCCAGCAGCACCGACAACACCAGGATGGCCACGATGGCCCAGTCCAGGCCGTTCATGTTACGCCGGCAGCTCGTGGCCGGTGAGCCGGCGGTACGCTTCCACATACTTCTCGCTGGTCTCCTGCACCACCGCGGCGGGAAGCGCGGGCGCCGGCGGCTGCTTGTTCCAGCGGACCTTCTCCAGATAATCGCGGACGAACTGCTTATCGAACGATTCCTGGCTGCGTCCCGGCTGATAGCGGTCGGCGGGCCAGAAGCGCGAGGAATCCGGCGTCAGCACCTCGTCGGCCAGCACCAGGCCGCGCGCCGTGCGCCCAAATTCGAACTTGGTGTCGGCGATGATGATCCCGCGCGCCGCCGCATGTTCCGCCGCCTTCCGGTAAATCTTGAGGCTCAGCTCGCGGAGCTGCTCGCTCAGCTTCGCACCCGCGTGCTGCGCCATCTCGTCAAAGCTGATGTTCTCATCGTGGCCGCTGGTGGCCTTGATGGCCGGGGTGAAGATCGGCTCCGGCAATTGCTCCGACTCGCGCAACCCGCGCGGGAGTTCGATGCCGCACACCTTCCCGCTCTGCTGGTATTCCTTCCATCCCGAACCTGAGAGATATCCCCGCACCACGCACTCGATGGCGATCATGTCGGCGTGCGCCACCAGCATGGAGCGTCCCTGCAACTGCTCGGCGTAGGGGCGCAACTGCCCCGGGTAGCGATCCACGTCGGCGGTCAGCAGGTGGTTGGGCACGATGTCCGCGAGGAAGTCGAACCAGAACAGCGACAGTTGCGTCAGCACCCGGCCCTTGCCGGGGATGCCGCTTCCGAGCACGTAGTCGAAGGCGGAAATGCGGTCGGTGGCCACCACCAGCAGACGCTCCTGGTCCACGCGATAAAGGTCCCGGACCTTGCCGCTGGCGTAGCGCTCGAGGCCGGCAAAATCGGTTTCCAGCAGAACTGATTCCAACGCCTGGTTCGTCACGGGGGTTCGTTTCCCTAGGGGCTTGACTGAGGAACAGTGGCGTATTCTATTCGGCACAGTTTTTTTGTCAACGCCGACCTTCGCCGGGTGACGCGGGTCACAGAAGAAATTTGCTGGAAAACTGTTGACAGGACCCGATTCTTGCGAAATGCGCGTCCCGAGCCGGTTTCCAGCTCCTGGCCCGGCGCAGCGGAAGCCCCGCAGTCGCCGTAAAGAAAAAACTTTCGATGCTTGCGATCAGAGAGATTTATAGCGGAAGACGATACACTGGTCTGCCCCTGCCCGCGCCGAGCATGGCGCCGCCGGCTTCATCCCTCACCCCCGCCGCCCTGCCGCCCGGCGCCACCCCTGGGTCTGGCGCGGCTGCCGAAGGTTACTGACGTTTTCTCGGGTGTGCGAGCTGAAACACCCTGCGAGCCGATAACAAGGTTGAACACCGGCAGGGCCGTCGAGGCAAAGGTGCGCAGGCCTGCCTGCGAGGTGACGTGCTTCCCGAAATGGAATCGCAACAAATTATCAAAAAGCAAAGGGTCGGCCTGCGACTGGGTGCCGCATTCGGCCTGCTGATCGCCATTTCCGTGGGGATCGGATACCTGGGGCTGAGCCGCATGGATCAAATCAATGCCGGCCTGCAGGAGGTGCTGGGCCGGCGCTGGGCCAAACTGCAAATGACGCGTGAAGCGCTCACCTATTCCAACCGCAATAGCCGCATCACCATGGAGGTTTTTCTGGTCCGGGACCGAGCGCAGATCGACACCCTGCTGGCCGCACGGGATGAGAACACCAGAAAGATATCCGTCATCGTGGAGAAGTTGGAGAGTCAGTGCGAGTCCGAGGAGGAGAAACAGCTTCTAGAAACCGTCAAGGCGAACCGAACTCCCTACGTCGAGAGCTATTTGCGGGCACTGCATTTGCTGGTCGAGGACGGACGCCGCGAAGCCGCCAGCACCGTGATGCTCCATGCCACCCTGCCGGCCTTGTTCGAATACCACGCCGCGTGGAACGGCTTCCTGCAATATCAGTCCGAGCAAATCAACCACGCCACCCGGGAGAGCCGGGCGCAATACGCCAGGATCCGTGCCCTGACCTTGTTTCTCATGGCTCTGGCGGTGGCGATTGCCGGCGCCATCGCCGGGTTCATCACCCACATCATGGTGCGGGAGATGAAGGCCCGGGTGCGGACGGAGCACGCCAACCAGGAGCTCAACGCTCAACTGGAGCAAAGAGTAGCCGATCGCACGCGCGAGCTGGCGAATGCGAATCAGGAGTTGGCCAGGGAGATCGAGGAGCGTCAGCTTGGCGAGGGACGGCTGCGTCTGCAGGCGGCGGCGCTGGCCGCCGCCGCCAACTCCATCGTGATCACCGATCTGCGGGGCAGCATCGTCTGGGTGAACCCGGCCTTCAGCCGTATCACCGGCTATCTCGCCGAAAACGTCCTGGGACAGAATCCGCGCCTGCTGCGGTCGGGCCAGCATCCGCGGGCCTTCTACGAGGAGCTGTGGCGGACCATCATTTCCGGCAACGTGTGGCACGGTGAGGTCACCAATCGGCGCAAGGACGGCAGCCTGTATGCGGGAGAGATGACCATCACGCCGGTGCACTCGGACGGCGGCGAGATCACCCACTTCATCGCCATCCAGCAGGACATCACCGGGCGCAAAGTGATCGAAGACGCCCTGAAGCAGGCGGAACAGAAATATCGCGCCATCTTCGAAGATGCGGTGGTCGGCATTTTCCAAACCAACCCCGAGGGCCGCCCCTTGAGCGTGAACCGTGCCCTGGCGCAAATGTATGGCTACGATTCCGCCGCGCAGCTTATGGCGGAGGTGGCGGAGACGGCGCCGCCGCTATTTGCCGATAGCAGCCGCTGGAAAGAGTTCGCGCGAGTACTGGAACAAGGCGGCGCGGTGCGCAATGCCGAGTTGGAGCTCTCTTGCAAGGATGGGAGCAAGAAGTGGCTTCTGGCCAACGTGCGCGCCGTGCGCCGCGCCGATGGCCGCGTGGTGCAGCATGAAGGCACGGTGCAGGACATTACGGAGCGCAAACTGCTGGAGGATCAGCTCCGGCAATCGCAAAAGCTGGAAGCCGTAGGACGCCTGGCCGGAGGTGTGGCTCACGATTTCAACAACGCGCTGGCGGTGATCATCGGCTACAGCGAACTGCTGCAGGATCGGCTGGATCCGGCGAATCCACTCCGCAACTTTACCCAGGAGATTACCAAGGCGGGAGAGCGGGCGGCTTCCCTCACCCGCCAGCTTCTGGCCTTCAGCCGCAAACAGATTCTCCAGCCCCGGGTCCTGGACTTGAATTCCATCGTGACCGAGATCGACAAGATGCTCCGCCGGCTGATTGGGGAAGACATTCACTTGGTGGTGGACCGCGCATCCAACCTGGGACGCGTGAAGGCTGACCCGGGGCAGGTTCAGCAGGTGCTGATGAATCTCGCGGTAAATGCCCGCGATGCCATGCCGCAGGGCGGCAAACTGATCATCGCTACCGCCAACGCCACCCTGGACGAATCCTACGTGCATCACCGTCCGGTGGTCCGCCCCGGCCCCTACGTGATGCTGAGCGTGAGCGACAACGGCTGTGGCATGGATAAGGCCACCCAGGCCCGCATCTTCGAACCCTTCTTCACCACCAAGGAGCCTGGCAAAGGCACCGGACTCGGTCTCTCCACGGTCTACGGCATCGTCAAGCAGAGCGGGGGATTTGTCTGGGTGTACAGCGAGCCCGGGCAGGGCACCACCTTCAAGATCTATCTCCCGCGAGTGGACCAAGTCGCGGAAGCATCTTCCGCCGCCGGACCGGAGCCCATGCTTCCCAGCGGCTACGAAACCATACTTCTAGTGGAGGATGAAGGCGCCCTGCGCCGGCTGGCGCAAAGCTGCCTGCAGAGCGGGGGCTATCGCGTACTGGAGGCGGAGGACGGCAAAACTGCAGTCGAGATCGCCAGGCGGCAGACGGAACCCATCCACCTGCTGCTGACCGATGTGGTCATGCCCGCCATGAGCGGCGTGGAGCTGGCGGAACAGTTCGCATCATCCTGGCCGGAAACCAGGCTGCTCTACATGTCCGGGTACACCGATGAGCTGATCGCACAGCACGGCGTGCTGCACACCAGAACTGCCATCCTGGAGAAACCGTTCAGCCGCGAATCGCTGCTCCGCAGGGTGCGCGAGGTGCTCGACGCCAAGCCCAGCGCCCCGCAAGCTGCCGTGCTCACGTAGGCAATCAAACAAAAATCCCTCCCCGGGGCAATCTCCTCAGGGAGGGACTCGAGACTTGGTCTCGCTTATTTCTTCAGGGTGCGAATGTAAGCCACCAGCGACTTGATGGTGGCGTCGTCCAGGCCCTTCTTGGCGAAAGCGTGCGACTCTTTGCCGCCGGGACCCTTGGCAATGGCATCCGTCAGCTCCGCATCGCTCTTCTTCTGGAACTCAGCGGTGCGGAAATCGGGAGTGCCCTTCATTTTGCCGGCGCCATCCGGACCGTGGCACATGGCGCACTTTCCGGCAAACACCTTGGCGCCGTCGTCGGCCACCAGCGTCGGCGCTGCGATCACCACCAGCACCGCCAACACAACCATAACAACCAGGACTCTCTTCATATCACTTCCTCCGGGGGACAGTCTGCATTGCGGGCCCAGTACTGCGAGAAAGCCGCTCCCCTTTTAGATGCCGGATTAAAGAATGTCAACCAGCCCCAAATGTCGTTGAATTATTGAGCAGTGGCTATTGATGAATTCAACATGCCAGCTTTCCTCGTAAGCCACACATTCTGCTCGCGGTCGCAGAAAAAGCGGCACTTAGCCTACTCTTGGGGGTTGCGATTCGCAACAAATCGCCGTTGTGCATTTCAGCATGTAGCCCCGCCAACAGACCTCCGTTGGCGTTCCATCTTGTTTAACCTCAGCCACATGCAGCCAACCACCTGAAAACCTTCCCCTCTGGCATGAGGGTTGCCTTTAGCAAAGGTGCAAGTTGGAAATTTAGACCGCGCCAAGGAGCTCATCATGACCGTCATTCTGGTACTCGCGACTTTCGTCCTCTTCTTACTCATCGATCATTTCTACAGCCGGCGTCCCGCAGTTCGTCCCGTGATGGTGGTTCAGCCGCAACCCGCGACTTCGACCATGGCCGTGGCTCAGGCCGCCGCCCTTCAGCCTACCGTAGTGGCCGGGTTCCAGGTGCCGGAAAACCTGAAGTATCACCCCGGACACACCTGGGCCATGAACGAAGGTCCCAAAATGGTCCGCATCGGGCTGGATGATTTTGCCGCCCGCCTGATGGGCAAGGTGCAGAGCATCACGCTGCCGCAGCGCGGACAGTGGGTCCGGCAAGGCCAGAAGATCTGGACGGTGGAGCGCAACGGCGCCAAGGTTGACATGGTATCGCCCATCGAGGGTGTGGTCACCGACGTCAACGACAGCGCCGCCAAGGATCCTGAACTGGCGCGCCGCGATCCCTACGGGGATGGCTGGCTGGTGAGCGTGGAATCTCCCGATACCAAGCTGAACTTCCGCAACCTGCTGAGTGGCGAACTGGCCCGCTGGTGGATGGACGAAGCCGCGTCGCGGCTACGCAAGTTCATGCCCATCCCGGTTGGCGTGATGCAGGATGGCGGCACCACCATCAACGACCTGACCACCCTCCTCGGCGACAAAGAGTGGGCGGATGTAACCCGCGAGTTCTTCCTGAGCTGAGGACCTCCTGATGAGCTTCCCAGCGCGGCCAGAGCGGCAGAGGCTAAACGGCCTCTGCCGCTCCGGATTTGTGGCGAACTTCTCAACAATGTGCGAGCCCGCGCAAGCACTGCGCTTAATTTCTCAGCACCAGGCCGGCGAGATCGTGCACCCATTTGTCGAAGAAATCAGCGCTTGGATAAGTCATTGGTAGCGAGGCACTTGGCCCTCTCACCGCTTTCCAATCCCCAAGCCTCGGGCGGCAGGCGGATTGCCCTCCACAAAGTCGGTAGTTTGTGTTGGAGAAAAAGATGAGCAAAGCAATTTTATATGACGCCACGCTCTGCATCGGCTGCAAGGCCTGTGAGCAGGGGTGCGCGGAGCGCAACAAGCTGCCGTACAGCGACGCCGTCGCCGCCGAGCAAGTGCAGTCGGCGCACAAGTACACCGTCGTTCTGACCAAGGACGACAAGTTCATGCGCCGCCTGTGCATGAACTGCGAGGAGCCGACCTGCGCCTCGGTGTGCCCGGTGGGGGCGCTGCGCAAGACCAAGGACGGCCCGGTGATCTACGAGGAAGTCCGGTGTATGGGCTGCCGCTATTGCGTGGCAGCGTGTCCCTTCGGCGTGCCTAAGTACGAGTGGGCGAAGGCGCTGCCGGCGGTGCGCAAGTGCGACATGTGCGCCGACCGGCTGGCGGCAGGCAAAATGACGGCCTGCGCCGAAGTCTGTCCCACCGGCGCGACCAAGTTTGGCGAGCGCGACGAGCTGATCGCCGAAGCCAAAAAGCGCCTGCACGAGAATCCCGGCAACTACGTCAACCACATTTACGGCCTGGAAGAGGTGGGCGGCACCAGCGTGCTGCTGCTCTCCTCAGTGCCGTTCGAGACCTTCGGCTACCGCACCGACCTGGTGCGCGAGCCGCTGCCGCTGTTCACTTTCCGCGTGCTGTCGCGCATTCCTGACCTGGTGGCGCTGGGCGGCGTGTTGCTGGGCGGCATCTGGTGGATTACCAATCGCCGCACCGAGGTCGCGGCCACCGAAGGCAAGCACGCCGACGAGAAGGAGAAGTGAAGTGAAGCAGAAACTGATGCGGTTCACGCTGTGGAAAGTGATCTTCTTCGCCATCATGGCAGCGGGGCTTTACGCCACCGTGGTGCGCTTTACCCAGGGATTGGGCGCCTCGACCAACCTGAGCGACCAGTTCCCCTGGGGCATCTGGGTGGGTTTCGACGTGCTGTGCGGCGTCATGCTGGCGGCGGGCGGGTTCACCCTGATGGCGGCGGTCGAGATCTTCCACATCGAGCGCTTCAAGCCCATCATCCGCCCCGCGGTGCTGACGGCGTTTCTGGGATACCTGCTGGTGTCCGTGGCGCTGATGTTCGACCTTGGGCGCTACTACCGCATCTGGCACCCGCTCATCATGCGTAATCCGCACTCGGTGATGTTCGAGGTGGCGTACTGCGTGATGCTCTACACCACGGTGCTCTCGCTGGAGTTCGCCCCCATCGTCTTCGAGCGCCTGCGCATGGAGAAACCGCTGCGCATCCTGCATGCGGTGGGGATCCCCATCGTGATCCTGGGCGTGATCCTCTCCACTCTGCATCAGTCGTCGCTGGGCACGCTCTACCTGATCATGCCCAACAAGCTGTATCCCCTCTGGTACACCCCACTGCTGCCGGTGTTCTTCTTCCTCTCCGCCATCGCCGTCGGCCTGGCTATGACCATTTTCGAGTCCTACATGAGTTCCAAGTACTTCCACCGGCAACTGGAACTGCCGCTGTTGAGCGATCTGGGCCGGATCCTGGCGGTGGTGCTTTCGTTCTACGCCGTGCTGCGCTTCGAGGACCTCTACCACCGCGGGGTGCTGAAGCTGCTGCTCCACCCGCGCTACGAGACCTGGCTCTTTCTGCTGGAGGTGGTGGTGGGATTGCTGCTGCCCATCGCGATGCTGTTCACGCGCCGCATCCGCGAGAGCACCGGCGGGCTCTACCTGGCCGCGGTGCTGACCGTGCTGGGCTTCATCACCAACCGCCTGAACGTGAGCATCACCGGCATGGAAGGCGCTGCCGGCATGCACTACATCCCTAAATGGACAGAGATGGCGGTGACCGCCATGATCGTGGCCGGCGGCTTTGCCCTGTTCGGCCTGGCGGCCAAGTACCTGCCCATCTTCCCCGCAGAAGGCGAGCACGCACAACCCGCGGCGGAGATGATGGTCTCCGCACGCACGATGGAACAACCCGTAGCAGGAGATTGATCCCATGGCCTCCGGAAGTGTTGCCGGGCACGCTCTGCGCTGGAGGCGCCTGGGGAACACCCTGAGCGCCCGGCTGATCGTGCTGCTGCTGGCGGGGATGGTGGTGATCTTTGCTCTGCTGGGCTATCTGAACATCCGGCTGCACCGCCGCCACCTGGAAAAGGCCATGCTGCTCAGCGCCGAGCGTATGAGCGACGTCGTCCAGCAGGCCACCACCTACCACATGCTGCGCAACGACCGCGAGGCCCTCTACCAATCCATAACCACCATGGCCAGCGAGCCGGGAGTGGTGCGCATACGCATCTTCAACCAGGAAGGGCGGATCAGCTTCTCCAGCGACGCCAGCGAGGTCAACAGCTACGTCGATAAGCGCGGGGAAGCTTGCTACGCCTGCCATGCCCAGGCGCAGCCGCTCACCAAGCTCAACCGTCCCGACCGCTTCCGCATTTTCAAGCCCAGCGGGCATCGGGTGCTGGGGATCATCACTCCCATCGAGAACCAGCCTTCGTGCTCGACGGCGGCCTGCCACGCGCACCCGGCGGAGCAGCAGGTGCTGGGTGTGCTCGACACCAACGTGTCGCTGGCCCGCGCCGACGCCGATCTGAAGGAAAGCAGCATCCGCATGCTGGCCTACACCCTGTTGGCGGTGTTGCTGATCGCGGTGGTGAGCGGCATTTTTGTGTGGCGGGTGGTGCACATCCCGGTCAAGAAACTCACGGCCGGCACCAACCGGCTGGCGCGCGGCGAGCTCGGCTACCAGCTCAATATCGTTTCGCGCGACGAACTGGGCGAACTGGCGCTCTCCTTCAACCAGATGAGCCGGCAGTTGCGCGAGGCGCGTGAGGAGGCCGACAACTGGGCGCAGACCCTGGAGGCCCGTGTCGAGGACAAGACTCGCGAGCTCAAGCACGCCCACCAGGCGGTGATGCAGTCGGAAAAGATGGCGTCAATCGGCAAGCTCGCCGCCACCGTGGCGCACGAGATCAACAATCCGCTGGCCGGCATCCTCACCTACGCCAAGCTGCTCCGCAAGTGGCTGGACCGCGACGGCTGGAGCGCGGAGCGCCGCGACGAGGTGCGCGGGTCTCTGGAGCTGATCGAGTGCGAAAGCCGGCGCTGCGGCGAGATTGTGCGCAACCTGCTGACCTTCTCCCGCTCCTCGCCCATGAACCTGCAATGGGTGGACCTGAACCAGGTGATCGATCGCTGCGTGCGCCTGGTGCAGCACCAGTCGGAGCTGAACAACGTACAGCTCCAGCCGCAGATGGCGGAAGAGTTGCCGCAGGTGCAATGCGATGCGGCGCAGATCGAGCAACTGCTGCTGGCGCTGATCATGAACGCCGTCGACGCCCTGCCCCACGGCGGCAACCTGTGGGTGCGCAGCCGCATGGTGCCGGAAATCGGCGCGGTGCAATTGGAAGTGCAGGATGACGGCGTGGGCATTCCCGAGAGCATCCTGCCCAACCTGTTCGAGCCCTTCTTCACCACCAAGGAAAAGGGACACGGAGTGGGACTGGGCCTGGCCATCAGCAAAGGGATCGTGGAACGCCACCGCGGGCGCATCGACGTGGACTCGAAGCCCGGGCAGGGAACCAGGTTCACCATCACCCTGCCGGTGGATGGGTACGCGGAGGTGGGCGCAGCGCCCGCCGCCACGGCCGGAAAAGCGAGGTAAGCGATGACGGCGAATGGTAGTCGAGCAAGCCTGCTGGTGGTGGACGATGAGAGGATCGTGCACGACTCGCTGGGCAAATGGTTCCGCGAGGAAGGCTACGAGATCGGAATCGCGGAGAGCGCGCGCGAAGCCCTACAACGCATGGCCGAGCGCCACTGGGACGCGGCGCTGGTGGACATCAAGATGCCCGGCACCGACGGCATCGAGCTGCAGCGCCGGCTCAAGGAGATCGATCCCGAACTTGCCGTCATCATCATGACCGGTTACGCCTCGGTGGAGACCGCGGTGCAGGCGCTGAAGAACGGCGCCTACGACTACGTGACCAAGCCTTTCGACCCGGACGATATCGCCCACGTGGTGCACAACGCGCTGGAGCACCGCCGCATGGCGCGCGAGAACGTGCGTCTGAAGGAGGCGGTGGCCGAGGTGGTGCGTCCGCCCGAGCTGGTGGGGCAGAGCACGGCCATGAAAAAGGTGTTCGACGCCATCGAGACCGTCGGCCCCACCGACGCCACCGTGCTCGTCACCGGAGACAGCGGTACCGGCAAGGAGCTGGTGGCGCGCGCCATCCATGCCCAGAGCCCGCGGCGCTTCAATCCGCTTGTCGCCATCCACTGCGGTGCGCTCACCGAGACGCTGCTCGAGAGCGAACTCTTCGGCCACGAGAAGGGCGCGTTCACCGGGGCGCAGTACCGCAAGAAAGGCAAGTTCGAGATTGCCGAGGGCGGCACCGTCTTCCTCGACGAAATCGGCGACATCAGCCTCAAGACGCAGACCGACCTGCTGCGCGTGCTGCAGGAGCGCGAGATCACCCGCGTCGGCGGCAACCAGCCCATCAAGGTGGACTTCCGCTGCGTGGCCGCCACCAACAAGCGCCTGGAGACGCTGATCGAGGAAGGGAAGTTCCGCCCCGACCTGTATTACCGGCTCAACGTATTTCGCCTCGAGGTGCCGGCGCTGCACGAGCGCAAGGAAGATATTCCGCTGCTGGTGGACCACTTCATCCGCAAGTTCTCGCAGGCCATGAACAAGCGCATCGGGCGCGTGTCGCCGGCGGCGATGTCCCTGCTGCAGCAGTATGACTGGCCGGGCAACGTGCGCGAACTGGAGAACGCGGTGGAGCGGGCCATGGTGGTGGCCCAGGAGCCGGAACTGCGCGAGGAAGACTTCACCCTTAAGCTCAGCGTAGCGCCGGAAAGCGCGCCCATGACGCTGGATGAAGTGGAGCGGGTGCACATCCTCAAGGTGCTGGAGGAGTGCGGCGGCAACCAGACCCGCGCCGCCGAGCGGCTGGATATCGACCGCGTCACCCTCTACAACAAACTGAAACGGTACGGCTGGAAGAAGACTCCTGTAGGGGCCTGATGAGCGTCCTCCACCTGCTGCCGGTGGGAGAGATCGATGGCCGCGCACTGGAAGACCTGCGGCGCGGCCTCGCAGCCGAGTTCCGCGCCCGCTGCGAGGTCCTGCCACACCGGCTGGAAGCGGAATTCGCCTTCGACAGCCGCCGCGGGCAATATCACTCCACCGAGATTCTCCGCCGGATGGAGAAGAGCGTTACTCCGGGAAGCTGGCGCGTCTTGGGCGTAACCGGGAATGATCTCTTCATGCCCATCCTGACTTTCGTCTTCGGCGAGGCTCAGCTCAACAACACCTGCGCCGTGGTCTCGAGCCACCGCTTGCGGCAGGAATTTTATGGCCTTCCTCCAAGCCCCGATCTGTTGCGTGAACGCCTGTTGAAAGAAGCCGTCCACGAGTTGGGACACACCTTCGGGCTCACCCACTGCCGCGATTACGACTGCGTCATGACCGCCTCGCACGCGGTGGAGCGCATCGACCTCAAGGGTAGCCACTTCTGCGGGGATTGCCGCTCGCGCGTGTCAGCGTTCGTGCCGGCAAAGAAATTCCTCGGAATCTTCTGAGGCATCGGGGCATCGGGTGATTCGGGTGCAACTTCTGCGCCATTTCGCGGCAGCGATTCTGGTGGTTCCAGTTGGATACTTCATTGTGGTAGGGTGCTCCTCTCTTATCGCGTAACTGGCATTTCGAAACATCACCCGATGACCCGATCTCCCGATTGTTTAGGCCTGGGAAACGGTCTCCTATGGCGGGCTGTTTGACACCTGCTGATCTGCGCGGTAGCGTTGTTTTTCTTGGAGGGTGTGCCACGCCACAGCAGACGGTAATCGAGCAAGTGCAGCAACTCCGGGCACAGTTGGAGGAGATCGACAAGCGACCGCAAGGCGCACCCTTGCCGATGGCGGTGCTGGAAGACCTCAAGGGCGCCGTGGATCACTTGCGTACCACGCTGTGGGCCGCCATGTCGGCCAACACCGATGACCCGGATGCGCTCGCCTCCAAGGTGGCCAGCCTGCGTCTGCAACGGGCGGCCGAGATTTGCCGCCAGATTCGCCTGGACATTGACGCCAACCAGGTGGATATCAATTCCGCCGAGTTGCCCAAACTGCGCGAGGCCTTGCACCTCACGGTAAATCGCGTCGAGCGCCTGTACAAATCTGGAATGTGAGCCGGATTGTTCAGGCCTTCTCCGAGACTTCTTGGGAAACGATTTCCTGCGGCGGGTCGCCGCCGGCCAAACCTTGCGCGAGGATGAGGCGGCGGGCTTCCAGGCGCATCACCGGCAGGCGCATGCCGAAGGCGGCCGAGCCCAGCATGCAGGCCATGCCGCCGATGGCCACGGTCAGGGGCGCGCCCAGGTGCTGCGCCACCACGCCCGCGCCCAGCGCTCCGATCGGCGCCATGCCCATGAACATCATCGAGTACACCGACATCACCCGGCCGCGCAGGCGGTCGGGCACCATGGACTGGATCAGGGTGTTCGACGAGGCCATCTCCACCATCATGCAGTAGCCCACCGGCACCAGCAGCGCCACCGACAGCCAGAAGTTCTTCGAGATCCCGAACAGGATCAGCATCGCGCCAAATCCTGCCGAGGAGAGCAGCACCCAACTGCCCAGCCCCTTCAGTCCCCGTTTGAAGGCGAGACTGAGCGCGCCGACGAGCGCGCCCACGCCGGTTGCGCCCATCAGGATGCCCAGGCCGTTGGCGCCGCGGTGCAGGATGCGGTCGGCGAAGATGGGCATCAGCACCGCGTACGGCATGCCCACCAGGCTCACCAGGCCGAGCAGCAGCAGGAGCAGGCGGATCGGCTGCGTGCTGCGCACGTATTGGAAGCCTTCGATGATGTTCTCCAGCGGCGACCCGGAAAATTTTCCGCGCTGCCAGGTCACGCGCATCAGCAGCAGGCCGACGATCACCGCGACATAGCTGACGGCGTTCAGGAAAAAGCACCAGCCTTCGCCGATCGAGGCAACCAGCAATCCCGCGATGGCCGGGCCCACCACGCGCGCGCCATTGAACATGGATGAGTTCAGCGCGATGGCGTTGATCAGGTCTTCCTTGCCGACCATGTCCACGATGAAGGACTGGCGCGCCGGGATGTCGAAGGCATTGACCACGCCGAGCAGCGCGGCCAGCACGAAGATGTGCCACACCTGTACCAGCTTGGTCAGCGTGAGCACGGCGAGGACGAACGCCAGCAGCATGGAAACCGTCTGCGTCGCGATGACCACGTGCTGGCGGTTCTTGCGGTCGGCCACGATGCCGCCCACCGGCGCCATCAGGAACACCGGAATCTGCCCCGCGAACCCCACCGCCCCGAGCAGAAACGACGATCCCGTCAGGCGATAGACCAGCCAGGCCTGGGCCACGTTCTGCATCCAGGTGCCAATCAGCGAAATCAGTTGTCCGCCGAAAAAGAGCTGGAAGTTGCGGTGGCGCAGCGAGCGCAGACCATGCGGAACCCTGGCGGGAAGGGAAGCGGCGGGTTCGGCCGAGTTGGTTTGGGGAAGGTCGGTCATGGTTACAGACAAAGAATCTGAAACAAGTTAGGCCTGGAAAGGGCGCGGGTTCAAGTCACGCCGAACTTTTTTGTTCGTCATCCCGCGGTCAAGGAATCTCCGCCTTACTTTGCTGCGGGCAGCCACACGGCTCGCGATTCGCCGGGGGGCGCCTGGAGAATGTGCGGCGTGACCACTAGCATGAATTCATCATTCTCAAGGGTTTTATTCTGGTTGGCCACTAGCAGGCCCAAGTCGGGGATCGCGCCCAGCCCAGGTATTCCCCCCAGCGCGACCTGCTCCGTGCGGTTGAGGTAGCCCGCCACCACCGCGGTTTCGCCATTCTTCACTGTGATGGTGCTCTTATAGGAGCGGTTGGAGATCACCGGCACTCCGTTGACCGCGGCTCCGGTCAAGGCGCGGATCTCGGTTTCCATCTCCAGCGTGACGTCGGACCCGCCGTGCACCGATGGTGTGGCTTTCATCGTCAGCCCCAGATCCTCGTAGCTGATCGAGGGGAATGGCGCCTGGTAGGTGTTGTTCTGGACGTTCGATGCAATGGCCGGGCTGTTGGCGATAGGGGAGAAGGTGGCGTTCACGATGGGATAGCGTGTGCCTAGCTTCAAGGTGGCGGCCTTGCCCTGCAGGGCGCGCAGGGTCAGGTGTTGCAGGCTCTTTACATTGGAGCTGTTGAACTGGAAGTTGGCCGTCACCGGGGGAATGGTTACGGCCATCAGGGTAATGCCTCCGCCGAAGGTGGCGAAGGGAGTGGAGAGCAGCGGATTGAGCTGTTGCTGCTGCAACTGCGATAGCAGGCCCTGCAGCGCCGAGCTGTTGGCCTGGTTGATGCCGCCGGAAGAGATGAGCTGGTTGATGAGCTGCTGGACGTTGGGGCTGGCAAGCAGCGCCGCCACGCCCTCCAGGCTGAACGCGCTGAAGGAGGACGGTGGCTGGACGCCCAGGTTGCGCAGCACCATGCGGTCGATCTCGAAGGCCTGGACGTCGAGCATCACCGGCGGCGGCCCGGCGGTGGAGAGCTGGTTGAGGAACTCGGCGGCGGCATCCACGGTCGCGCGCGGCGCGCGGACGGTGATCAGTTTCTCAGAGGGGGTAGCGTTCACCAGGCGAATGTCGAAGATGCTGCGCAGCAGCCCCACCACGTCGTTCAGCTCCTGCGGGCTCGACGCCTCGCTCACATAGAAGCTGCGCAGGGACATGCGATCGAACTGGCGATGGTTCTCGGCCGTGTCCGGCGCCACCAGCACTTCACTCTCCGACAACGGCACCCACATCGATTTGCTCACCATGCCCGCCAGCTCCATGGCCTTGGCGAAGTCCACGCTCTCGACGTTGAAGCGTACCTGGCGCGAGGTGAAGGATTGATCGAAGCTGGCCTTGATGCCGAAACTTCGCGCGATCAGCTCGTAGAGCCCGCGGGCGTCGCCGCGATAGACGAAGTCCTGGCTGCCGGGCCGCGGCGCCAGCTCCACCGGATCCGAGCGCTCGACCATGCGCAGTCCCTTGGAGAGCTGGGGGATGGCGCTGCCCAGCGCGTCCATCAGCCGCTGTTCGGCGAACCCGTTGCTGGCATCCAGTTGCAGGGCGGAGCGGAACTCCGCCACCGCTTCCACCTGGCGCCCACCCGCCAGCAGCCGGTTGCCGCTCTCGATATGCTGCTGAGACAGCTCGACGCGGGCTACCTCCCGCGCGCTGGCATAATCGACGTTGCCGGGAACCAACTGGGCGGCCTCGGTGAAGTCCTGGTAAGCGCGGGCTAGGTCCTTCTCGCGCGCCTTCACGCCCTGCCAGTAGACGGACGACGCCCGCCTCAAGTCTTTGGCAGGAGCCTCACAGTTGTTGCCCTCGATGGTGCAGGGAACCGGAGGCTTCTTCTCTGCCGCGGTATCGGCGGCAGAGGCGGCGATTGCCGCCAGGCAAACCAGCAGCGCCCACCACGCTCGGAGAAAGGTCCCGTGAACCAGCATGAATGGAGAATTTTACTCCAACGGGAAGATTGAGCCATTGAGTCATTTGGTCATTGCGTCATTTGAAAAGCGGTATTGACACCCTGCCCTGTCATCCCGAAGCCGGATGTGTGCGCGGGCGGTCTTGGGTGTTCAATGATTCACTGGCCCGATGGATCAATGACTCAATCATGTTTACTCAGACGTGCACGGCCGGGGACATCCCTGACATTTTAGACCGGGCACATCCCTGACACTTTCTCCTCCGCAGCTTCGAGGGGATGGCCTTTTGCTGGCCCGACCGCACTGTGACAACCGGACGGATTCCCGTCTTCTCGCGCTTTCTAGCTGTCCACTCCGATTCGAACTCTTCGCTCGCCCTCACCCTCGCCCGCCGTGCGGGCGAGGTTCGGCCGGTTCAGAATGACAGCGTTGCAGACAAGGTTTTGCTCGAGCCGAGGTCCTTCCGCTACACATAATAGGTTGGTCATCCTGAGCCGCGCGAGGGAGTCCGCCGCGGCGGACCTGAGCGCGAGCGAAGGATCTAGAGCGTGCCCGTGCGGCCCATACGGTTCATTGAAGCGAACATCTTCCGCAGCCTTTCATCAGACTGGCGGTTGAACCACCACCGGCAATTTAGCGGCATCCCAGGCGGCGAGGCCGCCGGCCATCTCGATCAGGTTGGTGATCCCATGTTGGTGCAGGATGCTGGCGGCGATGGAAGAGCGGTAGCCACCCGCACAATGGACGGCAATGCGGCGGTCGCGGGGGATTTCGGCGATGCGCTCCTGCAGATGGTTGAGCGGCACGTTCACGCTGCCTTCTATGTGCCTGGTAGCCCACTCGCGGGGGGAGCGGACATCCAGCACCAGGGGCGGGTCTGCGGCCGCCAATTGCTCCGCCACGATAAGGGCGCTGACACGCTCCGTCGGCCAGACCAAATCAGGTCTGCCGGCAAGCGCTTCCATGCCCCCCTGCAGGTAGCCTTTGACGTGATCGAAACCGATGCGGCCCAGGCGCAGGGCGGCTTCCTGCTCGCGTCCGGGCTCAGCGATGATGACGATGGGCCGGGTGCGGTCGAGTACCGTGCCTGCCCAAGTGGCGTATTGGCCGCCAAGTCCGATGTTAATGCTGCCGGCGAGGTGGCCCTTGGCGTATTCGGCGGGGTCGCGGACGTCGAGAATCTGAGCCCCCGCATCTCCCATCCGCAGGACCTCGGCGAGATCGACGGGATGGAGAACCTGTTCGAGATTCTTGTCCAGCGTGGCGCGCTCGCGGGTGTTGAGGATGGCGTCATAGGTGAAGTACGGCGGAGCGTCGGGTTGGTCAGCCGTGACGAGACGAATAAATTCCTCTTTGGTCATGGGCTGTAGGGCGTAATTCAAGCGCCGTTGATCTCCCAGGGAAGAGACCGTGTCGGAGGAAAGCTTCTTTCCGCAGAGAGAGCCGGCGCCGTGGGCGGGATAGACGAGCGTCTCGTCTTGCAGCGGCAAGAGCCGGTTGTGCAGCGAGTCGTAGAGGTGGGCGCCGAGGTCATTGGCGGTCCACCCGAGCGAAGCGCGCAGATCGGGGCGGCCGACATCACCGATGAACAGAGTGTCTCCGGTGAGGACGGCGTAGGGTCTGGCCGAGTCCTTCTGCAGATCGAAGACCAGGATCGAAATCGACTCAATGGTGTGGCCGGGAGTCTCCAGGACTTGCAGGCGCAGCCCCGGGAAATCAAGGGTATCGCCGTCCTTCATAGCGACGAAGGCGTATTCCGCCTGGGCGCGCGAGCCGAGATGGATGGTCGCGCCGCAACGGTCGCGCAGCTCCAGGTGGCCGGCGACGAAGTCGGCGTGGAAGTGGCTGAGGAAGACATGGCGGATCTGCAGGCCAGATTTTTCGGCGTCGGCCAGGTACTGCTGAATGTCGCGCTGGGGGTCGACGATGATGGCGGTCGAACTCGCCTCGTCTCCCAGCAGATAGGAGGCGTGGGCGAGGCATCCCAAGTAGTACTGTTTCAGAATCATGGAAACATCGACAGTTTAGCGCGCCGCGTTGCAGGTAGCCATGGTTGCCTTATAGTTTTCTGGGGGCAGGGGCGTGAAGAAGGCAGGCCAGTGGCTCCATGAGCCCGATACGTGACCGTTTTATCGCAATACGAGGTTAGTTCGCCGATGGGCTAGAACGGGTTGACCTGGGGAAGATGAATCTTCAGCTTATAGCAAATGTAGAGAACCAGGATTGCGCCCAGTGTGGAAAAAATGAGACCGGCGGGATGATATCGTTCGTTTGTCGGGCGCGAAAACATGTGGCTAACGCCGCCGCCGATGACCGATCCGATGATGCCGAGCACGATCGTCCAGAAGATCGTCATATGCACGTGCATCACCGACTTCGCGATAAGCCCCGCGATTAGCCCAATAAGAACATACCAGACCAAGTGAAACATACTTTTTCCTCCAGCGCTTGCCTTCAGAACGTCGCCGAGTATAACCCAGGGTTGGGCAATTAAGCAGACATTTGACGTCCACTTCGGGGCGTCAACGACTCAATTCCAGCAGCTCGGTGCAACATCCGACGCACAAATCCGGCCCGTGCGACTTGAGTTCCTCGCGGCGGAAGATGCCGGTAGCCACGGCGATGACGGGCACGCCGGCGGCGTGGGCGGCCTGGATGTCGGACGGGGTGTCGCCGACCACGTACACCACGGCCGCAGCCGAGAGGCGGCGGCGCGCTTCGGCCACACCCCAGCGGATGATGTCCGCGCGCAGCTCGCGCCGGTCGCTGAAGGAGCCGAAGGCGAAGTACCCCCGCAGGCCGCTGGCCTCTAGCTTCTTCCACGCGATCTTCTCCAGGTTCCCGGAAGCGAGGGCCAGCAACTTGCCGGCCGCATCCAGCCGCTGCACCAGTTCTGCTACCGACGGGCACAGTTCGGGCTGCATGCCGATGGCATTGCGCTCCACTTCCTCGCACATAGCAGCGGTCATCAGCGGCAGCTTGGCGTCGATCTCGGCATCGCTGACGCCCTCCCGCCGCAGCACCGCGCGGATGATCCCCAGGTCGGTGTTGCCGTGTAGGGGCACGCGGTCGATCTGCGACGGCACGCCGAAGAACTGCCGCACCGCGTTGTGGAAGGCGTTGTAGTGGACGCCGTCGCGGCTGTTGAGCAAGGTGCCGTCGATATCGAACAGGTAAGCGTCGGCCGAGTCCCAGCGGAAGGCGGCATTGAGTGCTGTCGTGCTCAATGGATTTAGTTCCCTCGCTTCGCTCGGGATTTCGGCCCGCGGCTCGGACGCCGCGGAAAGCGCCTCAAGTTCACTGTCGCAGCACGAGGCGCTCGATCGCCGTTGCGCGCCCGCTCTCCGGGTCGCAGTCGATGACCACGGCCGAGAAGCGCACGTCGCCGGTCGCCGGATCGAAGCGCGCGGGCATGTTGGTGAGAAAGCGCTGCAGCACCTGCTCCTTCTCCACCCCGATGACGCCGTCGTAGGGCCCGGTCATGCCCACGTCGGTGAGATAGGCGGTGCCCTTGGGCAGCACGCGCTCGTCGGCGGTGGGGACATGCGTATGCGTGCCCACGACCGCGGTCACGCGACCGTCCAGGTACCAGCCCATGGCCACCTTCTCGCTGGTGGCTTCGGCGTGGATGTCCACCAGGATGACCTTGGCGCGGATGTTCTTGAGCAGCGCATCGGCGGTGCGGAAGGGGTCGTCGTTATCCACCATGAAGACGCGTCCCTGCAGATTGATGACGGCGAAGGGCGTGCCCTTCTTGGTTTGCCCTTCGTACCAGCCCAGGCCGGGCGCACCCGCGGGATAGTTCGCTGGACGCAGCACGCGCCGGGCGTTCGAGCCGTTGCGCTCGGCGGAGCGGAAGTAGTCCATGATCTCGCGCTTGTCCCAGACGTGATTGCCGCTGGTGATAACGTCGACGCCCAGGCCAAGAAACTCTTCGGCGAGCGAGGGAGTGAGCCCGAAGCCGGCGGCGGCGTTCTCGCCGTTGGCTATCACCAGCTCGATCGAGCGGGTGGCCACTACGTCGGCCAGATGGTCGCGCACGATCTCCCGCCCCGGCCGCCCGAAGATGTCACCGACGAAGAGAATGCGCACGCTTGCGATGGTACCACGGCGCTTCAATCGCGATGGTTAAGCCAAACGCAAGGTCCCTCGACTCGCGCTGCCTCACTTCGTTCGGTCCCGATTCGCCCGGGATGACAATTTCAAAGGTGTCTCGGCGTCCTCCGCGTCCTCGGCGGTTTTGGTTTCTAATCCGCGTTCATCCGCGCTGATCCGCGGCGAAAAAACTTACTTCGCCAACTCCGCCCTCTTCAGGAAATCGTAATTTCCCGCCGAGCCGACCTCCACGTTGCGCACCCGCCCGGAGTGCACCAGCACGTTGTCGAAATACCACAGGTTCACGTAAGGCAGCTCCTCGGCCACGATGCGCTGGATCTCGTCGTAGTCGCGCTTGCGGCGCTCGCGGTCCACGGTGCGGCGCGCATCGTCGATCAACTCATCCACGCGCGGGTTCGAGTAATAGCCGCGGTTGCCGCGTTTGGGAGGAAAGCTCTTCGACGAGAACACGTGCTCGAAGATGTCGGGGTCTTCGTTGCCGCCCACCCAGCGCAGCGAGAAGAGCTGGAACGCGCCCCTCTGCACGTCGGCGTAGAAGGTGGCAAACTCGAAGGTGCGAATGTCGAGCGCGATGCCGGCCTCCCGCAGTTGCTGTTGCAGCACCGCCGCCATCAGGCGGGTGGATTCCTCGGTCGAGGTCTTCATGGTCAGGTGGAAGCGCACGCCGTTGCGCGCGGGATAGCCGGCCGAGTCGAGCAACTGGCGGGCGCGCGCGGGATCGTGCGCGTAGGTGCGGACGTCGCCGTCGTAGGCCCAGTGCTCGGGCGGAAGCACACTCGCGGCGGGCCGCGCCATGTCGCGCCAGAGATAGTGGATCATCGGGCCGCGGTCGATGGCATAGGCGATGGCCTGCCGCACTCGGACGTCTTTGAGAATGGGGTCCCGCAGGTTGAAGGCAAGATAGGCATAGGTCGTCCCCGGCGAACGCATTACGTCGAGCTGCCGCTGCTTCTCGATGGCGACCACCATGTCGGCGGTAAGGGCGTTGATCTCGAGGTCGGCGCTGCCCTTGCGCAGTTCGAGGGCGCGCGTGGTGGTGTCCGGCACAACTGCGAAGCGCACCTGCTCAACTCGCGCCGGCGTGCCCCAGTACGCGGGATTGCGCTCGATCACGACTTCTTTGTCTTGCTCCAGGCGCACCAGGCGGAACGGCCCTGAGCCGACGAGATGCTGGTTGAAATCGGCGCCGCTGCCCATGGGGACGATGCCAATGGCCGGGTTCGAGAGGTTCCACAAGAGCGGCGAATAGGGTTCCTTGAGGTGAAAGATGACGGTTGCGTCGTCGGGCGCGAGGACGCGCTCGAGCAGCCGGTAAGAGCCCGCCTTCGGCGTCAGTACGGCGCCGCTTAGGATGGAATCGAAGGTCCACTTCACGTCGCGGGCGGTGAGCGGACGGCCGTCGCTGAAGCGCACCCCCGGGCGCAGGTGGAAGATGTAAGTCACGGGATCCAGAATATCCCAGCGCTCGGCCAGGCCAGGCACGAGGTTGAAGTGCTCGTCGCGGTTGACCAGGCCATCGAACAGCAGCGCGTCGATGCGCTCCGACTGCGCGTCCGTGCCCACCCGCGGATCGAGGTTCGCCGGGCTCGACTCGATGATCATCACCAGCGTGTCGGGCGCGGGCTTCTTCGCACAGCCGGCGGCGAACGCCACCAGGATTGCGCACAAGAGAAGAGGAGTCAGGAGTCGGGAGTCGGTAGTCAGCAACTGACTCCTGACTCCTGACTCCCGATTCCTGCTGCTCGCTTTCTCAGACATACGAGATCTTCCCAAGGATGGCGGGCCTTCTGGCCCCCGTCGCTGCCGGGACATTCGACGGCCGGCGATGCCAGGTTTCGTAGGCGAGCAGAGCAAAAGCCACGGCTTCTTTCGCAGCCGAGGGCACGCCGAACTCGTCGGACGAGCGCAGCCTGAGCCCCAGCGGCTCGAGCTCCGCGCGCAGCATGGCGATGAGCGTTCGATTCTTCGCTCCACCGCCAGAGATCACGTATGCGGAATACAGGTGAAGGGGCACGGCTTTAGCCGTGCCGTTAGGCTCGTTTGGATGAGCGGCTTTAGCCGCTGAGGGAAGAGTTACGAACCTCTTCACCGCCTCCCCAATCGATCGCGCGGTCAGCGCCGTCGCTGTCGCCACCACATCTTCTTTCTTCGCCCGTCCGCAGCGGCGCAGAAAATCGCTCACGAACTCACGCCCAAACTCCTCCCGCCCGGCGGTCTTCGGGGGCTTCCGCCGAAAGAACGGATGTTTAAGTAATAGTTTAAGGACTGCCTCAAGCGGCTTGCCCTTGGCCGCCATTCGACCATCGCGGTCATAGGGCTTGCCGTAGAGCCGCGCCATGACGCCGTCGATGACCATGTTTGCCGGGCCGGTGTCGAAGGCGACCACGTCTTCGGGCGATGCGCCGGCGGGGATGGCTGTCAGATTGGCGATGCCTCCGAGGTTCTGCACAATGCGGCCAACGCGCGCGTCGCGATAGACGAGATAGTCGAGGAAAGGAACCAGCGGCGCGCCTTTGCCCCCGGCCGCCATATCAGCCGGACGGAAATCCGAGACTACCGGAGCGCCGACGCGCGCGGCAATGACGGCGCCCTCGCCCGTCTGCCAGGTCGCGGTGATTTTCTTTCCCAGGTATGGCGCCGCTTCGCCCTGATGGTAGATGGTCTGGCCATGACAGCCGACGAGCTCGACGTTCACTCCGACCTTTTTCTGCGTAGCGAGCACGGCCGCCGCGTAGAGTTCGCCGAGAAGGAAATTCAGCCGCGCCAGATCGGCCACGCTCGCCCGTCCGGCATTCATCGCGGCAAGCACCGCCCGCCGCACCGGCCTCGGGTAGGGATACTCGCGATGTGCGAGCAGCTTGAAGCGGGTGTCGAAACCTGCGCCGCTGATTTCAACCAGGGCCACATTGATGCCATCCGCGGAGGTGCCGCTCATGACGCCGGCAACGATCACAGCACCGCCCCTGCCTTTTGCACCTGGTCGGCGAACTTCTGCATCTGCTGGCGCAGCTTGCGAACCGTCGCGGCCGACGGTCGCTGCGCGCTGGTCTTCAATTCCTTCGACCTCTTCTTGAAGGCCATCACCCGCCGGGCAGCGGCCGCGACCTGGCGCGCGAATTTCGGGTCGTGCTCGGCCTCGCGCACCACCGCCTCGTAGGTCCGCCAGACGTGCGCCTCATTGTGGCAGACCAGGAACATATCGGCGCCGGCGCGCAGGGTCTCAACTGCGGCTTCGTCGATGGGCGCCGACGCCTGCACCCCGCCCATTTCAAGATCGTCGGAGACCACCAGGCCGCGATAGCCGATCTTGCGGCGCAGGATCTCCGTCATCCACTTGGTTGAGAGCGAGGCCGGGATGCCGCTCTTCGTCACCGCCGGATAGGCCGCGTGCGCCACCATCACGAACGCCATCTCCCGCCGCAGCGCGCGGTAGGGGTAGAGATCCTCGGCCCACATGCGCTTCCAGGGCTTGCTGATCAGCGGCAGCATCTGGTGGGTGTCGAGATTGGCCTCTCCCAGCCCGGGAAAATGCTTACCGCATCCGAGCACGCGCGCTTCGCGCAGGCCTTTGAGGAATTCGCGCGCGTAGATCACCGCCTGCTTGGGATCGTGGGAGACGGTGCGCGAGGCCAGCACCGAACGCGAGGCCGCGAAGCTCAGGTCGAGCACGGGAGCGAAATCGGTGTTGAAGCCGAGCGCACGGGATTCGTCGCCGATCAGGCGTCCGTGAGCGCGGAATATCTTCTTGTCTTGGGTCGAGGCCACGGCTTCGGCCGAAGGCGCGGGCGCGATGGCCGTCTTCAGGCGATCGACGGTGCCGCCTTCCATGTCCACGCAGAGGAACATGGGCGCTTCCACGCTCTCGCGACAGGCGCGCAGCAGCTCCCAGGTCTGGCGTGCGTCGGTGATGTTGCGCGCGAACAGGATGACGCCCCCGGGCTTAAGCATGACCAGCATCTGGCGCAGCCCGGGCGCGGGCTCCGAGCCATCGAAGCCCATGATGAGAAGCTGGCCGGCTTGGGCGTGGATACTCACGTGATCTCGCCTCGCTCAAGCTCGCCCAAAAAGACTTCAAGGTCGCTAAGTCGGCGGAGTTCTTCAGCAACACCGGAGTCGAGTGCACTCAAAAGGAGATCTTCTCGAACCGTGTTCAGGTCACCACGAGTACGTTTTCCCCTGAAGTAAAGAATCAGGAACCGTAGCAGGGCATCCCGAATGTGATCGGACCAACTGTCAATCTCGTCGTGAGTCACGAACGTGCCGTCGTACACCTCTTTGACTTTGTACGTGCCGTGCATGAGTTGGCTGCGTTTGTCGTACAGACTTCGGAGTTCCTGATAGATGCGCTTTCGCTCGGGCGCCGACTTGCCGAGCAATTGGCTCGCAGTCTGCGAAATCCTGAAGCTGTATTCGTGCGAATCGCCCGGTGAGAACAATGCCTCCAGTGCAACAGATAACGCTAGAAGCCTCTCCACAGGCTGTTCATACGTTAGACTTGCCTCATAGTAGTCGCCGGCTCGCAACGAACTTTGTCTGAAGAGACAGCTTTGGTCTGCGATCAGCGTGGTGATCGCAGACGATGTGTATGCTGCGAGTTTCCGACGAATAGACGGTAGTTCTTCCTCGGTGAGCGTAAAGAATCTAGTCCCCCCGCGATACGGGATGCGTCGTGGGTTGCCGACGAAAAAGAGGCCGAATTTGCGAAGATTGTTCACCCAAGGTGGCCGGAAGTGCGGAACAGAATAATCGATGTGAACGACCCCGGGTTTGTGGTATTGAACGACCCGCAATAGGTTAACAGCAGCCCAATGTCGCTGCTGAAGTGACGCGAACAGATCGTCCGTCACGCCGGTCTCCTCTTGGACTACAAAAAAGGATCCCACGTTTGGCGGTTGTAGCCACGAGTGTGATAGAGGTGTTCGCTCGCCGAGAACCGCAATTATCTCGGCACTGTCTAATTTCTTAATGGCCAATGCTCCAAGGTCGAGCGTCGAGAGCGGAGAGTCGAAGTTGAAAAGGTGGGAATAGCTCATTCTCGTGAACGAGCCCTGTTCGTAGACGGCAGCCGTGAAATTGCGATACAGATCCTCTATCTGGTCGCCTGCCTTCTCTGCAATTAACTCAACGGCGGGCCTAACAAAAAAATCGTCGAGGACGTAGGCGAGGGCCAACGTGCTCCCACAACACTCCCTCAGATGTGCGTCGTTCGAAAATATTTCGCTCACCTCCGAGGAAATTCTATCGCCGTCAAACCCGAGGGTGCGAGCGTGCTGCTTGCCTGTCTCGGCATCTGTCGCGGGTGGCCCATCGGGCGTGGTGACTTCGAGCCAAGGCGACAGCAGCTTGAAAAACAGCGAGGGAATCTTGGCAGCGACTTTGGAATATTTGACCCGGATGGCATGGGTCCCCTCCGCATACGCGACGACCCTAGCCTTTAGGTTCGGAAACCGGTCGTTGTCCGGTATTATCTGCACTTAGACTCCGATTTTCTCAGCCGATCTCCTTCTTCAGCTCCGCCAGCAGGTTCAGAGCCTCCAGCGGCGTCAGCCCGTTCACGTCCGTCTGCTTGATACGGTCCACAATCTTCTGCGTGAGCGGGGTGAAGATGGTCAACTGCGCCGCCGGAGGAGCCAGCTCGTCCGAGGCCAGGTGCGCCGTCACCGCGTGCTCTGATTCTTCGTGCTCCGCCAACACTTCTCGTGCCCGCACGATCACTTCGTTGGGCAGTCCGGCCAGCTTGGCGACCTCGATGCCGTAGCTGCGATCGGCTGCGCCCGGCTCGACTTTGCGCAGGAAGACGATTCCGCCCGCGCTCTCCTTTACCGAGACGTGAAAGTTCTTCACCCCTGACAATCGGCCGGCCAACTCCGTCAGTTCGTGGTAGTGGGTGGCGAACAGCGTCTTGGCCCGCACGCGGGCGTGGATGTGCTCGACCACCGCCCAAGCCAGCGCCAGTCCATCATACGTCGCGGTACCGCGGCCGATCTCGTCCAGCAGAATCAGCGAGCGCGGAGTCGCGGTGTTAAGAATCGCCGCCGTCTCGGTCATCTCGACCATAAAGGTGGAGCGGCCGCGGGCCTGGTTGTCGCTGGCGCCGATGCGGGTGAAGATGCGGTCGACGATGCCGAGGCGTGCGGCGCGCGCCGGCACGAACGATCCCATCTGCCCCAGCACCACGATCAGCGCCGCCTGCCGCAGGTAGGTGGACTTGCCGCCCATGTTGGGCCCGGTCAGGACGAGGATGTTCTCGGTGGTCGAGTTGAGGAAGAGATCGTTGGGAACGAAGCGATCGTTTGACCGCATCAACTCTTGACGTTCGATCACGGGGTGGCGGCCGGCGAGAATCTCGATGTCGGCGGTGTCGTCGAACTGCGGACGGCAGTAGGCGCGGTTGGCGGCAAGATGCGCGAAGTTGGCCAGCACATCGACCTCGGCAAGGGCCAGCGCCGATTGCCGCATGCGGCGGGCTTCTCCGGCGATCGCGGCGCGCAGCTCGGCGAAGACGCGGCGCTCGATCTCGATGCTTTTCTCCTGTGCCTCGAGAATCTTGGTCTCGTGCTCTTTAAGCTCGGGGGTGGTGAAGCGCTCGGCGTTCACCAGCGTCTGCTTGCGCTCGTAGTCGGCGGGCGCGAGGTGCAGGTTGGGCTTCGAGATCTCGATGTAGTAGCCGAAGATGCTGTTGAACTTGACCTTGAGCGAGCCGATGCCGGTGCTCTGGCGCTCGCGTTCCTCGATGCGCGCCAGGTACTGCTTGCTGTTGCGGCTCAGGTCGCGCAGTTCGTCGAGCGCCGCATCCACGCCCGCGCCGATCACGCCGCCATCGGCAAAGGTCAAAGGCGGCTCGGGGACGATGGTGCGGTCCACGCGCTCGCGCAATTCGGGCAGGTCGTCGAGCGAGGCGGCGAGCGCCTGCAAGCGCTCCGCCCGAAATCCGGCGAGCGCCGCCCGAACTTTCGGGATTCTCGCCAGTGATGCCGAAAGCGCTAGCAAATCGCGCGGGTTGGCGGTCTCGAGCGTAACGCGGCTGAGCAGGCGCTCGATGTCGAGGATACCGTCGAGCGCCCGGCGCAGCTCTTCGCGCCCGACCATCTCTTTGACTTGCGCCTCGACGGCATCGAGCCGTTGCTCAATCTGGGCGCATTCGATCGCGGGACGCAGCATCCAGGAGCGCAACAGGCGCTTGCCCATCGGCGTAAGGGTCGAATCCATGCTGCGGAAGAGCGTGACCTCGTCGCCGGAGTTGGCGAACAGCGGCTCGACCAGCTCCAGGTTGCGCACGGTGACGGCGTCGAGCACCAGACAGTCCTGGCGCTCGTAGAAGCCGATGCGGTCCACGTGTTCAAGCGTCCCGCGCTGGGTGGAACGGACATAGTGCAACACGGCGCCGGCAGCGGTCGCTGCCGCCGGACGGTTCACCAGTCCGAATCCTTCGAGCGAAAGCACGCCGAAATGGTTCTCGACCAGCGGGATGGCGTAGTCGGGCGTGAACACCCAGTCGTCGAGCGGCGTCTCGGTTAAGCCGGCCTCAGGCGGGCCGGCCTGCTTGCGGTCGAACAGCGGCAGCGACGAGGCAAACAGCAGCTCGCGCGGGCGGAGCTGCTGCAGTTCTTCCCACACCCGGCGCGCGGCGTCTTCACCGCGGAATTCGGTGGCGCGGAAGTCGCCGGTCGAGAGATCGAGCGCGGCGAAGCCGGCGCGATCGTCCTGCGTGGCGACCGCAGCCAGGAAGTTGTTCTCCTCCGATCCCAGCATGGAATCGGCGACGGTGCCGGGTGTCATGACGCGGGTGACCTCGCGCCGGACGAGCTTTTTGGCGAAGCGCGGGTCTTCCATCTGCTCGCAGACGGCGACCTTGAATCCCTTGCGGATGAGCTTCAGCAGATAGTTTTCCGCCGAGTGGTGGGGCACGCCGCACATGGGCACGGCCACGCCCTTTTCCTTGTTGCGCGAGGTGAGCTGAATCTGCAGTTCGCGCGCGGCCACCACCGCGTCCTCGAAGAACAGCTCGTAGAAATCCCCCAGCCGGAAGAACAGGAGGGTGTTGGGATGCTCTTTCTTGATGGCGGCGTATTGCCGCATCAGCGGCGTGGAGGACTCATTCATGCGCACAGCTTTCGCCGGATTATAACAAAGCAGTTGCCAGGCCCCAGTTGCCAGCTATCGGTTGCCAGTTGCCAGCGAACCCAAATCTGCACCAGAGCGCCTAGTTGACGCCGCCGCTACGAAGGTGTTTTCCTGTAGTATCGGTTTCTTCGCAGTTGCTGACCGCGTTCTGTAACTGGCAACTGACAACTGATAACTGGCTACTGCTCTTATGGAACTACGCAAAGATCCCATCACGCGCTCCTGGGTGATCACCGGCGACGACTCCGATCGCGAACCGGAAGGACGGGAGTCCTGTCCGTACTGTCCCGACGCGCCGCGTGCGCCGCAGGTGATCTCCTCCATGCCCTCGGTGGACGGCGGACCGTGGTCGGCGCGGGCGGTGGTGCATCCGCACGCGCTCTACCACATTGAAGGCGAACCGCTGCGCCAGGGCGACGGCCTCTACGACAAGATGCGTCCGGTGGGCGCGCACGAGGTGCTGGTGGAGAACCCGCGCCATGATCGCCCTCTGTGGGCGGCTACCGACGGCGAGGTGGCGCAGTTCCTGGCGCTCACCGGCCAGCGCATCCAGGACCTGAAGAAGGACCGCCGGTTCAAGTACGTCACCGTGTTCAAGAACCACGGCCTGGTAGCCGGGCAGGAAGCCGATCATCCCACCTCGCAGATCACGGCCACCACCTTCGTCCCCCGGCGGGTGCTTTACGAGTTGCGTTCCGGCAAGGATTATTTCATGCAGAAGGAACGCTGCGTGTTCTGCGACATCCTGGCCCAGGAGGAGCAGCAGGGAGTGCGGGTGGTGGAGAGCCGCGGCGACTACATCGCGGTGTGTCCCTACGCGCCGCGCGTGCCCTACGAGACCTGGATTCTGCCCCGCAACCACGAGTCGGCGTTCGAGCGCAGCGTGCAGCGCGGCAGCTCCGCCGGCGAACTGGGGGCGCTGTTGCGGCGCACGCTGCAGCGCATCCGCGGTGTCACCGAGAACTTCCACATGGTGCTGCACAGCTCTCCCAACACCCTGCACCGCTCCGAAGTGCTGGATTACTGGAAGACCATCGACGACGATTATCACTGGCACGTGGAGATCCTGCCCATCCTGGAGAAGAAGCCGAAGTCCTACAACTACAAAGAGGTGTACTTCACACCGGTAACCTCGGAGACGGCGGCGGCGCGGCTAAGGGGAGTCAGTATCTCTTGACGCCAACCGGCGCCTACAGATACACCACCTGGTGATCCGGGCATCCCGTTTTGGCGGCGTCGTAGAGCGTGAGCAGCAACTGGGTGCCGTAGCGCCCGAGGAGCGACATCGCTCCCACAACGCGCTCTTGCGGTTCTTTTTCCGGAAACAGCGAGTTGCTGAGCGCGGCGGCGTGGACGGCGGTTTCCTCGCTGCGACGCAACTGGGCGCGGGCGGCGCGCTCGCGCAGGCGGTCGAGCTGGTAGCGGATCTTGGAGCCGGCGCGCTCGGCGGCCTCGACCAGCGTGGGATCCAGGCGCTCGAGCGAGGCCTGGATGGCCGCCAGCGAGCCCTCGAGTTGCTGGGTCGCGGCATCGAAGCTGGCGTTGATGTCGCCCGGCAGCGCGCGATCGGCGATCAGCAGCCGCAGGTGCTCCGGATCGCTGAAAGTCTCCGCCGGCTCGAGCCGGTAGCGCTCCAGCAGGCGCTGGATGCGGGGCTCGACCAGGGTCGCGCTCAGGCGCGGCAGGATGGGCGTTACCCGGCCCAGCAGCTCTTCGTACACCACCGCCGCCTGCGCGAAGTACGCGATCTCCGCCGGCCCGCCCACATACGCAACTGTGGGCAGAAGATAATCCTCCACCACCGGGCGCAACAGCACGTTGGCGCTGAACTCTTCCGGATGCTGGCTGATGCGGCGCTGCAACTCCTGCGCGCCGAGCTTTTCGTCCCCGATGCTGAAATCGCCGTTGGCGCGATGGATGGGCACGCGGCTCCCGTCCTTCATGGCAAACAGCAGCGTGGAGGACGGCGTCACCTTCACCTGGGCGTGGTAGCCGGCGGCTTCGAGCTCGTGGCTGCGCTCGAGCAGCGCGTCGTCCAAATCCTTCGCCGCCACGATCGCGGCGCGATACACCGACTCGGCGACCGTGTGCAGCTCAGGGTCGGAAGCGTCGATCAGGATCACGCCGGAATGCCGGAACAGGCGCGAGAACAGCTTGGCGAAGGCGCTGCCCAGGGTCTCACCCGCGCGGTAGCTCTCGCGCAGGAAGCCGGCTGCCTCGGAATCACTGAACAGGCGCGCCGCTTCTTCGGCCCGCGCCTCGATCTCAGAGTCGAGGGGCACGGCGCTCATGGGCGCGTCCTCGGGGCCGCGAGCTTCGGTGGCGAAGGCCGTAAGCGATCCGTCGGCGGCAAGCAGGGTCACGTGGTTGACCTCGGCGAGGTCGTGATCCTCCGTAGCCAGCCAAAAGACGGGCACGCACTCCTGGCCGGCATGGGTGAACTCGGTGGCCAGCTTGATGGCGGAGAGCGCCTTGTAGATGGAGAACAGCGGCCCGCCGAAGAGCGCCACCTGCTGCCCGGTCACCACCGCCGAGGCGCCGGCGCGGAAGCGGGCGATGTTGTCCAGCGTCTCCTGCGAGGCGCCCCAGGCGCGGTTCTGCCGCTCCAGCGCCGCCGCCACCCGCTGGCGCCGCGCCGGGTCGTAGTGCAAGCACGCGACTTCGTCGTTGAGCCAGTCGCGAGAGAGGGGCGAACGCGGGAAAAACCGGCGGACGTTATCGAACTGGTAAAGATAGTCGAGGAACAGGCGGGTGCTGTGCGGAACCTGCTTGAACGATAAACAGTGAGATTGCACCGGGCCTTCCTTGATCATCAGGGTTAGACGGACCAACCTCGTTTTGGATGTCACGCAGGCGGGAGCGATGCGGGAAAATTGGGCATCTTCGGCTCCCACCTGCCCGGTCGCGGGCTCAGGACTTGGGTTTGGGCGCCGCCTGTTGCTGGCGCTGCTGATCCTCGGTCCACGGCGGCACGATGCCGATCATGCGGGCATAGGCGATGGCTTGTCCCAGGTGCTCGGCGGTGTGGCGGGTCATGAACAGCAGCGCGCCGCGCTCGGTGTTCTTGCCTCCGAACCAGTCGAAAGATTTTTCCAGGTCGGCGTCGGGCAGGCTCATGATGGCTTTCTTGGAATGCGCGAAGGAGTCCTTTAGGGTGGCCACGATCTTGGCCTTGTCGGTGGTGGACTTCTCCAGGCCGCGAACGTCAAGCCCGGCAGGCGGTGGCGTGCCGAACAGCTTGGGAAGGTTGTAATTGGCGGCCGCGATGTGCAGGAACACCTCGGCGAAGGAGCGGACGTCGGCGGCCGGCCGCCAGGTGTACTTGTCCGCCGGAATGGCTTCGGCGAGGCGAAGGAATTTGTCTTCCTGGATGGTCACCTCGGCCAACACCTCGCCACGGTAGCCGGAGATTCCGGGGGTGGGGGTTTTGTAAGGATTCACCTGCGCCGGGGCAAATGGCGGCAGGGCGAGGCTGAGCAGACAGAGGGTCCACAAGATGGGTTTCACGAAATCCTCCTGCAATGAGAGACGCAGCAGTCTAACCCAGGAGAGCAGCAAAGCTGGAATTCACGCGAACTGCGCCGGCGTATACTTTTGTTTCCGCACTGCACCTCGGCGCGAGGAGGGTTCATGCGCAGGCTCCCGATCCTTCTGATCGCTGCCGTGGTTCTGACAGCTCCGGTTTTCCGCGCCGTGCCGCCGGTTTCGGCCACGGAGCGGAGCGCCAACCTTCGCGGCGTGCCCCTGTCGCAGGAGAAGCATCATCACCTGGTCCTGGAAAACCCCTATGTGAAAGTCTACGAGGTGGAGGTAGGCCCGCGCGAGGCCACCCTGATGCACCAGCATCTGCGCGATTACGCTTACATCGTGTTGGGAGACTGCGACCTCACCAACGCGGTGGCCGGCAAGCCGATAGCCAGCCTCAAGCTGCCGGACACGACCGTGGACTTCAGCCACGGAATGTTCTCCCACATCGCTACCAATAACGGCGACGCTCCCTGCCGCAAGATGACCATCGAGCTGTTGCGCCCGCAGGGCGAGGTCAACAAGGTCTTTTCCTCGATCAACCAGGCGCTGGCATCCGGCGACCCGGATAGTGCCGGGATGGTGGGCGTGCTCGAGAGCGAGGAGATGCGGCTGACGGCCACGGCCGTCGCCCCCGGCTCGTCGTGGTCGCCGACACGCGACGAACGCGACCGCCTAGTGTTGATGATCGACAAGATCCACAACACCTCCGGACCGAAAGAACACAACTCGCCCTTTCCCGCCGGCATGCTGGCCTGGGTCCCCGCCGGCAAGAGCTGGAAGGTGGACAATCCATCCGCCCAGCCGATGAAGCTCATGGTGCTGGAGTTCAAGGACAGCGCGCAGCGCTCCAGCCTGGCCAACCGCTGAGAGGACGCGAATGAGAATCCTCACGCCCGTGATCGCGATGGCGTTCCTGCTGCGCGCCGGTGCTTCGGCCCAGGACGCCAAGCCTCAAGAGCCAAATCCCACCATCACCTCGCGTACCGAATTGGTGCTGGTGCCAACACTGGTGCGGGAAAAATCGGGAACATCCATCACTGGTCTTGCCAAAACCGATTTCACCCTGATGGAGAACGGAGCGGAGCAGAAGATCGCCGTCTTCGAAGAGATTAAGACCTCTGCCGTCCGGCAACAATGGCAAACGCTGCCTGCGGGCGAGTTCGGCAACTACCTGGTGAACGAGCCTGCGCCCCGGCGCCTGACCCTGATCGTGATGGATTCCATCAACACTCAGTTCGCCGACCGGTCCTACGCGCGCGAGCACATCCTGAAGTTTCTGGGCGAGATGGCGGGCAGCAAGGAACCCATCGCGCTGCTGCAATTGCACCGCGGCGGGGTGCGCGTGATCCACGACTTCACCACCGATCCGGCGGTGCTGGCCGAGGCGCTGCGCCGGTTCCAGCTCCCAGAGGCGCCTGTGGCGGATACCGAGGCAAGCCTCCCCGATCCCGCCGCGATAGCTGCATCCCAGGCGCTCAACAATGAACCCCGGCAGCTCCTCAAATTGCTGCAGGACATGGAGCAGAACTACCTGGCCGCCCAGCGGATGTTGGCTGCCCAATTGACCCTGGACGGCATGCAGCAGATTGCCCGCGCCTACGCCGCTATCCCGGGACGCAAATCGGTGATCTGGGCTTCGGGCGGATTTCCTTTCTCGATCGACGACCTGTCACGCGTACTTTCAGGCAGCGCCACCCCCGGCTACCTGAGCGAGATCCTTCCCCTGTACGAGAAGACGTGGCAAGCGCTCAACGATGCCAATATAGCTCTGTACCCGGTGGACTTGCGTGGGCTGGTGGTGCTGGGCCCAAGCGCCGACAGCCATGTCACCGCGTCCGACCTGAAGCGAGCAAGGGGGAGCTCCTGGTGGACGCAGCAAGATACCCTCTCTACCTTCCAGGAATTCGCCGACATGACCGGGGGCAAGGCCTACTTCAACACCAACGAGTTGGTGCATGCCTTCCACGATGCCGTGGACGACTCCGCCTCCTACTACTTGATCGGCTTCTATCTTGCGCCTGACGACCGCAAGCCCGGCTGGCGCAAGCTGCAAGTCAAGGTCAAGCCCGCGCACGCCCAGGCACGCGCCCGCAGCGGCTTCTACATCATGCCCGCGGAGAAGGACACATCCAAGTCCAGGCAGAGCGACATCGCCCTGGCCCTGAGTTCGTCTCTCGACTTCACTTCCGTGCCGCTGCTGGCGCGCTGGACGGAAACCACGCCTAACGGCGAGAAGAAGCGCGCCGCTTTCGAACTCATTCTTTCCCCCAATGCCGTTCTGGTGGCCGAATCCGACCAGAACCACATGAGCGTGGATTTCGCTGCTGCGGCCAGCGAACCTGCGGGCAAGATCGTCGCCAGCAATGGACGCACCATGGATACCCACCTGAAGCCGGAGTTCTTGCAGCAGATTCGCTCCGACGGGATCACCTACAAAGGCGCGCTCGATTTGCCTCCCGGCCAGTACACCGTGCGCTTCGTGGTGCGCGACAACCTCAGCGGACGCATGGGCTCGGTCGCCGCTCCCTTGACCGTGCCCGCTCAGTAATGGGCGGCCTCCTCGGGAGAGTAGCCGCGCTTGTAGATCAGCATGATGCGCTCGAACTCCATCACCTGCTTGCCCTCTTGATTGAAGCCGCGGGTGTGCACGGTGACGATGCCTTCTCCCGGCCGGCTCTTCGATTCCCGTTTGGCGATCACTTTGGATTCGGCGTAAAGCGTGTCCCCGGCAAACACGGGATGGGTACACCTGACCTTGTCCCAGCCGAGATTGGCCACCACCTTGGCGCTGACGCTGTGTACGCTCATTCCGGTGAGGATGGAGAAGGTGAGAGTGCTGTCGACCAGGCACTTCTTCCACTCGGTGTGGGCGGCGTAAGCGGCGTCGAAGTGGAGCTGCTGCGAGTTCATGGTCAGCAGGCAGCCCCAGATGTTGTCGGTCTCGGTGATGGTCCGCCCGGGACGATGCTCGAAGACATCGCCGATTTCCAGCTCTTCGTAGTAGAGGCCGTAGGTCTCGCGGTAACGCTTCGGCCCCACCTTCTTGTACATGGGAATGAGTCGCTTCATGGCGGCAATAGTACCAAGTACGAAGTACCAAGTACCAAGTACCAAGCGCCAAGCAGTGGGACCCTTTTGCTCGGTACTTGGTACTGGGTACTTGGTACTCGGTGTTCCTGTGCTATGCTGCGCCCAAAGGCGAGGGGAAAGAGTGCTGCGGGAGCTGCGGGTCGAGAACTACGCCGTCATTGACAATGTCGCTGTCGAATTCGCGCCGGGGCTGAACCTGCTGACCGGCGAGACCGGGGCGGGGAAGTCCATCCTGATCGACGCCCTGGCGCTTCTGTTGGGAGAAAAGTCGTCCTCCGAGATGGTCCGCCACGGGGCGGAGAAGGCGGTGGTGTCGGCCGTGTTCGAGGCCGAGGCCCCGGCCATCAAGGTGCTCGACTCGAACGGCATCGATGCCGCCGAGGGCGAGATCATCCTGCGGCGGGAGATCGCCGCCGGCGGCAAGAACCGCGTGTTCGTCAACAACCAGCCGGCCACGGTGGCGGTGCTGAAGCTGCTGGCGCCGCTGCTGGCGGCGGTGCACGCGCAGATGGAGTCGTTGCTCGCGTTCGACGGCGCGGCGCGATTGGAGTTGCTCGATGCCTTCGCGGGCGTGGACACTGACGCCACCGAGCAGGCTTATGCCAAGTGGCGCGGGCTGCGGGAGCGGATCGCCGAACTCGAGCGCGACGAGCAAGACCGCCTGCGGCTGGTGGACCTGTGGAGCTTCCAGAAGAAAGAGATCGAGCAGGCCATGCTCGCGCCGGGCGAAGACGAGCATCTCGAAGCCGAGAAGCGCGTGCTGGCCAACTCCGAGAAGATCTACGCCGCGGCCATGGGCGCCTATGACGCGCTCTACGAGGGCAACGCGGCGGCGGCCACCTCGCTGCGCACCGCGGCGCGGCACTTGGAGGAACTCTCGCGATACGACGCGAAGTTCCAGGAGGCGCTGCCGGCGGTGGAGTCGGCGCGCCTCGCGGTCGAGGACATCGGCATTACGGTGCGCGAATACGGCGAGCGCGTGGAGGCGTCGCCGGAGCGGCTGGAGAAGGTCGAAGACCGGCTGGCGTTGCTCGACCGCATGAAGCGCAAGTACGGCGCGACGCTGGCGGAGGTGATGGCCTACGGGGAAGAAGTCGCGCGCAAGCTGGACGAGGTCGAGAACCGCGACGAGATCCTCAAGAAGTTGCGGCAGGAGCTGGCGGCGGCCGGCGGCGAATATCTGGAGTCGGCGCGGGCGCTCTCCCGCAAGCGCTACCAGGCGGCGCGCAAGCTCGAGAAGCTGGTGGAGGTTGAACTGGAAGAGCTGGCCATGAAGGGCCGCTTCAAGGCCGAGGTCAGCGGCTCGGACGAGCCCGAGAACTGGTCGCCTTCGGGCTTCGACCGTGTCGCGTATCTAATCGCGACCAATCCCGGCGAGCCGCTGCGCCCGGCGGAGCAGATTGCCTCCGGCGGCGAGCTCTCGCGCGTAATGCTGGCGCTGAAGGTGAGCGTGGAGAGCGGCGCAGGCGTCCGGCGATCTCGGCAGCGAACCTTGGTGTTCGATGAGATCGATACCGGCATCGGCGGGCGCGCGGCCGAAGCTGTGGGAAAGAAGCTCCGGGCGCTGGCGCGGGCGCATCAGGTGGTATGCATCACACACCTGCCGCAGATTGCCGCTTTCGCCGACCATCATTACCTGATCGAGAAACGGGAAGCGGGCGGGCGTTCGCGCACCAGCGTGCGGCGGCTGCAGGACGATGAACGTCAGGAAGAAATCGCGCGCATGCTGAGCGGAGCGCGGCTGACGGAGACGTCGAGGAAGCATGCTGAGGCGATGCTGAGGGATTCGTAATTTGCGACTTGGGATTTCAAGAAACAGGGTGTGTCATCTGAAAAATGTGTCATCCTGAGCGAAGCGAGGGATCTATGTATTTGACCACTGCGGTTCTTCAGAAAAATACGTAGATTCCTCGCTTCGCTCGGAATGAGACACATCTCACCCACCCAGGCAGCGGAGCAGCTTGCCATCACATTTTTTCGCTTGACAAATCTTTACAATCCGATTACAAAGCCGCCTCAGATAGTTTCTCTCCCCCGAATTTACGGCCCCTGGTTCTCCGACTCCCCCATTTCAGGCCCGGGCTTCTCAGGCTTCTAACGGCCCCCAGTGTCCCCATTTCTGGTATGTGCGCGTGGGGTGACGCGCAACTGCGCCCTTTGGAGGAACCATGAGCTTCCGACGTTCTGCGGTCCCAAGACCGCTTGTGGTCAGTGTGTGCATCGTTACCATCGCCATCGTGGCGCTGGCTGGATCAAAAACCCCTCCACCACCACCGGCCCAAACGCCGATGACTCCGATATTGCCCCTCGGTATTGCTGAGGGTCAGGGGATCATTCGGCCGGGCGGTACGCAATACGCCATTGCTTTAGGAAAGGCGCTTTTTTGGGACCAGCAGGCGGGCAGTCAAGGAATAGCCTGCGCTGGCTGCCACTTTCACGCCGGGGCCGATACTCGCCTCACCAACGAGATCAACCCAGGCTTTGATGACCTCACGGTGGGTGTGACTCCCGGCGGTGATATCACTGCCGGCGGCGACACGAAATTCGGTTCCACCGCGGGCTCAAAACCGTTGGGGACTTTCCTCGGCGGCGGCGCTGGACGTCCGGACCACACCCTAAGAGCCTCAGACTTTCCCGGCCATCTGCTCCTCGACGACACCAATCGCAATTCCGCGCTGGTGATCACGACCAATGACCGTGTTTCCTCGCAGGGAGCGTACAACGGCACCTTTGAATCAGTCCGGACGGGTGGCAAGACCGACGTGTGCGACGACTTCATTGGCTCGGTTTTCTATGCCGGGAAGAATCCTGGCCAGTATCCCGCGCGCCAGGTCGAGCCGCGGAACACGCCCAGCGTGGTCAATGCCGCACTGAACCATCGCCAGTTCTTTGATGGGCGCGCCAACAATATGTTTAACGGCGTGGGACCGTTCGGCATGCGCGACATTTTGGCCAATCCCGCTAACCGGCTGCTCATGCTGGACAACTCGGGAAATTTGGACCCGTACTTCCTCCGGTTGGAGAACGGCAGCTTGGCCAGCCAGGCCGTCGCTCCCGTTATCAATGCGGTGGAGATGTCATGCAACGGCCGCACCTTCCCCGACGTAGCGGTCAAATTGCTGGCCACTACACCCTTGGCCCAGCAGCAAGTCGCAGCCACGGATAGTGTGCTGGGAACCCTGGATGCCACCAAGGGCAAAGGCTTGGATCCGACGTATACGTACGACTGGCTGATCCGCCAGGCGTTCGATCCCAAGTGGTGGTCAGGCGCTGGACTCTGGAGTATCAGCGCCAGCGGACCCAACACAGTCGTGACGGCGAACCCAGCGGGCTACACCCAGGAGGAGATCAACTTCTCGATGTTCTGGGGAATCGCGATCATGATGTACGAATCGACCCTCATTTCCAATGAGAGCGAGTACGACAACCTGGTAGCGTCCGGCGCTCTGCAGATTGCGACGGCCTCTCCCATCCCAGGTTTGCCGATCGGGTGCCAGGCCGGCACGCCGACGTCCGGTTCTAAAGCTGATCCGCTGTTGGTGCGAGGATGCCAGCTCTTCCATGGCCTTCCCCCCGGCTTTTTTGGGCCCGGTGTTCCCATCCTGCCGGCGCAAAACCAGGGTGTAGGTTGCCTCTTCTGCCATGGCGACCCGACGTTCAGTGAAGCGCAGCAAACGGTGCAGGCAAACTCCAGCCCGTTCACTGTCTTCACACCATTCCTGTCGCCGGTGACGGATATCGGCGTACCGGGCGTGCGCGGGCCGTTCAATGACTTACGCGACCTGGGATTCGCCAATATCGGCATACGACCGGTATTCACGGATCAGATGTCAGGCCGCGTGGATTCCTATGGCAACCCGCTGTCCTACGGTCGCCAGTACCTGAACTACCTGAACGCTGGCGCCACCCCTGCCGCCGCCGCAGTGTTCCTGCTTGATCCCTTCCTGCAGCAAGCGGTGGCTGCGACTACTTTTCCGGGTGGTCAGGGTGCTCTAGCGCAAGGGAGTCCGCTAAGTTTTACTCCTGGAATTGGCCCGCCCCTGATTCCCCCTGCTCCCCTGTCACCCGTTAACTGGGCCAAGCTGGAAGTCGACGGCGCCAGCAAGATCCCCAGTTTGCGCAACGTAGGGCTGACGCCACCTTATTTCAGTTGGGGCTACTACGCCAACCTGCGGCAGGTGATGGAGGTGTACAACCGGGGCCTGAGCAGTCGCCTGGTTACCAACACCAATGCCGGCGTCGCAGGTTTTGACGCGCACGGTACAGCTTGCACCAGCGGCGACGATTCCGGCAGCGGGCCGGACGGAAACACTACGTACGCCGACCTGGTTGCCGGCAATCAACTGCAGTGCGATACCAACGTCACCGGCCTCATTACGCCGCTGGGGTTAAGCGACTGCAACGCACCCGTCGGTACTGTGCCGCGCACGCTCTGCAAGCAGAACAAGCAGACCACGGCTAACGATGATCTGGCAGCGATGGTCCGCTTCCTGATCTCGCTGAGCGATACTCGGGTGCAGTGCAGCGCGGCGCCGTTCGACCACCCCTCGCTGACCGTGATCGCCGGCCAAACCGCAACAGACACCAACGGTGACGGACTGGCCGATGACATCACCTACAAATTGCCGGCCATCGGCGCCGCCGGCTTCAAGCACAACTCGGGCAACTGCATACCCAATGCCGGGGATCTGTTTGCCCCGGGCATGCAGACAACCTCGGGAGGACCGGGAGTGTCGATACCCTAGGCCCGGTTTCCGGCATAACCGCGAGCGAGCCCGGAGAGCCTATATGGGTTCTCCGGGCTCGTTATGCATGGCGAGGGTGCAGCCCACACCCGTTCATCCTTGGGTACCTACCGAAAAATGCTAATTCATTACGTCTCAGTGGTTTACGTTGACCCAGGCATCCAATTGAGCTAACTTTACAACTATATTTGTAAGCGGACTAAGGGATATACTGGATAAAACCCTGATGACATCCACAGAAAACGGTAAGACCCTGCTTTTGCTAAAGCCCCGGGGATTTTGCGCCGGGGTGGTGCGCGCCATCGACATTGTGCGCATCGCGCTCGAGGCCTTCGGCCCTCCCATTTACGTCCGCAAAGAGATCGTCCACAACCGCTACGTCGTGGAAGAACTGCAGGCCAAGGGCGCGGTGTTCGTGGACAGCGTGGAGGAGGTCCCGGAAGGGGAGCGGGTGATCTACAGCGCGCACGGGGTCTCGCCCGAGGTGCGCGAGGCCAGCGAGCGGCGCCGGCTGCGGGTGATCGACGCCACCTGTCCGCTGGTGACCAAGGTTCACGTGGAGGCGGTGCGTTTCGCCAAGGACGACTACAGCATCATCCTGATCGGCCATCGCGACCACGACGAGGTGATCGGCACTCTGGGCGAGGCGCCGGCGGTCACGCAGGTGATTAGCAGTCCGGAAGAAGTCGAGCAGTTGACCGTCCCCGATCCCGAGCGCGTAGCCTTCACCACTCAGACCACGCTCAGCCTGGAAGAGACCAAGGACGTGATCGCCGCCTTGCGAAAAAGGTTCCCCAGCATCCACGGGCCGGCGGCACAGGACATTTGTTATGCCACCGAGAACCGCCAGGTAGCGGTGAAGCAGGTGGCCGGGGGCGCGGACCTGCTGCTGGTGGTGGGTTCGGAAAACAGTTCGAACTCCAACCGGCTGGTGGAAGTGGCGCGCAAGCAGGGAACCTCCGCCTACCTGATCGAGAACTACCGCTCCATCCGTCGGGAGTGGCTGGAAGGCATCGGCACGGTGGCGTTGACGGCTGGGGCTTCGGCGCCGGAGTGCCTCGTACAAGAAGCGGTATCGTTCCTCACGCAGTCAGGTTTCACCAACCTCCAGGAAGTGGAAGTGATGCCCGAAAACGTGCGTTTCGGTCTGCCTCCGGAGATTGTGGAAACCATCTCCCCCGTCACCACGGCTGCGGAGTAATCGATGGACAACACCGGCGACACTAGTCGCCCCATCCCGACGGCCCCCATGGCGCAGAGCAGTGAGTTCGGTCCTGCGCCTAGCGGCGGCGCCTCGTTGCTCTTCGGCAAGCTTGACGACATGGTGAGCCGCGTGGCTGCGGCCGCTGATGCCGCCCGTCGATTTCTCTTCTCCCAGCAGCACGAAGAAGGCTACTGGTGTGGCGAACTGGAAGCCGACACCACGCTCGAATCCGACTACATCCTGCTGCACACCCTGCTGGGCACGGGCAATCCCGAGCGCATCCGCAAAGCCGCTAATTACATCCTGCGTCATCAGAACGAAGACGGCGGCTGGGGCATCTACCTGGGCGGGCCCTCGAACATCAGCGCCTCGGTGAAGGCCTACTTCGGATTGAAGCTGGCGGGATACAAGGCCGGTCATCCCGTGCTCGAGAAGGCGCGTAAGAAAATCCTGGAACTGGGCGGGGTCACCCAGGTCAACACCTTCACCAAGATCTATCTCTGCTTCTTCGGGCAGTACGACTATATGTCGGTGCCGGCGGTGCCGCCGGAGATCGTGCTCTTTCCCAACTGGTTCTGGTTCAACATCTACGAGATTTCCTCGTGGTCGCGCGGGATTTTGGTCCCCCTGGCCATCGCCTATGCCAAGAAGCCGTTCAAGAAAATCCCGCCGGAGATGGGCGTGGATGAGCTGTTTCTGCACGGCCAAAACAAGAAGCACATGCGGCTGCCGTGGGCCAAGAAGCTGGTGAGCTGGCGCAATTTCTTCCTGGTGGTGGATCGGGTGACACACTGGCTGGAGACGGTGCACATACGGCCGCTGCGGTCGATTGCCGTCCGCGCCGCCGAGCAGTGGATTCTGGAGCGCTTTGAACGCAGCGACGGCCTGGCTGCCATCTATCCCGCGATGATGAACTCCATCATCGCCCTGCGCTGCCTGGGATACTCGCTCGACGATCCCCAGATGATCCGCGCCCTGGACGAGTTCGAGGCCCTCGGCATCGAGGAAGAGGATACTTTCCGCATGCAGCCCTGCAAGTCTCCGGTGTGGGACACCGCCTACGCGCTGTTCGCGCTGGGGGAGAGCGGAGTGCCGCGCACCGAGCCGCGCCTGGTGGCCGCCGCCGACTGGATGCTGCGCAAGCAGGTTACCCGCACCGGCGACTGGGCGGTCAAGAACTGGAGGGCCAACCCCGCTGGCTGGTACTTCGAGTTCAACAACGAGTTCTATCCCGATGTGGATGACACCGCCATGGTGCTGCTGGCGCTGGGAGAGGTGGACCATCCCGACGAAGGCTACCGGCACAAGTCGGTGGAGCGCGCCAAGGAATGGGTGCTCTCCATGCAGTGCAAGAACGGCGGCTGGGCCTCGTTCGACAAGAACAACAACCGCATGGTGTTCCAGTACGTGCCGTTTGCCGATCACAACGCCATGCTCGATCCGGCGACGGCAGACATCACCGGCCGGGTGCTGGAGATGCTGGCCGCCTCGGGCGGCCGGCGGCAGCGCGCGGCGGTGAAGCGCGCCATCAAGTTCATCAAGCAGCAGCAGGAGCCCGACGGCTCGTGGTTTGGGCGCTGGGGCGTCAACTACATCTACGGCACCATGCAGGTGCTGCGCGGGCTGCGGGCCATCGGCGAAGACACCCACGAGGCCTACATCCAGCAGGCGGCGGAGTGGCTGCGCATGGTGCAGAACTCCGACGGCGGCTGGGGCGAGACTTGCGAGTCCTACGACGATCCCAATCAGAAGGGCGTGGGGCCGAGCACGGCGTCGCAGACCGCGTGGGCGGTGCTGGGATTGCTGGCCGCCGGCGATACCCGCAGCGATTCGCTCGCCCGCGGCATCGCTTTCCTGTTGCGAACTCAGGGCAAGAACGGGAACTGGGAGGAGCCATATTGCACCGGTACCGGCTTTCCGCAGGTGTTCTATTTGAAGTATCACCTCTACCGGACGTACTTCCCGCTGCTGGCGCTGACCAGCTATGCCAAAGCTATGGCGGAAGCGGAGCGGGAAATGGTGTCACGATGATCGGCGGCTTCACACCGGCTGTCATGCTGAGCGAGTGCAGGCCGCTTTTGCCCGCACGAGTCGAAGCACCCCTACCCTCACGTTATCATTCGAATAGGGGTCCTTCGACTCGCGCGCCAAAAACCGGCGCGCTCGCTCAGGATGACAAAGAGATGAAGAGTGGGCATTTAGGAGGATCATGGCAGTACCGCTTTCACAGATGTGGACGGTGGGCAGCTACGTCGTCCGGCAAAAACTGAAGCGCCGCAAGCGCTATCCGCTGGTGCTGATGCTGGAGCCGCTGTTCCGCTGCAACCTGGCATGCGCCGGCTGCGGCAAGATCCAGTATCCCGGCCACGTGCTGAAGATGGAGCTGACGCCCGAGGAGTGCTTCCGCGCGGCCGAAGAGTGCGGCGCACCGACCATCGCCATCCCGGGCGGCGAGCCGCTGCTGCATCCCGAGATCGGGGAGATCGTCGCCGGGCTGGTCGCGCGCAGGAAATACATTTATCTCTGCACCAACGCGCTGTTGCTCAAGCAGAAGATCGACCTGTTCACGCCCAGCAAGTACCTGACGTTCTCCGTCCACCTCGACGGCCAGCGCGAGCACCACGATCTATCCGTCTGCCTCGAGGGCGGATACGAAAAAGCGGTCAATGGGATCAAAGAGGCGCTGCGGCGCGGTTTCCGTGTGACGACCAACACCACGCTCTTCGACGGCGCCGATCCCACGAGCGTGCGCACCTTCTTCGACGAGATGATGGATCTAGGCATCGAGGGCATGATGCTCTCGCCCGGCTATTCCTACGAGAAAGCGCCCGACCAGCACCACTTTCTCGGCCGCGCGCGGACGCGGCGCCTGTTCCGCGCCATCCTCGCCAACCGCAAGCAGACGTGGCGCTTCAACATGTCGCCGCTGTTTCTCGAATTCCTGATGGGCAAGCGCGATTATCCCTGCACCGCCTGGGGCATGCCCACCTACAACGTTTTCGGATGGCAGAAGCCGTGTTACCTGCTGCAGGACGGCTACGCCGATTCCTTCCAGGAACTCCTCGCGACCACTGACTGGGAGCACTACGGCACCGAGTCCGGCAATCCCAAGTGCGCCAATTGCATGGTGCACAGCGGCTACGAAGCGTCCGCGGTGAACGATACCTTCGGCTCGCTGCGCGGCATTTGGGAGACGGCACGCGCCACCTTCAGCCGCTATCGCGATCCCGACGCGCTGCGCTTGCTCGATGAGCCGGTGCGGCCGGTGCACGCCATCAATCCGCTGGTGCAGGTCGAGACGGAAACCCCTCAGGAGGCGACGCACCAGTGAGCGGGCGCGAGGCAGGTCGGGATACGCCGCATAATCCAGACACGCTGGAAGTTGTTCCTGCCGCCGAGCGCGACGAGCTGGAAGGCTGGGTGCCGGAGCTGGCCGGCGAAGAAGAGCTGCGGCAGGCGCTGGAGCAGGCTTTCGGCTATCGCGGCGACGTACTGATTACACGCAAAGACGGGTCCAAGGTTGAAGGCTACGTCTTCGACCGGCGCACCGGCCGCACACTCGCCGATTCCGCCGTGCGCGTGCTGCCGAAGGATGGCGGCGCCAAGCTCTCCATCGCCTACGCCGATGTCGCCGGCCTCGCCTTCACCGGCCGCGACATGGCCGCGGGCAAGAGCTGGGAAAACTGGGTGCGGCAGTACTGGGAGCGCCGGGCCGCAGGCGAGAAGAACATTTCGCTCCAGCCGGAGCGATTGGAATGAAACTCAGTTGAAGGTTTTCGTCACAGGCGCTACGGGCTTCGTGGGAAGCCACATGGCGCGCGTTCTTTCACAACAGGGCGCGGAGTTGCGGTTGCTGCTGAGAGCGACCAGCCGCACGGAGAACCTTGAGGGCCTCAGGGCCGAACGCGTGACCGGGGATCTGTGCGATGCAGATGCGCTGCGCCAGGGCATGTCGGGCTGCGAGTTGGTGTTCCACGTCGCCGCTGATTACCGGCTGTGGGCGCTCGATCCGCGCGAGATCTACCGCGCCAACGTCGAGGGCACGCGTACGGTGCTTGAAGCGGCGCGCGCGGCGGGGGTGAGGCGCGTGGTGCACACGTCCAGCGTCGGGACCATCGGCTTCCGCCGCAACGGCCGCCCGGCGGATGAAGACTCGCCCGTTTCGCTGACGGACATGATCGGTGCCTACAAGCGCTCGAAGTTTATGGCGGAGCAGGCGGCGATGGAAGCCGCGCGCGACGGTCTGGACGTCGTGATCGTTAATCCGACCACGCCGGTCGGCGAGCAGGACATCAAGCCCACGCCTACCGGCCGCGTGATCGTGGACTTCCTCAAGCGGAAGTTCCCGGCGTATGTGGAGACGGGGCTGAACCTGGTGGACGTTCGCGAGTGCGCGCGTGGGCACATGGCGGCGGCGGAGCGGGGTCGGCGCGGCGAGCGTTACATCCTGGGCGGCGAGGATCTGACGCTGAAGCAGATTCTCGACCGGCTGGCGGCGATCACCGGCCTGCCGTCGCCCAAGGTCAAGCTGCCCTACGCGGTGGCGCTGGCTGCGGGCGCGGTGGACACGCTGTTCACCGGCGTGCTGCTCGGGCGCGAGCCGCGAGTGACGCTCGATTCGGTGCGCATGGGGCGCAAGAAGATGTTCGCATCGTCGGCCAAGGCGGAGCGCGAGCTGGGGTGGAAGACGGTCGCGGTGGACGGCGCGCTGCGGCGCGCGGTGGAGTGGTTCCGGGCGCACGGCTATGCCTAAAGTTGGGATTGTCACCGCCATGGAGACGGAAGTCTGGCCGCTGATACGGGAGTGGAGGAAAAGTCCCCACCCTTCCCAAAACCAGGGAAGGGTGGGGCACCCGTTAGAGTTTTTTGAAGGCGAAGATGCAGTACTCCTGTGCGGCGGGATCGGGTACGAAGCAGGGAAGCGCGCGGCGGAAGCAGTGATCGAATACGCGAAGCCGGCGTTGCTGATCGCCACTGGTCTTGCCGGCGGATTGAAGCCGGAGTGGACTCTCGGGCGGACGATGGTCGCGGCGGAAGTGGTGGACGAAGCCACGGGACGGCGATTCAAGACCGCGTACGGCGAGGGAACCGTGGTCAGCTCGCGGGAGATCGCACGCGCCGCGAAGAAGCGGGAACTGGCGTCGTCGCGCTTCTCCGCCGACTTGGTCGACATGGAAGGTGCGGCGGTGGCCGAGGTCGCCGAGGCGCACGGGCTGCCGTTTCTGGCCGTGAAGGCGGTTTCGGACGAGATGGATTTCGAGTTGCCGCCGCTGCAAGAATTCGTCGATGCCGAGGGTAGGTTCCAGAGCGTGCGCTTCGGAATGTGGGCCGCGTGGCATCCGCGATGGTGGCCGGCGATCGCGCAGTTGAAAAAGAGAAGTGATTTGGCGGCGGCGGCGCTGGCGGAGAAGTTGAAAGAAGTGATTGCGGAAGCTCAGCAAGCACCGCGGGGCTCACGCCCCGCTCTCGCATGAGGTCGAGCGCAGGTCCTCACGCTCGCGCCTCCGGCGCTTCGCTCAGGATGACAATTGATTTTTTCTGCTAAATGGCGACAGCGACACAATCCGGAATGAAACAAGCGCATAGGTCGATCCCCTCCACCATGACCGCGGCGGTCTATCGTGGACAGAACGACGTGCGCATGGAAACTGTTCCGGTGCCCGAGATCGGGTCTGGCGAAGTGCTGGTGCAGGTGCACACCTGCGGCATCTGCGGCACCGATCTAAAGAAGATCGCGACCGGCTCGCATTCGGCCCCGCGCATCTTCGGCCACGAGACTGCCGGGATGATCGCAGCGGTGGGTGAAGGCGTGCGCGGATTCGCCGTTGGCGATCGCGTGATGGCGTTCCATCACATCCCCTGCCGCGAGTGCTATTACTGCCGGCACAAGGTGTTCGCGCAGTGCGAGGTGTACAAGCGTGTGGGCTGCACGGCAGGTTTCGAGCCCGCGGGCGGCGGCTTCGCCGAGTACGTGCGCGTCATGGACTGGATCGTCACGCGCGGGCTGGTGAAAATTCCCGACGCTGTCTCCTACGAGCAGGCGTCATTCATCGAACCGGTGAACACTTGCATGAAAGGGATCGAGACGCTGCGCCTGGAGCCGGGCGAGACCGTGCTGGTGATGGGACAAGGTCCGATCGGACTGATACTCGCCTACCTGGCCCAGCGCGCGGGTGCACGGGTGATAACTTCCGATTTGTACGCCCAGCGGCTTACAATAGCTATGTCACTCGGTATTGCGGAGACCATCGACGCCGAGCGCACCGAGACGGTTACCCGGGTGCGCGAGTTGACCGAAGGACGCGGGGCTGATGCCGTCATCCTGGCGGTAGCCGCCAACCAGCTCGTCCGTCCCGCCCTGGAAGCAACGCGGCCCGGCGGCAGAACGATGTTGTTCGCGCAGACGGTGCGCAGCGAAGTGGGGATCGATCCGGCTGCCATCTGCGTGGATGAGAAGTCGTTAGTGGGCTCTTATAGCGCATCGGTCGATCTGCAGGAAGAGTCGGTGCGGTTCGTGCTCGGCCGCGAGCTTGACCTGACGCGGATCATCACGCACCGTTTTCCGTTGGCGCAGGCGGTGGAGGCGTTGCAACTGGCCGCCCACCCGCGCCCGGATTCGCTGAAAGTGGTGGTGCAACCCGCTACCGCGGGTTGGGAAGGAAATACGTGAACGGAGACATGACAGCCGCAGTTCTCTACGGCAAAGAGGACGTGAAGATCGAGAAAGTGCCGATCCCGCGCCTGGGCGAGGGAGAGGTGTTGATTAAAGTGCAGGTGGCGCTCACCTGCGGCACCGACCTGAAGGTCTACCAGCGCGGCTATCACGCGCGCATGATCGTGCCTCCGGCACTGTTCGGCCACGAGCTGGCGGGAGTGGTCGAAGAAGTGGGACCGAACGTGCGCTGGTTCCGCAAGGGCATGCGGGTGGTGGCGCTGAACTCCGCGCCCTGCCAGATGTGCTTCTACTGCTCCAAGCACCAGGAAAACCTCTGCGAGGACCTGCTGTTCAACAACGGCGCCTACGCCGAGTACATCCGCATTCCGCGGCGGATCGTCGAGACCAACATGCTCGCCATCCCCGGCAACGTGAGCTTTGAAGAGGCCGCGATGGTCGAGCCACTGGCCTGCGTGCTGCGCGGGCTGCACGAGACCGGAGTGGAGATCGGCGACACCGTAACCGTGATCGGCGGCGGGCCTATCGGACTGATGTTCGTGCAGGTGGCCAAGCTGGCGGGCTGCAACGTGATCGCGGTGGTCAAGCGCGACTCGCAGGGCTCGGCGGCCAAGCGCTTCGGCGCTGACGACATTGTGCTGACCACCGGAGCCACGGACGTGCTGGAAGCCGTCCGCGCGCTCACCCCCGACCGCCGCGGTCCAGACGTGGTGATCGAGGCGGTGGGGCGTCCGCAGGCCTGGGAGTGGGCGGTGGACATGGTGCGCAAGGGCGGCACCGTGAACTTTTTCGGCGGATGCGCCAGCGGGACCAAAGTTCCGCTCGATACCAGCCGCCTGCATTATTCCGAGATCACTCTGAAGGCGACGTTCCATCACACGCCGGAGTCGGTGCGCAAGGCCTTCGCGTTGATCACGGAGCGCAAGATCCGCGGCACCGACTACATCACCGGGGAAGCGCCGCTGTCGCGGCTGCAACAGGTGCTCCGCCACATGCTCAACCGCAACGGGGACATCAAGACGGCCATCATCCCCGGACACTAGGCGGCGCGGGAATCGAGCCGAGTCTTATGTCGACCCTCGCGAGCCACGGTTCCCACAGCTTGAACAGCACCACGACTGCCCGCGCGGACGGCTGGGCCAAACTGCCCGCCGAATACGCTATCCCCGATAAAGCTCCGTCGCT
>JBKQPN010000099.1:0-11160 GCA_052145015.1 Terriglobales bacterium
AGCTCGTCGTGCACTTGGAGCGTCATGCGCGACTTCAGCTTGCGCCGCCCGAGTTCGCTGTCGATGCGGATCATGGCGATCTTGATGAGGTCGGCCGCCGTGCCCTGTAGCGGCGTGTTGACCGCGGTGCGTTCGGCAAAGCCGCGCATGTTGGCGTTCTTGGAGTTGATGTCGGCGATGGGACGCACCCGCCCGAACAGCGTGCTGACCTTCTGCTCCCGTTTGCACTCGGCGATGGTGCTGTCGATGAACGCGCGCACGCCTTTGTACGTCGCGAAGTAGCCGTCGATGAACTTCTTCGCGTCGCCGGTCTCGATGCCCAACTGCTGCGAGAGCCCGAACGCCGAGAGTCCATAGACGATGCCGAAGTTCACAGCCTTGGCGCGCCGGCGCTGCTCGTCGTCGATCATGAGCGGCGGCACGCCGAAGACGCGCGCGGCGGTAAGCGTGTGGATGTCGTCGCCGCGACGGAAGGCCTCGATCAGCAGCGGGTCTTCGGAGAAGTGCGCCAGCAGGCGCAGCTCGATCTGCGAGTAATCGGCGGCCAGCAGCACGCATCCGGGATCGGCGATGAACGCCGCCCGGATCTCGCGACCCAGTTCCGTGCGGATGGGTATGTTCTGCAGGTTGGGATTGGACGATGCCAGCCGCCCGGTCGCAGTCACAACCTGGTTGAACGTCGTGTGCAGACGTCCGGTGCCGGGGTTGAGCAGCGCCGGCAACGCATCGACGTATGTGGACTTCAGCTTCGCGAGCTGGCGATAGTCGAGCACCTTGCGCGCGATATCGTGGGTGAGTGCGAGTTCCTCTAGCACGTCCGCCGCGGTCGAGATGGTGCGCCCCCGGCCGTACTTCACCGGCTTGGGCAAGTTCAGCTTGTTGAACAGCACGTCGCCCAGCTTCTTGGGCGAGTTGATGTTGAACTCTTCCTTCGCCAGCTCGTAAACCTCTTTCGCCTTGGCGTCGCACTCCCGCTCGAGCCGCCTGGACATCGCCGCCAGCACGTGCGTGTCGATCTTCACGCCGGCCTGCTCCATGCGCAGCAGCACCGGAACGAGTGGCAGATCAATCTCTTCGTAAACGCGCTTCAGGCCCGCTTGCTCGACTTCCTGCCGCAGCGTGACCGTCGTTCGCCCGGTCACGTCGGCGGCCTCGGCGAGCGATCCCGAGAGCTTCAGGTTGAAACGCCGCAGGGCGATGTCGGCGAGCGAGTGCGTCGAGTAGGTGGGATCGAGCAGGTAGGAATAGAGCATGGGCTCATCGCGCACGCCTGCCAGCGCGGCTCCGCGCGGCTCGAGCGCATGCATGGCCGACTTGGCGTCGTGCACGGCCTTGGGCAACGCCGGATCGGCGAGCGCCACTTTCAGCCTGTCAGCCATGGCGCCGCTCTCGAGCGAGACGGTCAGCGCCTTGCCTAGTTCGGCGGAGATCGCGATGTTGCCTGCCGGAGCGACCGCTGCCGGTTGCGCTTCTCCCAGCGATAACTGCGCTTCCTCGTCTTCTTCCGTCTCTTCCTGTTCGGCTGCCGCCGCGTGGCTTGCGACGTCGATGGCCACGGCCAGCGCCGACCCCCGCGGGAGGGACTGCAACACCTGCTCCACATCGCTGGCGGACTTGGCCTCCGTGTACTCGGTCTTGCCCACCTCCACGCCCGGCAGGAAATCCTTCAGCAGCGTGGAGAATTCCAGCTCGGTGAAGAGCTGTCGCGCAGCCTCGGCATCGGGCTCGCCGGCGCGCATCGCGTCCAGATCGAGCTCCACCGGAACGTTGCGGTCGAGGGTGACCATCTCTTTGCTGAACAAGATGGTGTCGCGGTTGTTGAGCAACGACTCGCGGTAGGTCTTTTTTTCGATCTCGGCGGCGTGCTCGAGCGTGGCCTCAACCGTGCCAAAGCGGCGGATCAGCTCCACCGATCCCTTGTCGCCGATGCCGGGCGCGCCGGGGATATTGTCGATGGCGTCGCCGCGCAGCGCCATCACGTCTACCACCCGCTCCGGCGGCACACCCAGGATCTCCTCCACCTTGGCGGGGTCGCAGATCAGGTTGTCCTTTGGAGGGTTGAGCACCGAGATCTTGTCGTTGACGAGCTGCAGCATGTCCTTGTCGCTCGACACCACGTACACCGGGTAGGACTGCGCGGCCGCCTTCTGCGCCAGCGTGCCGATCACGTCGTCGGCTTCGACGCCCGGGTACTCAAGGATCGGGATGCGATAGGCTTCGAGCGCGCGCCTGATATAGGGAATCTGCTGCGCAAGGTCGGGCGGCATCTCCGCGCGCTGCGCCTTGTAGCCGGCGTACGCCACTTCCTTGAAGGTCTGGGTCTTGATGTCGAACTTGCGCACCGAGGTGACGGCCGCTGCCTGGTGGTCGCGAAAGGTGGGCCCGGCTACGTCGAAGACCGCCGCCAGATATTCGGGATGGAAGTCCGCGACCAGCTTGCGCAGCATGTTGACGAAGACGTAGGTTGCCGCCGTAGGGACGCCGGTCTTGGTGGACATCGGCCGCTGCCGCGCCATGGCGTGATAGGCGCGAAAGATGAACGACATGGAGTCGATCAAGAAGATACGCGCCGGATTCGGCTTGGATGGTTTCGCGGGCAAGAGCAAAGTCTAACAAAAAGACTCGCCGCGGATTTTCGCGGATACGCGGATCGATCTTGCATCAGTCTTGATTCGTGGCGTTTTATTCAATGAACATGCAATCGCCGTACGAATAGAAACGATACCGTTCGCGCACCGCATGTTCGTACGCCTTCAGTACCAGTTCCCGTCCGGCGAAGGCCGAGACCAGCATCAGCAGCGTGGACTTCGGCAGGTGGAAATTGGTTAGCAGCGCTCCTACAACTTTGAATCGGAACCCCGGGTAAATGAACAGCTCGGCCTCGCCGCTGCCGGCTTTCACGCGCCCCGTCTCGCGGGCGGCGAATTCGAGGGTGCGGACCGTGGTGGTGCCGACGGCGACCACGCGCCGTCCCATCTCGAGAGCGGCGTTGATCTTCGCGGCGGCATCCTCGGAGATGCTGAACCGCTCGCCGTGCATCTTGTGCTCTTCCACGCGTTCGGTGCGTACCGGTTGAAACGTCCCCAGCCCGACATGCAGGGTGATTTCGGCTATTTCTATGCCGCGGTCGCCTATGCGGCTCAGGGTCTCGGGAGTGAAGTGGAGGCCGGCAGTCGGCGCCGCCACCGAGCCTCGTTCGCGCGCGTACACCGTCTGGTAGCGCTCGCGATCCTCGGGACGGTCGGCGCGGCCGATGTACGGCGGCAGCGGCACGTGTCCCAGCCGCTCGACGCGCTCGAAGAAATCCGGCACCGGTCGAAACCGCAACCGCCGCTCGCCGAACGTGCCGCGCCCCACCACCTCGGCCTCCAGTTCGTGGTCGCCGAAGAACAGGCGCTCGCCGATCCCGATCTTGCGCCCGGGGTGGACCAGCGCCTCCCATACGCAGTTGCCGAGATCCTTGGTGAGCAGGATTTCGATCCGGCCGTGCAGGAATTCTTTGGCCGCAGGATTCCGTGGGCTGAGCAGGTGGGCGCGTTCGCCGCTACGCCGCCCATAGAGCCGCGCTGCGAACACGCGGGTGTTGTTGACCACCAGCAGGTCGTCGGCGCGCAGGAGTCGAGGAAAGTCGCGGAAATGCCGGTCCTGCCAGTTACCGGTCGAACGCGCGAGGTGCAGCATGCGCGAGGCCGCGCGGTCCAGCAGCGGCTCCTGCGCGATCAGTTCCTCCGGGAGGTGGTAGTCGAAATCGGAAACCAGCACCGTGTGATTTAACCACGGATAATCGCCGAAACCGGCGCCTATCGGGCCCCGCCCTCCTGCCCTTATAATTCCTGCTCACGGAAGCCTCCCTGGGCCGTCCAACACCATGCAAGCGAGCTAGTTAGTCCGAGCGTGGCGGGGCACGCTCGACATCAGGCGCAGGAGAGAAACATGCCGGCCGATTCGGTATCGGGAGCCCCCCAGCCCCTGAGCGCAAATTGGGGTGGCTTGGCGAAACCGGAGCTCCCAGGACGCCCGGAGTTAGCATCCTGGGGTGGGAAGGCCTTCGCGGTTAGCGAGAGCGGTCCCAGAAATCCTCCCTCTCGTCGGGGAGACATGGTCAGCCAATCTCTGAGCCGTGCCGACGACAGCACGTTGATTCGCGAAGCGCAGCGCGGCAACCGCGTCGCCTTCGAGGAATTGGTGCGGCAGTACGACCGGGCGGTGTTGCGCCTGGCGATGCATCTGACCGGTTCGGAGCAGGATGCGCAGGACATCTATCAGGAAGCGTTCCTCAAAGCCTACCGTAACGTCGGCAATTTCCGCTTTGAGTGCTCGTTCTACACCTGGATTTACCGCATCGTCACCAACCTGTGCCTCGACCATCTGCGCAAGCGGACGGTGCGCAAGGAAGATGCGCCGGTGGCGACCGACTCCGAGGGCAACGAGTACGACCGGCTCGAGCAGACGCCCGACGGGCGTCCGGGCGCCAACCCGGAGCGCGACCTGATGCGGCGCGAGCTGGGCACCCGCATCGGGCGGGCGATCGAGCGGCTGACCCCGCGGGAACGCATGGTGTTCGAGCTCAAGCATTATCAGGGGCTGAAGCTGCGCACGATTGGAGAAATCTTGAGTACGACGGAAGAGACCGCCAAGAACACGCTGTTCCGCGCCACCCAGAAACTGCGCGGATCGCTGGCGGACATGAGATGAGGAATTGATCCATTGACTCATTGTTCCATTGGTTCATTGCTTTTCAATGGCTCAATGAAGCAATGACTCCATGGCTCAATTTTCTGAAGGTGGCACGTTATGAACTGTGATTGGGTAAAGCAAAACATTACGCTTTATATCTATGATGAGTTGCCGGACGATGCGCGGCACGAGTTGGAACAGCACACCGAGCGCTGCGCCGGCTGTGCGGCGGAGCTGAACACATCGCGCGAGTTCCGCGGGCTGATGAGCGAAGGCTTGCCCGCGTCCGACCCCACGCCCAACCTGCTGGCGGCGTCGCGAATCCGGCTTTCCGAGGCGCTGGAGTCGGCCGAGCCCGCGCGGCGATGGCGTTGGACCCTGGACTTGGCGGGATGGTTGCACCAGGTCCGGTTCGCTCCCGCTCTGGCGGCTGTGCTGCTCATGATCGGCTTCGCCGGCGGCGTGATGGCCAGCTACAAGCTGGTGAACAAGTCCCCTGACATTGCTCAAGTCTCGAAGAATCTTCCCGCGATCAACCAGGCTTCCATCGCCGGCATCAAGTCCATCATTCCTGACCCCGGCTCCCGCAAAGTTGAGATCCAGTACGACACCGTGCAGCCGGAGAAGGTAGAGGGAACGATCGACGATCCGCGCATTCAGCAGCTTCTGTTGTTCGCCGCACGCAGCAACTACAACGCCGGCGTCCGCATGGACTCGGTGGACCTGCTGGCACAGCGGCCGGAGGACCGCCAGGTACGCGATGCGCTGATCTTCGCGCTGCGCTATGACGCCAATCCCGGCGTGCGCCTGAAGGCCCTTGACGGCCTCGGCCCCTTCGTCCAGAACGATACTTCGGTGCGCAACGCGGTGCTGGAGGCGCTGCTGAACGACGCCAACCCCGGCGTGCGCTCCGAAGCCATTGTGCTGCTGAAGCCGTTGAAGGCGGACGCGTCCGTGCGCCAGGCTTTTCAGCAGTTGTCGCGCGACAAGAGCAAGTTCATCCGGTCGGAGTCCCAGCGCGTGCTGGCTACCATTCCGGAGATTGATTAGAGAAGGGAAAAGCTGAATTGAAACGTCATCATCAACTCGCGGTGCTGCTGGCCTTGGCCGCCTGGGTGGCCCCGCTGTGGGCGCAGGATTCCCACGTCATGCGCTCCGGCAACGGCTGGGTGGAGGTGGTCAGCGGGACGCTGCCCTCGCTCCGCAACCTGAAGGTGGGCACTGAATTCGGAGCGGTCACGGTGCGCGGCGGCTCTCCCCAGGGCATTACCTACACGGTGCGCAAGCGCCTGAACTCGGGATCGGAAAGCCATGCCCGCCACCAGTTCGAGATGTTCACGGTGCGCGGCTATCAGAAAGCGGATTTCGCCGTGCTGGAGGGGGAATGCACCGGCGCAGAGAAAATCGCGGTCGACATCAGCCTCAACGTTCCCCGCGACCTGGCGCTGGTGAAGATTGAGACCCGCGGCGGCAGTGTGAGCGTCACCGACATCGCCGGACGATTGGAGGCGGAGACGGCCGGCGGCAGTATCCACATCAACGATATCGGCGGCGCCGTCAAGGCGGAGACTTCGGGCGGCAGCATCGACGTCGGCAACGTCGGCGGCGACTTGCGAGCGGAGACCGCCGGGGGCAGCATCAACATTCGCTCGGCCGGTGGCAAGGTCCACGCTGAAACCGCGGGCGGCAGCATTGAAGTGGGCTCCGCCACGCAGAGCGCCTTTCTTTCCACCGCCGGTGGCAGTATCCAGGTCAAGCGGTGTGACGGCGAGCTCCGTGCCGCGACCGCCGGGGGCAGCGTGGAGATCGGCGACGTGGGCGGGGGCGCCATCCTGGAGACCTCCGGGGGCAGCATCCGGCTGGCCTCGGCCAAAGGCGTGGTGCGCGCCACCACCTCCGGCGGCGGCATCCGCTTGAGCGGCCTTACCCACGGGGTCACCGCCAAGAACGCAGCCGGTCCCATCTCCGCTGAGTTCACGGCGAGCAAGGGCAGCTTCAGCGAATCGTATCTTGAGACCAGCGTGGGCGACGTGATCGTGTTCCTGCCGCCGGACCTGCCGGTCACCGTGCGCGCCACCATCGACGCTGCCATGGGACATAGAATGATCACGGATTTCCCCGAAGTAAAGGTCTCCTCCGAGGGCGGCGAGTGGGGCACGCACGAAATCTATGGCCAGGGCGCTCTCAACGGAGGCGGACCTGTGCTGAAAATTCATACTACGGCCGGCAACATCGAGTTGCGGCGCGGAAAAAGATGAAAGCAGGAAGCAGGAAAGAAGCGTCCCGCCTCCTGCCTCCTAATGTCCGGCCAAAGGAAATTGCTATGCTGAAATCATCTTCGATAGTTCTGCTGCTGGCGCTGCTGTTCGCGATGCCGGTGCTGGCGGGCAATACCTCCGGCCCGGAGCCCTCGCCCTCCCCGTCCCCCTCCCCGGGATACGGGGAAGTCTATGGCTCCTACATGGGGATCGATATCCAAGAGGTCACCCACGACCGCGTGGCGGCGCTGAAGCTGAAAGAAGAGCGCGGCGCCGAGGTCACCATGGTGGATCACGACTCGCCCGCGGGCCAAGCCGGCCTGAAGGAACATGACGTCATCCTGGAGTTCAACGGAACCAAGGTGCAAGGAACGGAGGAACTGCGGCGGCTGATCCACGAAACTCCTCCGGGACGCACCGTGCAGTTGCTCATCAGCCGCGACGGCCAGTCCATGAACCTCTCGCTGACTCTGGCCGACAAGAAAGAGTACTTTGCGGGAAAGCATGAGTCGCACGAAATGCTCCCGACCCCTCCCATGCCGCCGATTCCGGCCGTACCGGCAATGCCTGCCCTCGACCTGAATATCCGCACCGGCTCCAGCTATGGCTTGCTGGTGGACAACCTGACTCCGCAGCTCGGGGAGTACTTCGGCGTGAAGAACGGCGAAGGCGTGCTGGTGAAGTCGGTGGAGGAAGGCACGCCGGGCAAGGCCGCGGGTTTCCGGGCGGGCGACGTGATCGTGCGGGTGAACAATCAGAGGATCGCCGACCGCGGCGACTGGCGGTCGGCCCTCCGTGCGAATCGTGCCAACAAGCTGAGCGTTGGCATCGTCCGCGACCGGCACGAGCAGAACCTCACCATCAGTCTTCCCGAGTCGAGTCGCAATCATTCCTCGCGGCACGTTCCCGCCGCGTTGGTGGACCTGGATCTTGACCTCGACATGGAGCAGTTGCGGGCGGAACTCGCACAACTGCGGCCGGAGCTGGAGCACGCGCGAATCATGGCGCTGGAGGAAGGACGCAAAGCCCTGGACGTGAACGCAGAGGAGATCCGGCGCGCCGTGGATGAGGCGAAGAAGCAGCTCGATCGTGAGATGAAGCGCTGCCAGAAGGAACTGGAGAAAGAACAAAAGGAATCGAAGCAGCCGCAGGATTAGTTCAAACAGGAAAGAACTAGCCACGGATCAACAGGGATATTCACGGATTTCTGGTGGTTCTTGATCCGTGACCATCCGTGCAAATCCGTGGCTGATCTTTCGTTATTCCGTCCAGCGCCGGAACGCCAAGCATCCATTCGTTCCGCCGAATCCGAACGAATTGCTTAACGCTACCTCGACATCAGCCTTGCGGGCGGTGTTGGGCACGTAATCCAGGTCGCATTCGGGATCGGGTTGCTCATAGTTGATGGTGGGCGGGAGTATCTGGTCGCGCAACGCCAGCACCGTGATCCCCGCCTCGAGGCCGCCGGCGCCGCCCAGCAGGTGTCCGGTCATGGACTTGGTGGAGCTGACCGCCACCTTGCTGGAGTGCTCGCCCAGGGCGCGCTTGATGGCGATGCTCTCCAGGCGGTCGCCGATGGGAGTCGAGGTGCCGTGGGCGTTGACGTATCCCACCTGCTCAGGGGTGATCTTGGCGTCGCGCATGGCATTGGCCATCACGCGGTAGCCGCCGTTGCCATCTTCCGCCGGCTGGGTGATGTGGAAGGCGTCGCCGCTCATGCCGTAGCCGATGATCTCGGCGATGATTCTGGCGCCGCGGCGGCGCGCGAACTCCAGTTCTTCCAGCACCAGGATGCCGGCGCCTTCGCCCACCACGAAGCCATCGCGCCCGGCGTCCCAGGGGCGGCTGGAGCGCTCTGGCTCGTCGTTGCGCGTGGAAAGCGCGCGCATGGCCGCGAATCCGCCCACGCCCATGGGAGTGATGGCGGCCTCGCTGCCGCCGGCGATCATCACGTCGGCGTCGCAGCGGGTGATGATCTTGAAGCTGTCGCCGATAGAGTGCGCACTCGAGGTGCAGGCCGTGGCGGTGGCCTCGTTCGGACCTTTGGCGCCGTAGCGGATGCTCACGTGGCCTGCCGCCAAATTGATGATGGTGGCGGGGATGAAGAACGGCGAAATCTTGCGCGGGCCGCCTTGCAGCAGCGCCGAGTGCTCACGCTCGATCACGTCGAAGCCGCCGATACCAGAGCCGATGTGCACCCCCACGCGCTCGGCGGTCTCCGGAGTGACCCCGAGGCCAGACATCTTGATGGCTTCGTCGGCCGCGGCCAGGGCAAAGTGAATGAACCGGCCCATTTTCTTGACTTCTTTTTTCTCGATGAAGTTCAGGGGATCGAAGTTCTTCACTTCGGCGGCGATCTGGCAGGCGAAGTCGGTGGGGTCGAAGGCAGCGATGCGCGCGACACCGCTCTTGCCAGCCTGCAGGTTGCGCCAGGTTTCTTCGCTGGTGTGGCCGACGGCGCAGATCAGTCCCACACCCGTGACCACGACGCGGCGGTTCAACGTTCACAGTCCTCGTTGCGTGGGAGCCGGGCGGAAGGCGTTCACTTGGCGCCCTTGGCGTTCTTGGCGATGTAGTCCACCGCGTCCTTGACGGTGCGGATCTTCTCCGCGTCCTCGTCGGGGATCTCGATCTCGAAGGCCTCTTCGAAGGCCATCACCAGTTCGACCGTGTCCAGCGAGTCGGCCCCCAGGTCGTCTACGAAAGAGGCGTTGGCGGTGACTTCACCTTCGTCCACGCCCAGTTGCTCGACGATGATCTGCTTTACTTTTTCCTCGACGGCTGCCATCGATTACGTTCTCCTTAACGGTCAAAAGCTGTGCGCCCGCAAGACCAGCGTCGGATCGCAGCGCTGCGCGGGCTGTCGGCGCCCGGTTATGTGGCTTTCTTTTCCACGTAGGCGATCGCGTCCTGGACAGTGCGGATTTTTTCCGCGTCCTCGTCCGGAATTTCGAGCTCGAAGGCCTCCTCGAAGGCCATGACCAGTTCGACCGTGTCCAGCGAGTCCGCGCCCAGGTCATCTACGAAGGAAGCCGTGGGCGTGACTTCCGCCTCGTCCACGCCCAACTGCTCCGAAACGATCTGCTTGATCTTCTCCGCTACGTTGGCTTTCGCCTTCACATCCGCCATGGCGTACCTGACCTCCGAGTTTATCTAGCAAAGCGACCAGTGTACTTGCGGGCGCGAACCTGTGTAAAGCGCAGAGAATCAGCCACGAAGTAACAGGGATTACTGTGCGTGCTCCTCTATGGTTACAATCCGGTGATGCGCGCCGTGGTGCAACGCGTCCAACGAGCCCGCGTGACCGTCTCCGGCGAGACCGCCGGCGAGATCGCGCAGGGCCTGCTGGTGCTCGTCGGCGTCGGGCAGGACGACACCGAGGCCGCAGCCGACTATCTGGCCGACAAGGTCGCCGGGCTGCGCATCTTCGAAGATGAAGCCGGGCGCATGAACCTTGCGGTTGGAGAAATCGGCGGGGCCGTGCTCGTGGTCTCGCAATTCACGCTCTTCGGCGACGTGCGCCGCGGCAAGCGCCCGTCCTTCGATGCCGCCGCCCGTCCCGAATTGGCACGCCAGCTCTACGAATATTTCGTAGGCAAGCTGCGCGCCAGCGGCCTGCGCTGCGAAACCGGACGCTTTCAGGAAATGATGCAGGTCGAGCTGGTGAACGACGGACCTGTGACTATCTTGGTCGACTCGGAAAAGAGCTTCTGAAGACATGAAGGCGAGGAGCACGCCAGCCATTGAGTCATTGGGCCATTGAGTCATTGAATCATTGAAAAACCGAATTCCAATGGCTCAATGGCTCAATGACACAATCTGATCTGTAATCTTTGCTGCCTGCACCGCCGCCTTCACATCATGCACGCGTACGATATGAGCTCCCTTCAGGATGGCCGCCGTCATTGCCGCCAGGCTGCCGTAAAGACGCTCCTGCGGCGGGGCGTCGCTGCTATCCTTGGCCAGCGTCCGGCCAATGAATGACTTCCGCGAGACGCCTGCCAGCAACGGGTATCTGAGTTCCTGCAGCGCGTCGAAGTGTGCCAACAGGGGATAATTCTCGTCAAAGCTCTTGCCGAAACCGAAGCCGGGATCGAGCACGATGCGGGTGCGAGCAACTCCGGCCATGAGCGCGGATTCCGCGCCTCTCCGTAGTTCGCGCTTGACCGTGCCGACGGGATCAGCGAGCGGCGGCAGGGTGCGCCACTCCGCCGGGCGCCCGCGC
>JBKQPN010000100.1:0-9725 GCA_052145015.1 Terriglobales bacterium
GCCGTACATCGCCGCGGTGTCGATGTAGTTGACGCCCAGATCGAGCGCCCGCTCGACGATGGCCACGGCCGCGGCCTCGTTGTCCGGCTGCTCGATGGCCGCCTGGCCGCCCAGGCTGAAGAGGCCGACGCGGTATCCAGTGCGCCCCAGGTTGCGCGTCGGCATGGCTTCCGGCGTGGCGGGATTCGAGGGCAGCGGCGGCAGCGCCGACGCCGTCCGGCTCAGCAGGCCGCCGGCCACCAGTCCGGCGGTGGCCACTCCGGTTTGCTTCAGGAAGTTGCGGCGCGAAGAAGCGGGTTTTTTGGAATCGTCTTTCATGGCGCACCCGTTACCAGATTTTAGACGCTCGAATCAGAGATTGGTATCACTCACAATCAGACAGATCAGCAATGGCGCAAGCGCTCCAGGAAATCAGCGGGAGACAGATTCAGCTTTCGCAGGTACTCCCGCAAGGTTCCAAGCCGCAAGGTGTCGCCGCCATGTGGTTCATGAAACGTCACCAGGGGCGGATTTCGGTTGGGATGGTAGAAAGTCCTGGCGGCTCCACGTTTCTGGTGCTGGAGCTCATATCCCAAGCTGCGCAGAACACACAGGAAACGTCGCCAATCCAACTGTGTCGGAAGTCCAGCCACATGCTTTGGCTCACGCTAAGTAAGTGCGACGACCATGTGGTCGTGAACGGCAGCCCGCATCTTCATCATCACGTGATCGGGTGGCATCTCCGCCATCGTAAACGACCACTCACTCGCACGCCGGAGCAACTCATCCGCGACTAACTGCAGCGTTCCCATTTCCTGGGCGGATTCGAGGTGGGAGAGAATGGCGTCATGCAAGTTGTCACGTGCCTGCTCGAAGGTGTTCCCAAACACGGCCACCGGCAAATCTTCCGCGACCGCGTTCCACACGCCATCCTCTTGCCATGCCTTGCACAGCACTGAAATCTCTATGATGGGCGTTGGTTGTTTCTTGGAGGACAGGCTCATGAGGCCCTCGGTTCGTCGATAACTTGATGCTGCACGCGTCGCTCACGCGGCGCTAAAGGAGTGGCGCAGAACCCATAGAATATTAGCATCTTGCCTTTGAGTGTGGCTACTGGCTCACTTCCAGCACCGCCGGCAACCGAAGCCCCTCAGGCCCCGACCCACTCCATCATGGCCGCGGCCCAGGAATAGCCCACGCCGAAACCCACCAGCGCAAGATGGTGGCCGGGCTGGATCTGTCCGCGGCAGTGCGCCTTCTCCAGCGCAATCGGGATGGTGGAAGAAACGGTGTTGGCCGTGTCCTCCAGATCGACCCAGAATTTTTCCTCCGGGATGGGAGTCCGGGCGCGCAGGCGGTCGAGCATGAATTTGTTGGCCTGGTGAAAGATGAAGCGGTCCACCTGCTCCACGCACCGGCCGCTCTTCTGGAGCAGTTGCTCCAGCAGCTTGGGAACGGTTTCCACCGTAAACCGGTAAACCTCGGGACCGTTCATGTAAAGGTTGCGCTGGGAGCGCCAGTTGCCGCGGGCATCCTCGGTTTCGACCGCCTGCTCGCAGCCCACACGCTGGCGCATGCCGCCGGCGGGCACGATCAGCTCGCCGGCCCCGCGGCCGTCGGTGCCGAAGACGAACGGCCCAATCAGTTCTCTCTCCGACTCGACGGCGGTGAGCAGGGTAGCGGCGGCGCCATCGCCGAAGATGGTGCGCACGCTGCGGTCACGGGGATTGATGAACTTGCTGTAGGTCTCGGCGGTGATAAGCAGGACGTTGGTGGCGTTGCCGGTCTCGATCAGGCTCTTGGCCAGCGACAGCCCATAGACGAAGCCGGAGCAGCCCTGATTGAAATCCAGCGCGCCGCAATCCAGGCGCAGGCCCAGGCGGTCCTGGACCAGGCAGGCCGTGGTGGGCAGAAAGTAGTCCGGGCTCTGAGTGCAAAACAGGAGAAAATCGATGTCGGCGGGAGCGCAGGCGCCTTTCGCGAACAGGCGCTGGGCCGCCGCTACTCCCAGGTCGGAAGAGCATTCATCAGGCGCGGCGATGCGGCGCACCGCGATGCCGGTTTTTTCCAGGATCTTCTGCGCGTCCCAGCCGCCCAGTTCCTGCGCCAGTTCTTGGTTGGTCAGTACGCCGGCCGGAAGATAGGAAGCGACGGCCTTGAGCGCCGCCCGCCGCCGGGCTCCATCGCCATGGTGCATGGCTGAACTCCGCCTCTCAGACAAGACTCGCCATCGGCAATGGTACCCCTGCTCACCAATGTCGCGACCTGCGGAAACTCCCCTTCATATTACACATCTGGCGGGCGGGATTCGAGCCACGCTGAGGTTCTCCGGGGCAGCGGACAAAAGAAAGCCGCGGCATGAAGTTGGCTCCTCACGCCGCGGTCGGGAAGTGTACCCCAAGGTTCTTGTCAGCTAGGCGTGCTGGACCTCCGCCTTGGCGCGGGCGCCTGCGGGCAGGGTGGCGAACTGCAGGTTGGCGATCGCCACCGCCGCCGACAACCGGAAATAGCGTTTGTAGGATACGTAGGCCCCGGTCATCACCGGCAGCATCAGCAGCGGCGTTTGCCAGCCCACGTAATGAGTCGCGGTGGCCGCGATGGCGGCCACGCCGGCGCTCAGGACGAAGTAGGAGAAAGTCAGCGCCAGCATCTCGCGCCACACCTTCACCAGGTTGAGGTTTTCGGTCAGCCCGATCACCGCCGCCACGGGCAGGGTGTCGGCCACCAGGAAGGCCGCGCCCGCCAGCGCGATCAGCAGCGACTTGGCCGCCAGCGAGGGGATGGCTGCGCTGTAGCGGAACACCAGGTCCGCCGCCGCCACCGCCACCACTAGAGTCGAGACGTTGAATAGCGCCTGCACCGGTTTCACCCGCCAGCCTTTGGCCGGCAAGCCCTGGATGAAGGCGGAGAAGGCGGCGATCAATACCGTCTCCGGGAAGCTCAATTCGGCGACCGCGATCAGGATGAATGGCAGGTTCACCGACATGTTCCCGGTGGTGCCCGGCAGCTTGACCTTCAGCCGGGAGGCGATCATGGCGATGATCAGGAAGGACAGGAACCGCACCGCATCCTTGCACTCCCACCGCATCAGCCCGCCCGCCAGGGCCGCCACTCCCGCCGCCGCTATCGCACCGATGAAGAGCTTCGCGCTTATGGTGATGTTTTTCATATGCGTCTCCTTTCGCTCCTCATCTCTCTTACTGATTGCAGTTGACGGCGCCGTTGCTGGCAACCGTGCAGTCGCCGGGATCGCCGGCGTTCATGCCCTGCATGGAGTTGCCCCATAGAATGCTGTTGCCCCACAGGATGCTGAAGCCAGAAGCGGTGCTGTTGCCCCACACCACCGAGTTGCCCCAGAGGATGGAGGAGGCGTTGAGGAACACGTTGTTGCCCCACACCACCGAGTTGCCCCACAGCACGCTGTTGCCCCAGAGAATGGAGTTGCCCCACAGCACCGAAGTGCTGGTGGGGACGGTCTGGGTGATGGTGACGGTGTGGTTGGAAGCGTTGTAGACCGCGGTCGGCGAGAGGGCGTAGCCGCTGCCGGAATCGCTGTTATTCAGCGCCGCCGCCACATCCAGGTACCCAGCGCCGTAGGTGAAGATGTCGGCCTGGTTGTTGTAGACATTGCTCAGATAGTCGGCGGAGTAGCTGTAGGTCTGGTAGTTCTTGTAGGCCGACTTCATCAGCCGGGCCTTCACCACGTTGGGAGTCAGCGAGGGGTTCTTCTGCAGCATCAGCGCGGCCGCGCCCGAGACCAGCGGGGTGGCCATGCTGGTGCCGCTCAAGGTGAAGTACCTGGCGCTGCCATACTGCGAGCCGCAGGAGCTGCCGCTGTTGCTGCACGGAAACACGTCCAGGCTGGGGTAGCCATTCACCAGGGTGGTGTTGGGCGCGAGCAGCGAAACCACTTTATTGCCGGGAGCCACGAGGTCGGGTTTGACGATGTGGTCGAACATGGTCGGGCCCTTGGAGCTGTAGCTGGCGATGGCATCGTTGGCGCGATTGAAGCTCTGGTCATCCAGCGCGCCCACCGTGATCACATAGGGATCGTTGCCGGGAGCGCCGATGGTGCCATAGCCGTGGGTGTTCAGGGAGTTGTCGCGCCCGTCGTTGCCCGCCGCCACCACCACCACGATGCCGGCGTTCCACGCCTGCTCCACCGCCTGGCACAGCGGGTCGACGGTGTAGCTCTCGAAGACGCCGCGGCCCAGCGACAGGTTCAACACTCGGATGTTGTACTTGCTCTTCAGCGCGATGGCCTGGCTGATGGCGGCAATCACGCCGCTATCGGTGCCGTTGCCGTTGGCATCCAGCACCCGCAGGTTGATGATGCTGGCGTTGGGAGCCACTCCGGTGTACTGGTACGGGTAGTTGCTTTGCGAGCTCTGGGCATCGCCGGCGGCCAGTCCGGCCACGTGGGTGCCATGACCATAGGCGTCCGCGGTGCTGCTGTTGCCGAGAACGAAGCTCTGGCTGTACACCACCCGCGAATTGTTAGCGCCGAACACGTTGAGGTCGGGATGGGCGTAGAGGCCGCTGTCCACGATCGCAATGCCCACGCCGGTGCCGTCATAGCCGTAGCTCTGGGCGATGTCGGTATTGATGATCTCCCGGGGTGCGTCGAAATTGGAGGTCAGCTTGACCGTGTGGTCCAGCGAGACGTGGGCGACATCGGCATCATCCAGCAGATCCCGAACCGCGGAGAGCGGCAGCGTGTAAGCCTCGGCCTTGATCACCCCGAGGTGCCGCTTCGACCAGCCGCCCCGGCTGGTCACCAGGTCCAGGTGCTTCTGCTGCGGCGTCACCTGATACTGCACGATGACGTCGACCACGGTGGAAGGATCTAGCCCCGCCAGCAACTGCTGCAGCGGCGGACTGGCCTTGTGCAGATCCGGTTTGCTCGTGGCAGAAGCGACCGGCGCCGCCGCCAGCATCAGGCAGGCCGCCAGCACCGCGACGACGCGCAAGCCCTTCGTGAACTCTGTCTGCTTTCTCATATGGGTCAAACTCCGCATAGGTATCTGCCTCCGTAAAAGCAGGCCAGGGGCCAACTCCAAAATTCGTCTAAGTTGTTGAAAATAAATCAGAAACAGCGGAAGGCCAGGGCCGGCTCTGGAGACAACTTGGCGCAAGCCCATGGGCGCCTGCGCCAACTTGTCGCTGCCCCCGCGGGGATGGCGGGGGATCGCCTGGCAGCGGCGGTGCGGCGGGAAACCGCGGCCCGCCGCGGTTTCCGGCCGGCGCTTCCCGCGCCCTCGCGTCCAGCCACCTTTGTAATGTGTACAGGCGGCTACATTCAGCGGATTGTTGAGGCCGGTCGCGCAGGCTCAGGACAAAATGTCTGCGGCGCCGGTGTGATTGCGACAGATTGTCGCCGTTTCCTACCGGCACGCTCGAACCAGAATGCTCAATCCGCTCAAAACGCTGGGGAATGGTCTGCTGGGCTGGCTCTCTCGATTGGCCTCTCGCTTGCCGATAAAGGTAGAGAGCAATCCCTCTATGCCGAAGAAAGCCCTAGCCTTCATTTTCCTGACGGCCACTCTGGGAGCGGCGGTGATGGCGGCTGGAGCGCTGCGCTGGGAATCGCACGACAGCCTGCGCTTCGCCTGCTATCTGGTGGTGGCGCTGCTGGCCTCCGGCTTGAAGGTGCAGTTGCCCGGCATCGACGGCACCATGTCGGTGAACTTCCTGTTCATCCTTATTGGCATCCTGGAATTGTCCTTACCGGAAACCTTGCTGATCGGCTGCGCTTCCGGCCTGGTGCAGTGCCTGTGGAACACCCGCACCGCGCCCGCGCCCATCAAGGTAGTTTTCAACGTGTTCAGCATGATGGCGCCGGCCATCGCGCTCTCCGCTTTCGCCTATCACCGGCTGGCTCCGGTGCTGCACAACAGCGTGCCCCTGCTGCTGATCGCCGCCGCCTGCGCCTACTTCCTCACCAATACCATCCCGGTGGCCATCGTGATCTCGCTCACCGAAGGCAAACCGTTCCGCAAGATCTGGGCGGAGTGCTACTTCTGGTCGTTCCCCTACTACCTGGTGGGAGCCGCCATCGCCGGCCTGGTGAGCGCGCTGAACCGCTGGATCGGCTGGCAGACCTCGCTGCTGGTGCTGCCCATCATGTACTGGATCTACCGCTCCTATCGTCTGTACCTGGGGCGGCTGCACGATGAGAAGCGGCACGTGGAAGAGATGGCCGGCCTGCACCTGCGCACCATCGAAGCCCTGGCCCTGGCCATCGAAGCCAAGGACACCACCACCCACGATCACCTGCAACGGGTGCGGGTGTATGCGCTGGAGATCGCCAAGGAACTGGCGCTGAACGAGGCCGAGATCGAGGCGCTGCGCGCCGCCGCCCTGCTGCACGACATCGGCAAGCTGGCCGTGCCCGAGCACATCATCAACAAGCCCGGCCGCCTGACCCCGGAAGAATTCGAAAAGATGAAGATCCACCCGGTGGTGGGGGCGGAGATTCTCAAGCACGTTGGCTTTCCCTATCCGGTGGTGCCCATCGTGCGCTCCCATCACGAGAAGTGGAATGGCAGCGGCTACCCCGACGGGCTGCGGGGCATCGAGATTCCCATGGGGGCGCGCATCCTCGCCGCCGTGGATTGCCTGGACGCGCTGGCCTCCGACCGCCAGTATCGCCGCGCCCTGCCCCTGGATCAGGCCATGGAGCACGTGGCCCGCGCCGCCGGCACCGAATTCGACCCGCAGGTGGTGGACGTGCTGAAGCGGCGTTACATCGAGCTGGAGCGCCTGGCCCAGGCCACCTCCGCCGAACCCATGCAGCCCCGGCTGTCCACCGACGTCAAGATCGAGCGTGGTCTGGAGCCCTCCGCCGGCTTTGAGCGCATGGCCCCGGCGGCCTCGGCCACCGATTCCGAAAGCTTCCTCACCTCCATCGCCGCCGCCCGCCAGGAAGCGCAGACCCTGTTCGAGCTCAGCCACGACCTGGGCAGCACGCTCAGCCTGGATGAAACTTTGTCGCTGCTCTCGGTGCGGCTGAAGAAGCTGGTGCCCTACGATTCGGTCGCCATCTACATCTGCCGCGGCGACAACCTGATGCCGCAGTACGTGAGCGGCGACAACTTCCGCCTCTTCTCCGCGCTGGAGATCCCCATGGGGCAGGGCTTATCGGGATGGGTGGCGCAGAACCACAAGCCCATCGTCAACGGCAATCCTTCGGTCGAGCCCGGCTACCTCAACGACGACACCAAGTTCAGCACCCTGCGCTCGGCCCTGGCGGTGCCGCTGGAAGGCGTGGCGGGAGTGGTGGGGGTGCTGGCGCTCTACAAGGCGGAGCGCGACGCCTTCACCAACGACCACCTGCGGGTGCTGCTGGCCATCGCCTCCAAGGTCGGCATCTGCATCGAGAACGCCTTGAAGTACCAGCAGGCGGAAAGCTCCGCCACCACTGATTATCTCACCGGCCTGCCCAACGCCCGCTCCCTGTTCCTGCACCTGGACCGCGAGCTGGCGCGCTGCAAACGCAGCCATACCCCGCTGGCGGTGATGGTCTGCGACCTGGACGGGTTCAAGCAGATCAACGACCGCTTCGGCCACCTGGAAGGCAACAAGGTGCTGCGCATCTTCGCCGACTTCATGAAAGCGGTCTGCCGCGAGTATGACTACGTGGCCCGCATGGGCGGCGACGAGTTCGTGATCGTGGCTCCCGGAATGACGCCCAAGGCGGCCGAAGAAAAAGGCGCACACCTGCTGACCCTGGCCCGTGAAGCCGGCCGCCAGGTCTGCGGCCACGATTTCCTCTCGGTCAGCTTCGGCTGCGCGTTCTATCCCGAGGCCGGCTCTGACGCCGAGCAGTTGCTCACCGAAGCCGACCGCCGCATGTACGTCGTCAAGCAGGCTCAACACGAACGCGCCGAGCGCATGCACGCCGGCTCGGCCTCCCCCGCAGCGGTGAATTAAGGGGTTTGATGCAGAAGATTGTCCAGCACCTGGCAGCGATGGCAGCGGTTGTGCTCGTGGGCGGACTGCTCTCGGCCACGCTGGTGCGTCTGGCGCCCGGTTTCGGCGTGGACGAACAGCAACTGGACACGCGGCTCAGCGCGGAGAGCGTGCAGGCCCTGCGCCAGGCGCGCGCCGGCGACCGCAACCTCGCCCGCTTCTATCTTCACTACCTGGGACGGGCTCTGCGCGGCGATCTCGGCGAGTCCCGCACGTTAAACCGTCCGGTGCGCGAGCTGCTCGCCCAGCGTTTGCCGGTGACCGCGCGCCTGGCCGGACTGGGACTGCTCGCCGGCTGGTTCTGCGCGGTGCTGCTGGCGCTGGGCGCCACCATGGCCCGCCGCGCCGCCTGCGACCTGGCCGCCACCCTGCTGGGCGCAATCTTTCTCTCTGTGCCCGCGGCGGTGCTGGCCTTGCTTTTCGTCTTCGCCAACGCCCCCGCCTGCCTGGTGATCGCGCTGGTGGTTTTTCCCAAGGTGTTCTCCTACACCCGCAACCTGCTGGCCCAAAGCTATGACTCGCCGCACCTGGTGACCGCCTATGCCAAAGGCGTGGGTCCGGTGCGGATTCTGCTGTGGCACGTGCTGCCGGTGGCGGGCGCGCAGTTGCTGGCGGTGGCGGGGATCTCGGTCAGCATCGCGCTGGGCGCGGCCATCCCGGTGGAAGCCCTGTGCGGCATTGCCGGCATCGGACAGCTCGCGTGGCAGGCGGCCCTGGGCCGCGACCTGCCCTTGCTGGTGAATCTGACCGTGCTGGTCACCGTGATTACCCTGGCCGCGAACTGGGGGTCGGAATTCGCGGGACAGCGCTTCAGGACGAGTGCGGCATGAGACGGGTGCGCCAATTCGCATGGCTGCTGCTGGCGCTGATCGTTCTGGCGTCGCTGGGAGCAGGATGGTGGGCCCCAGCCGATTACGCGATGCAGTTCCGCGAGACGCCCAACTCTCCGCCTTCGCACCAACACCTGCTGGGCACCGACGAACTGGGACGCGACCGCTTCTCGCGCGTCCTCTACGGCACCCGGGTTTCGCTGCTGATGGCGCCGGCGGCCGCGTTGCTCTCGACCTTGCTGGCCACGCTGGTGGGCGGAGTCGCCGGCTATCTCGGCGGATGGTGGGAGCGCGCCGCCATGGGCGCCACCGACCTGTTCCTTTCCATGCCCTGGCTGTTCCTGCTGCTGGCAGTGCGGGCCATGTTGCCGCTGAACATCGCGCCCATCACCTCGGTTGCAGTCACCTTCTTGCTGCTGGGATTGCTGGGATGGGCGGCTTCGGCGCGTGTGCTTTGCGCCGGCGTCCGCGGCTTGCGCGATTCCGATTTCGTCTTGCAGGCGCGCGCCTCCGGGCTGCGCGGACCGCGCCTGCTGGCCATCCACGTGCTGCCCAACCTCAAGCCGGTGCTGCTGGCGCAGTTCTGGATTTCGATTCCCGTCTTCATCATCAGCGAAGCCAATCTCGGCATCCTCGGACTCGGCGTCTCCGAACCGCTGCCTTCCTGGGGCAGCCTGTTGCGTGAGCTGGAGAGCTTCACCAGCTTCGGCTTCGAGGCCTGGAAGCTGGCCCCGCTCGTGCTGCTGGTACTGGTGGTGAGCAGTTTCCAGATCATCCTTTCTCGCGACGAGGTGTATGCATGAAGCAGCGTGCGGTGGCCCTGGTGCTGTTCCTCGTGCTCTCGCTCTCGGCGGCTCTCGCCCAGTCCGGCGGGGAGCTGAAGTTCTACCTGCACGCCGACCCCAAGACCTTCGACCCGCTGGCGGTGGCTGACGACGCTTCCGA
>JBKQPN010000101.1:0-102629 GCA_052145015.1 Terriglobales bacterium
GCCCGGCCAAGCTGTTCGTATCACTCATGCTCTTGAGGGTGCCCCACCCTTGGCCGGTGTTGCCAAGGGTGGGGATTTTGACGTTTGATTCTATATCGCGGACCGATATACCCCATTCCGCGAACCCGCGAAGACGAAAGTCAAAGACCCCCCCCTAACGTCGAACAGCACGACGTTAGGATGGGGCACCCTCGGGATTCATAGCGGGATGAAGGACTCTGCCTAATTCGGCGTGGTAGGGTGGGCCACCCGGCCGAGGCACATCCGATTGTGCTGAAGGTGGCGGCTGGCCCGGCCAAGCTGTTCGTATCACTCATGCTCTTGAGGGTGCCCCACCCTTCCCCGCTGTTGGGAAGGGTGGGGATTTTGACTTTTGTCTATTCTCACGGACCGATATATCCATTCTGGGGGACGAGACCAAGGTCAACAGCCCCACCCTAACGTCGAAACAGCACGGCGTTAGGATGGGGCACCCTCGGGATTCATACTGGGATGAAGGACTCTGCTTATTCGGCGTGGTAGGGTGGGCCACTCGCCCCGGCGCGGTGATCAGACCGGAGTCGTCATCAGGCTGAGCGATTCGGGGGAAAGAGCAGATGAGCTACGTAGAATCGAACTTGGTTCCCGGTGAAACGGTGATTTACCAGACCCGGCTGCATTGGATCGTGATGCTGCGGCACATTGTCCTGGGATGCTTGCTGCTCGGTCTGCCCGGAGTGCTTCTGCTTTATTACGCACTCAGCCAGACCGGAATTGCGAGCAAGACTTTGCACATCATGGAAGGCGGGGGCGTTGCGTTGCTCGTTTGCGGCGTCGTGACGATTCTAATGGGCATGGTGCGGCGGAACGCGACGGAAATGGCGGTCACGAACCGACGTGTGGTGATCAAGACGGGCCTGGTCAGCCGGAAGACGATCGAGATGCTGCTAAACAAAGTGGAGAGCATCGAAGTGAGCGAGGCGACTTTCGGCAGGATGCTGGGTTATGGAACGATTGTGGTGATCGGGACGGGCGGGACTCCCGAGCCATTTCACAGAGTCGCGCATCCACTGGAATTTCGCAGCCAGGTGCAGCAACAGATTGAGAAGCTGCACTAAGGAGACAGCGGGCGGGTGGCCCGGCCAAGCTGTTCGTATCACTCACGCTCTTGAGGGTGCCCCACCCTTCCCCGCTGTTGGGAAGGGTGGGGATTTTGACCTTTGGTTCTATATCGCGGACCGATATACCCCATTCTGCGAACCCGCGAGTACGAAAGTCAAAGACCCCACCCTAACGTCGAACAGCACGACGTTAGGATGGGGCACCCTCGGGCTTCATAGTGGGGTGAAGGACTCTGCCTAATTCGGCGTGGTAGGGTGGGCCACCCGGCAGTTCAGTTTCCAACCTGCTCCCACACGACGCGCGCTCTCCGGGCCGTCGCGTGCGCCTTACGGTAATCCCGCGCTACGTCGCCAAGCGGGGTTTCCACTGCCGGGCTCAGAACCTCCCATGCTGCGAGTTCGCCCCGCGCCATGGAAACGCCGCCGTGTTCTCGCAAATCGTGCTCAGCGCCCAAGCTGTGAGGGGCTGCGTTCAGCGAATGGTCAGGCGGGGACCACGCGCTTTCCATCTGCGGGCCTCCGGCTCCAATCCCGGACTGGCAGCATTGCCCGAAAGCTACCACGCTCAACAGCAGAAGCAGCGGTATCAGGAATATGGTTTTCATGGTATGCACCTCTCTGGCGGAAGGCGTTATCGCAACGCCGCCCAAAGTGGCAAGCTCAGTTTGATACATCTCTTAGCGCTCTGAGCACACGTTAGGACAGATGTGGTTGGGATAAAGGGCCACCGGATTCGCTTCCCGCGGCGTTTCTGGCAGTTCCCTAACGTAACCTTGGCCGGAGCGCATCGATTTGGCGTTGCGCGCCTGGGACGAAGCAGAGACCGTCTTGAGGCGATATAAAGCTCCGGGGCGGAGGTCGAGCCGCGCCTGACCTGCAGGCAATACAACCACTTGTGTTCGCGCTGCATCTTTTCTGACATCCGCACGTGCATCTTGTCTGACAATTGAGGCGCTCGATTATGAGGTTGTCCCACATTTTGTTCGCCGTCGTGATCGCCATTTCTGCCGCCACATTGGCCGAGGCGCAGCAGCCAGAATGGATTCCTCAGGGCATTCAGGTCCTGCGGCAAAACGCGTCCTCGAAAACCGAGTTCAGGCTGGACCACGACATGCTGGTATTTGTGTCCAAGCTGGACAAGGACAACGAAGACCTCCGCCGCGTGATCGCAGGCGTGCGTGGGCTCTCGGTACACAGCTACCATTTTCCAGGACCGTGGATGTATGATCCGGCGGCTCTGAACTCGGTGAAAGAGGAGTACCACCGGGCCGGCTGGAAAGAGCTGGTGAACAACCATGACAAGGACGGAAGCCCAGGGGTGACCGATCTCTGGATCCGCCTGGAGAATAACGCGATCAGCAACATCGCGATTCTCGTGGCCAAGTCGAATGAGGTCAACTTTATCGTGGTTTCCGGGTCCATCAGTCCGGTCGAGCTCTCCCATCTCGGCGGACATTTCGGCATCCCGAAGATCGAAGGCGGAGCCGTGGTACCGAATACCAAGACACGCCCGTAGCTGATTTGCCATCCAAAAGGGCCGGCTTGACAAGGCGGCTGCCATCGCTTACCTTTCATATGGGCGAACAAACAGCGAAACTACTCAGGCCAGCCATGCCTTTACCCCTTGCCGATTCCCTTCCCTTGCTCGCGCCGTCCGCTCCGCGCCTGGTCGGGATCGCGCGCCTGGCCGCGCTGGGCGAATCCATCGCCGAAGGGCACGAGGTCGAGTACTTCACCCTGCCGGTGAAGTCGCTGCTCAATCGCTGCACTTCCGCGCGCATGCCCTTCACCTGGACCATCAATCCTTATCGCGGATGCGAGTTCGCCTGCAAGTACTGCTATGCGCGCTACACCCACGAGTTCATGGAAATGCGCGATGGGGTGGACTTCGAGCGCAGGATTTTTGTCAAGCAGCAGGCGGCGTGGCTGCTGCGCCAGGACTTGAAGAGAGTGAAACGCGGAGAGGAGATCGCCATCGGCACTGCCACCGACCCTTATCAGCCGGCGGAGCGGCGTTACGAGATCACGCTCACCATCCTGGAGGAGCTGGCGCTTCACGCCGGGCTCGAGATCAGTATCGTCACCAAGTCGAACCTGGTGCTGCGCGACGCGGAGCTGCTGCGGAAGATCGCGGAGAAAAACCAGCTCTACGTGAACTTGACCATCACCACGCTGGACGCGGGGCTGGCGCGCATTTTGGAGCCGCGCGCGCCGCGCCCCGACCTGCGATTGGAGGCTGTCCGCAAGCTGAATGAGGCGGGCGTGCCGGCGGGCGTGATCTGCGCCCCGGTGGTGCCGGGCATCACCGACGACCCCAAATCGCTGGACGCGCTGGTGGGCGCAACGCGCCAGGCCGGCGGGCGCTATATTTTCGCCAATCCCTTATTCCTGAAGCCCTGTTCGGCGAGCATCTTTCTGCCGTTTCTGGAAAAAGAATTTCCGCACCTGGTGGAGAGCTACAGGAAGCGATACGCCAGCCGCGCGTTTCTGCCAGCATCGTATCGGAAGCGGGTCTCCAGCCTGATGGCCGCGCTACGCCGCAAGCACGGACTCCCCGCGCGGGAAGAGTCCATGCACGGTTCCTACCCTCCCGCGGAAGAGGCGCAACAGTTGGCGCTGTTCTGAACTTGGTACTTGGTACTGGGTTCTTCAGCGGCCGTTCCTTCTCCGCCCGAACCAAATCCCCGCGGCCAGCCCGATGGCTGCGGCTGCGGCCAATCGCCGGCCTTCGCCGAAGCGGATGAACCGCGTCCTTGTGGGGGTGATCTCCACCACGCCGAGCGGCATGGCAGCGACGCCTCCGCCGCCTCCGCCAGCTTCGTCGCCCGGCACACGCGGCGCCAGATCGCCGTTCAGGACAGCGGGAACCTGTCCGGCTTTAAGGCGGCTGCCGAATCCGCCGCCGAACCCGTATGCCACCCGCGCCACCGGAACGATGGTGCGGTCCGCGAAGGTGACGGGATCGCCGTACACCGATTTCACGGTGGCGTTGCTGAGCAGGCTGTCCTTGAACGTCTGGAGAAGATTGCGCGGTTCCATGGAGCGCCTCCTGGAATCCTCTATTCTACGCCGCGCAACGCCCGCGCGTTACAACTTGCGCAGCCACTCGCCCAGCCGGTCGAGCGACTCTTCGTTGCGCCGGCAGTAGAGCCAGCGTCCGATCTTGCGGGTGCTGATCAGCCCGGCGGCGCGCAGGATCTGCACGTGGTGGGTGATGGTGGGCTGGGTCAGCCTGAGCTTGGTCTCCAGATCGCAGACGCACAGGCCGGGATCGGCGGCGCTGACCAGGTCGCACGAACAGCCGCCCTTGGACCGCAGCAGCTCGACCATCTTGCGGCGCGTGGGATCGGCGAGCGCCTTGAGCTGCAGATCGATGAGTTCGCCGGTTTTGGTATCGATGGGCATGAATATAGATATGTTTCTATATTATGCCGGCCACGTGGTCAAGTCGTTGGTCGATGCCGGGCCAACGACTAGCGACGGTTAGAGCAGGGTTCACATTGGCTGTCCCATTCCACTGTCATGCTGAGCGAGTGCGGGCCGGTTTTGCCCGCACGAGTCGAAGCACCCCTACGTGCGCGTCGTGTTTCGAGTAGGGGTCCTTCGACTCGCGCGCCAAAGCTTGCCCTGAGCGAAGTCGAAGGGTCGGGCGCGCTCGCTCAGGATGACAGGGCTGGAGGGTGCAGCTTAAGTGAAATAGCTCTAGCGACCGACCAAAAAAACCGGCCGAAGCGGTACGCCTTGAACTGGCGCGGAGGGTATCGATGAATGGCCCGCTTCGGCCGTTATGAAAAACGACTGTTATGAATCCCGGTCCCTTCTAATCCGCGAATCCGTCCGGCTGGGAGAGCGACACGTGAATCTCCCGCTCGTCGTAGCGCTGCCCCAGCTCGAGCGCGCGGCGGTTCAACTCCAGCATGGCCGGATTCTTGACCTTGTGTTCGAGCACCGCCAGCGCCGTCTCCGGAGGCAAGCACTCGGTCTCTGAAAGCAGTGCGCCCAGCATGACCACGTTGGCCACCTTGGCCGAGCCGATGTGGTCCGCGATGTCGGAGGCGGGCACGCAGATGGCGCGCACCTGCGCCGGCGGCTCGAAGTTCGCCGGCAGCGCGCCGCCGTTATAGAGGATCAGGCCGCCGGGCTGGACCTCGGCCGCGAACTTGCGCAGCGACACTTCGTTCATCGCAATCAGCACCTCGGGATGCGACACCAGCGGCGATCCAATGCGCTGCCGCGACAGGCACACATGGCAGTGGGCGCTGCCGGAGCGCATCTCCGGGCCGTAGGAAGGCAACCAGCTAACTTCCAGGCCTTCGAGCATTCCCATCTCGGCCAGCAACTGGCCCAGCAGCAGGACGCCCTGCCCGCCAAAGCCGGCGACCTTCACGGTGGCTTCATGCACGTGCCGATGATGCGAGCTTTCAGGCTTGGCGGCGGCTTCGCTTTCGATCTCGAGCACTTCCGCCACCGGGTGCTGCGGAACGGGTGTGATAGGCACTGCGGTTTTGCGATCGCGATAGACGCCCAGCGGGAAAACTTTGATCATCTCCTCGCCCACCCAGCGGCGGGCTTCGACCGGGTCTTTCTTCCAGATCGTCGGGCAAGGTGAAAGGATTTCGACGAAGGAGAATCCCAGCCCCGCGACCTGGTTCTCGATGGCTTTGCGGACGGCGCGGCGGGCGTGCATGATGTTCTTGTTGTCGGAAAGCGCCACGCGCTCGATGTAGAGCGGGGCTTCGAGCGTCGCGAGCAGTTCGCAGACGTGCAGCGGATAGCCTTCATTCGAGGGCCGCCGTCCCCAGGGCGAAGTGGTGGAAATCTGGCCCACCAGCGTGGTCGGCGCCATCTGTCCGCCGGTCATGCCATAGATGGCGTTGTTGACGAAGAAGCAGGTGATCTTCTCGCCGCGGTTGGCGGCGTGCACGATCTCGGCGGTGCCGATGGCCGCCAGATCGCCATCGCCCTGGTAGGCAAGCACGATGCTGTCGGGCCGCGCGCGCTTCACTCCCGTGGCTACGGCCGGCGTGCGCCCGTGCGACGCCTGAACGTTGCCCACGTCGAAGTAGTAGTAGGCGAACACTGAGCAGCCGACCGGGCTGATGAAGATCACTCGATCCTGTATGCCCAGGTCCTGGATGGCCTCGGCAATCAGCTTGTGGACCACGCCGTGCCCGCACCCGGGACAGTAGTGCGTCTGGTGCTGCAAGTCGGACTTGCGCTCATAGCGGTCGAAAAAGACCGGCGATTTCGAGTGCACCACTTGATATTCGGACACGCGTCCTCCTAGACAGTAACCAAGTCAGCGGCCTTTGCCAGCAGCCGATCGCGGATCTCATCCGGCCCCGGGACATTGCCGCCGCTACGGCCGTAGAACTCCACCGGCACGCGCCCATCGACCGCCAGGCGCACGTCTTCCACCATCTGGCCGGTGCTCAGCTCGACAACCAGTACCGAGCGGCAACGCGCCGCCGCCGCTTGCAGCGCTTGCGACGGGAACGGCCACAACGTGATGGGACGGAACAGCCCGGCGCGCAGCCCGAACTTGCGCACCTGCTCGACGGCGGAGCGCAGCACCCGCGACGCAATGCCGTACCCGACCACCAGCACTTCGGCATCGTCCGCCATATAGAGCTCGTGGCGCGGTTCTTCTTCCTCTGCCCTGCGGTATTTTTCGGCCAGATGGCGGACATGCCCTTCGAGTTCGTCGGTCTCGAGGTAGATTGAGTTCACCAGATTTTTCCGCGTCTCGCGAACGCCGGTCACCGCCCACGGTTTCTTCGGCTGTGGGATCTGCCGTTCTTCGAGTTCGAGCGGCTCGATCATCTGGCCGATGAAGCCATCGGTGAGCACGACGGTCGGGTTGCGATATTTGTCGGCCAGGTCGAATGCCAGCATGGTGAGCTCCGCCATCTCCTGCACCGAGGCCGGCGCGACCACCAGGTTACGATAGTTGCCATGGCCTCCGCCCTTCACCATGGCGAAGTAATCGCTCTGCTCGGGCGCGATGTTGCCCAGTCCCGGCCCGCCGCGCATCACGTCCACGATCACGCAGGGCAGCTCCGAGCCGGCAAGATAGGAAATGCCTTCCTGCATCAGGCTCAGACCCGGCCCCGAGGATGCGGTCATGACGCGCACGCCCGCTGAAGCCGCGCCGTACACCATGTTGATCGATGCGACCTCGCTCTCCGCCTGGACGAACGTTCCGCCCACCTGCGGCAGGTAGAGCGCCGCCGCCTCGGCGATTTCGCTGGCCGGAGTGATGGGATAGCCGTAATAGGCGCTGCATCCTGCCTGGATGGCGCCTTTGATCACCGCGACGTTGCCCTTACATAATTGCCGCACGGGAAACCTCCTGGCTCGCGACCTTCGCGGGCGGAACGCGCAACACCGTGATCGCGCCCGGCTCCGGGCAGCAGTAGAAGCAGATGCCGCAGCCGGTACACTTCTCTCCGGTGTAGTGCGCGGGATGGATGCCGTACGCATTCATCCCCGGCAGCAGCTCCAGGCACTCCGGCGGGCAGGAGTCCACACACAGCCCGCAGCCCTTGCACTCGTCCTGGTTGATCTCGACAGACCCGCGTGGTTCGGCCATGCTTCTCACCTCACCTCGGCGAACGCGTGGTTCTTTTGCAGCCACTTGGTGCGCTCGCAGTATTCGTAGAGCTGGTTGCGGAAGTCGGGATGAGCGATCTGGATCAGCGCTTCCGCCCGCTGCCGGATGGAGCGCCCGTGCAGATAGGCGACACCGAATTCGGTAACCACGTAGTGCACGGCGCCGCGCGAGGTCACCACCCCGGCCCCGGGGTCGAGCGTGGGAACAATGCGCGAGATGGTGTCGTTCTTCGCCGTCGAGGGTATCGCGATGATGGGCTTGCCGCCCTTCGACCGAGTCGACCCGCGGATAAAGTCCACCTGCCCGCCGATGCCGCTGTAGAAATAAGTCCCGATGGAGTCGGCGCAGACCTGCCCGGTGATATCGACTTGCAGCGCCGAGTTGATGGCCACCATGTGGTCGTTCTGCGCGATCAGGATCGGATTATTGGTGTAGGCGTTGGGGTGGAATTCGAAGATGGGGTTATCGTTGACGAAGTCGAACAACCGCCGGGTGCCGAGCGCGAAGGCCAGCACCACCTTGCGCGGGTGCAGCGTCTTGCGCCGGCCGTTGACCACTCCCGACTCGATCAGCGGGATGATGTGGTCGCTCAGGAGTTCGGTGTGCACGCCCAGGTCCTTGCGGTCCTTGAGGTAGATCAGGACCGCGTCGGGGATGCCGCCGATGCCGGTCTGAATCGTGGAACCATCTTCGATGAGCGTAGCCACGTTGCGCGCAATCGCCAGGTGCAGGTCGGTGATCTCGTGCTTGGGCAGCTCGCACAGCGGCCGGGAGCTTTCCACGATGGCGTCGATGTCGCTGACGTGGATGAAGCTGTCGCCGTAGGTGCGCGGCATCTGGTCGTTCACCTGGGCGATAACGAAGCGCGCCTTCTTGGCGGCGGTCAGCGTGGTGTCCACTCCCACGCCGAAGCTGCAGAAGCCGTGCGAATCCGGCGGCGACACCTGAATCAGGGCTACGTCGATCAGCATCTCCCCCGATTCGAACAGCGACTCGATCTCGCTGAGGAAGATGGGGGTGTAATCGGCGCGGCCGTCGTTGACCGCCTCCCGCACGTTGGCGCCGATGAACATGGCGTTGTGGCGGAAGTGCCCGGCCATCTCCGGGGCGATGTAATCGGCGCGGCCCATGGTCAGCAGGTGCACGATCTCCACGTCGCGCACCAACGGCCCGCGCTCGATCAGGGCGCCCACCAGGGTTTCCGGCTCGGCGCACCCGGGCTGGATGTACACCCGCATGTGCGACTCCACGCAACGCAGCGCCTCACGCGCCGACATCACCTTGGTGCGGTATGAGTCCATCCAAGCCATAACGGCCTTTCCCTAATTGCTCGCCACTTTCTTCTGGGCGGCCTGATGACGTTCGTAGCCGATCGCAGCGAAGTACACGGCGCGATCGAAGAACTGCTCCACCAGTTGGAACAGCTCAAGTTCCTGGAAGATTTCCACCGGGCGATCCGCCATCGCTTCCCTGGTGACGTACTCCCAGAGGTGCTCCTTGGTGGCGACGATGACGAACATCAACTGGCTGAGGCACACGCCCTGCGCCGCCCGCCGCTCGCCGATGGCGATGTAGCGCTGCTCGACGTCGTGCTCGGTCTTTTTCAGCAGCCACTGTCCCAGATGCTGGTAGATCTCGTGCACCTTCTGCTTCAGGTCTTCCGGCGGTACCTTCTGGACGAACTCGCGGCAGCGCTCGCTGTTCTCGATGCGATCCAGCAGCCCCCGCGCCAGTTGGTCGGAGTGGGTCTCGATCAGCCGCACCAGCCGCCATCCCAGTACGCCCAGCAGGGCGGCATTTTGTGTCGTATCGGCAATCATGGTCGCCTCCTGGTCGGGGAATCGGCGGACCACTCCCGATCCCCTGGCCCAGATGAGAACGGCACGCTGGCTGCCATCGGGGACCGTAGCTAAGTTACTTTTAATCAGTTGGTTAGCGACAGACTCCGGATCGGATTCGGATTTAATGGTTGAGAAGCCGATGTTCCTCGGGGCATATGGCGCAGTTCAGGGAGTAGCGAGTAGGGAGTAGGGACTAGGGAGTAGGGGCCGGCAGCCAAGCCTGCCGCTTTTCCCGCTCCCTACTCGCTGCTCCGGTCCCTACTCCCTACTCGCTACTCCCTACTTCCTGCTTCGGTCATTCCTCACGCAGCTATGTGACCTCCGTCACTCCCTTCCGCCTGTCTCTGGCGCGACAATCTGGCTTCCGACCATGCGTGGTCGCTACCCGCAAGGCCTTCCGATCCAAACATGCTCCCGCTGTTGGGGCCTCCGGCTCGCCCGCCGTCGGGTGCGACGGAGTGAAAGGAGCTTTCATGGCAAAAGGCACGGTCAAGATTGTGGTGGAACGCTGCAAGGCCTGCGGCTTCTGCGTTGAGTTCTGTCCCACCAAGGTGCTGGCGCTCTCGCCGGCGTTCAATTCCAAGGGCTATCACCCACCGCACATGGTCAACCCGGAGAAGTGTTCGGGATGCGATCTGTGCGGCATGTACTGCCCGGACTTCGCCATCTTCGGCTACAAAGCCGGCGAGAAGCCCGAGCCGAAGGAGGCCGCTCATGAAAGCTGATCCCGCTGGCGTCCTCACGGGCGTTCACTTCCTCGACGGCGACCACGCCTGCTGTGAAGGCGCGCTGGCCGCCGGTGCGCGCTTCGCCGCCGGATATCCCATCACGCCTTCGACCGAAGTGGTGGAGCGCTTCGCCGCGCGCGTGCCCAAGGTCGGCGGCACGTTCATCCAGATGGAAGACGAGCTGGCCTCTTCAATCGCCATTCAAGGCGCGGTCTGGGGCGGCGCCAAGGCTTTCACCGTCACCAGCGGGCCGGGCTTCTCGCTGATGATGGAGCACATCGGCTACGCCATCATGACCGAGACTCCGTGCGTGTTCGTGGACGTGCAGCGCGGCGGGCCTTCCACCGGGTTGCCCACGCTGCCGGCGCAATCCGACATGATGCAGGCGCGCTGGGGCTCGCACGGCGACTACGAAGTCATCGCCCTGGTCCCCAACTCGCCGCAGGAGTGCTTCGACCTCGCCATCACGGCTTTCAACCTTTCGGAAAAATATCGCGTGCCGGTGATGTTCATGATGGACGAGTGCGTCGGCCACATGACCGAAAAGGTAATCATCCCGCCGGCGGACCAGATCGAGGTCGAGCCGCGCCACAAGACACACAAGGCTCTCGGCACCTACAAGCCGTACGAGTGCAACGGCGACGGCAGCCTGGTTCCGGAAATGGCGCACGCCGGCGAAGGCTACAAGTTCCACATCACCGGCCTAACCCACGATGAGCGCGGCTATCCCGCGATGACGGTGGCTGCCCAGCAGAAGCTAGTGGGGCGCCTGCAGGACAAAATCCGCAAGGCTGGCGACGATCTGGTGCTGGTGGAAGAAGACAACACCGCCGATGCCGACGTGGTGGTGGTCTCTTATGGGATCACCTCCCGCGTGGCGCAGCGCGGCATCGACGCGGCCCGCGCCAAGGGATTGAAAGTCGGCAAGCTGCGGCTGAAGATCGTGTGGCCCTTCCCCGACGCGCTCATCAAGAAGCTGGCGAAGCGCGCCAAGGCGTTCGTCGTCCCAGAGCTCAACCTGGGACAGATTTCGCGCGAGGTCGAGCGCGCCGCGGCCGGCGTCAAGACGGTTTGCGTGCCGCACGCCGGGGGCGGCGTCCACCGGCCCGAGGACATCCTGAAAGCCATCCAGGAGGCGTTGCGATGAATGAAGAAGTTGATTTCGAATGCGCCGAGTGTTCGAACCCGGTCGAGCCTTTTCTGCGGAGCGACCGCATGCCTCATATCTGGTGTCCGGGTTGCGGCATCGGGACCACGGTCAACTGCTTCACCCGCGCCCTCATCGATTCCAAGGCTGACCTCAACAAGCTGGTGGTGGTCTCTGGCATCGGCTGCACCGGCCGCGTGGCCGGCTACCTGGAAATGGATTCGTTCCACACCACTCACGGACGCGCCATCCCCTTCGCCACCGGGCTGAAGCTGGCAAATCCCAACCTGACGGTGGTGGTATACGCCGGCGACGGCGACCTCTCGGCCATCGGCGGCAATCACCTGATCCACGCCGCGCGCCGCAACATCGACCTGAAAGTGATCTGCGTCAATAACCTGATTTACGGCATGACCGGCGGCCAGACCGCGCCGACCACGCCGGCGGAGTCCACCACCTCCACCAATCCTTACGGGACGTTCGAGCCGGGCTTCAACCTGCCGCACCTGGTGGACGCGGCGGGCGCCGTGTACGTGGCGCGCTGGACCACCTTCCACGTTCGCCAGGTGGCGCGCTCCATGCAGGAAGCCTTCAAGAAGAAGGGCTTCAGCTTTATCGAGATCATCTCGCCCTGCCCCACGCTCTACCAGCGGCGCAACAAGATGGGCGACGGCCTCGACGCCATGAAGTACTACAAGCAGGCCAGCAAGGTGCGGAACGGCGCGCCCACCGGCGAAGTCGGACTCACCAAGACCGGCGAGATCGCCGTCGGCAAGTTCATCGACCGCGACCGCCCCGACTATCGCGAGCTGATGGTCCACCAGTTCCAGGAGAGCCTGGGCGACGAATACGTGGAGACGGGAGAATGCGCATGCAGCAGCTAACCGAGATTCGACTCGCAGGATTCGGCGGCCAGGGAGTCATCCTGTCGGCCATCGTCATCGGCAAGGCAGCCAGCGTCTTCGAAGGCGGCTTCGCCACCATGACCCAGAGCTTCGGACCGGAGGCCCGCGGCGGCGCTTGCAGCGCGCAGTGCATCCTCTCCGACGCGCCTATCCTTTATCCCTATGTGGCCCGGCCGGACATTTTGGTGGTCATGTCGCAGGAGGCCTACGCGAAGTTCACGCCCGAGCTAAAGGAGAACGGCATCCTGATCGTGGAAGAAGACCTGGTGCGCATCGGCGACCTCAAACCTGGGGTCAAGGTCTACAGCGTGCCGGCCACGCGTCTGGCCGAAGAGTTGGGCAAGCGCATGGTGCTGAACATCGTGATGGTCGGCTTCTTTGCGGCGGTCACGGGGCTGGTAGACGCCGACGCGCTGCGCAAAGCCGTCGCTGATTCCGTGCCTCCTCATTTCGCCGACCTCAACTTGAAGGCGTTCGACAAGGGATTCGAGTACGGAATCGCGAAGGCGAAAGCAATCGTGGCCGGCGAGGTCGAGGTTCACGCCACGCCATTCGCGGAGTAGCAGGTCTCATAACGAAGTGGCCTGTCATACCCCTAATCGCGCTCCCAGGCCGGCGCAACGAAACGGGGAGGCCGCACGGCCTCCCCGTTGTAATTTGTAGCGGCGGCGTCTCGCCGGCCTTCTTCTGAAGGGGTGCGGCTTCAGCCGCACCGCAATCCAGCCCCTAGAATTGTCATCCCGAGCGACGCGCGACGTGAGCTTGCGAACGGAGCGCAAGTCGAGGGACCCCTACCTTCTCGTAGGAATAGGGGTGCTTCGACTCGCCTCGGCAAAAAAACAGCCGAGGCTCGCTCAGCATGACAATTGTTAATGAGCGTTCTCGACAATCAGTCCCTGGGCAATACCAGGGTAATCCGGAGCGCATCCTCAATCTGAATTAGATAACTCGCGGGAAGGGATCCCATGTAGCGGATGAGCCGATCGGCCGAGATCGCTCTGACCTGCTCACAGAGAGCGACACAATCCATCGTAAGCCCGCCTATGCCCTTCTTCAGAAGTACGTGGCTTGGGTATAGCCTCTTCAGATTGCTGGCGTCGGTCGTTGGGACGCCAACAATCACGATGGTTCGGTTGGTTCCGAGGGCGTGCTGGTTGATGGAATTCCTGCTCACCACGATGACCGGTCGAGTCCCGGCCTGTTCGGACCCCCCAGTCGGGCCAAGCCTGACCATCAGGACATCACCCCGGCTTGGCGGCAGAATGCCGATGCGTTACTTCTCCTCTGAGACCTTGAATGCTTGCCAGTCGCTGGTTGCGAACTCGTGCGAGATCTGCCCGGTGGTGCGGAGATATTTCTCGTCGGTGCCCATGCCGTAGAAGGCCGCGTCGATCTTGGCTTCGTTAATGCGCTTCAGTTTCTCTTTGATCGCCCGCACGATGAATTCGTTGACGCTGGAAATTTCCTCGATCTCCTCGTCGACGACCTGCTTCGCGTGGCGATACAAAGGTGCTGGCATACGGACTTGGAGCGTTTTCCTTTGAGGTGCCATTCGGGAGATTCCCCTTAGAAGTCCGAAGACATCATATCCTGATATCTATTGTGACATCAATAAGAATATCACTTATCACGTCAAACGCCCTTGCACCGGTGCCCCACATCTGCTGCAGTTAGCAGATGTGGGAGCTTCTGAAGTTGGGAGCGGCATGACAGTTAACGCGCGTCCTCAAACGCCCGTGCGAATCCCAACACCCGCCCGTCGTTCCCCGCAGGCCCGGCGATCTGCAATGCTACCGGCAATCCGGCGGACGTCTCCCCGCACGGCACCGAAATCGCCGGCAGTCCAAGCACGTTGAACGGCCACGTATTGCGCAGCGTCACGAGCTCGCGCTCGCGCAGACGCGAGATGTCTGCCTGCAAGTCCGCGAGCAGCGGCGGCGGAACCGGCGTGGTCGGAGTAACCACCACATCCACATCCTTGAAAATCGTGGCAGCGTTGCGCCGTTCCAGTTCCAACTCCTGCCGCTTGGCAATGTAATCGCGCACGCTCACGTCGGCGCCGGTGTTGATGCGGCGCAAGGTTTCCGGATCGTATTTGTCCGCGTGCTCGGACAAGTACGGTAAGTGATAAGCATAGATTTCCGCCCTGGCCACCGTCCGGTCGGGATTCACCGGTACTGAGACCTCGCGCACGTCTACTGCGAGGGTGGAGACGATGCGCAGCGCGTCTTCCACAATGCGTGCCACCTCGGAATCCAGATCTTGGTAAAAGAATTTGCGCGGCACGCCCACCCGCAGCTTGGGCGAAGGCGCGCGCACGGCTGCCGCATAATCCTCCACGGCGATCTCGCGGCTGGTGGGATCGGCAGGATCATAACCGGCAATCGCCGCCAGGATCAGCGCCGCGTCGGTAACGCTGCGCGCCATGGGACCAATGTGATCCAGCGACCAGGAAAGCGGCATCACGCCGCGCGCGCTCACCAATCCGTAGGTCGGCTTGAACCCCACAATCCCGCAGAACGCCGCGGGCAGGCGAATAGAACCGGCTGTGTCAGTAACAATCGCGCCAAAGCAGAGTCCCGCCGCCACCGCCGCGGCCGATCCCGAAGAAGAACCGGAGGTGGTACGGCCCGGGTAGCGCGGGTTCTTCGCCGGCCCGTAGCGGCTGATGACACCGCTGCCGCCGTAGGCGCACTCGTGCTGGTTGTTCTTGCCGACGATCACCGCGCCCGCCGCCTTCAGCCGCCGCACCACCTCGGCATCTTCCTTGGGAACGCGATTCTCAAACACCGCGCTCGCCGCCGTGGTGGGCACGCCGGCTACGTCGATCAGGTCTTTGAATGCCAGCGGGATTCCGTGCAGCGGCCCGCGCCAGTTTCCGCGCTGAATCTCGGCTTCGGCGGCGCGCGCCTGCCCGAGCGCCATCTCCGTGGTCACGGTGATGAAGGCGTTCAGCTCGGGATTAAGTGCCTCGATCCGCGCCAGGCACGCCTGGGTCAGCTCGACGGGTGAGAGCTTCTTTGCGCGCAGAAGCTCGGAGACATCGGTCAAGCTCGAGAGCGAGAGTTCGGATTGTTTTGGTTCGGCCATGCGGCGAAACTTCTTGGGAAGGGCACGCCTTCAGGCGTGCCGCAACGCGTTTAGCTGGCAACGGCTTTAGCCACTGAGGGCCACTCATCCAGAAAGGCTTACCTCAGCGGCTAAAGCCGCGTTATCTTACTCTCTTTTTCGGCACGGCTGAAGCCATGCCCTTCCCAAGAAGCCGGTTGCACAAGAAAATCCCCGGCAAGCATGGCCTGGATTCCTGGAGGAGGAATCTTTATCCTTAATCGCTGGCCACGGCGCGCAGCCCCACGGATTTTCCGGTCACGTGCCGCAACTCTTCTCCGATGTAGATCTGGCGCGGACGCGCGATCTTCTGCTCCGGGTCTTCCAGCATCTCCTGCCACTGGGCCAGCCAGCCCGCCACTCGCGGGATGGCGAACAGCACGGTGAACATCTCCGGCTTGAAGCCCATGGCCTGGTAGATGATCCCGGAATAGAAGTCCACGTTGGGATAGAGCTTGCGCTTGATGAAGTACTCGTCCTCGAGCGCAATCTTCTCCAGCTCCAGCGCGATGTCCAGCTTGGGATTGCGGCCGGTGACCTTGAACACCTCTTCCGCGGTGCGCTTGATGATGCGGGCGCGGGGATCGTAGTTCTTGTAGACGCGGTGGCCGAAGCCCATCAGCTTGCCCTTGCCTTCCTTGATGTGCTTGACGTAATCCTTCACGTTGTCCACGGAGCCGATCTGCGCCAGCATGACCAGCACTTCCTCGTTGGCGCCGCCGTGCAGCGGGCCGGAGAGCGAGGCGCAGGCCGCGGCGGTGGCGGCGAAGGGGTCGGCATTCGAGCTGCCCACGGCGCGCATCACGCTGGTGGAGGCGTTCTGCTCGTGGTCAGCGTGCAGGATAAAGAGCACGTCCAGCGCCCGCGCCAGCACCGGGTTCGACTGGTAGCGGGGCTCGGTGCGCTTCCACAGCATGTGCATGAAGTTCTCGGTATAGCTGAGGTCGTTCTCCGGAAAGACGTAGGGCAGGCCCAGGCTGTGGCGAAAAGCGTAGGCGGCGATGGTCGGCATCTTGGCCACCTGGCGCAGGATCTGCAGCTTGCGGTTGAGCTTGTCCTTGATGTTGTGCGCCTCGGGATAGAAGGTGGAGAGCGCGGCGATGGTGCTGGTCAGGATGCCCATGGGATGGGCGTCGTAGTGGAAGCCGTCGATGAACTTCTTCAGGTTCTCGTGCACCAGGCGGTGCTGGCTCACCTGCTCCACCCAATCCTGCAACTCTTTCTGGTTGGGCAGCTCGCCGTTGAGCAGCAGGTAGGCCACTTCCAGGAAGGTGCAATTATCCGCCAGTTCCTCGATGGGATAGCCGCGGTAGCGCAGGACGCCGTTGTCGCCGTCCAGATAGGTGACGGCGCTCCGGCAGGCGGCGGTATTCATGTAGGCGGGATCATAGCTCATCATTCCGAAATCGTCGGGGCTGGTCTTGATCTGCCGCAGGTCCATGGCGCGGATGTGGCCGTCGGTTAGCGGCAGTTCGTAGCTCTTCTGGGTGCGGTGGTCGGTAAGGGTGACCTTGTCGTTGGCCATCTCGGCTCTCCTTTTAGTAGCCCCGGGGACGGGGGACGGCGACACGCGGGCTGCCGAACATGCTCCTCCTTAGGATACTCCCTAGACAGTGACATAGCTCACACACCCCAGTGACCTACGTCGCAGATGGCGGTGGCCGGCTGCGATAGTCTAGAGGCCGTCCCGGGCAGCGGGAGCTATCCGTCTCGTATAATCTCAGTGTGTGAGGGCAGCCGCATGAAAACTGTGTTCGTTGTGGGCGCGGGTCCGGCGGGGTTGTTCGCGGCGCAGAAGATCGCGCAGGCGGGCCATCAGGTGATTTTGCTGAATCGCGACATCAAACCCGGCGGGCTGGCCGAATACGGCATTTATCCCGTTAAAGACAAGATGAAGATTGGCCTGCGCAAGCAGTTCGCCAAGGTGCTCAGTTATCCCAACCTGTCCTACTTCGGCCACGTGCCGGTGGGCAGCGAATCGGCCGTGACCATCGACGACCTGCGGCAGTTCAATCCCGCGGCCATGGTGTTCTCCGTCGGCGCTCAGGGCACCAAGAGCCTGGGCTTGCCCGGCGAGAACGCCAAAGGCGTTTATTCCGCCAAGGATTTCGTCTATTTCTACAACCAGCTTCCGCCGTTTGCCTCGCGCGATTTCTCCACCGGCAAGAAAATCGCCGTCATCGGCATGGGCAATGTGGCGGTGGACATCATCCGCTGGCTGCTGCAGGACGATCCCAACCGGCAGACGGAAGAGGTGGTCATCATCGCCCGCCGCGGGCCGTTCGAGGCCAAGTTCGACGAGAAGGAATTCGCCCACGTCCAGATGCACCTGGACCGCAAGCTGTTCCAGCAGGAGTTGGAGCGGGTGAAGGACAAGATCACCGCGGTCGGCCAGGACGTTTCCAAGGTCGCCGAAGCCACTTTCCCCGCCCTGGTGAAGTATCCCAACCAGGAGCTGGTGATGCCGCGGCTGACCTTCCGCTTCCTGTCCTCGCCCAAGGAGATCCACGCCGGGCCGGACGGCCGCATCAACCGCCTGACCGTCACCGAGAACAACCTGGTGGCCAAGGACGGCGGCACCGCTGCCAAGGCCACGGATCAAACTGCCGATCTCGACGTGGACACCATGATCTTCGCCATCGGCGACGTGCATGATCCCAAGCTGGGGCTGCCCTGCGGCCGCGACGGCTACACCACCCGGCCGAATCCCGAGGATCCCAAGGCGCCGGTGTTCGAGGTCTTCGATCCGAAGAAGAACGAGGTCGAGCCCGGCGTGTACGTAGTGGGCTGGGCGCGCCGCGCCAGCGACGGTCTGGTGGGCATCGCTCGCCACGACGGCGAGGTCGGCGCCGAGAAGGTGCTGCACTACCTGGCCAGTGCTCCCGAGGGCGCGCCGGTTTCTCCGCAGGCGGTGCAGCGGCGTCTGGAAGCCAAGGGCCTGAAGGTGGTGACCAAGGAAGATATCGCGCTACTGGGCAAGGTGGAAGAGCGCGAGGCGCAGAAGCGCGGCCTGGTGTCGTTCAAGTTCTCCGATGACGAGAGCATGATGGGCGCCATCGAGAAGGAGAAATCCAGCGCGTGCGTCTCGGCCGACTGAGCCGGCGTTTAGTTCGTTCTGCACAGGCGGGCCCACCACGGCCCGCCTTTTTTGTTCTCCACGCGAGCGGCATGGTTGGTTCCTTCGCTCTGCAGGCGGGGCCGGTGCGTACAGCAAATGCTTCGTGGAAGATCACGTGTCAGGGCACGACTTCAGTCATGCCAATAGCAGAAGAAGGAAATGGGCTTTCAGCCCCTGTTACGGGAAAAGCCGCCGGGGCTAAAGCCCGACCTCACGGGGAGCCAGTAATGGCACGAGTAAACTCATGCCCTGACACGTGATCCCGCACGAGACTATATTTCGTGAGTCTCCCTGCTGCGGGTCAGCGCAGGAGTTGCGCGATGCGTTCGGCGATCTCGGTGGCGGGCCGGTCGCGGCGGATGACTGGTGCGACCGATGGATTCAGGCTGGCGCTGCCGCTGGCCAGCAGGGCTACGCGTACGGGCGGCTGGGCCTGCGTCAGCTTCTGGCAGAACTCCACCACAGCCGGACTGGGCGGATCCTCCGCCGCTACCACCACCAGATCGTAGAGGTGCCGCGGCCAGCGTGGCGGCGCGTCCGCCAGGTGGCTGATGCGATGAACCAGGCAACCCTGGGCGATCAGCAGCCGCGCTCCCACTTCCCAGGCCTTCTGGTCGGGATCCACGACCAGCACCCGCTTCGCGAATCCCGTCGCTGGCGGCTCGCCCGACGGTCGCGGCTTGGACGACATCGCATCGAATTTTAGGCCGCTGCCCACAACCTGTCAGTGACCAGTGACCCCGCTGCTAGAGTCAACGATCACCCACCCCCAGTAATCCCGGTCACGGGACGAGCACGATTTTCCCATAAGCGCCCGGCGCCAGCACCGCCTCGTGCGCGCGCGCGGCATCCGTCAGAGGCATCTCCTGCCCGACCACCGGTCGCAGGGTGCCGTCCTCCATGCCCGCGTTCAGCGCCGCGTGGATGCCGGCGAGCTCCCGCTCGGTGGCGGCAAACAGCATAAGGCCCTTCACCGTGGCCTCGCGCATCATGGCATCGCGCGGATTCACCTCCACCGGGCCGCGACTGCCCACGACGATCACCTTGCCACCGGCCGCGAGCAACTGCAGGTCTTTGCCCAGATTCTTGTTGGCGAACATCTCGAGGATGACATCGGCGCCGCGGCCGCCAGTCAGCGCCATCAGCTTGTCGGAAAGATCGGGCGCATTGTGGTCGAGCACGTGGTGCGCACCCTCCTTGCGGACCAGTTCTTTGCCCCTGTCGCTGCCGGCGGTGCCGATCACGGTCATGCCGGCGGCGCGCGCCAGTTGCACCGCCGCGGTCCCGACGCCGCCGCTGGCGCCGTGGACCAGCACCACATCCGGCGGCTTGGCCTCGGCAAGCTGGAAGATCGCGCGGTAGGCGGTGGCGTAAGGAACCCACACGCCTGCGCCCTGCGCGAACGATATCTTCTGGGGCAGCGGCTGCACCTGCGATTCCTGGCACAAGGCCTGCTGAGCATAGGCGCCGCTGACCGTGCCGGACAGATACACGCGGTCGCCGGCTTTCACACGCTTCACGCCCTCGCCCACGGCTTCGACCACGCCGGCGCCATCCGAACCAGGAGTGTAGGGCAGCGACGGCTTGCGGGCGTACGCTCCCGAGCGAATGTAGGTATCCACCGGGTTGACGCCGGCGGCGTGCACCCGCACCACCACCTGCCCCGGGCCCGGCTTCAGCTCCGCAATATCCTCCAGCTTCATCACCTGCGGACCACCGAATTCGTGTACCCGGATCGCTTTCATCGTTCGTCTCCTCGACCACGCCCGCGTCACACAGTGTAATCCCGTCGCCGGGGTTTTGCGATTTGGATGGGACAGCCCTAGAAGTTGGTGGCCTTATTCCGATGCCGGCGGACATACCAGCAGGGATTGTGTCCCAGATGGGGAAACAGGGAGCGGACGCAGACCTGGTTCTCAGGGTTCAGGAACATGAACTCGGTCTTGCCGTCCTTGAGCGGGACCGCGTAGTAGGGCTGCACTTCCACCGTTGCCAGGGGATTGCGGCTGCGGGGAATGGGGCACCGCACCACGGCGTAATCCCCCGCATAGAACAAGGCGCAGAACACGAGCACGGCGATAAGCGCAGTTTTCACGCCCAGCCAGGATTATACGCAGTTCAGCGATCCCCGCGGCCAGGGCAGCGGCGACCGGCTCTCCGCCTGGATCTTCGTACTTCAGGACATGTACTTCGCGAGGACATGTACTGCGCGAGCCTGCCTGTCGTCTTTTCGGAATCTAGTGCAAGGCAAGCCGGCAGCTTAGCTTAGGCCTAGCTCTGCGAACTCATAAATAAAGGAAAGAGCATGACACCCCCCAGACCGCGCGTTCCCCGGGAACTGCGCACGAAGATTTGCCTAGTAGCCATCGTCTCCCTGATAGCTCTGTCGCTGGCCGGCTGCACGTTGTCGCCCAGCAAGGCGGCGAGCGACCCCGCTCCGGCGGTCGCGGTCAGCCTGTCGCCCACTTCCATCTCCGTGCAGGCCGGCCACACCCAGCAATTCACCGCCAGCGTAAGCGGGTCCACCAACACCGCCGTCACCTGGTCGGCGACCGGGGGAAGCATCACCACCGGCGGCATGTACACCGCTCCTACCACCGCCGGCAGCTACGTGGTGAAGGCCACCAGCGCGGCCGACAACACGGTGGCGGCGTCCGCCGCAGTTACGGTAACGGCCCCGGTGGTTGCGGTGACGATGTCGCCGGTCTCCGCCTCCATGCTGACCGACGGCACGCAGCAGTTCACCGCCACCGTCAGCGGCTCCAGCAACACCGCGGTCACCTGGTCGGCGACCGGGGGCAGCGTCTCCGCCAGCGGTCTCTACACCGCCCCGAGCGGGGCCGGAACCTTTACGGTAAAAGCCACCAGCGCGGCCGACAACACCAAATCGGCGTCGGCGGCCATCACCGTCAGCGTGCCGGTGGTTGCAGTCACCATCTCGCCGAACGCGGCCTCGGTCTTAACCAATGCCACCCAGCAGTTCACCGCCACGGTGACCGGCTCCAGCAATACAGCCGTCACTTGGTCGGCGACCGGGGGCAGCGTTTCCGCCAGCGGTCTCTACACCGCGCCGGGCGCCACCGGAAGCTTCACGGTGAAGGCCACCAGCACAGCCGACAACACCAAGTCAGCCTCGGCCACCGTCACCATCACCACCGCGCCGGTGGTCGTGGTCGCCATCTCGCCCACCGCGGCCTCGCTCCTGACCAATGGCACGCGGCAGTTCACGGCCACGGTTACCGGCTCCAGCAATACCGCCGTCACCTGGTCGGCGACCGGCGGGACCGTCTCCACCAGCGGTCTCTACACCGCGCCGAATACCGCCGGAAGCTTCACGGTAAAGGCCACCAGCGCGGCTGACAACAGCAAGTCAGCCTCGGCCACCGTCACCGTCAGCGCGCCGGTGCAGCACACGGTCACGCTGAACTGGACGGCGAGCGCCTCCACCGTCTCCGGCTACAACGTCTACCGCGGCACCGTCTCGGGCGGACCGTACACCCAGATCAACACTGCCTTGAACGCGTCCACCAATTATGTGGATAACACTGTCACCTCCGGCGCCACCTATTTCTACGTGGTGACCTCGGTGGACGCGAGCAATGTGGAGAGCGCCTTCTCCAACCAGGTGTCGGTGACCGTACCCACGCCTTAAGGTGCGCGCCTGCCCGCTGTTCTGAATTCGGAACAAAACTCCGAATTTCGGCCGCGGCAGGCGCGGCCCTGTTACAAGAACCGGCATGCGACGCGTGCTGCTGCTCTCCGCGGCGGCGGTGATGGTCCTCATCCCCGCCGGAGCCGGTGTCTATACCGCTTTCTTTCCCCGCGAAAGCCGTATTCTTCCCGTCGGGTTCTGGGTGCTCTGGCTGCTGGTTTCCCTGTGGGCCACCTTCTATGCGCCGGTGATGGTGGACCGGCTGACTCCGCACTCTTTAGGCAGCCATCGCTGCGCCGCCTACGTGCGATGGGGCATCGCGCTGGGCATAGTCAACATCGCCTGGAGCGTGGCCGAGATCGTATTACTGGGATGAGAGAAAAGCGTGCGGCACATTTATGGCACACCTATGACACAATCAGCACGGGGTAAAATAACGCCATGAGTCCCGAAATCTCCGATCTTCTAAAACGGGCGCTCGCCCTCTCGGTTGACGAGCGCGCTGCGTTGGCCAACACCTTGCTCGACAGTCTTGAGACTACGAACGAATTCGTCCAAGAGGCGTGGGACAAGGAAGTGGCTCGTCGAATGGAAGACCTGAAAGCGGGTAAAGCAGTGACCGTCCCTTGGGAGGAGCTGCATCGTGAGCTCTTGGCCATGGTGAATGAGCGCTAAGCGTATTGAGTATCACGAGGGCGCAATGGCAGATGTCAAGAGCGCAGTCGCTTGGTATCGGAAGCGCAGCCCTAAAGCCGCCTTGGACTTCATCGAAGAACTGCAGCGAGCCGCCGAGACAATCCGTGAAGGCCCGGAACGCTGGCCAATCGGGAAGAACAACACCAGGCGATTTCTACTTTGGCGATTCCCTTTCGCCCGTCATCTATTCAGAACAAGAATCGGTAGTCACAATCTGGGCGGTCGCCCACGGTACCAGACGACCCGAGTATTGGACACATCGCCGGTAATGGAGCGGAATCCGGCTACGGCGCCACTCCCAGCGCGGAGTACAACTCCTCCGGTTTGTAGAGGACACCGTCCTTCACCACCAACGCCGTCTTTCTTATGTCGCCGATGTTGGCCACCGGATCGCCATTCACCAGCGTGAGGTCGGCGAGCTTGCCGGGAGCAATCGAACCGAGATCACCGTCCAGCTTCATAATGCGGGCGGCGCCGAGGGTGGCATCCTGCAGCACTTTGTTGGCGGGGATGCCGGCCTGCACGTCGAGTTCGAGCTCGCGGTGGAGGGCGAAGCCGGCCATGGAGTCGGTGCCGTCTTCAATGGGAATTCCGGCGCGATACATTGCTCCGACCAGCTCCAGCATTCTTATAAACGATTGCCGATAGCGCTCCTCCATGCCCGGAGGAGGCCGCAAGCCCTCCGACATCAGCCCACGCCGTACCTGCGGCGGCAGCCGCCCGGCAATGGGCTGGAATCCGCGAGGAACTTTTCCCGCGTGATCGACAAACATATTCTCGAAGATGCTGAGAGTGGGATCAAGCACGGTGTGATGCTCCTGCAGCAGCTTGATGAAGGACTGCACCTGCACTGAGTTGAGGTCGAGATCGGCGCCGCGTTTGGCGACCTCGGTCAAGCGAGTGGGCGTGTTGGTGTTCTTCACGTCGGGCATGAAGTTCAGCATGAGGAAGTTGGCATGCTGGATCTCGTCATAGCCGAGTTCGACACACTGCGCGGCGGTCATCTCGGCTGGAATGTGGCCGCTGACGCGAAGACCCAGCTTGTGCGCTTCAGCGATGATGGCCGGCACCAGCTCGGGTTTCACCGAGCTGTAGATCTTGATCTGGACATAGCCCAGGCGCGCGTAGTTATCGACCGCGGCGCGGGCCTCGCCTTCCGTGGAGACCAGGACCTTGGTGGGGCCCTGGTAGGGCCCGCGTCCATCAATAACGCCGGCGAGGACAATGCGGGTGCCGATCTCTTTGCCTTGCTCAATGCGCTTGCGGCGGGCCAGCAGCGAGTCGGTATCATTCGCCAGGTCGCGGACCGTAGTGACGCCGGCCGCCAGATTCAACAGCCCATCGTTATCGCCAACGTGGGCGTGCATGTCCCAGAGGCCGGGCAGCAGGGTTTTGCCGGCCGCGTCGATAACCTCCGCTCCCGCCGGCGCAGCGACTTGATCGGCGGGGCCAACACTGCGGATACGGTTCCCGACCACCACCACGCTTCGGTCCTTGAGAATCTCCGCGGACTGGGCATCGAAAAGATTAACGTGCGCGAACACCATGCCGTTCGGCGTGCGGTGAGCCAGCTTGTCCGCAAGCTCAGCGGAGCGGGCGTGCGCGGCTTCATCCTGCGTGGCCTGCATCGGCTTCAGAGCCGCTTCCCAACCCTCCGGAATCACGGTGCTCCAGAGGCTCACGAAGGCAAAGAATCTGCGGCCATCATCGAGCCAGACATAGGTCGGCGAAAAATCCAGCCCAGTGATGGCATACAGGGTGACGTGCTTCTTCTGGCCGGAAGCTTCGAGGTTGAGTGCGGCGATGCGGTCTATTCTTGCCTCGCCCTCCGGCAGCAAGACGGCCTTGCCTCCATTGCCCAGCGCCACTTGTGCGAGAAGGCCTAGCTCCGCCGGCGCGCCGTCAATCGCGACATACACGGCTGGAGCAGTCAGCTTCTTTTCGCCCGCTTCGGAGTCGCTCTTCCAACGAGCGTCGCCGGATTCGAGCGTATAGCTTTCGTGAACTGGCGATTTCAGGTAATCGTTGCCATCGACGCTCTCCGCCACCGGAATACCTTTTGCGTCCAGCTTGAGAATGCTGGTGGTCCTGGGTCCGCGGCCGCGGTCATTGAATTGATAGAAAATATGGAGGCTGCCGTCCGGCGCGGTCCACATGGCCTGCTGCCCCGCGAGGTTTCCCATCACCAGAACGGAATAGCGATCGGCAGTGCCAGGAATCTCCGCCGGGAGAGCGGGCACGGCGCTTTGCGGTCCTTGGGGCTTCTGCGCCCAGCAGCTCGCAATCAGCAGCAGGCTCACGATGGCCACCTGCGTCAGATGGCGCGCGGAGGATTTGTCGCTCAGCATGATAGTTTCGATTCTAGGCCGTCCCCCAAATTTCACCCAGCACGCGCTGAAAATTCGCGCCCAGCACTTTTTCGATCACGGACCAGGGCTGGCCACGTCGGGCCAGTTCCGTGGCGATGATCTGCATGTGATCCGGCCCATTCAGATCGGGCACATAGGGATAGCGATCCTCGCCCGGCGCTCCGATGCCGAACTTTTTCCGGCGCGCAATGTCGGCGTCGAACTCGGCTTTCTGCGCCGGCGTGAGGGCTACCTGCTGAATCGAGCCATCGGAACCGATCCCAACGTGATCCGCGCCGCACACATTGAGGGCGTGCAGCAGATGCTCGAGCACATGCTGGCGCGTCGGCACCGTGGGCGAGGCAACCAGGTAGGGCATGAGATACACACCGAAATAGCCGCCGCGATTCGCCAGGGATTTGAGAATTTCGTCAGGCTTGTTGCGGGGATGCGCATAAACGGCGGCGCATCCGGCATGGGAGATCAGCACCGGCTTCGAGGAGGTGGCGATGGCTTCGGCCGTGGTGCGATATCCGCTGTGGCTCAGGTCTATAGCGACTCCGAGTTCGTTCATCTTCTTGACCGCCGCTATCCCCGCGTTGCTCAACCCGGCATTGCCCGGCTCGAGGCAACCGTCACCAAAGGCACTGCGGTTGTTGTAGGTGATCTGCATGATGCGCACGCCCAGGTTCCGGAACATCGCGATGCGCTCGGGATCGTCCTCCAGAAACGCGGTGTACTGGAACCCTGGAATGATGCCGACCCGGTTCTCCCGCTTGGCGCGGGCGATATCCGAGTGCTTGCGAACAATTCCCAGCGCGTCAGGATATTTCTCCACCAGCGCTTCCAGCCATGCCAGGTTCTTGACCGTGCCCTCGAAATCCCGGTCCGAGAGCGTGCAATTAACGGCGGTAATCCCCGATTGCCGAACCACCGCCACGGCCTCGGGGCCGGGAGATTTCTCTGGATCGAGAAACGGGCCACAGAGGGAATCCATGACGATGGCGCTCTTGTAGAGCTCAGCGACATCGGCCGCGGCGCTGGGGCGCGGGCCCGCCAACAGACGAGGAGCAAACAGCGTTGCGGCAGAGAGCTTGAGAACAGAAACGGAGAATTCCCGGCGATTCAAGATACCCCCCTCACCACACCCGGCACGCCTTCGCCGGCGCCATCGGCTGCCCCACCTTGCAGCCAAACGCTTTCCCGAACTCCGGCAGGTTCACGAGCACTCCATTCGCCCGGAAGCGGTCGGGGGAATGCGGATCCGTCGTCGCTACCAGCCGTTCCAGCTCCGGACGCCACTCCGAGCACCAATCCTGCGCGAATCCCAGGAAAAGCTGCTGCACCGGCGTGTAGCCATCGGCAGACTTCCGGTTCAGATCAACGCCATCCTGCGCCGCCCGCGCCAGGAACGCCATGTACGCCAGCCGCATTCCGCCATTGTCCGCCGTGTTTTCGCCGAGCGTAAGCTTGCCGTTCAGCCTGGTGTCTCCCACGCTGAATTGCGCGTACTCGTCGACCAAGCACTGCGCCTTCTGGTTGAACTTGTCGCCATCTTCTTTGGTCCACCAGTCTTGCAGATTGCCATGCCCGTCGAACTGGCGCCCCGTATCGTCGCAACCATGCGTGATCTCGTGCCCCATGAATAGCCCGATATGTCCGTAGTTCAGCGCATCCGGCTGCGTGGCATCGAAGAATGCCGGCTGCAGCACGCCCGCCGGAAAATTAATGTCGTTCATGCCGGCGTCGTAGAAGGCGTTCACCGTCGGCGTGGAGGTGAGCCACTCCTGGCGATCGACCGGCTTGCCGATTTTCGCCAGTTGCCGCCGCGACTCGAACTCCGCCGCCCGCAGATTGTTGCCGAAGGCGTCGCCGCGCACAATTTCCAGCTTGGAGTAGTCGCGCCACTGGTCGGGATATCCCACCTTGTTGGCGATCAGGTGCAGCTTCTCTTGCGCGCGGGTCTTGGTGGCCGCGCTCATCCAGTCCAGCGATTCGATGTCGCGATCCATCGCCGCTTCGATATCGTGGATCATCTGCACCGCCTTGGCTTTGCTGGCGGCGGGAAACTGCTGGTCCACATAAGCCTTGCCCAGCGCCTCCGGAAGAGCGTTGTCGGTGCTGCGGACACAGCGCTTCCAGCGCGTCTGTTGCTCGGGAACTCCCATCAGCTTGCGCCCGCCGAAATCGAACTTTTCTTCGTCCAACGCCTTGGGCAAAATCAAGCCCCCGATCGAGCTGACCAACTGCCAGCGCAGGTACGCCTTGATCGCCGGCAGGCCGGTCTCAGCGATGACCTGGTTCATGCCTTTGAAGAACTCCGGCTCGGCGACGTTGATCTCCGTGAATGCCGGCGATCCGGTGGTGGAATAAAGGTGATTCCAGTTGAAGGTTGGAGTGAGCGCCTGCAGATCCTTGACCGGCATCATGTGATAAATGTTGTGCGGATCGCGCTGCGAAGTCACATCAAGCGAAACTTTCGCCAGCGCGGTTTCCAGCTTCATGATCGCCGCGGCGTCGCTGGCCGCCTGCGCTTCGCTCGACCCCAGCAGCTTCAGAACGTTGGCGACGTGCTGCACATATTGCCGGCGAATCTCTTCATCCTTCGCGCCGGTGCGGAGGTAATAGTCCTTCTCCGGAAGACCCAATCCGTTCTGGGCGGCAACCGCAATGGTTCGGGTCGCGTCCTTGAAGTCCTGTTGCGATCCGAATCCCAGAAACGCATTCACATTGATCAACTGATAATGCGCCAGCAGCTCCGGCAACTGATCCTTGCTGGTGAGCCGATGGATGCGGTCCAGCTCGGGCTGCAACGGCGCCATCCCTTTTTGTTGCACCGCCGCTTCCTCCATGCAACTGGCGTAGTAATCCCCAATCTTCCTGGTATTCATGTCGCGCGAGGGATTGTCCGCCGCCGCTTTCTCAAGAATCCCGTGCAGCACCTGGCGGTTGTACTGCTCAAGGTTGTAGAACTGGTCGGAGTACGGCGAGTCGCTCGGAATGGGATGCAGCTTGCTCCAATTGCCGCACGCGTACTGGTAAAAATCGGCGCAGGGGTCGGCGGTAATATCCATCAGGCTCTTATCCAGCCCCGGAATCGGCGAGTAGGTCTGTGGCGCGCTGGGCGGAGCGCCGGTGGTTTGCGCGAAAAGCGTGCCGGCGCAAGCTAAAAATAAGAGAAGAGCAACAGCTTTGGTCGTCGAGGACATCGTTTTCCTCCGAAAAGGATGATACCGGAACCAACGCGGCCAGACGAGCGCTCGGCCGGCACAGCGCAGCCGATCCCGAAAGCCCTGCGCCAAAGGCGCCAGACCCACAATATATAAATCTCCTTTGCCAGTCTCCTAGGTGCGCTGTTAGGATACCCATCCGAGGAGCTATCATGGACACCAATAAGATTCTTGCGGAACTTCGCGCGGAGCGCGGCCGTCTTGACCAGGCGATTTCGGCAATTGAAGCCGTCAGCTCGACCGGAGGCCGGAGAGTAGGCCGTCCCCCAGGAACAGCCCAGAAGGGCCGCAAGCGTGGCGGCATGGGCGCCGCCGCCCGAAAGAAGCTATCGCGGCTGCTGAAGCAGCGCTGGGCGGAGGGCAAGATGAAGCGAGGCAAGGCCTCGAAGCCACCGCGGCGGATGAGCCGTGCCGCCCGCAAGAAGATCGCGGCGGCGCAGCGGGCTCGCTGGGCTAAACAGAAAGCACAACAGAAGAGCGCGGTTTAAGTCTCAAGCGGAGTGCCGAGCTGGTCTTACTTGCGTGCTGTCTCGCGAGGCAAGTTCTCGCGCAAGATTCCGCCACAACCGATTCCAAATTCGCTCTGCGCGGCACCATTCGCGCGCTGGCCGGCCACATGACTCACAACACCGTTGCTGGCCGGCGCCGGATCGCGGCGGCCATTCTGAAAGCGGGACGTTGCCCGTTTTAGCGCGCCTCACCTGGTTGGCCTTATCTGAATTGGCATTGCTCTTAGGAGAATTTCTGTGCCGAGTCTCGCGGGTAAAACACTTTTCATCACCGGAGCCAGCCGCGGCATCGGGTTGGCGATTGGGCTGCGCGCAGCCCACGATGGCGCCAACGTCGTGGTCACCGGCAAGACCGTGGAGCCGCATCCCAAGCTTCCGGGCACCATCTATACGGCGGCGGAAGAAGTCGAGCGGGCCGGCGGCAAGGCGCTGCCAATTGCCATGGATGTCCGTTTTGAGGACCAGGTCCATTCGGCGGTGGAACAGACGGTAAGAAAGTTTGGCGGCATCGATATCCTGGTCAACAATGCCAGCGCGATCAGCCTTACCGGCACGCTCGACACGCCGATGAAGCGCTTCGATCTCATGATGACGGTCAATGTCCGCGGCACATTTCTTTGTTCCCAGGCGTGCTTGCCGCACCTGAAGCGAGCGGCCAACCCGCACATCCTGACGCTGGCGTCTCCGCTCGACATGCGCGCCCAGTGGTTCGCGCCGCATCTCGCCTATACGATGTCAAAATATGGGATGAGCATGTGCGTGCTGGGGATGGCGGAGGAATTCCGCGCGGACGGCATCGCGGTCAACGCCCTCTGGCCGCGCACGATTATCGCGACGGCGGCGTTGCAGATCATTCCCGGCCGCGACACGCGGAGCGCGCGCACGCCGGAGATCGTCAGCGAAGCGGCGTGGCACATCCTGACGCGCGACAGCCGAAGCTCGACCGGCAACTTCTTCATCGATGCCGATGTACTCGCGGAGGCGGGAATTACGGACTTATCGCGCTACGCGGCCGCGCCCGGGACGCCGTTGCAGGCCGATGTGTTCATGGACCCGCTGGACTAGCTCCTCGAACCGCATGAAAGACGAAAGCAAGAAGTGCCGAATCCAGGGCTGAATCCGAACTCCTTGCCGCCGGCCTGCGAAGGAATTCGCGTGCTGGAGCTCACGGAAGCGCTCGCCGGCCCCTACTGCGCGATGATGTTGGGCGACTTTGGCGCGGACGTCATCAAGGTGGAACGGCCGGGCGTAGGCGACCAGACGCGCACCTGGGGACCGCCGTTCCTGGGCACGCAGTCCTGCTACTTCCTGATGACGAACCGCAACAAGCGCTCCGTCACGCTGAACTATGACACCCCCAAAGGCCTCGAAATTCTCGGGCGCATGATCGCCAGCAGCGATGTCCTGTTGGCCAACAATCCGTCGCTGGCATCACTGCGGAAGCGTGGCCTTGACCCGGACACGCTGTGTGCGCGGCATCCGCGATTGGTCTATTGCAACATCTCCGGCTACGGCTTTAACGGCCCCAAGGCGGGGTTGCCGGGTTACGACATCGTGGCGCAAGCGGAGGCCGGGGTCTGGAGCTTTACCGGCGAGGAAAACACCAATCCGGTTCGCTACCCGGTCGCGATTGCCGACATCAGCACCGGGATCTACGCCACCATCGGCGTGCTGGCGGCATTGTTCGCGCGCGAGCGCACGGGGCGCGGGCAGTTCATCGACATGGCGCTGTTCGACACGCAGATTACCTGGCTGGCCAACATCGGCAGCAACTATCTGAACGCCCAGCAGTCGCCGCGCCGCTTGGGCAACGCCCACCCCAGCATCGTTCCCTACGATGTGTTCAAGGGCGGCGACGGCAAATTGTTCATCGTGGCGGCCGGCAGCGAAGCGCACTGGTCGCGGCTGGTGCCCATTCTGGGCGCCGAACAGACGCTGGGCCGCGATCCGCGCTTCACTACCAATGCCTTGCGCGTGCAGCATCGCAACGAACTCAATCCCATCCTGCAGGAGTTTCTTGCCAAGCGCCCCGCGCGGGTGTGGCTGGAGAAACTGGCGGCCGCCAGGATCCCGGCCGGCCCCATTCAGACGGTGGAAGAAGCGCTGACCGATCCGCAGACGCTGGCGCGCAGCACCATCGTCGAAATCGAGCATCCCGCGATCGGGCTGGCGCGCAGCATCGCCAACCCCTGCCGGCTGGCGGGAACACCTCCGCTGTACCGCTACCCCCCGCCGCTGCTCGGCGAGCACACCGCGGCCATTTTGCAGAACCTGGGGTATTCGCCCGGCGACATTGCGGCCGCCCAGCGCGAGGCCGTGATCTAGGACGCAATCAGGCCGATCATCGCCGGCGCAAGGGCGGCGCCCACTCTTAATATTCGGGCAGCCTATATTGGCGCTCCCTCTGGTATCCTTTGTGGTTGCAATCCACGGAACGGAGAGAACCATCGTGAAAGGTGACGCGAAGGTCCTGGCTGTGCTCAATGAAGTGCTGAAGGCCGAGCTGACGGCTATCAACCAGTATTTCCTGCACTCCGAAATGTGCGAGCACTGGGGCTACCACCGCCTGGCGGACGAGACCAAGAAGGAATCCATCGGCGAGATGAAGCATGCCGAGATCGTGATGGAACGCATCCTGCTGCTCGAGGGCACCCCCAACATGAGCGCCTACTTCAAGATCAACATCGGGCAGAACGTCAAGCAGCAGTTCCAGAACGATCTGCAGCTTGAGCTGGACGCGGTGAAGCGCCTGAACGCCGGCGTCAACACCTGCGTCGCCGCCAAGGACAACGGTTCGCGCGAGCTGCTGGAGAAGATCCTGGTCGAAGAGGAAGAGCACATCGACCACCTGGAAGCGCAACTGCACGCCATCGGCGAGATGGGCATCGAGGTCTACCTGGCCGAGCAACTACACGAGGGCGAAGACTGAGCCCAATCACGCGGTTTTGCGGGTCCGATCTCTCGCTCCGTCGCGCTACTCCTCGCTGCAAGAACTGCGGACTGCCCCGTTCTTACGCTAAAGAAAGATTCGACCGAGGAAAGCGACATGACCTTCACCTTCCGATCCATCCGCTCGCCCTTGTCTTGGCGCGCGGCAATTCCAGTCGCAGTTCTGATCGGCGCGGGGCTCGCCTTTCCCGCCTCTCCGGCGCCGAGACCGCAATCGCCGCAAGAAAACCGTGCCGCTGACGGGTCTCGTGAGCCGAGTACCAGCCTGCGTGACCAGACCGACCTGGCGGTGACCGTCTACAACTCGAATATCGCTCTGGTGCGGGACGTTAGGCAATTAAGCCTGCCTCGCGGGGCGTTTCGCCTCAAGCTGATGGACATCGCCGCCACAGTCAACCCAGCAACCGTGCACTTGCGCTCGGTCAACGAGCCCGACAAGCTCGCTGTCATTGAGCAGAATTACGAGTACGACCTGCTCGATCCCGCAAAACTGCTGAACAAATATGTTGCAAAGGAAGTGACGCTGGTCCGGGTTTATTGGGACAATAACGGCGCCATCAAGCAGGAAGAGACCAGGGCCACGCTGCTCGCCAACAACAATAACGGTCCGGTATGGAAGATCGGCAACGATATCGTCACCGGACTGTACGGGCAAAGCTATCGCTTTCCGGAGGTTCCCCCGAACCTTTACGACCGTCCCACGCTGTTGATGTCGCTGGAAAATTCGGGATCGCAGCGGCAGCAGGTGGAGACGTCCTATCTGGCAAAGGATTTGTCTTGGAATGCGGATTACGTGCTGACGGTGATGCGAGATGACAAATCCGCCGATCTGGACGGCTGGGTCACGATCACGAACAAAAGCGGCACCGCTTTTCGCAACGCGCGCCTGCAACTCGTGGCCGGTGATGTGAATCGCCTTCCCGTTCCAGAGAAGACCGCGAAGATGCAGGTCAACGCGATGGCAGCAGGTGTCGCGGGTCCCCCGCAGTTCGCGCAGGAAAGTTTCAGCGAATACCACCTCTACACGCTGGGACGAAAAACCTCGGTGGAGGACAAAGAAACCAAGCAGATCAGCCTGCTCCAGGGCAGCGGCGTTCCGGTGGACAAAGTCTTCGTCGTGAACGGCCAGAATTTCTACTACCACAATTCGATGGGTCCCGGCTCGCCGCAAAAAGATCTCGTGATGGTCTTCTACAAATTCAAGAACGAGCAGAAGACCGGCTTGGGCATTCCGCTGCCGGCCGGCAACTTCCGCGTGTATCAGAAGGATTCAAAGGGTGGCATTCTGTTTGTCGGCGAAGACCGCATCGAGCACACGCCCAAGGACGAGACGATCAGCCTCCACATCGGCAACGCCTTCGACGTCGTCAGCGAGCGCAAGCAGACCGACTACAAGCGCATCGACACCCACACCTGGGAGATGGAGTTTGAAATCACCCTGCGCAACCACAAAGACGGGCCGGTGACCGTTGAGGTCAACGAGCCCATCGGTGGCGACTGGGAGATGCTTTCGTCTACTTACAAGTACACCAAGACCGCCGCATGGGTCGCGCAATTCAACGTTCCCGTCGCCGCAAATGGCTCTTCGGTGCTGAAGTACCGCATCCGCGCCCACTGGTAGGGGCGCCATGGGCGGAATTCGGAGCACTGCAGGCCCGCTAACCGCCGCAAGTTGCGGCCCCGCTCCCGCGGCCCTACAATCGAAGTGGTTGCCAAAGGCCTGCCTGGTCCTGCCGCTAATTCGTGTCCGGAGAGATGGCCGAGTGGCTGAAGGCGCACGCTTGGAAAGCGTGTATACGGGTAACCGTATCGTGGGTTCGAATCCCACTCTCTCCGCCAGATTTCTTGAGGTCCTTCGCTGCGCTCAGGATTTCCCCTCGGCTTCGCTCGGGGCAGGCTTAGCGGGCTCCCACTTCCCCTCGCTACGCTCGCGATCGCTCACGCCCGCTAACCGCCTCAAGTTCGAATCCCACTCTCTCCGCCAGATTTTCCGCTTGACTCGCCATCGCCTTCACAGGCAGAATTCCCGGCCCAAGCCCCGTAGCGGCGATTTTGCAGCCTGCTGCTGCGAGGCGACTCCCCTGAACCATCCGTAGTGTCCGGGCCGAACGAACCCAGGCGTAAGACGTGAACTTGGCCGAGTGGATACGGAAACTCTCAGCCGATCAAAAATCTCTGCATAGGTCAGGAATCATGAAACGCCTGCTCTCAGCAACCGCTTTGCTGCTCGCATCTCTGTGTGCCACCGCACAAACGCCGGATTTTATCCATACCCCTTACGGGACGGTCCGCAGGGCGCCGGTTCCGGAATGCGCGGCGAGCAAGCACATCAATGTGTTCGTGCGGTACGACAACACGCCCACGTGGGCGATCGATGCCGTCGGCCGCAAAACCGATAAGTTCGTCTACGCCACGCTCGCCGTCCAATTTGTGAAAGACCTGGAATACGTCCTGCAAACCAGAGGGTTCTGCGTGTTTCATTCTTTGCTCTACTCGGACCCAACGGCGGACGATGTGACCCCGGATTCAAGTTTGGCCGCCAACCCGGCGGAGGACGCAACTTTGGAAACTGAGCCTCCCTATGTTCTGGTTTCAGCCAGCCCCACCGCCTTGTTTACCTCCTGCAAGACGAAGAACCTGTCGGCGTGCGCAGCCGCCGGCCTGGACAATGAAATCATATTCGGCTTTCGCAACCGTTGGATAAGCTATACCCCGGAACATGTGCATGTGTACCTCTTGCACGACCCGCGGCATCGTGAGGAATACATAGCTGCGGATGGAATGGATGCCAACAAGATCATTGAGATCATTGAATGGACGGCCAACAGCATCCCCGCCACCAAGGCAAAGATCATCTTCGAGGGCCAGGAGCTGGCGAAACCTGATAGCTGCAAAGCGAGTCACTAGTCAGCAGCAGGGATCTGGGGTTCACGCTGGCTTGGGATATCGCCGGTCCGCCTTGCCCGCCTTCGCAACCTGGCCGGGAACGTCATGACCGACGATTGCCGGAAAATCCTGAGCGATTTGCAGCAGCCGGTCGAGATCGATGCCGGTGTGGTGCCCCATCTGCTCCAGCATGTGGGCGACATCTTCGGTGCAGATGTTGCCGCTCGCGCCGGGCGCGTAGGGGCATCCACCCAGTCCGCCCAGCGAGGCGTCAAAATGCTGCACCCCCGCATCCAGAGCGGCCAGCACATTGCACAATCCCATGCCTCTGGTGTTGTGGAAATGCAGCGTGAAGGTCACCTCCGGCCAGCGAGTCAGGACCCGCTCACATAGACGGCCAACCTGGGCCGGGTTAGCCATGCCCGTCGTATCGCAAAGCGATATTCCATGAATGCCGATCTCGAGAAAGCGCTCGGCCAGCGCGATCACGCGCTCCTCGGTAATCCATCCCTCGAACGGGCAGCCGAAGGTCGTCGAGAGCGAGGCGTTGATGAAGACCGGCGATCCCCGCGCAACGTTTACCACCTCGGCAAACTGCGCCAGCGACTGTTCACAGGTCATCCGGAGATTAGCCTGGTTGTGCGTCTGGCTCGCCGACATCACCAGATTGATTTCGTCCACATTGCACGCCAGCGCGCGCTCACATCCCTTTGCGTTGGGCACGAGTGCCGCGTAGACAACCCCGGCCGCGCGCTGAATCCGGCGCATGACGTCTTCCGCATCGCGCAGGTTGGGAATAGCCTTCGGAGAAGTGAACGATGTCGCTTCGATCTTCGCCACACCAGTCAGGCTCAGGCGGTCGATGAGTTTGACTTTTTCTTCCGTCGGAACGAAGCCGGCTTCGATCTGGAATCCATCGCGGGGAGCGACCTCATTAATATATATGCGTTTTCTGGATTGGGACGGCATGGCAGTTGCTCCTGGCCGGCTAGATGATGCCGCGTTCGCGCAGAGACGCGCGGGTTTCAGCGTCGATGCCGCAGGCGCCGAGCACTTCGTCGGTGTGTTCGCCCAACAGGGGACCCGCGCCGCCGATGCCACCGGGGCTGCCGCTGAGCTTGGGCACCACGGCCGGCACCTTCAGCGATCGCCCGGACGGCAGCGTGATTGTCCGAATCATCTCGCGGGCTTCATAGTGGGGGTCGGAAACGATGTCCGCGGCGGTATATGGGTAGCCGGCGGGAACACCGGCCGCACTTAGCTTTTGCAGGACGGTCTTCAGATCGTGCCGCTGCGTCCACTCGCCGATCGCGGCATCAATCAACTCGGCATGGGCGGTGCGGCCATCATTGTGCGCCAGGCGCGGGTCGTTGCCGAGATCGTCGCGCCCCATCGTGCTCATCAGGCGCTTGAAGATGCCATCGCCGTTCCCCGCGATCAAAGCATACTTCCCATCGCAACATCGGTAGGAGTTCGAAGGGGTGATGCCCGGCAGAGCGCTCCCGGCAGGTTCGCGAACATATCCACAGGCATCGAATTCCGGGACCAGGGATTCCATCAGCGCGAATACCGATTCGTAGAGCGCTACATCAATACACTGCCCCTGCCCCTGATTTCGCTGCCGGCATTGCAGAGCCAGTAGCACGCCGATCACGGCATACAGGGCCGAGACGGAATCGCCAATGCTGATTCCGCAGCGCACCGGAGGCCGATCGGGCTCCCCGGTCAGATAGCGCAGTCCGCCCATGGCTTCACCGATAAGGCCAAATCCAGGCAAGTCGCGGTACGGTCCGGTCTGGCCGTAGCCGGAAATGCGCACCATGATCAGTTTGGGATTGATCGCGGACAGGCGCTCCCAGCCCAGCCCCCACTTCTCCAGGGTGCCGGGACGGAAGTTTTCAATGAGAACATCGGCGTCCCGGGCCAGGGTTCGCAAAATCTCCTGGCCGGCAGGAACTTTGAGATCGAGGGTGACCGACTTCTTGTTGCGTGACTGCACATGCCACCACAGCGAGGTTCCATCTTCCAGCTTGCGCCATGTGCGCAAAGGATCGCCGCCTTCGGGCGGCTCGATCTTGATGATCTCGGCTCCGAACTCCCCCAGCAGTTTGGCGGCAAAGGGGCCGGCAATCAGTTGCCCGAGCTCGATCACCTTTAAGCCGGCGAGGGCCGCAGGATTGAGTTTCGCGTCGTCGGTCATGACTCTGTCCAGTTCCCCTGGTGAGCCGCGGCTCACCAGAATCAATCACAGCGTGGCACAAAGGTTGCGGTTTGGGAAATCCTCTTTTGCCGCGCCGCCATCGCACTCGGGCTCATCTATATACTGATCGCGCGGAGAAATCACCATGTCGAAACGGGGTTATCGTATCGGGCAAATCGTCCCCAGCTCCAACATCACCATGGAAACCGAAATTCCTGCCATGCTGCGCTCCCGGGAGACCGTGGAGCCGGAGCGATTTACCTTCCATTCCAGCCGCATGCGCATGAAGCGCGTCACCAGGGAAGAACTGGCGGCCATGGACCGCGACTCGGTGCGTTGCGCTCTGGAGTTGTCGGACGCGCGCGTCGATGTGCTGCTCTACGCCTGTCTGGTCGCGATCATGAGCATGGGCAAGGGCTACCATCGCGAATCCGAGGCCAGGTTGCACCAGGCAACCGTGGACAATGGCGCTCCGGCGCCGGTCGTGTCGAGTGCTGGCGCGCTCGTCCATGGTTTGAAGACGCTGGGCGCGAAGAAGATTTCGGTGATCGCACCCTATGTTTGTTCGCTGACCAAGCTGGTCTGCGACTATATCGAGGGGGAAGGCTTCCAGATCGTGGACAGCATCTCGCTGGAGATTCCGGACAATTTGGAAGTCGGGGCTCGCGATCCTCTGGCGCTGGTGGACATTTTCAAACGCCTGAAAATCGATGGCGCCGACGCCGTGGTGCTCTCGGCCTGCGTGCAGATGCCATCGCTCGCCGCCGTGCCTGTCGTGGAAGCTGCTTGCGGCCTGCCGGTGGTCTCGGCTGCGACCTGCACGGTGTTCCAAGCTTTGCAAAAACTCGGGTTGAAGACTGTCGTGCCCAACGCGGGCATGCTGCTTTCCGGCAAGTTCGACGCCAACGCGACGCCGGCTGCTGCTCGCACTCTGGTTGGGAATCCCACATGACAAGGGAAGCAGCAGAAACGAGTAAGCCCATGAAGGCATCACTTTTACGTTTTGCTTTGATCGCCAGCTTCGCCTCACTGTGCTTGACCGCGCAGGCGTTTGCACAAGCCGATACGCCGGCCAAAGAAACGGAAAGCACGGCATCTCGCGCGGACGTGCTGCGTCAATTCAATAGCTCACTCGAAGCTCTGGTGTCCAAAGTGTCTCTGGCGGTGGTCCAGATCCAGGCCACCGGTCTGGCGCCGGTGGAAGGGACCAGCAAGGCCGGTGTCGCCCTGATCGTGCGCCAGCGTGCCATTGGTTCCGGGGTCATCGTCGATCCTGATGGCTACATCATGACCAATGCTCATGTGGTGGAAGGCGCACAGCGGATTCGCGTGCTGCTGCCAACCCCGGCGGCCGAATCGCCCCTGGAGATCCGCCCCGTGGGTAAAGCGCAAATTCTGGACGCCAAGCTCGTGGGCCTGCACAAAGAGACGGACTTGGCCCTGCTCAAGGTGGAGGGTCACAACTTTCCCACCCTGCCACTGCAGAAAAACCGTGCGGTGCATCCGGGAGAATTGGTTTTGGCGATCGGGAGTCCGGAAGGCCTGCAGAATTCGGTGACCATGGGGGTGGTCAGTTCGGTGTGGCGGCAACCTGATCCGGACCAGCCGATGGTCTACATTCAGACCGATGCTCCCATCAACCACGGTAACAGCGGCGGTCCCCTGGTGGACCTGGATGGTTATGTCGTCGGGCTGAACACCTTCATCCTCAGCGAAGGCGGCGGCAGCGAAGGCCTGGGGTTCGCCATACCGGCGCGGGTGATCCGGTTTGTGTACGCGAATTTGCGGAAGTACGGACACGTGCACCGCACCGAAATCCAGGCCGGCGCGCAAACCATCACTCCCACCCTGGCAGCCGGCTTAGGCCTGACGCAAGACTGGGGGGTCGTGATTTCAGATGTGACTCCGCGGGGACCGGCCGATGCGGCTGGATTAAAGGTGCAGGACATTGTGGTTGCGGTCGATGGGCGGACCATCCTGGGATTGCCGGGACTCACCGCTTTGCTCTATCTCCATCCTCCCGATGAAGCTGTGCGGATGGAGATTTTGCGCGGCTCAGAGCATCTCTCCCTCAACGTTCCCGCAATCGAAGCGCACGACCAGGAGGACCGGCTGGTCGACTTCATTGACCCCAATAATCGAATCGGCAGGCTGGCGATCTTTGCCATGGAGTTCGATGAGCGATTGCGCACGGCCATGCCGGACGTTCGCATACCCTCCGGCGTGGTGGTGCTGGGCCGATCTCTGGACCTGAACGCATCGGCGGCGGATCTCCGCGCCGGGGACATCATCCATGCTCTCAATCGCACGCGGATTGAATCGATTCCACAACTGAGGTCCGTCCTGCGCCAGCTCAAAGCGGGAGATGCGGTGGTACTGCAGATTGAGCGCCAGCAGAAACTGCAGTATGTCGACTTCGAGGCCGACTGAGGCGTTTTCAGAGTGGCTGTGCCGCGAATTCGTCGATTGCAAGGTAGGGGGTGGAAGCGCCGGGCTTCAGCCCGGCGACTAGAGTGTCGTGATAGAAACGGCTTTAGCCCCGGGCCTAAAGGCCACTTCCCTTGTCTCCATTTCGCAGGCCTAAAGGCCTGCGCTTCCACCGGGTGGCTTTTCTCTAGCATCTTTGGCCTGACGGTCAGGCTTTACCGCCCGATCCTCGGCAATCCTGCCGGCGGCAACTCTTCTCGAATGTCGTAACCGCTCGCGCCCAGTTTCATCATCCGTTCCGCGAGGCGCAGGATGCGAACCGCCGCATCCTCCAGGCTCACGCCCCGGATGTGGATATTGGAGATGAGGTTGCGGTTGGCGTCGGAATGATTCCGCCGGGGCCGATATGCCAGGTAGGCCGAGAGGCTCTCGGCGGTGGCCAGGCCCGGGCGTTCACCGATCAGCAAAACGGCTACCTCTGGCGTCAGCAATTCGCCGATCTCGTTCAAGATTCCCACTCGGCAATATCGGATCACGAACGTCTGGCCGACCGTCCATGCGCGCGCTTGGGCGCCGACGCAGAGCAGCGGCAGTAATCCAGGCACCTGGGCCGAAACCGCGGTGACCGACAAGCCGTCGCCAATTGCGATCTGGAGCCGTTGGCCTGGGGGACAGCGCCGCTTCAGTTCTTCGCGAGACCGGTCGCTGAACGTGCGGCCTAGATCGGGCCGCAGCAAATACTCATCCTTCGAACTTGCCCGCGTACCGACTTCGAAGAGTTTCCAGTGCTCGACAAACGCCGCTCCCAAATCCCGTTCGAGATCAAGTTCAGTGCGGACGGCGTCCCGCGCCGCGGCATGGGCGTCGCGCAGGTCCATTTGGGTGCCGGTGCGGTAAGCGCCTCCGGCACGGCCAACCAGAAGACGAGCCGGAGTGCGGGCGCGGACCTTGCGCACGATCTCGGGCCAGCCGCTGCTCAGGGAACCACTTGCGTCATCGGCCATTCAGACAATTTTCTCCAACGACGTTTCCAATCCTCGCATGAGCCGCTGCCGGGCTGCTCCATCGAGCAATGCTGGTTCCTGGTCGCGGTAGATTCCCGCCTCCTGCAGCCAGCTCAGAAATTCCGGAGCCGGCCGCAGTCCGAAGAGCCGGCGGGCCGCCAGGGCGTCGTGGTAGCTGGTGGATTGATAGTTCAGCATGACGTCATCCGAGCACGGTACGCCCATGAAGTAGTTGCAGCCGGCCGCGGCCAGCAACAGGAGAAGGTTGTCGGCGGAATTCTGGTCGGCCGCCGCGTGGTTGGTGTAACAGACATCGCAACCCATGGGCAAGCCCAGCAGCTTGCCCATAAAGTGGTCTTCCAGGCCGGCACGAATAATCTGCCGTTCGTCGTACAGGTACTCGGGACCGATAAAGCCCACCACACTGTTGACCAGGAAGGGCTCGAAGACGCGCGCCACACCGTACGCCCGCGCTTCCAGGGTCAGTTGGTCCACGCCGTGGTGGGCCTCAGCCGAGAGCGCGCTCCCTTGGCCGGTTTCGAAATACATCACGTTCTGGCCCTTCCAAGGAACGTCGCGCTGGCGGTGTTCTTCGAGCACTCGCTCCCGGCCTTCCTGCAGCATGGCCAAGCTGATGCCAAAGCTGCGATTCGCGGCTTCGGTGCCCGCGATGGATTGAAACAGAAGGTCGACCGGCGCTCCGCGGGTCATGGCTGCGAGCTGCGTGGTGATGTGTGCGAGACAGCAAATCTGGGTCGGGACCTTGTAAGCAGAAACCAGGCGATCCAGCGCGCGCAGAATTGAGCTCACCGTCTCCACAGAATCGGTAGCCGGATTTACGCCGATGACGGCATCTCCGCAGCCGTAGAGAAGTCCTTCGAAGGTGGCGAGCAGGATGCCGCCAACATCGTCGGCCGGATGATTAGGCTGAATGCGTATGCCCAGCACTCCACGTTCTCCCATGGTATTGCGGCAGCGCGTCAGGTTGCGGATTTTGGCCGCAGCCAGGATCAGGTCTTTGTTGCCCATGATCTTGGCGACTGCCGCGGCCATTTCCGGAGTAATGCCCGGCTGCAGCCGCTTCAGGTCCGCCTCTGCGGTGGCGTCATCCAGAATGTGCTCGCGGAACTCTCCCACGGTCAGGCTGCGTATGGGATGAAAAGCCGCCTGGTCGAAGCTCTCGAGGATCACGCGAGACACGTCGTCGTCCGCGGGGTCGATCAAGGGTTGCTGGAGGATCTCGGCCAGGGGCAGATCGGCGAGCTTGCGCTTGGCTGCGACTCTCTCGCGCTCCGAAGCCGCGGCCAGTCCGGCGAGCTGGTCCCCGGACTTCTCCTCGTTAGCCTTGGCGAACAGCTCGCGGAGGCTTGAGAAGACGAATCGCTCGGGCATATGCGGAAAAACCGGTTGGAACTCAGGTCTCTGGCGAACTTACCATTAATCGCCAGCGCGCGAAAGGAGCATGTGCAGCACTGCCCGGAAGACGTACGTGATGTCCGGCAAGAGCCCTACGCCGTTGCTGTCCCGAAGCGACGGCCCAGGCGGGCCTGCTTTTTGTTACGATCTTTGCTACTCTGCGAATGATGAAGCCGGAAAGAGCTGCGGCGTTGGAATGGGCTGTAGGCGCGGTCTTATTTTTGTTCATGTGCCTGCCCGCGGTCGCGCGCACGCACGGCAGGTCTCCCGGCCAAATCCGGGTCACGAGGATCGAGCAAAACGTCACCGGAGACCGCGTCCGTGTGGTGGTGCGATTCGATGCCGCCGTGCAGTATGTCGCGGGAACAGCCACCGATCCCTTCCGCATTTTCTTTGACCTGCGGGGGACGCATCCGGGGGCCGCGCTGGCGGCTCGCGCTCCGGTCAGCGACACGCTCGTGCAACGTATCCGCGTAGCGCAATACCAGCCAGGAATCACACGTATGGTGCTGGATCTGTCGCGGCCGGCGCCCTACACCGCTACTTTCATGGCCAATCCGCCGCGGCTGGTGGTCGAGGTCTTGCGGGCACCCGGCGTTATGAGAGAGGCCCGTACCATCAGCAAGCCAGCACCATCGGCTCTTTCCATCCCGCTGCCGGTTGCGCCAGCGCTCGTCCCCGAGCAGATGCCGCCTTCACCGCCGCAAGTGACCTACGGAAACGGGCTGCTGACCATCGTGGCCAGCAATTCCACGCTGTCCGACATCCTGCAAGCGGTGGCCGCGCGAACCGGCGCCACGCTGGATGCGCCCGCAAGCCTGACTGCCCAGCGCGTGGCCGTTCGTCTAGGGCCGGCGCGGCCCCTGGATGTGGTGGCCGAGCTGCTGGCTGGGCTCGACTACATCGTGGTGGGCGCCAGCAATGATCCCGAGGCTATCCGCAACATCATCTTGAGCCCCAGCAGTTCGTCGTCACTGCCGGAGCCGGCGGGCCGGCATGCGGTAGCGCAGTACCAGGCTCCGCCGCCGGAGGAAACGGAAGAAGCGCCCGCGCCCGAGCCAACGCCGCCGGCTGCTGGCGCGCAGACCCCGGCAACGCCGGCCGCCCAATCGCCACCGCCGGCCAAGACTCCGGAAGAACTCCTGGAAGAATTGCGCAAGCTGCAAGAACAACAACCGCAACAATCCCCACAACAACCGCAGCAGCCACCACAACCGCAACCATCCAAGGAATCACAACGCTGATCTAGCCGCAGCTTGGCCGGTCCCGTGAGTCAGGCGGATAATGTGGCATGGACTCTGGAACCGCGCCTTCGGAATGGAATGCTTTCGCCCGCGCCCAGGCGGCCCAACGATGGAAGCGGCAGTCGGCGGCCATGGGCCGGCAAATGACCGAAGCCATCGTCGCCGAGGCCAAGGTCGAGCCCGGCATGCAGGTGCTGGACGTCGCCTGCGGCACCGGCGAACCCGCCATCTCCATAGCTCTCCTTCTAAAGGGTACCGGTCTGGTCGTCGGCACCGACATTTCGCCAGAGCCGCTGAAGATCGCCGAACAGCGCGCCCGCGACCGCAGTCTGGGCAATGCCCGCTTCCAGCAAGCCGATGTGCACAGCCTGCCCTTCGTGGAGGGCAGCTTCGACCGCGTGACCTGCCGGCTGGGGATCATGTTCTTTTCCGACCTGGCAAGAGCTCTGGGCGAGATGCGCCGCGTCCTGAAGCCGGGCGGGCGCGTGACCCTGCTGGCTTGGGGGCCGATGCAGCAACCGTACTTTGAGTCGACCATCGGCGCCATCCTCCGGGCGGTGCCCGGCTCCGCCTTGCCCGCTTCCGGCAGGCAGATGTTCAGGTTCGGTGAGGCTGGCGTACTGCCGGCCGCGCTGGAGCAGGCCGGGTTCTGCGGCATCGAGGAAAAATTCCGGGTCGTGCCCTGGAGCTGGCCCGGCACTCCCGAGGAGGTCTGGGATTATTTTCAGGAAGTGACGGTCCCGTTCAAACCGCTGTTTGAGGCTGTTCCCCAGGCGCAACGCGAGAAGGTAAACGCCGAGGCTCTGGGGGCAATCCGACGTTATTACGACGGAGCCCAGGTAAACTTCACCGCCACCATCTGCCTGGCTTCGGCAAGCGCCGCCTGAACCAGCGCCAATAGGCAGGTCTCACGCGCCAGGCCCAGAGCAGTTTCCTAGTGGATGTACCCATCTCTCTGTCATGCTGTCATGCTGAGCGAGTGCGGGCCGCCTTTGCCCGCACGAGTCGAAGCACCCCTACCCCGGTGATATCTTTCGAATAGGGGTCCTTCGACTCGCGCGCCAAAGCTTGCCCTGAGCGAAGTCGGAGGGTCGGGCGCGCTCGCTCAGGATGACAGCGCCAAGAAGGGTACGGCAACTGTAAACCCGCTCTAGCTTCAGTGGCGGCACTGCGAGCAGTATCCGCCGACCTCCAGCCGCGCCACCACGATGGTGAAGCGGCAATCGCGCTCCAGTTGCTGCTTCAGGGAGTCAAAGATCTTGCTCACAAACTCGGTGATCTTGCCGCAGCGCAAGCAGGCCATGTGGATGTGGTCGCGGGCCAGCTTGCGCTCGTAGTAGTGGGCTTCGCCCTCCATGTGCATCAGGTCGAGCTCGTCCACCATGCGGTGCCGCTTCAGCAAATCCAGGGTGCGGTACACGGTGCTGCGATCGACGGCGGAATTCAGGCGCTGGGCCTTGCGCAGGATTTGCCCCGCGTCCAGATGTTTCTTCGCCGTCTCGATCACGCTCAGGATGGCGCGCCGCTGCTCGGTCATGCGAATGCCGCGCGCGGAAAGTTCGGCCTGCAGGCGGCCGGGGATTTCGGTCTGGGGAAAAGGCATGATTCACACTCGCGAATCGGTCGCAACTGGTTGCAACCAGCCTGCGACAATATGTTCCCCGGCTCATTGACAGCCGGGGACCGCAGCCCTTAACCTTCCCAGTGTAGTCGAAGTTGCGACCAAGTCGCAACTAAAATAATCGCGGACGCAATCATGCTTCGTTATTTATGGTTCTCTTGTTCCCATGAGATGGAAGAGCCGGGCAACCTGGAGATCGGGATTTTAGAGTGCTTCCGGCGGATTGCCTTATTTCTTACCTTCGCAGCCCTCATGCTCGTGGGCGTCGGCTCGTGGGCCGGGGTTGGCGGGCGTGTCTCCGGCACGGTGAAGGATGCAAGCTACGCCGTCGTTCCGAACGCAACCGTAAAGGCAACCAACATCGACACCGGAGTCCAGCAACAGGCCGCAACCAACGACCGCGGATTCTACTCCTTTCCCGATCTCCCCATCGGACGCTACAACATTGCGATCCAAAAGCCGGGCTTCAAGCCCTACCAGCGGACCGGGATCACCATCGACGCCAACAGCGCGCTCATGGTCGACGCCGTGTTGGAAATTGGCGAACAGGCGCTGGTGGTCACGGTGAGCGAGAGCGCCGTTCACGCGGAAACCTCCGACACCCAGATGGGTGAGGTCATCAGCGCCGCCAAGATGGCTGCCGTGCCCTTGAATGGCCGCAGCTATACCGATCTGCTTGCCCTCCAGCCCGGCGTCGTTCCCGCGACCTCACTTACCTCCAACACCCAGCAGGACGTCGGCGTCAGCGCGCTTTCGCCCTCCGGCGGCCTGAACCCGGGAACGATTTCGATCAACGGCCAACGGGAGTTCGCGAACGCCTTCATCGTGAACGGCAGCGACACCGAAGAAGACGTGAACTCTGGAACGGCGATCATTCCGAACCTCGACTCCATCGCCGAGTTCCGCATCCTTACCAGCAACTTCGACGCGGAATACGGAGGACACAGCGGAGGACAGATCAACGTGGTTACGAAATCGGGCACCAACGAATTTCATGGCGACGCGTTCGAGTTCCTGCGCAACACCAACCTCGATGCGCGCAACTATTTTTCTCCCACGCGCGGCGCATTTGACCAAAACCAGTTTGGCGGGACGTTGGGCGGGCCGATTCGAAGAAATAAAGTGTTTTTCTTCGCCGACTATCAAGGGACTCGATTGACCCAGGGTGTGGACACGGGCGATATTGCAGTGCCAACTGTCGCCGAGCGCAGCGGCATTTTTCCGAACGGCGTGATTCCGGAAAGCGAATGGTCGGCCCCTGCCAGGCATCTGCTGCAATATATTCCCCAGCCGAACGTAGGCGCCAATACCTTCGCGACCTCGGCCTACAATGAAACTTTGCGAGACGACAAAGGAGCGTATCGGCTCGATTACAACAGCCGCTGGGGCCGGCTCTCGGCCTACTATTTCCTGGACGACTACACCCTCAACAATCCCTACCCGGTGGCACAGAGTGGGGCCAGTGTTCCGGGTTTCAACGCGCTCTATCTGGGCCGGGCACAGTTGCTCAGCCTGGGCGACACCAAGGCCCTGGGGGCAAACGCGGTCAATGAGTTCCACTTCAGCTACCTGCGCGATCACAACGACCTGGGTAAGCCGGTGGGCGGGCTCGGCGTCAGCCTGGCGTCGCAGGGATTTGTGACCGGCGCGGGCACCGCCGGCATCGTGCCGCTCAATCCACAAGGCGAAGGGGTCGAGAATATTGTCTTCAATGCCTTTTCCATCGGGACCAATGCCAACGAACTGAAGCAGGTCAACAATACTTTCCAATGGATCGATAATTTCTCGAAGGTGGTGGGCCGCCACACCATGAAATTCGGATTGGAATTCCACTACGACCAAATCAACGCCAACCCGATCGCGCAATCCAACGGCAACTTCCTCTTCACCGGGAGCGAGACCGGCTCTGACTTCGCCGATTTCCTGCTCGGACTTCCGAGCCAATACAACCAGAGTCAGCTACAGCCGTTTTACGGCCGCAATGAGTACTGGGGCGTGTACGGGCAGGATAACTGGCGTGTGCGTTCCAACCTGACGCTGAACTACGGCCTGCGCTGGGATCGCATCGAGCCTTGGTATGAAAAAAACAACGGGCTCTCCACCTTTGAACCCGGCAAGCAGTCCGTCGTCTTTCCCGGTGCGCCCGCGGGTATTCTCTTTCCTGGCGATCCCGGCGTTCCGCGAACGCTCGCGCCTCCCGGAAACCTTGACTTCGCGCCTCGCATCGGTTTGGCCTACTCACCGGAGGCCAGGGAAGGCACTCTTTTGGGCAAGCTCCTGGGCGGCCCCGGCAAGACCAGCGTACGAGCCGGTTTCGGCATGTACTACACTGCGATCGAGGCGCTGACGCTGGGGATCCTGGCCGGGAACGCGCCCTTCGGAATCACCTATTCGAGCCCGGCCCCGCCGCTATTCGCCACTCCTTTCATCACCGCGTCGACCGGGCAGAACCAGGGCCAGCCGTTTCCCGTGGCCCTCGCCACAGGCCAGGCATCCCGCAGCAATCCCGACCCGAACGTCAATTGGCCGCAGTATGAACCGATTAGCGGCATTCCCGGATATGCCGCGACCAACCGCATCCCCTACGTTGAGGAATACATGTTGTCGCTGCAGCGGCAACTGGGAGCGAACACGGTGCTGAGCGCCAGCTATGTAGGCGCGCAGGGGCACCGGCTTCTGGTGATGGTGGAAGCCAACCCCGGCAACCCGGCGCTTTGCCTGAGCCTGCCCGGGTGCGGACCCTTTGGGGAAAGCAATGTGTACACGACGGCCTCGGGCCAGGTGATCAACGGAACCCGCGGCCCGCTGGGTTCCAATTTCGGCAGTGACACCAACCAGGCAACGATTGGCAAATCCAATTACAACGCCCTGCAACTCAGCGTGCGCCACACCAGCGGACGGCTGGAACTCTCCGCCGGATACACCTACAGCAAGTCGATGGACGACTCCTCCAATTTGGGAGAAGAGGTCAATCCCATCACTCCCTCCCGCAGCTATGCCTTGTCTTCCTTTGACATCAGGCACAACTTCGTCGTGAGCTACAACTACAAAATTCCGTTCGAGAGCCTCTTTCGCGCTTCCAGCCGCTGGACGCGAGGATGGGAACTCTCCGGGATCACCCATTTCAGCACCGGTCTTCCGGTGACCCTCGTCAGCTATGGCGATAATTCTCTGCTCGGGGCCGAGCCCAATGGCATCAACAACTATGGCGTAGATGAGCCCGACTACGCGGGCGGTCCTCTCGCTCTGAATCACAATCCCCGCAACGGACAACCTTATTTCAATGCCTCCCAATTCAGCGAGAACGCGTTGGGCACGCCGGGCAACGTCCCGCGGCGCTTCTTCTACGGACCGGGCATGGCCAACTACGACATGGCCCTTCTCAAGAACCTGCGCCTGAGCGAATCAAAATCCCTCCAGTTGCGGCTCGAAGCGTTCAACGTGTTCAATCACGCGCAGTTTTTCGGCCCCCAATCCGTCAACGGCAATATCAGCAGTTCCACCTTCGGCCAAGTCGTCAGTGCCGATCCGCCCCGCCTCGTGCAACTGGCTGCGAAATTTCTTTTCTAGAGAGAGCCCCCGCCCGTTTGCAGGCAGCCTCGTTCCCCCCGCGCGCATCACACTCTGCAAGGATTTCATCACCAGACAGCAACAAAGTGTTATTTTCGGTGCTGGGAGCGGTTAGTCCCTCACCTTCCTCGGAACTTTATGCCATTCGTCGGGTACCGCTCCAAGCGTGGGCTGCTCTGGCTGGCCGGGTTGGCGGCCTGCACGGTTCTGCTCGCCGCCCAGCAGCCAGCCACCTATTCCGTTGAAGTCAAAGTGGTAAACGTCCTTACCACCGTGCGCGACAAGCACGGCAAGATCATCAACAACCTGTCGCAGGACGACTTTGTCCTCGATGAGGACGGACGCCAGCAGAGCATCAAGTACTTCAGCCGCGAGACCGATCTTCCGCTGACGCTGGGGCTGCTGGTGGACACCAGCCTGAGCCAGCGCCGCGTGCTTGACCAGGAACGCTCCGCCAGTGGCACTTTCGTGGACAAGGTGCTGCGCGAAGACAAGGACAAGGCATTCCTCATCCACTTTGATCGCGAAGTCGAACTGCTCCAGGACCTCACCTCGTCCCGGGCCAAGCTGCAGGACGGTCTGCGCCTGCTGCAGATGTCGGCGCCCGACCAGGACCGTAGCAGCGGCGGCTCCGGTGGTGGTGGCTCCGGCGGCGGCTATCCCAACGGCGGACGCGGCTCAGGACGCGGCGGGTATTCGCACCATGGGGGCACGTTGCTCTACGATTCGGTCTATCTGGCTTCCGACGAGCTGATGCAGAAGCAGCACGGGCGCAAGGCGGTCATCGTTCTTACCGACGGCGTGGACCACGGCAGCAAGGTGAGCCTGGATCGCGCGATTGAATCGGCCCAGCGCGCCGACACCGTGGTGTACTCGATTCTGTTCGCCGACAAGGATGCTTACGGCGACAATGGAGGCTGGAATCGAGGAGGAGGCGGCATGGGCGGCGGCCCCTATGGGGGACGCCGGGGAGGCGGTTATCCCCCTCCACGCCAGCCGGAGCAGGACCACCCTGACGGCAAAAAAGTACTGGAGCGCCTCTCCAGGGAGACCGGTGGACGCATGTTCGAGGTATCGAAGAAGCAGACGGTCGACCAGATCTACCAGCAGATCCAGGATGAACTGCGCAACCAGTACAACCTTGGCTACACTCCGGACCGCGCCGGTGATGGCTCGGAATACCACAAGATCCACGTGGTGACGAAGCAGAAAGACCTGGTGGTGCAGGCCAGGGACGGATACTACTCTCCCAGGCCGGCGCCGTCGAAGGCAGCAGAACAGCAGAACTAGCCGCGGCTAACCCTGCTGCCGCGCTCCTATTGCACGCCCTGGGCGTTCAGATAGGCAGAGTAGGAGCGATCGGTCCGCAGGATGTGCTCCGCCAGCCAGTCCCTGAGGAACTGGAGAACCGCGACGGAAGTTGTGTTCCGGCCCGCCTTCAGATCCTCTTCGAACTGGTGCACCCTGGCGACATATTTCTCATGTTCAGCATGGTGCTCGGGGAGTCCGGGAAAGTTCGTTTTCCGCAGCAACTCCTCTTCGGCTTGGAAGTGGGTCACGGTGTAGACAGCGAGCCGGCGCAAGGTATCCTGAACGATGGTCTGGCCCTTTCCCTCCCGCATCGCCTCGTGGAGTTCGTTGATCAGCGCAAACAGCTTCTGATGCTGCTCGTCGATTCTTTTGACCCTTACGCTGTAAGTTTGGTCCCAGGTGATCAAAGACATGTTGGTGCTTCCTTACCGCACGCCGTGTGCGGTCAGATGGGCAACATAGGAGCCATCCGTCCGCTTGATGTGCTCCGTCAGCCAGTCCTTGAGGAACCCCAGGACGGCGATGGAGCTTGCCAGCTTGCCGGCTTTCACATCTTCGACGAACTGATTCACCCGGGCGACAAATCTTTGATGTTCGGACTGGTGCGCGACGAGTCCGGGATAGCCGGCCTTCCGCAGCAATTCCTCTTCCGCCCGGAAGTGGGTCACCGTGTAAGTGGCGAGTTCGTGCACCGTGTCCTGCACCACTTCCTGGCCCTTGCCCTGCCGCATCGCCTCATGGAGTGAATTGATGAGCGAGAACAGTTTCTGATGCTGTTCGTCCAGTTTCTTGACGCTCACGCTGTAAGATTGGTCCCAGGTTACAAGAGCCATCGCGGTCTCCTCCTCTAGTAGTTCTGATCCGGGCTGCGGATCGCTCCCGGGAATTTATCGGCACGACTGCCGAAAAAAGTGAACGCCAGCGGGCTACTGCACGCCTTGCGCATTCAGATAGGCAGCGTAGGAACGATCCGTCCGCAGGATGTGCTCCGCCAGCCAATTCTTGATGAATCCCAGAATCGCGATGGGACTTGCGTTTCGGCCGGCCTTCAGATCTTCGGTGAACTGGCTCACCTTTTCGATAAACTTCTGATGCTCCGCCTGGTGTGCGGCGAATCCCGGAAAATTGGTTTTCCGCAGCAACTCTTCCTCGGCCCGAAAGTGGGTCACGGTGTACATGGCGAGTTCGCCCAGCGTGTCCTCGACCACGGCCTTGCCTTTTCCCTGCCGCATCGCCTCATGCAGTGTGTTGAGCAGCGAAAACAGCTTCTGATGCTGCTCGTCCAGTTTCTTGACGCTCACGCTGTAGGATTGGTCCCAGGTTACTAAAGCCATATAAGTGCTCTCCTTCGGCCGCTCTAATCGCGGTGCGGTCTGCCGCGCAGGGTTTATCGGCACCATAGTTGGAGAAAGTGAGTGTGCCGGCCTGTTTCTGCGACACTTTGTCCGCCGGTCGGCGCACCCCCGCCAAGTTGTCCCAACCATCGCGGCAATAGCTTAAGTTTTCAGCGATTTAGCGTGGCAGCAGAGTTGCTGTTCTATGAGCAACATCAGCAACCATGAGGATGGCAAATGCCGCAAATGAATCGTAAGAAATGTGTTCTGCTGCTGGTCGGCCTGCTGCTGGTTACTTCCGTACTGGCGGCAGCGGACGACTCCAAACTTGCGCCCGAACTCCGGGGCCGCAACTCATCCACGCCGGTGCAAGTGATCGTCCAGTATTCGCAGCAGCCCTGCTCGCTGGTGGGCTGTGTCCTGAACCTGGTGGGCGATGTTGTGTCGTCGCTGCCCCTGCTTAACGCCGTTGTCACCGTGGTCGATAACACCCACCTGGCAAATCTGGCGAACGATCCCAACGTGATCTATGTGAGCCCCGACCGGCCGGTGAACATGATGCTGAGCAACGCCGCGCCGGCCATCAACGCGCCGGCGGCATGGGAGGCGGGCGACACCGGCAGCGGCATCAGCGTGGCGGTGGTGGATAGCGGCATCAACGGCTCGCCTGACCTGAACGGCGGATTGCTGGGCTTGAGCCGCGTGGTCTACAGCCAGAATTTCGTCTCCGGTTCCTTGACCGCATCCGACCAGTATGGACACGGCACGCACGTCGCCGGGTTGGTCGCCGGCGATGGCGCCAGCTCCACCGGGCCGAGCTATTTCCGTACCTTCAAAGGCATCGCTCCTTCCGCCAATCTGGTCAACCTGCGCGTGCTGGATTCCAATGGCGAGGGCACAGACAGTGCGGTCATTGCCGCCATCTCGCGGGCGATCGACTTGAAGTCGATGTACAACATCCGCGTGTTGAACCTCTCGCTGGGCCGTCCGGTGATGGAATCCTACCGGCAGGACCCGCTCTGCCAGGCGGTGGAGAAGGCGTGGAAGGCCGGCATCGTGGTGGTGGTTTCCGCCGGCAACTACGGGCGCTACGACGGCGCCAACAACGACGGCTATGGCACCATCACCTCGCCGGGCAACGATCCCTACGTGATCACCGTGGGCGCGATGAAGCCCATGGGCACGCCCGAGCGCACCGACGATCTGATCGCCACCTACAGCTCCAAGGGACCGACCTCGTTCGACCATTTCGTGAAGCCGGACGTGGTCGCGCCCGGCAACCTGCTGGTCTCGCTCGCCACCAATGCCACGCTGGAAAATGAATATCCCGCCAGCGCGGTTCCCTATAGCTACTACCAGAACAGCGGGACCTCCGCCGCCGGTCCTTACTTCACCCTAAGTGGCACCAGCATGGCGGCGGGCGTGGTGAGCGGCGCTGTCGCCGACCTCTTGCAGGCGCAGCCCAAGCTCACGCCGGACCAGGTGAAGGCGCGGCTGATGAAGACCGCGTACAAGACTTTCCCGCAGTACAGCACCTACACCGATCCTGACAGCGGGATTTCTTATACCGATCAGTACGACATCTTCACCGTGGGCGCGGGCTACATCGATCTTGCCGCAGCGCTGGCCAGCAAGGACGTGGCCACGGGCACGGCCATGTCGCCGAGCGCCACCTACGATCCGGCTTCCGGCAACGTTTATCTGGTGAAGGATTCCTCCGCGGTCTGGGGAGGCTCGGCCGTGTGGGGCGGCTCGGCGGTGTGGGGCGGTTCCGTGTTTGTCGATTCCAACTCCGCCGTGTGGGGCGGCAGCGCCGTCTGGGGAGGTTCGGCCGTCTGGGGTGGAAGCACCGACAGCGGCTTCAGCGCGGTGTGGGGTGGAAGCGCAGTATGGGGCGGCAGCGCCGTCTGGGGCGGAAGCGCGGTGTGGGGCGGTTCCGCGGTTTGGGGCGGCAGCTTCGCCGCGGCGGGAGAGAGATAGACCGCAGGCTCTTTTCTTGAAGAGACGCAGCCAGGCTGCGTCTCTTTTTTTCTGGGTAATGGCTGGCCCCCCACCAGCCCAAGGCCGCGGAAGAACCGCATCCGCTACAATGATGCCCTGCTGGGGGAGCACGGTTCGGCAATCCACTGATGTGTTGAGACCCAGTTGGGAGTGTGTTCATGATGAGCAGGTCTTGGTTCAGACTCGGCTGGCTGGTGGCGCTTGGGATTGTGGCGTCCGCAGCGGCCGCGCAGACTTCGCCGCAGACGCCCGACATCGGCGCGAAATACGCGCCCCCGGCGGCAGCCTTGGACTACGTCAAGCGCGAGGTGATGATCCCCATGCGCGATGGCGTGAAGCTGCACACGGTCATCGTCATCCCACGCGGAGCCAAGCATGCGCCCATCATCCTTACGCGCACTCCCTACCACGCGTCGAAACGGGCCGAGCGCATGCTCTCGACGCACATGCTGGCCATCCTGCCGCAGGGCGATGAGGTGTTCGTCGCCGAGGGCTACATCCGCGTCTTCCAGGATGTCCGCGGCAAGTACGATTCGGAAGGCGAGTACTTCATGACCCGTCCCCTGCGGGGGCCGCTCAACTCCAGCGCTACCGACCATTCCACGGACGCCTACGACACCATCGACTGGCTGGTGAAGAACGTCCCCGAATCCAACGGCAAAGTGGGAATGCTGGGCAGCTCCTACGAGGGCTTCACGGTGGTGATGGCGCTGGTGAATCCGCATCCGGCGCTGAAAGTGGCCGCGCCCATGAGCCCGATGGTCGATGGCTGGATGGGCGATGACTGGTTCCACTTCGGCGCGTTTCGGCAATCGAACTTCGACTATTTTACCTTGCAGACCACGCAGAAAGGCGAGGGCGACCGCGTTGTCCGCTCCGGGTACGACGACTATGAAAACTTTCGCCGCGCCGGCTCGGCCGGCGATTTTGCAAAGGCCGCGGGCCTGGAGCAACTGCCGTGGTGGCGCAAGATCGAAGAGCATCCGGCATACGACGCGTTCTGGCAAGGGCAGGCGCTCGACAGGATCATGGCCGCGCAGCCACTGAAGGTGCCGACCATGTGGATCCAGGGCTTGTGGGACCAGGAAGACATGTGGGGAGCGATCCACTGCTATCTAGCGATCGAGCCGAAAGACCGCGCCAACAACATGAACTTTCTGGTGATGGGCCCGTGGCGCCACAGCGGCGTCAACTACGACGGCTCGTCGCTCGGCCCGCTGAAGTGGGAGGGCGACACGGCGCTGCAATTCCGTCGCGACGTTCTCGGGCCGTTCTTCGATCAGTACTTGAAGGATGGCGCACCCAAGGCGGACACGCCGCCGGTGCTGATCTACAACACCGGCGAGAATCACTGGGACCGCCTGAAATCCTGGCCGCTGGCGTGTGAGAGCGGCTGCCCGTCGCATTCGCGTCATCTTTATTTGACGGCGGGCTTCGGCTTGTCCTTCACCGAGCCCACCGAGCGCGACCCAAAAGCGCCTGCCGGCTATGACGAATACGTCTCCGATCCGGCCAAGCCCGTGCCTTACCAGCCGCGCCCGGCGCGCCTTGACGACCACGATGCCTGGAGGCGATGGCTCCTTGTCGATCAGCGCATGGTCGCCGACCGCCCCGATGTGCTGGCGTATTCCACGCCGCCTCTCACGGAACCGCTGCGCATCAGTGGCGCGCCGGTGGTGAACCTGGTCGCCTCCACCAGCGGCACCGATAGCGACTGGGTGGTCAAGCTGATCGACGTCTATCCTGACGAAGTCCCGAGCCAGCCGGAGCTGGGCGGCTATCAATTGGGCATCGCCATGGACATCTTCCGCGGGCGATACCGCGAAAGTTTCGAGATACCGAAGGCGATCGCCTCGAACACGCCGCTGGCTTACAGGTTCATCCTGCCGACGGCCAATCACGTGTTCCTGCCCGGCCACCGGATCATGGTGCAGGTGCAGTCGAGCTGGTTCCCGCTCTACGATCGCAATCCGCAGACCTTCGTGCCGAACATCTTCTTCGCCCAACCGGAGGACTATGTAAAGGCGACCCAGCGTGTCTATCACGCCGTGGGCGCAGCCAGCTTTGTTGACTTGCCGGTGGTTCCGGCGAGGTAACGTCATGGCTCCCAGGCCCCGCCCAACAACGCTTCCGCACGCCGGCAAGCCGCTCATCAGCGAGAAGGCGGAGCGCTTCACCGAGTCGGTGATCCGCGACATGACACGGCAGGCGCACCTCCACGGGGCCATCAACTTGGCGCAGGGATTCCCCGACTTCCCGGCTCCGACGGAGATCAAGCGCGCGGCCCAGGAGGCCATCGCCGCGGATATCAATCAGTACGCCATCACCTGGGGCGCCAGGTCGCTGCGCCACGCTATCGCCGCCAAGATGAAAAAGTGGCAGGGCCTGGAGATCGATCCCGAGGCCGAAATCACGGTCTGCTGCGGCTCGACCGAGGCCATGATCGCGTCGCTGCTGGCCATCACCAACACCGGCGACGAGATCGTCGTCTTCGAGCCGTTCTATGAGAACTACGGCCCGGACGCCATCCTCTCCGGCGCGCGCCCGCGGTTCGTCACGCTGCATCCGCCGGCGGATCCGGAAGGAGAATGGCGCTTCGACGAGCGCGAGCTGCGCGCGGCCTTCGGTCCGCGGACCAAGGCCATCATTCTGAACACGCCCAACAACCCCACCGGCAAGGTCTTTACGCGCGCCGAGCTGGAGTACATCCGCGAGCTGTGCGTGGAATTCGGCGCGCTGGCCATCACCGACGAGATCTACGAGCACATCCTCTACGACGGCGCGCGGCACGTTTCCATGGCCACGCTCGACGGTATGCGCGAGCGCACCATCACCATCAACGGCATGTCCAAGACCTACAGCGTGACCGGCTGGCGGGTGGGCTGGGCGGTGGCCACGCCAGCGCTGACCAATGCCATCCGCAAGGTGCATGACTTCCTGACTGTGGGCGCGCCGGCGCCGTTGCAGGAGGCGGGCGCGACCGCGCTGAGCCTGCCGGATAGTTATTACGAAGGGCTTGCGGCAGCGTATCGCGCGCGCCGCGACCGGTTGTTGCCGGCGCTGCGCCAGGCAGGGTTCAAGACCTTCGTTCCGCGCGGCGCGTACTACATCATGACCGACATTGGCGGCTTCGACCTTGCTGACGACGTGCGCTTCGCGCGGCACCTGGTGAAAGAGATCGGTGTGGCCTCGGTGCCGGGTTCCAGTTTCTACAGCCGTCCGGAGCTGGGCGCGCACCAGGTGCGCTTCGCCTTCTGCAAGACCGACGCTACGTTGGACGAAGCCGCGCGGCGGCTGCTGGCGCTGAGCCAGGCATAACCACGCCCGGATTATTTTGTGGAAACGGGCGTCTTTGCCCGTGACCGCTACGCTCCCACTCCTACGGTCGAGATCTTGGTTTTTCCTGATGTCAATCCAACAGCCGCTCAGTGCCACGTCAGCGCGCGGATGAGTTCAGCATGTTCGGGATACTCGCGAATCAGCGGATCCCGCTTGCCTTCGGCCCAGTCGGCAAGATCAAAGCCCGGCGCCATGGTGGTTCCCATCAGCGCGAAGCTGCCTCCGTAGATCAGCCTTAAGCCTTGCCACACTCCGCGCGGGACCACGAACTGCACGTGTTGCCCGCCCAGCACGTCCGGCCCAAGGACGATCCGCTCGCCATGCCGGTCCGGATGCAGCAGCAGCATCTCCACCGGGCCGCCCAGGTAGAAATGATAGATTTCATCGGTCTCGAGGCGGTGCAGCGCGGAGAACGAATCCGGCTCGCTGGTGAGCAGGTAGTAGATGGCGGTGCCGAAGGTTCGGGGCGCGCCGTACCGCTTGGGAAGCGCCTCGGCCACAACGGATTCCTCGGCGACATAGGTCTGCCGGAACAGGCCTCCCTCGATGGTCAGCGGCTGCAGGCCAAAATGCTCGATCAGTTGCGCGGCGGTCGGAGATTTCATGCAGTCCCCTTTCAAAAAATCCTGTGGGTCATCACGCCGCCATCCACTAGCAGGTTGGCGCCGGTGATCCAGCGCGCTGCCGGTGAGGCCAGAAACAGGCAGGCATCGGCGACATCGTCAGGCTGTCCCAACCGCCCCAGCGGCGCGGCGCGCAGGTAGGCCTCGACGCCCTCGGGCCATGCCTGCTCGATGCCCTCACGCCAGATCAGCCCCGGCGAGACTGCGTTTACGCGGATGCCATAGCGCCCCAGCTCGAGTGCGGCGGTGCGCGTGTACATCAGCACGCCGGCCTTGGCGGCGTTGTAGTGGCTGTGTCCGGGCGCTGAGTTCTCGGCCTCGATGGAAGCGATGTTGATGATGGCCCCGCCGCCATTCTTCATCATGCGGCGCGCGGCGGCCTGGGTGCACAAGTGGACGCTGCGCAGGTTGTCGGCGATGACCGCATCCCACTCCGTCTCGCGCATTTCGAGCAGCGGAGAAACCGGGTAGCTCCCGGCATTGTTGACCAGAACGTCGAGGCCGCCGAGCGCGCCGACGGTCTTCTCCACCAGCTTGGCGACATCTCCCGCACGGCTCACGTCAGCCTGAATCGCCACCGCCTTGCGTTTCAGCTTTTCGATGCTGGCCACCAACCCGCGCGCTCCCGCTTTGCTGGTGCGGTAGTTGATGGCTACGCTCGCCCCAGCTTCGGCGAATCGCAGGGCGATGCCGCGGCCCAGGCCGCTGCCTGCTCCCGTCACCAACACGCGTTTGCCGCGGAAATCGAGCAGCTCGCGGGGACTTGGTAGCGCCATCCCGGCCTCCTGAAGGTGTGGCGGAGTATACAACCGGCTCCGATGTACCAAATCAGTCTCTCCCCCTCTGTCATCGGGCCGCGATATGTTGCTGGCGTTAGACACGGCCGGTCGGTCCCCTCCGCCAGCCCTGTAGCGGACCAGTGAACCAGGCACCACAGCGAAGCCAATTCGCCAGCAGATTTGCGCTCATCCCACGGCTGTGCCCGCACTGGTTGCGGCTTCCCGGAGACCCCTGACCCATGGACCGTTATCTCTGCATCCACGCGCATTTTTATCAGCCGCCCCGCGAGAATCCCTGGCTGGAAGCCATCGAGCTGCAGGATTCCGCCGCGCCGTACCACGACTGGAACGAGCGCATCGCCAACGAGTGCTACGTGCCCAACGGCGCCGCCCGCATTCTGGATGGGCAAGGGCGCATCGCCAAAATCGTCAACAACTACGCCCGCATCAGCTTTAATTTCGGCCCCACTCTGCTTTCCTGGCTGGAACAGCACGCGCCCCGCACCTACGAGCGCGTTCTGGAAGCCGACCGCCAGAGCCTGGAGCTGTTCTCCGGCCACGGATCGGCGCTGGCGCAGGCGTACAACCACATCATCCTGCCGCTGGCCAGTTCCCGCCATAAGTACACGCAGATCCTGTGGGGCATTCGCGATTTCCAGCACCGCTTCAACCGCGATCCCGAAGGGCTGTGGCTGCCAGAGCTGGCCGTGGACGTGGAGACGCTCGAGGTTCTCAGCTCGCTGGGGATCAAGTTCACCATCCTGGCGCCTCACCAGGCCAAGCGTATGCGCCACCGGCCCTGGGACAATTGGGTCCATCTCGACGGCGCGGGGATTGATCCCACGCGCGCCTACCGCTGCAACCTGCCTTCCGGACGCTCACTGGCCTTGTTCTTCTACGATGGCCCCATCTCGCGCGCGGTCGCCTTCGAGAAGCTGCTGCTGAATGGTGAGAGTTTTGCCCATCGCCTGCTCGGCGGCTTCAACGACAGCCGTCCCTGGGCCCAGCTCATGCACATCGCCACCGATGGCGAAACCTACGGCCATCACCATTCTCACGGCGACATGGCGCTCGCCTACGCGCTGGATTACATCGAACGCAACCAGTTCGCGCGCATCACCAATTATGGCGAGTATCTGGCCGCGCATCCGCCGACCGAAGAGGTGGAGATCGTCCAGAACACCTCCTGGAGCTGCGTGCACGGCCTGGACCGCTGGCAGCAGGATTGCGGCTGCAACTCCGGCGAGCGGCCGCAATGGGCGCAGCACTGGCGCCGACCGCTGCGCGAAGCCCTCGACTGGCTGCGCGACGAGCTTGCCCCTCGCTGCGAGCTGGCCGCCCGGGAGCTCGTGCGCGATCTCGACGACGCGCGCGACGACTACATCTCCGCCGTGCTCGACCGCTCGCCGGCCAGCGTCAACGCTTTCTTCGCCAAACACGCGGTCCGCGAACTCGATGCCGACGACCAGGTACGCGCGCTGAAGCTGCTCGAAATCGAACGCCACCTGATGCTGATGTACACCAGTTGCGGTTGGTTCTTCGACGAGCTGACCGGTCTCGAAACCGTCCAGGTGCTCCGCTATGCCGGCCGAGCCGTGCAGCTCGCCGAAGACCTCTTCGGGCCGCCCATCGAGGAACAGTTTCTGTCACGCTTGGAGCAGACGTGGAGCAACATCTCCGGCATGGGCAACGGGCGTGATGTGTACGAGCGCTTCGTTCGGGCAGGCATGGTGAACCTGCCGGGCGTGGCGGCGCATTACGCCATCAGCTCGCTTTTCAACGGCTATCGCGGACGCACCTCCACCTATTGCTACCGCCTGGACCTGCAGGAATCGCGCGTGCTCGAATCCGGCAAAGCCCGGCTCGCCCTGGGACGCGCCCGCATGACCTCGCGCACCACCCGCGAGCGGCTCACTTTCTGCTTCGCCGTGCTTCACTTCGGCGACCACAACCTCCGGGCCGGCGTCTGCCCCTTTCCGGGAGAGAACGCCTTTCGTGCGATGGTCCAGCAAGCGGCGCAAGCCTTCCTAAGCGGAGACCTGACCGAGTGCCTGCAGGTGATCGATCAGCGTTTCCAGGGCGCGACTTACTCGTTGAAGTCGCTCTTCCGCGACGAGCAACGCCGCATCCTCAGCCGCATCATTGACACCACCCTGGGCGAAGCCGAAGCCGCCTGCCGCCACGTGTACGAACACCACGCCCCGCTGTTGTCGTTCCTCGCGGAACTGCACACGCCCCTGCCGGGCCTGCTGCGCTCCACTGCCGAAGCCGTCCTCTCGAACTCGGTCGAGCGTGCGCTGGCCGAGCCGGAGCCTGATCTGGAGCGGGTGCGTGGGTTGCTCGACACCGCCGCACGTCAGCACATCAACCTCGATACTGCCGGCCTGGAAGTGGCCCTGCGCCAGCGGCTGAATGCGGTAGTCGAACAGTGGGCGCGCAAGCCCGGAGACCTGCACTTGCTGGAGTTGGCCGAGTCGGTGGCCTCGGTGGCGCGGGTGGTCCCCTTTGAAGTGAATCTGTGGAACTCGCAGAACGTTTACTACGAACTGGTGCAGGCGATCTCCGCGCAGGCGCGGCTGCGTCCCGGAAACGGCGCCGATGATCTGCTGGAGCGTCTGGCCGGCATGGGTGAGCGCCTCGGGCTGGCCGCTTCGGCGACCACGCCCCCCAAGGCCAGCCTCGCGGATGAGCAACCCTTGCCCGCCACCGCGCAGGAAGCGGTGGTCCGCCGCCGCCGTCCGCACCGGATGATCAGAGGGGCGTTCTAGCTCCTTCGTAGGGGCACGACTTCAGCCCTGCCGTAAATAGGATTTCAAGGGCTTGTCATCCTGAGCGAGGGAGGGCCCCAACGGTTTCTCGGGGCAATCGCGGGACTTCGGGATTGGGGGGGCCGAACCACTCAAAGAAAGTCTTCTCTACTGGATGTCAAAATATTAATATATGTATTCGCCTTTCTTTCGCTATAATGACGACAGGCAAGAGGATTTTATCGTCAAGAATGCTGGCGACTGGTGCTAAGATGACAATACCCCTCCAATTGAGTGTTGAGAATCGCGCCTTGAATACGAACGGGAGCGGTGGTTTCTGTACCCGCTATCAGTCCAATTCTCGATTCACCTGCTTTCACGGTGACCGTCTCTGTCTTCTGCGACAGATTCCAGATGCTGCAGCCCGTCTGATTGTTACGTCTCCGCCATACAACATCGGGAAGCAATACGAACGGCGGCTCAATTTTGAGCATTATCTCGAACAGCAGGAAGCGACCATCCGGGAGGCACACCGAACACTTGCCGAGAATGGCAGCCTATGCTGGCAGGTTGGGAACCACGTCTCGACGGAAGGCGAGATTTTCCCGCTTGACATCTACATCTACCGGATATGCAAATCGCTCGGGATGAAGCTGCGGAATCGCATCATCTGGTGTTTCGAGCACGGACTCCACTGCAAGAACAGGTTATCGGGAAGATACGAGACCATCCTTTGGTTCACTAAGGGCGACGGGTACATCTTCAATCTCGATCTCATCAGGGTGCCGCAGAAGTATCCCGGCAAGAAGGCGTTCAAAGGCCCGAACAAGGGGCAATACACTTGCAACCCTCTCGGGAAGAATCCCGGCGATGTCTGGGTGATCCCAAATGTGAAACACAATCACGTCGAAAAGACGGCACACCCTTGCCAATTCCCAGTAGAACTAGTGGAGAGGCTCGTGCTGGCGCTGACGAATCCTGGTGATTTAGTCATTGACCCATACTTGGGGGTGGGCAGCGCAGCCTGTGCTGCAGTCCTCCACAATCGCAGAGCAGCCGGGTCAGACCTATCGTCGGATTATCTGCGCATCGCAAGAGAACGGGTTCAGTTGGTCCTGAAAGGGTCCCTGCCACGTAGGCCGTTAGGGAAACAGGTGTACATTCCGGGGCCAAATGACAAAATTGCTAGGCGTCCCAGAGAGTTGGGGCCAACAAACGGCGATGCACCGTCTCCTTCGGTGATGCTTTTCAACTGAAGATTGCGAGCGGCCTCCATTGAAAATCGCTGAATACTATTCTCATTTGAACGGATGGGAGTTCATCCAAGTTCACAAACCGAAGCTCTGGACAGAAATCACAGAAGTCATCAAGAGTGTGGACGCGAACGAGTTCCGCACTAAAGTCTCTAAAGAGAAAACGATGAGGGGAGCCATGCTGTTTTCGCCCGGTGCGATCAACGCGGCTTTGAAAGAGTCCTTTGCGAGACGCCACTGGAAGCAGCGGGTTGCATATTATTGGGTGACAAAAGATGCCAAATTGATCCGCAAAACCCTCCAACTGCCCCCGGATGAGCAGAAGAAGGAAATTCTAGCCGCAGGTCAGGAGGCAACCCGATCATACAATCAAACCGATTTTGTAAAAGATCGCGTTGCTGTTGAGGTACAGTTCGGGAAATACTTTGCGGTCGCGTATGATCTTTTTGTTAAGCATCTCGCTTTTTTCGTCGGAGATGTGATAGACGTGGGGGTCGAGATCGTGCCGATGAAGTCGTTTGCGGCCTCAACCCCGGCTGGAAAGAAAGGCAAGCGGCAACGGCAGATGTCAACCGGCGTGCCTTGGTACGAGAAGGAGCTTTACAATCTCATCCGCGAAGGCCGGGGAGTTCCAGCAGTGCCGCTGGTCATTGTGGGCGTTGAGCCTTAATCGAGCACCCGCATCTGCTCCCCCGGGAAGCTCCGGAGCCATCATGAGGCACAGTTGCAGTTCCCTACCAGGAGACAGACTGGACATCTATGGATAAGGGTGCGGCACTAAACAGGCGCGTGTGGAGCTTGTTCGAGAAAGCGGGGTTTCAGACGAATCCTAGCTCCACGAGTACCGCCGAGCACAACGTGCAGCTATCGTCCCAAAAGAAGATACCGGTCGACCTGTACGCACGAGACGAACACCTTGGTGTAACAATCATCGGATCGAATAAATCGGGCAAGCTTGGTCGTTGGACGGAGCACGTTAATAACTATGAACAGCTCGGCCGAACAGCTGGGGCGAATAAAGTCCTGTTTGTTATTACCGGCACAGAGCTTCCGGACACAGAGAAGCACTTTGCGGTTCACAAGGGCATGTGTGTGTGGGGCGAAGAAGAGCTCTCATATTATGAGGCAGTAACAGAGGCCATCAAGGACAATGCTAAATACGAAATCATTCACAGCCTAGGCATCAAGACCAGAGAGGAGAAGCACATACACCGGGTCCTGGCGATTCGTCTGCGACAACCAATCGCTAGCTCCTCCACCGAACTATTCCTGTTTACCCTACCACCCGAGCATCTATTGAAAACGTCCGTGATTTATAGACGCGCCCAGGGCAATGCTTCAGCTTATCAGCGCATGCTAAGGAAAAACCGACTGCCGAGGATACGTAAATTCGTGTCTGGGCCTGACGCCATCCTGCCCACCGACATAATCGTGCACCTAAGCGACACGGTGACAATTGATGCAGTTAGAGCTGATGAGTTTCTCGACGAAGGCGGGAGGCCGCTCACCCTCTCGCGCTCCAGCAACTATGATTTGGTTGTCCTAAATATCCCGATGGAATTTGCATCTCTCGAGTTGATTGATGGGCAACATAGGCTTTACGGCTTTGTTGGAGCTGATGCAGCTACAAAGCGAGAAGTCAGCCTCGTTGTCCTAGGTGTTGCTGGCCTAACTGGTAAGCAGAAGCGCGATACCTTCGTCGCGATCAATGATAATTCGCGCAGGATGGATCCAAATTTGGTGTCGTTTTTGAAATATACGACGAATGACTCAGAATGCCAAAAAGACAGCGAGCTTATGGCTATCAGAATTGTAGTGGATATGAATAAAGCGAGTCCGTTTAAGAAAGCTATACGTTTGCTGGACATCTCGGGGTCGCAGCGGCTCACGTTGAAGGGATTTTCTGGCTATGATCTACGTGGACTTCTAGGGCCAAGAGGTCTTCTGCGGCGACACTATCCGACCAACACGGCCGATGACTACATCAAAGCGTTGAGAATGTATTTTGCGGCGATCCGTAGTCTCTTTGGAACGCAATGGAACGACACGGATAAATACATAATCGCGACAAATAGAGGGGTATCGGCGTTCCTCAAACTCCTGAAATCTATTCTCAAGAACCACAAGGGCACGATCACATACGATGTTTTTAAGAAGTACTTGATGCCGCTTAAGTCGCGGAAGATAAGGTGGGAGTACTCGAAACTACAACAGGCCTATGTTGGCTCAAAAGGCTGGAAGGATTTTCACCGCGATCTCGTGAAGGCAATACGCGCCAAGTATCCTGAATTTGAAGAATGACCTGCTAAATTCAGGGACGGGTGGCCCGCTCAAGCCCGGTCTTGGCTTGACTGGGGATGTCGCCAACGTCGCCTCCTCGCACCCCTAAGTGCGGCAAGTATCCCAAGGCGTTCCTTCTGCTCGGCCATGCGGCTGCTGGTCGGGAGCTTTAAGGCCAGTGCACCGCTGGCGCGGTATGGCGCTTGAGTGTGGCGGGAGCGAGTGCCTTCTTTAAGAAAAGACTTGACACCGCTTTGTGATGTGATAATGTGTATTAAGCATTTATAACTATGAGATAATTACAGAAAGCCGGACACATAAGCCCTTGCGGCTCAAGATTTTCCGTGTAAGCCCCTTATTTTCATGGGCTCCAAGGCAGGGTATCCCCAATCCGCCCCGTAACCCATTCATTCCACAGGAGGCCCCCCCCGGGGGGGGTGGGGGTACTTAGAAAGTTAATGACGGCCTTGCTCTCCCGCGTACAATCACGCGCATGAGAATCCGCCTGCTGCGTCTTTTCCTTCCGCTGCTTCTCGCCGCTTCCGCGTTCGCGGCGCCCGTGACCATGCGTCTCGACTACTACCACACCGGCGACGCCACGCACGAGGTGTTCAGCCAGGAGCGCGTCGTGATCGAGCCGTTGCCATGGCCGGGCAATCCGCGCCATGCCATAGACAACACCAACTCCGGCAGGTATTTGTTCGAAGTGCGCGACCGCGCCACCAACCGCATGCTCTACTCGCGCGGCTTCTCTTCCATTTACGGAGAATGGGAGAGCACGGAGGAGGCCAAGCACATGAACCGCACCTTCTCCGAGTCGCTGCGCTTCCCTGCCCCTGAAGCTCCGGTGCAGATCGTTCTCAAGAAGCGTGCGCACGACAATTCTTTCGTCGAAGTCTGGTCCACGGTTATCGACCCGAAAGACAAGTTCGTGGACACCTCGCATCCGCCCGCTCCCGCGCCGCTGATCACCATCGAGAAGAGCGGCGATTCCGCCGACAAGGTGGACTTCCTCATTCTGGGCGACGGCTACACCGCCGCCCAAAACGGCAAATGCGAGGGCGACGCGCGCCGCCTGACCGGCATCCTGTTCGCGACCTCGCCGTTCAAGGAGCGCCGCAAGGACTTCAACGTGTGGCTGCTGTGCCCGCCGGCGGCCGAGTCCGGCATCTCGCGGCCTTCCACGGGGATTCACCGCCGCAACCCGGTGGGCTCGACCTACGACACCTTCGACAGCGAACGCTACATCCTCACCTTCGACAACCATGCCTTCCGCGAGATCGCGCAGTTCGCGCCCTATGAGTTCGTGGAGATCCTGGTGAACGGCAACACCTACGGCGGAGGCGGCATCTTCGGCCTCTACAGCACCGTCGCCGCCGACAGCCTGTGGGCGCCCTACGTCTTCGTGCACGAGTTCGGGCACCAGTTCGGCGACCTGGCCGACGAGTACTACACCTCCGACGTCGCTTATCTTCCGCCCGAGAATCGCGTCGAGCCGCACGAGCCCAACGTCACCGCCCTCCTCGACGGCGACACCCTGAAGTGGAAAGACCTGGTGCCGCCGGGAACGCCCGTACCCACGCCCTGGGAGAAAGAGAAGTTCGAGGCCTACTCCAGGGAAATCCTGAAGCGCCGCCGCCAGATCCGCAAAGAGAATCGCCCCGAGCAGGAGATGGAAGCGCTCATGAGCGAAGCCGAAAAGCATGAACACGAGATGTTCGCCGCGGAGAAGTTTGCCGGCAAGGTGGGAGCGTTCGAAGGCGCCAACTACGAGGCCAAGGGATACTACCGTCCGGAGATCGATTGCATCATGTTCACCCGCGCCAAGAATTTCTGCACGGTATGCCGGCGGGCGATCGAGCGGATGATCGATTTCTATACCGGAAAATGATTGTGGGTGGAAAGCAGATCCCTCGCTACGCTCGGGATTTCGGCGGCGGGCTCAGACGCCCGCCAAGCGCCTCAATATGGAAGAGCTGTGACGTTGGTGCGTTCGAGTCGCCGGCTCTCCAGGGAGTCCGCGGCGTGGACCTCGCACCGTCACAGCTCTTGATGTGATCACTGCTTTCGCAGTCCCAGACCCCGACTTCTCTTCGCGTGGAGCCGTCGGTTTTTTCGGGTCCAGGTGCCCCGTGGGTCACCCCACCGGGGCGGGTCACCCGGCCTATGTCGGACCGGCGGCTGGTAGGCGCCGGATCCTTTTCGGCTGTCGACGGGCGTTAGACTAAGACTGCCGGCGAGCGTTTTCTGTGAGGCACATCACCTTCGATTGTGACTGCCTACAGTTTGAGGGAGTGAGGACGTAGGTTCCGGGTTCAGGATTTGTAATCGCTAAGCCGGCGCGGCTCCCGCCACTTGCGGATCCCTCGGCAATCGCTGCTCAAGCAAGTCGAGCAGTTGCACTGCGGCTTGTTTCCGTTTGTGGCCGAGGTAGTGCAGCAGGATCGTTTCTTTCAGATTGTGTTTAAGGTCCTTGCAGGCTCCCGCTCCGCGCCTGAGGCTGACGTGCGGACAGCCACCCATGCATAGCGGCAGGAGCGCGCACGCTTCACAGTCCGGAAAATTAAACGGGCCCCAGTTCAACCACTGGCGAAGATTTTCCTCCATAGGAGATGTACGCTCACCCCGCGCCAGATCAAAAATGGCCTGGGATGGATCCGTAACGTCGTTCCAGCACTTGGAGATCAGGCCCGAGGGCACGATCACCATGGCGGAAGCGCGGTCTGCCAGGCAGACATTACGCCGGGCCCGCGGCAGGCCGGGTGCTCCGTATCCCCGGCTCAGTGCCATGAGCTGCAATGGCGACTCCACCCGGGCCCAGGATTCGTCCGTGATGCAGTATTTGGTTACATCGGCGCACACGTCGGTATAGGGGAAGACGGGCGCGAAATAAACCGTCACTCGCCCGAGCAGGCCCGCGGCATCCATCTGATCGAACAGAGTGGGCAGAGCGTGCTCATTGTTTTGATCCACATTCACCCGAATGGTGATCGCCAGGCCGGGATCGGCTTCCGCAACGTTGCCGAGGATCTTATCGAAGCTGGGTTGATTGCCCGCCATCGGACGCCGGGCATCATGCACTTCGCGGGGCCCATCGAGCGTGATCTGCGCCCACGTGACCTTTAGCTGCACCAACCGCCGGCTGACCTTGCTCGAAAGCAGGGAGCCGTTGGTGATGACCGAGCCGCTGTACTCGGCGGGAAGAGCCAGGAAGCGATCCGTAAGGCGCTCGAGGACCGCAAGTTGCAGTAGCGCCTCGCCGCCGAACCAGGTGACAAAAAGCTGCTTCAGCGGCGGAGAATAATTTTTCACGTATTCCACAATCCGGTCCTGGATATCCTCCGCCATGACCCCCGCAGGGTGACTCTGGTAGCAGTAGGTACACCGGAAATTACAGTTCAAAGTGGGGCAGATCGTCAGGCTGAGCACCTCGGTCGGCACGAATTTCGCCTGCTCATGCTGCTGCTTCAAATACTCCAATTCATCGAAGCCTTCCGGTATGAGCACGCCCTGCTCACGGAAGATCTTTTGCAGAAGAATGTGGTCGGGAGTTTCCGCGGCGCCGGGCGCATCGAGAAGCTCATAAGCTGCCTGCCGGTAAGGCCCGGGTACTTCCACGAGCCGCCCCGAAAATCCGGCAAACAGCAGGAGCGTGCCGGTGGAGTCCACGTCGAGAGCGGTGATGTAGCGGGAAGTTTTCCAGGACAGATTACCTTGCCGACTCATCAAACATGTTCCTTCCCACGTAATGCATCACTGCTTTCGCCAGTTTGTCCCCCATGTCGATTCCAAGATAGCGCGCCAGTTCCTTCACGAAGGGATGCTTCAACTGAGCTTCCAGTTCGGCGGAAAGCGCAATACTATTCTGCTCTGAACACTGGTGGTTAGAGCAGCTGTGGAATATGCATCTCTGGGTGTCACACTCTTGGGATGAGCAAGAGTTGATGCCGCACATATTGGACGCACAGTGACTGTCGAAACACGTCTCGGCAGCGGCACTCTCGCCGCTGGCGCGCGGCGTAACCCCCAGCCCCGTGGTGTGAGTGATGCACATGTAGGTGTCGCACTTGGAGTCGGTGTTATGGGCCTCGCATACTCCAGCCGAGTACCGGACCGCTGCACCGGTGATGCCCTCCATTCCAAACCCCGCGGAGGTAAAAACAGGCTCCTTCAAGCCGACTACTTCAGGGACGGGATCCTTGATGCTTACTCCCGGAGCCGGGATAGCGAGGAACGCCTCTACCGAGTCGATGGGATGGCCTTTCCAGCGGCCCTTGCGGGTCAGGAAATCCCGGATGTCGCGCAGATTGCCGTCCGGCAGCGGGGTCTCCCGTGCGGCTTTGGAAAGGTGCAGGGTAGGTTTGACGGGCTTTGCCGGCAGCTTTATCTTCGAAAACAGCTTGGGAGAAAAGCGGAGTTCAGCAGGCATGAGTTTCCCTCTTTCAGTCGTCACACGGGCGGGTCACCGGCCTATGCGCCGGATCCTTTTCGGCTGTCGACGGGGCAAGACTAAGGTGCCGCACCCGCGCGTTCTGTGAGCCACATCACCTTACTTTGTGAGGGGTGGCCAGCCGCGGGAATCTCTGGACGAGACTCAGCCCTTGCGGGCGCGCTCCGCACCCAAGGCGATGAGCCACACCAGCGCGATACCGCCGGCGATGAGGATGGCCAGACCCAGGCCCATGGCTTCAGCATCCATGGCCACTACAACCCGCAGGCTGGCTTGGAGTTGCGGTCTGATTTAGCGGGCATGCGCGCGCCGGCGGCTGCGGCGCACTTCTTCAGCGGGCCGGCGGCCGGGAACAGGCTCCGCAGCGTGACATCGATGCGCATGACGGCCTCCAAAATGGTGGCAACCGTTTCCCTGTCGGCGATGCGCGAGGTCGAGGAGGCGATGATCTCCAGCGCATTGCGAACCTGGTGATTCAGTTCCGCCACCACCCGCAGTTGCCGCCGCAGGATGGCCCGCCGGTACAGCACCAGGGCCAGCCCGGTTCCCACCAGAAGGGCTGCGATGGTGCCGGCCACTGCGGCTTGAATGTAGATGGCCGGCCACATCCTTACCCCGTGCCGGACCAGCATCACCGTCAACGCGAGGTGGGCCAGAGCGCCCGCGGACCAGACCCCGGCCAACAGCAGCACCATGACCAGCGCGGCTCGCACCCGCGTTTCCCGCCGGAGCAGTCCGTCGAGACTCATGGCGTCCCCCGTTCAGCAGGGATCCCGATTCGCCAGCATCTTCTGCCTTCACCGCTCGGAATGCAGTGACTGCCATCACCGTTGAAGGGGTTGCGGCGGAAGCCGGCCCGCAGGCGACTCAGGGCTCATGCCTGGTTTACAATCCCGCAATTCACAAACACACACCGGGGAGCCTCGTGAGCAGAAGATTCCGTCGCGTTGTACTCGTACTTTTTCTCTCGCTGGCGGCCGCAGCCCAGGTGGAGACAGCCGAACAGCGCGCCGCGCGCCACTTGGAATCGGTGCGGCATCAGCCGCTGCTGCTACACGCGTTTCTTTACGACATGCCCAAGGGTGGCGACCTGCACAACCACCTGGTGGGCGCGGTTTACGCCGAGAGCTTCATCCAGTATGCCGACGACGACGGCCTCTGCGTGGACCGCCAGACGATGGCGCTGGGCCCGCCACCGTGCGATCCCAAGACGCGCCCGCCGGCCAGCGCCGCGCTCGGCGATCCCGTGCTCTACCGCCAAATGGTGGACGCATTCTCCATGCGCGACTTCGAGGCCGGCGCGGAATCCGCGCACGATCATTTCTTCGACAGCTTTCTGAAATTCCTGCCGGTCACTCAGGCGCACATGGGCGACTTCCTTGCCGAAGTCGCCTCGCGCGCCGCGGCTCAGAACGAGCAGTACCTGGAACTGATGGTCGAAGTCCTCTGGCCGGTGATGGATCTGAGCAAGAACCTCACCTGGAGCGGAGATTTCGATCGCGCTCGCGAAGCGATGCTGGCTGCCGGCCTGAACGACGGCGTGGCTGCCGCCAGCCGCACCCTGGACCAGGCGGAGTCGCGGATGCGCTCGCGCCTGCGCTGCGGAACGCCGGCGGCCGATCCCGGCTGCCGCATCACCATCCGCTACATCGCCACGGTGCTGCGCGCCTTCCCGCCGGCGCAGGTGTTCGCCCAGGTGCTGGGCGGATTCGAATTGGCCAGCCGCGATCCGCGCGTGGTCTCCGTCAACCCGGTTCAGCCGGAGCACGACTACGTCCCCCGCCGCGATTTCTCGCTGCACATGAAGATGTTCGGTTACATGCACGAACGCTATCCCAAGGTACGCGTGAGCATGCACGCCGGCGAGCTGGCGCCCGGCCTGGTGCCGCCGGAAGACCTGCGCTTCCACATCCGCGATTCCATCGAGATCGGCCACGCCGAGCGCATCGGCCACGGGGTGGACGTGATGTACGAATCCGACCCCATGGGCCTGCTGCGGGAGATGGCGGAGCGCAAGGTGATGGTCGAAATCTGTCTGACCAGCAACGACGTGATCCTGGGGGTGCGCGGCCTGCGGCATCCCCTGCCGGTCTATATCAAGCACGGCGTGCCGGTGGCCTTGGCGACCGACGATGAGGGCGTGTCGCGCTCCGACATGACCCGCGAGTACCAGCGCGCGGTGGAGGACTTCGGCCTCAGCTACAGCGACCTGAAGGCCATGGCCCGCACCAGCCTGGAGCACGCCTTCCTGCCGGGCGCCAGCCTGTGGGCCCAGACCGCTCCCTTCAAGCTGGCCGCAGCCTGTGCCGGCGACACTCCCGGCGCGCCGCCGACCTCCCAGGGCTGCCGCAACCTGCTGCACTCCAGCCAACGCGCGCGGGTGCAGTGGGAACTGGAAAGCGCATGGGCCAGATTCGAAAAAGCGTTTTGAAAAATTCAAAAAAAATTGACGCAACGGTGTTGCAAACGGGCACCCATCTGCTATCCTCCCGCGTTCGGCGCCCGCAGAACCGCATGCTCACGCACGGCAAGAGATTCACGAGCTTTTTAATTGACGTGAGCAGCAGGATTCGAGTCTAATCGCGCCGCCGTACCCCCTACACAAACCGAGCCACAGGTTGCGGCGTGTCTTCGAACGTCAACAGCAGCGACAGGTTCCCAGAGGCGCGGGAGGCAGATGCAGTCTTAATCCGGCCGCGTTTCCGTTCCTGCCGAGGAGGATCACGATGCCTTGCTTGACTCAGAGTATGAGCGGTGACTGCAGTGCGCGTTTCCGGTACACGGTGAAGGGCATCGCACTATGTGCGCTGCTTATCGTGGCGGCGACATCCGGCTTCGCCCAAACGGGGACGGGGACGATTACCGGGACGGTAACGGATCCGGGCGGGCTGGTTGTGCCCGGAGCCGCCGTGAGCGTGCGGAACACCGAGACGGGGATCGCCCACCCGCTGAAAAGCAACGACGCCGGCATCTACGTCGCACCCTTCCTGCAACCGGGCCAGTATGAGGTGACGGCCTCCAAGGAAGGGTTCGCTTCGGTGAAGCGCCCGTCGCTTACCCTGCAGATTGGCCAGACCCTCGCCGTCGACATTGCCTTGCCCGTCCAGGCCGCGAAGGAGACAGTCACCGTCACCGGCGAGGTGCCGCTGATCGAACCCGACAAGACCGATGTGTCGTCCGTGATAAGCCAGGAGGTCACGGAAAACGTTCCCATGGCCAACCGGCGCTGGAACGATTTTGCTCTGCTGACGCCAGCCACCACCGCGGACGGAACTTCGGGCCTGGTGAGCTATCGAGGGATTTCCGGGCTCTACAATCAGAACTCGGTCGACGGCGCCAACAACAACCAGGCATTTTTCTCCGAGGCGCGCGGCCGAGCCATTGGCGCGCCTTTCATCTACAGCAGCGACTCGATCAAGGAGTACGAAGTCAACACCAGCAACTACAACGCAGAGTACGGCCAGGCCGCCGGCGGGATTGTGAACGCGGTAACCAAGTCCGGCAGCAACGGGCTGCACGGCGACCTGTTCTACATGTTGCGCTATCCGACGGCGAATGCGCTGGATCCGTTCACCAAGTTCAGCGCATTGGAGAGCCATCTAACCCCGACTCAACCGGTGCACCAGCAGCAGGAGTTCGGGGGCAGCGTGGGCGGGCCCATCATCAAGGACAAGTTGTTCTATTTCGTCACCTATGACGGATTCCGCAAAGTGTTTCCCGTCACTTATACCAGCAGCCAACAGGCGCATTTCCCTCTGCCCTGCCCGGTCCAGGCCAGTACCACGCAATGTACCGAAGCCAACGGCTTCTTGTCATCGCTGCTGGGATCATTCCCCCGGACGACCAAGAATGACGTGTTCTTCGGCAAACTGGATTATCAACTTACCCACAAGAACCACCTCAGCGGAGCTTTTGACCTGGCTAATTGGGATTCGCCCAACAGCTACAACACCAGTTACAGCATTAACAACAATTCGGTCACGGCGAACGGCACCGCGGTGACCCACGACCGGTTCATCATCGGAACCTGGGATTCCACCCTGACGGCAAACGCGGTGAACGAAGTGCGTTTCCAGTGGGGCCGCGACTTCGAAGTCATCAGCTCGAACTATCCCGGCCCGAGCGTGTCGCTGTCCAACATCACGGCGTATGGGCAGCCCAATGCCCTGCCCAGGCCCGCTTTCCCCGATGAGCACCGCATTCAGATTTCCGATACCCTCTCGCTGGTCAAGGGCAAGCATAACCTGAAGTTTGGCTTCGACGCCAACCTCGTCCATGACTTGATTATCAATCTGTTCAACGGCAGCGGTATCTACAGCTACAGCAGCACCAGTACAAGTAACACCTATGGCGCGGCTTGCGCCGCTAGCAACGGCAGCTATGAGCCGTTCTGCAACTGGGTGGCCGACATCTTCAGCTTGGCCGCCAGCGGCACAACGGGCCAACACTACAGCACCTTCTCGCAGGTTTACGACCCGATTACGAAAGTGGGCCGCGGCGACTTTATGGACAACCTGTTCGACTGGTTCGTGCAGGACAGTTGGAAGATCAGGCCCAACTTGACGCTCAACGTCGGCCTGCGTTACGACCTGCAACTGCTGCCAGCGCCGCCCATCCCCAATACAAAAACTCCGCTCCTGACCCAACTCACATCGACGATGAACACAGACAAGGGGGAGTTCGCCCCGCGCATCGGGATCGCATGGCAGCCGTTCAAGAATACGGTGGTCCGGGCCGGATATGGACTCTTTTACGCGCTCACTCAAACCAGCACCTACTACGCGCTGGCCTACGAGAACGGCGTGTTCCAGACCCAGTACAACTGTAACCCCGGCACTGCCTGCGCGCCGGCGTTCCCCAACGTCCTATTCACGCCCCCGGGACCTCCCCTAGCTTCCCCATTTACCGGAGCCCCGATCCCCACCGTCTGCTCGTCCTGCGCCGCCGCCGCTACCCTGGCTACCATCGCGACCCACGGTTTGATCACCAACTTCCTGCCCCCGAGAGTTCATGAAGGCAATTTGGCCATTGAACATCAATTGCCGGGCAATATGACGGTCTCGGCATCCTACCTGTTCAGCCGCGGGCAGCGCTTGCCGGCCTTCGTGGATGCCAATATTGATCCCGTTAATGGCGTGAGCACGAAGACCTACGATGTCCTGAGTTCCGCCGGCGCGGTCACTCAGACGTTCGCAGAGCCTTTCTACACGCAGCGTCTCAATCCCGCCACCGGCGTGATCCTGACCGGCGAAAGCGTGTTGAATTCCTGGTATAACGCCTTGGTCGTCACCTGGCGCAAGCCCATGTCGCACGATCTCGAAGTGTTCGCCGATTACACCTTCAGCAAGTCCCAGGACAACGGCCAGGTAGAGGGGCAGTTCGGCACGTTCTATGGTACGGACGACCCGGTCAATCCCTTCAATCTCAGGGCCGAAAATGCCTTGTCTGACCTGAACCAAACGCATCATTTTGGTTCCTCAGTGGTGTGGACTCCGTCGTACTTCAAAGGCGCCAGCAGCCGGTTGGAGCGCGGCTTTCTCAGCGGCTGGATACTTTCGACGGCGGTGGGAGCCGGTTCCGGGCAGCCAGTAACTCCAAATCTCGTCCAGTCCAGCTACGGCGGTATCGACGGAGGCCCGACCGGAGCTGTAGTGAACAACAGCGGTACTAATACTGGTGGCCGGGCGCCCTGGCTGGGACGGAACACCTTCACTGGCCCCGGATTCTTCGACATGGACGTGCGCATCGGACGCAATGTTCCCATCCGCGAGCGCGCCCAGTTGCAACTTCGAGTTGATGCTTTCAACCTGCTGAACCACCAAAACGTGCTGGCGGTGAACACGTCCGCCTTCAACTTCGCAGCCGCAGGCTCCGGTGCATGCCCCGCGGCTGCGGCCGGGTTCGGCGGTTGCTTTGTCCCGAACAGCAGCTTCCTCCAGCCCACCAGCACCAGCGGCCTTCTGCTCGGGGCACGGCAGATGCAGTTTTCGGCTCGTCTGAACTTCTAGCAGGTATACGAGACTTGAAGGCCGGATGCGATGGCATCCGGCCTTTTCTTATGCCAGCGCCGCTGCCACGCGCGGGATCACCGCGCTCAGCAGGGCCACGAATTCCGTCTGCACCCGCGCGCCGATCTCCAGCACTTCTTGGTGGGTGATGGGCTGATCGGAGAGCCCGGCCGCCAGGTTGGTCACGCAGGAGAAAGCAAGCACACGGACCCCCATGTGGCGCGCCACGATGACCTCGGGCACGGTGGACATGCCCACCAGGTCCACGCCGATCTTCTTCAGGTATTGGATCTCGGCGTGGGTTTCGAAGGATGGCCCGAGCAGCGCGGCATACACGCCGCTTCCCAGCCAGATGCCGAGCCGCGCCGCTTCCTCCTGCGCCAGGCGCCGGAACTGCGGGTCGTAGGCGTTGCCCATGTCGAAGAAGCGCAGCCCGAAGCGGTCATCGTTGGGCCCGATAAGCGGGCTGATACCCTGCAGATTGATGTGGTCGCGGATCAGCACCAGGCAGCCGGGATGCAGGTCGGTGCCGATGCCTCCGGCGGCGTTGGTCAGGATGACGGCGCGAATGCCCATGCGCCCGAAAACGCGGATGGGGAAAGCAACATCCTTGATGGAATGTCCTTCATAGAGATGTATGCGGCCTTGCATGACGGCCACCGGCGTAGCGGCGATGCGGCCCACCACCAGGCGCCCGGCGTGGCCGATGGCGGTCGAGCGCGGGAAGTGGGGAATCTCGCCGTAGGGGATGCGGACGGCGCCGGCCATGCCCTCGGCGAAGTCGCCCAGCCCCGTGCCGAGCACCAGCGCGATCTCCGGGCGCAGCGCGGTTTTCGAGCGAATGAATTCAGCCGCCGCTTCGGCGCGGGAGAACTCGTCGAGCGTGCCGGATTGAGCGCCCATGGTCATTTGGTCGTTTTCACCGCCGAGACGCCGAGGCCGCCAAGCCGCAGGAAAGTCCAGAAAATACTCGGCGCCCTTTGCGTCTCGGCGGTGAATCCTTCTTCCTTACGCAAGCAGAATCCCCACAATCGAGGCCGACATCAGGTTGGCCATCGTTCCTGCAATCATGGCGCGGAAGCCCAGCCGGGCCAGCTCGCCGCGTTTGTTCTCCGCCAGCGCGCTGATGCCGCCGATCTGTATGCCGATGGAGCTGAAGTTGGCGAATCCGCACAGCGCGAAGGTGGCGATGGTGAACGAGCGCGGATCGAGCAGCGCCCTCTGGGTGCCCAGCATGGAATAGGCGACCAGTTCGTTGATCACCATGCGCGTGCCCAGCAGGTTGCCGACCGCGAGGCAGTCCTTCCAGGGGATACCAATCACGAACGCGATGGGCGCGAAGATCACACCAAAGATGGTCTCCAGGCTGGCCGGAAACCATGCGGCCACGTGATTGTGGATGCCGCCGAGGATCCCGTTCACCAGGTAGATCAGGGCCAGGAACGAGATCAGCATGGCGGCCACGTTCAGCGCCAGGTGCAGGCCGTCGATGGTGCCGCGGGCGATGGCCCCGAGCACGTTTTCGTCCTTGGGCATCGCGGCCGCATCGAGTTCGACCGATGCTGGCGCCGCCTCCGCATCCAGCTTGACCTTGCCGGAGGTCAGCGGGGTCTCCGTCTCTGGCACCAACATCTTGGCCATCAGGATGGTTCCGGGGGCGGTCATGATGACCGCGCTCAGCAGGTGCTTGGCCTCGATGCCATAGAGGATGTACGCCCCCATGATGCCACCGGAGACGTGGGCCATGCCCGCGGTCATCACCGTCATCAGCTCGGAGCGCGTGAGCGAGGGCAGGAACGGGCGGATGGTCAGCGGCGCTTCCGTCTGCCCCATGAAGATGCTGGCGGCCACGTCCAGCGACTCGGCGCCGCTCGCGCCCATGCGCACCATGATCTTTGCCGCCTGGCGGATGATGAACTGCATGACGCCGAAGTGATAAAGAACCGCGAAAAACGCGGAGATGAAGATGATCGTGGGCAGCACCTGGAAGGCGAAAAAGAACCCCATCTGGCCGCTCTTCTTGCCCAGTTCGCCGAACACAAACGACGAGCCGGCGAAGGAGTAGCTCAGCAGTTGGTTCACGCCCGCGCCCGCCCAGGTCAGCAGGCTGCGTCCGAAGGAAAAGCGCAGCACGAATAACGCGAACAGGAACTGAAGACTGATTCCCCAGATCACGGTCTTCAGGCTGATCTTGCGGCGGTTGGTGGAAAACAGAAAGGCGAGGCCCAGCATGGTGGCCAGGCCGGCGAATCCCATCAGGCGGCCCATCGAGAGCCTCCAATTGTCAGTTGCCAGTCGCCAGTTGCCAGAGTACTAGTCTCGGATCGTAGAGGGTGGAGCAGGGCTTCAGCCCTGCATAAATGGCGGCATCGCTGGTTCTCGGCTTTAGCCGCTGAGGGGTGCATTCGGGTGGCACACACTTCTGCTAGCCTCATCCAAGGACCTCAGGGGCTGAAGCCCTCACTGGGCAATACCGCCTCGATGCAGGCCTGAAGGCCTGCTCCACCCTTGTGAACGAGCTAGCTCCCAACTGAGGAATCACAGCCGCACTCGGCCCACGGTTTTCATTTGCCCGCTTCAACATGTCGAGTCCCCTGGATGATCCTGTGGATGAGCGGCCTCCGCGAAACCGGCGGATGCGGGGCGATGGAGTAACTTTCCTCCAGCAGCCGCCGCGCCTCGTTCAGCCGGGAGTCGGCATTGTAGTGGACGGTGCATAGCGGTTCGCCGGCGTGGACCGCGTCGCCGACTTTCTTATGTACGACCACGCCGACCGCGGGATCGATGGTGTCATCTTTTTTCTCGCGGCCGCCGCCGAGCACCAGGCTGGCGACACCCACTTTCTCGCACTGGATCGAAGCCACGAAGCCGTCGCTGCGGCTCAGGATCGGCAGCCGGTGCTGAGCTTGCGGCAGTCGGCGGGTATCGTCGATCACAACGGCATCACCGCCTTGGAGCGCGATGATCTCGCGGAACCGTTCCAGCGCGGCGCCGGAGGCGATCAGCTCCGCCGCCAGCCGCTGGCCCGCATCGAGATTGGTCACGCGCCCGGCCAGGAAGAGCATCCACGCTGCCAGCTCCAGACACAGCTCGCGCAGGTCGGCCGGCCCCGAGCCGCGCATCACCTCGATGCATTCTTCGATCTCCAGCGCGTTGCCCACTTTGTTGCCTAGCGGCTGGTCCATATCGGTGATGAGCGCCACCATCTTCTTGCCCATGCGCACGCCGGTCTCGACCATAAGCTCAGCCAGCGAGGTGGCGGACCCTTCGGACTTCATGAACGCGCCGCTGCCCGTCTTCACGTCGAGCACCAGGGCGTCGATGCCTTCCGCCAGCTTCTTGCTCATGATGGAGCCGCAGATCAGGGGCGGGCTTTCGACGGTGGCGGTGACGTCGCGCAGGGCGTAGAGCTTTTTATCGGCGGGCGCGATCTCGGCGGTCTGCCCAATCAGCGCGCAGCCGCAGGTGGCGAGCACGCGCCGAAATTCCGCCAGCGAGAGATTGACGTTGAAACCAGGGATGGATTCCAGCTTGTCGAGTGTCCCGCCGCTGTGGCCGAGGCCGCGGCCGCTGATCATCGGCACCGGCACCCCGGCCGCCGCCACCAGGGGCGCGATCACCAGCGAGGTCTTGTCGCCCACGCCGCCGGTGGAGTGCTTGTCCACCTTGCGCCCGGGAAGGTCGGAGAGATCGAGCACGCTGCCGGAGTGCAGCATGCTTTCGGTGAGCGCGGCGATTTCGGCGCGGGTCATGCCGCGCAGCAGGACGGCCATCAGCCAGGCCGCCGCCTGGTAATCGGGGATGCGGTCGGCAGTGTAGCTGCTGATAAAGAACTCGATCTCTTGCGGCGACAGTTCGCCGCCGTCACGCTTCTTGCGGATGACGTCGATGGCGCGCATCGTCGCAGACGAGCCCCAGCCCTCTGGCGCTCGCGGAACCCCCTCCATGGAGAATGAAGAGACTGAAGCTTATCGTGAGAGGGCGCGGGAGAAAAGGGATTTCCGGAGCCGTTCGTCCGGGCGGATTCCCAGCCCGGTTGGCGTGAGTTGGACTGCCTGGCCTGTCGCCGGCACTGTCACCGCGTCAGCCGCCGGCACGCCGGCGCTACTTGGCCGCTTGAGGCTGGCGCTGCGGGAAGAGTCGCTGGGCTCCTGGTCGCGCAGCACAGGGTAACGCAGCAGTTGCCCTACCTGGATATGGTTGGGATTCTGGATCTGAGGATTGGCCTTCCAAAGCGCGGGCCACAGGCGGCCGGCGCCCAAGTACACGCGCGCCAGTTTCCAAAGCGAGCCGCCGCGAGGCACGCGGATGGATTGCCCGTTCGCCATCGCGCCCGGCTCGAGCCCAGCCCGCGATTGTGGAGCCGGCGGCGCGCTTGCTCTCGGAGGGAGCGTTGCCGATCGCGCCAGGCCGGGCGCTGCGCCTGTCGTTGGTATCGGCACAGTGTTCGCCGCTGCGGGTTGCGGCGGATTGCCGTGCGTCCGGGCTAGCCGGGCGGCCTCGCGCTCGGCGCGCGCCTGTCTGGCGACGTCGCCCAGTGACATCGTCTTCTGATCGGGTCCGGCGGCATTTGGCGCTGATGCCCGCTCTGCCGCCCGGCGCTGCCGCAGCGCTCGGGCGTAGTCTCCCAGGGAAACGTTCTCGCTGGCGGCAGCATCCGCGCCGTGGTCACTGGGCGGCGCTGCGGAGTCTGCATCGCGGGGAGCCTTTTGCAGGATTTTGTCGCGGACCAGATCTTCATCGCTCAGCACGGGAGCATGATGCGGCATCTGCGACCGCCGTTCGCGCTCGGCGCGCGCCACGTCTCCCAGGCTTTGCGCGGTGGCCGGCAGCCAGCCCAACGCCAAGAGCACAACCACGACTTGTGTGCGCCAGCTTCCCATGCAGGAAATCGCGGGACAGGGCCGCAGCTTGCTGGCGACACCTATACCTGTGGATATTTTGACCCATTTAGCGACCGCAAGGGGGTAACCATCCAGGTACGCCCGGGGGACGTTGGGCCGATGGCCAGTGGCGGAACGATTCACCGGCCGATAGCGGCTTTCTCCGGAGCGTGGTGGCGGTTAGACCGGATCATCTTCTTCACCAGGAAGTATCCGGCGGTGGCTGCGCTGCAGGTAATGGCGACATCGCGGGCGTTGCCGGCGAAGGATTCATGCGAGACGACGTGATCGTGAATCTCCTTGCCCACCCCGGCGCCGCAGCCAGCCGCCAAGCCGAGCCACGGACGGCCGGTGGGGTATCCGACGGCAGTTGAAATACCGGCTCCGCCGATCGCGTGCAGTAATTTGTCGCTGACCGGGCTGTCTTCTGCGCCGGCAGCGCAGCAGGTTGAGATCGTGAGCAGGATGGCGAGCGCGATTTTATGCATTCGGTTGTGCCTCCAAGCGAGGGACCGCCGGGACTCATGCCTTGGTTACCTGGGAATGCCTGCGAAGCGCACAGCGCGAACTGCCCTCACTGGCGGGGGAAACGAGGGTTTGGCAGCTCGCAGAACGGCGGCCCGGACTCTACACTGGAGCTTGCGGCGTGTCAACGCGCGCCGTGTCAAGTTTCTTCGGGACCAGCGCTGGCGGGCCTTGCCGCGATTTCGGGGTGGTAAGCAAAGGCGCACCTTGCGGTGCGCCCGGTTGGTGGTTTAGTGGTCGTGACCGCCGTCGTGGCCGTGATCCTTATGTTCGTGCCCCCCGAGGCGAGCGCGAATTTCGCCCGAGGGATGGTTGGTGGTGTGCACGTTGACATACGCCGAACCCGTCCGGATCGCCTGAATCATCTCCGCGAAGCCGGCAGCGCCGGGGTCGATCCCCTGTCCGTTGGTGGATGCGATGACGTCGGCTGCGGTAAGTGTGCCCGTGATGGTCGCCGGATTGGTGGTCGGGCAAGGCTGCGGGGTTGGCACACCCACAGGCGGAGTCAGATTCGTGCACAGGAACAGCACGATCCCGCCCGTGATCGCGGGCCGGCCGAAGTGGATATGGGACTGGAGCACGCTCGAAGAGAGATCCCGATAGGTCTCTTCGTAGTCGATAGCCGAACCATCGCTGTGAATCTTAATCTTGAACTCGCCGCTGGCCGCTGTATTGATGGTCAACGGCGTCTCTTGATAGCCGACGAGATGCACCCTGATCACTTCGTCGTCGGCGGCCACTGCCGTCACCACCATCATCAATAAGGTTGCGGCGGCGACAACTAAAATGCGCTTCATCGTGCCCTCCTTTGCTGGGCTCAGATTGTTGGGGGCCGAGTTTCCTGGGTGTGGTTGGGACCAATGAGCATCTCGGAACTTTCCTCGGTCCCGGGGGGAGCGGGCAAGGGACAGCTCACAAAACGCGGGTGGACTCTATCCCCGGCGGCAGGGCCTGTCAACACACGGCATGTAAAGCGAAAGTAAAAGTTTTGTAACCGGCGGAAGGCAGCGGTTCTAGGCGCGGAGGCGGCGGTTCAGTATGCGCTGCGCGAGGCAGTTCCCGATGCTCCTGGGGCGCCGAGTTCGCGCATGATGTTAACGCTGGCGCTGGTGCCGATGCGGTCGGCGCCGGCCTTGAGCATGGCGGCAAAATCGGCGGCATTGCGGACACCGCCGGCCGCCTTGACACGGCAGCGGTCGCCCACCACCCGCCGCATCAGCGCCACGTCTTCGAGCGTGGCCCCGCCGGTGCTGAAGCCGGTGGAGGTCTTGACGAAATCCGCGCCCGCCGCCAGCGCGAGCTGGCACGCGGTCTCCTTCTCCTTGCTGGTGAGCAGGGCGCATTCCAGGATGACTTTGAGGATGGCGCCGGCCTCATGGCAAGTCTCGGCGAGAACCCGGATGTCGGTCTCCACCAGCGCGTAATCGCCGGACTTGAGCGCGCCGATGTTCATCACCATGTCCAGTTCGTCGGCGCCCAGGCGCAGGCATTCCTCCGCTTCCAGGCGCTTGGCGGTGGTGACGGAAGCGCCCAGCGGGAACCCAATCACCACGCCGGTCTTCACCGGAGTATCGCGCAGGCGGCCGGCGCAGAACGAAACCCACGTGGGGTTGATCATGACGCAGGCAAAGCCATACTGCGCGGCCTCATCGCAGATCTGCACCACCTGGGCGCGGCTGGCCTCCGGTTTCAGCAGCGTGTGGTCGATGCGCCAGGCCGCGGCTTGCCATTCCGGAACCGGGAGCGAGGCGTCTGGGCCGCTCAGGCTAGGATAAAGGCTCATCGCCACCATGCTACAGCAGCTTCGCCGGGCGGCGTAGGGGGGCTGTGAGCGGTGGTCCCAAACGGCCAATCCTTGTAATACAGAATAATACATGTTAATGTTCGGGCATTATGAGCCGCACCGAGAAGACCATCAGCTTTCGCGCCGACAGCGAAAAGATCGACGCCCTCGATTCGCTGGCCGCCGCACAGGACCGTCCGCGCACCTATCTCATCAATGAGGCCATCACTAATTACATCGAGCTGCACGCCTACCAGGACGCGCTCGTGCGCAAGGGACTGGAAGATATGCGGAAAGGCCGCGTTGTAAGCCATGCGGAGGTTGTAAAGCGGCTCAAGAGGACGGGCCGCGCCCGCTCATGATCGAATGGACCGACCAGGCGGTCCGGCAACTCGATCAGGCTCATGATTACATCGCTCTGTCCAACGACGAGGAGGCTGCCGCCCGGATCGCAGTGCATATCGTTGCCAGCGTCCAACAGCTCGCCGCTTTTCCCATGTCCGGGAGACCGGGCCGAGTGCCGGGCATCCGCGAGCTGGTGATTTCGAATACCCCCTTTATCGCCGCCTATGCCATCGAGAATGACCGCATCGTAATCCTCGCCGTCTACCACGGCGCACAACAATGGCCGGAAGTCCTTTGAGCCCACAGACGCTCATTGGAATCCAGCGGCCCTACCCGGCGCTGTAAGCCTCCGGAGGCAGGATGCAGATGTCCGGCAGGTTGCGGTAGTGCTCGGCGTAGTCCAGCCCGTATCCTACGACGAACTCGTTGGGAATGGTGAAGCCGAGATAGTCCGCGTCGATGGCTTGGATGCGACGCGACGGCTTGTCGAGCAAAGCGGCGATCTTGAACGAGCGCGGCTGGTGCTGCAGGACGACGTTCTTCAGATAATTCATCGTCAGTCCGGTGTCGAGGATGTCCTCCACCAGAATAACGTTCCTGCCCTCGAGCGAGGTGTCCACGTCCTTGGTCAGGCGCACCTCGCCGCTGTGCTGGGTGCGGTCGGCATAGCTGGAGACGCCGTAGAAGTCAAAGGTGGCGTCGAGTTCGATGCTGCGGGCGAGTTCGGCCAGAAAGATGGTGGCGCCCTTCAGCACGCCGACCAGCAGGAGGCTCTGGCCTTCGAAGTCGCGCGTGATCTCGCGGCCCATCTCAACCACGCGGCGCGCAATCTGCTCGCGGCTGATCAGCACTTTCATCCTTGACACGGGGACCGGCGCAGGCGGGAGCTGGCTCATAGTTATGCTCATATAGGGGGCACATCATAACCGAAAGCCCCCGGGCAGCAAATCGGAGATTGCGGCCTGCTGCGGCCCCTCCGGCCCCTGGAACAGCACCAGCGCCTGGGGTCCGAATTCGAAGATCACCTGGCGGCAGGCGCCGCAGGGAGAAGCGGCCTGATCGCGGCCCTCGTGGCGGGCACAGACGGCAATGGCGCGGATCTTCATCTCGGGTCCTTCAGCGCCCACAGCGGCGAAGACGGCCGAGCGCTCGGCGCAGTTGGTGAGTCCGTAGGACGAGTTTTCCACGTTGCAACCGGCGTAGACGCCGCCACGCTCGGTCAGGATGGCCGCCCCAACGTGAAAGCGTGAGAACTTCGCGTAAGCCTTGTCGAGCATGGCGCGGGCCGCCTCCAGCAAGCGCTGTTGCTGGTCAGGGGTGAGAGGGGCGGTCATTTCTTCTCTGCCTTCGGCTCGGTCTCGGCGCTCTCCAGCCAGGCGGTGTACCACATGTTAACCAGCATCTGCGCTCCGGAGGCCATGCACTCAGCCACGAACCGCTTGCCCTCGGGCGTGCCCGCGCCGTCGAAAGCCTTGGCCTTGTCCAGTTGGTACAGCTTCTCCACCAGGCTGTGGCTGCCGCGCAGGAACTTCAGATAGTCCGGGAACGGGTCGCTTAGCCGCTGCACCGGGTGCATGTGCGGGGTGACGTCCTCGGTCTTGATATTCGCCGCCACGAAGACCCCCTCGAACTTCCAGTGCAGGCCGGGCGCGGTGGGAGTGGGTTCAACGTGTACGGCGTAGCCCTTGGGATTGGGACCGACCCAGCCATCATAGTGAATGGTCGTGTGCAGGGGCTGGGAAGTATCGCCGACGTAGTGACCCAGCCATCCGGCGTAGAAGACGATATCCTGCTCCACCGCCCCGGTGGGCTGGTGATCTTTCTCGAGCTGGCGATACTGGCGGAAGGCGTTGCGCAGACGCTGGTAGACCTCAATCGTTTCATAGGGCAGCAGGCCGACTCTCTCCGGCAGCAGTTCGTCGGGATTGGCCGCCGTGGCGCGCTTCTCGTAGAGCGCGTGCACGAATTGCCAGCGGTCGCGAGGGAATTCTGTCATCCAATCGACGCGCTCCAAGTCGATGAAGTGTTCGGGCTCCTGCGCGGCCTTCAACTGCACGTCCTGCTTGTCGCGCCAGCGGTCGGGTTCCGAGGCCAGATACCCCAGCCGCGTTCCCGCCTGGCGAAAGAACTTCGGCATGTCCGCGGGAATGTAGCTGGCGGCAATCTGGTTGATCATCAGGTGCCCTTCGCCACCCCAGCCCGAGGAAGGAATAGGAGCGACGACAACAATCAAGACCAGGGCGATGGCGGCACGGAACGGCAGGCAGACAGAAGTGTTGTTCATCGGTGCGGAAGCCCGTTGGACTTTGGAAAACGAAAAATACTATCACGCCAATCCTGGGGCCTGCCGGCGAGACCCGGGCATTACGTTATCATTCCATTGTGGGTACTGGATCCTTCACCAGGGTGGAGCAGGCCTTCAGGCCTGCATTTCCGCGGCGCTTTGAATTGTGGGCTTCAGCCCCTGAGGTACTCCGAAGATCGCAGGGGCAGTGCGGGCCTCAGTGGCTGAAGCCGGACAGCAGTGGCACCGCCATTTATGCAGGGCTGAAGCCCTGCTCCACCCAGGTCGGTCCGACATCATGAACAACCCAGGGGATGTGGTGGTCCGCTGCCGCAATCTGTTCAAGACCTATGACGGCAAAGTTGAAGCCGTGCGCGGTCTCGACCTTGAGATCCGGCTGGGCGAGTGCTTCGGTTTGCTGGGCCCGAACGGCGCGGGCAAAACGACGACGATTGAAATCCTGGAAGGGCTGCTCCCGCCCACCTCCGGCGAAGTCGAGATCCTGGGACGCAACTGGGGCGCGCACGAGCGGGAGCTGCGCGAACTGCTGGGCATCTCGCTGCAGGAGACGCGCCTCTCGGAAAACCTCAGCGTGCGCGAAACCCTGGAGTTGTTCTCCAGTTTTTACCGGCAACCAAGCTCGCCCGAAGCGGTGATGGAAGAGATGGCGCTCACGGAGAAAGCCGACACCTGGGTGGGCAAGCTCTCGGGCGGACAGCGCCAGCGGCTGGCGGTAGCGGCCGCGCTGGTGGGCAATCCCAGGATTCTCTTTCTCGACGAGCCAACCACCGGCCTCGACCCGCAGAGCCGGCGGCAGCTCTGGGAGATCGTGCGGCAGTTCCAGAAGCGCGGCGGCACCGTGCTGCTCACCACCCACTACATGGACGAAGCTGAGCGCTTGTGCGACCGGCTGGCCATCATCGATCACGGAAAGATCATCGCCGAAGGCACGCCGCCTGAACTGATCAAGCGCTACTGTGGACAGAACATGGTTGAGTTCGCCGTGGCTCCGCCCGTGGACGGCGCCGCACGCGAACTCTGGAAGTCGCTGCCGGGCGTGGACTCGGTACACGAGGAAGACGGTCTGACGTCGCTCAGCGTACGCGAAGCACACCAGACCATCCCCGCACTGCTCGGCGCGGTGGAGGAGCGGGGCTGGCACCTGGTTCACCTGACCACGCGCCAGGCGAGCCTGGAGGACGTGTTCGTGCATCTGACGGGCAGGCATTTGAGGGAAGAATAGGGAATAGGGAGTAGTGAGTAGGGCTTTGCAGGGGGAATAGGAAAACGTGGGGACGGCGAACGAGTGTGTGGGCACCGCCGAAGCTGCAAGGCCCGTAGGGCCGACGTACCATAGCCCAGGGCGGGAGCCCTGGGCGACCGGCGAAAAAATTAGAGGAGCCCTTCAGGGGCGGCACCGTGTTCAGAGTGCCGCCCCTTCGGGGCTCGGATCTTTTCTTAACAGCTTACCCAGGGCTTCCGCCCTGGGCTAATCTAGACCGGCCCTACGGGCCTGATAGCATCGACAGTTGTAGATCCTCAATCTCAACGAGCCTCTCCGTGACCGCGCCGATCGAAGAACAAGCCGAAAATCGCTCTGCCGCGCCATCGTCGCCGCGGCCTGCGCGTCCCAACGGCCGCTGGGCCGGATACTGGGCTCTGCTTACCGCGCGCATGAAAGAACTGCAGCGCGAGCGGGAAGTTGTCTTCTGGGTGTTCGTCTTCCCGCTGCTGTTGGCGGTGGGATTGGGGATTGCCTTCCGCGACAAGCCCGCCGGGGTCACCAACATCGCCGTAGTTGCTGGCCCGGGGGCGCAGCGCACCATCGACTGGCTCCAAGCCTCGCCGCAGCACGCTGGCATTCACGCCGATGTGCTTTCCCAGCCGGAAGCCTTCAACCGTTTCCGCCTCGGCAAGTACGCGCTGGTGGTGATTCCTCAGGCGGACGGCAGCGTGCGCTATCGCTACGATCCCGCCCGTCCGGAGAGCGTGCTGGCGCAGGCACAGGTGGACGACGCTCTGCAGGCGGCCGCCGGCCGCAAGGAGGTCGTCGCCACTTCCAGCGAGACCGCCATGGAGCCGGGCTCGCGCTACATCGACTTCCTGATTCCCGGCCTGCTGGGCATGAACCTGATGAACTCCGGCATGTGGGGGATCGGTTTTGCCCTGGTGGACATGCGCCAGCGCAAGCTGCTCAAGCGCTACCTGGCGACGCCCATGCGCCGCAGCGACTTCCTGCTGGCTCTCAGCTCGAGCCGGCTGGTGCTGATGCTGATCGAGGTGGTGTTGTTGCTGGGTCTCGGCATGCTGGTGTTCCACATGCGCGTGCTGGGCTCGCTCCTCACCATCGTTCTGATCGGGGCGGTGGGGGCGCTGAGCTTCGGTGGGCTGGGCCTGCTGACCGCCAGCCGCGCGCGCAAGATCGAGACCGTCAGCGGGCTGATCAACGTGGTCATGCTGCCCATGTGGGTGTTCTCCGGCGTGTTCTTCTCCTACGAGCGCTTCCCCGCGATGCTCCTGCCTTACATCAAGGCCTTGCCGCTGACCGCGCTGAACGACGCTCTGCGGGCTACCATTCTGGAGGGCGCGCCGCTGGCCGCGCAGGGAACGCGGCTGGCGGTGATGGCCGTCTGGGGCGGGGTGTCGTTCGTGCTGGCGCTGAAGTGGTTCCGGTGGGTGTAGATTCACTTGCGACGACGGGCATGATCCTTTCACTAATGGAACAATGAGCGGAAATGGCAAGAGGGGACCGCAGAATACAGCAAGGCCCGTAGGGCCTTGCAGCATCGCTGGTTGTAGATCCCAATCTCAACGATCATCCTGCGTGACTACGCTAATTGTGGGAATCCGACCCTTCGAAAACCGCCCTTCGGACTTAAGTCCGTGGTACGTGGCGCCTGAAAGGCGTGCCCCTTCACATGTCACATTGGAAGAAGCTGCGTTTACTTGCTGACGAGCGTGGCATACTCCGGCGCGTTCTTCTCTTTCCACTTGATGTTGCAGCCCAGGCTGGGCGTCTGGTCGACCGCGACCGGCCGGCCGGCGAGCACCGCGTCGAGCGCGGCGCGCAGGTCCTCGCCGGTGACGGGGCGGCCACTCGAGGGACGGCTGTCATCCATCTGTCCACGGTAGACGAGCCGGCGATCCTTATCGAACACAAAGAAATCCGGCGTGCAGGCGGCGCGGTATTCCTTCGCGACCTCCTGCGTTTGATCGAACAGATATGGGAAGGTGTAGCCCACCGCCCGGGCTTCTTCCTTCATGCCCTCGGGGCCGTCCTCGGGAAACTGCGCCGCGTCGTTGGAACTGATGCCAATCACGGCCACGCCCCGGGCCTGGTACTCGCGCACCAGTTGCGCCAGGTGTTCGCGAACGTGTCTTACATAGGGACAATGGTTGCAGATGAACATCACCAGCAGCGCCGGAGCGCTCTTGTGGTCATCTAGCGATACGGTACGGCCGCTGACCACCTCGGGCAGCCGGAACTTGGGGGCGATCATCCCCAGCGGCGCCATAGTGGATGGAGTTTCAGGCATGGGAACCTCCCTGCTTAAAAATACAACAGATAGCATAGCGGAACCCGGTGGACACCTCCAAGTCCCGTGATACAATCTCACCCCCTGCGGTGACCGGAGTCACATTACGGTCGGGACCCACCGGCGGATAGTGGGATGTAACAGCCCCACGCCGGGAATGGGCCTGGTTCTTCCGTCCTCGAACCAGGCGCCGGTTTAGGGTTTGGTGTCGGTGTTTTCAAGGCTCTCTTTCGTTGATCGGAACCCAGGTTCCAGGAGGAGTCCGAGATGAATATCCGGCTATGGATTTTGATCCTTGTGGTAATCCCCGTCGTGGTGGTTGGTGGGTTTGCCATTTTCCACCATCCCATGAATGCCACCGTGGTGGCCGTGCTGGGCGCGGTGATGATCTGGCTTGCCTACACCCGCTACGCGCGGCGCATCGACCGCGAGGTTGTTCAACCCGACATGAAGAAAGCCACTCCTGCTCGTATGTACATGGACGGGGTGGACTACGTGCCCACTGGCCGCAACGTACTCTACGGCTATCACTTCAAGTCCATCGCCGCCGCCGGTCCCATCGTGGGGCCGATCGTGGCGGTCACGATCTGGGGCTGGCTGCCTTCGCTGCTGTGGCTGGTGCTGGGCGTGACCTTCATCGGATGGGCCAGTGACTATTCCGCGATCATGGTGGCGGTGCGCAATGATGGCAATTCGCTTTCCGCGATAGCCCACAAGCTGATCGCCCCGCGAACGCGGGTGATCCTGTTTGTGTTCATCTTCTTCTACCTGCTGCTGCTGGCGGGCGCGTTCGTGGGCATCCTGGCGGGCATCTTCGATCCTCGCGCCGATGTCCCGTTCGGCATCCTGATGCTGGCCATCATGGGCCTGGTGGCAGGCCAGATGCTCTACCGCTGGAAGATGGACCTGATCCTGGTGACCTTCGTCGCCGTGGGCATTACCATGGCCTCCATCGCCATCGGCGCTATGGGCATGACCTTAGTGAAGGGCACCACCCCCGCCGGCAAACCGGCCGCGGCCATCGCCTACACCGGCCCTATCAACTCCATCGTGGACAAGCTCGGCAACGGCATCAATCAACTGAGCGGAGGACGGGCGCTGTACACGGTGGTCGATCCCACCCATTCCGACCCCCGTCATCTATTCAGCGAGGTTAACCCCGAGGGCAAGATCGTTCCCAAGTACCTGAACCAGAACGGCGCCATCAAGATGCTGCCTTCGTTCATTTTCTGGTGCGTGTTCGTGTTCGCGTTCTCCTATCTGGGCACGGTGTTGCCGATCTGGCGCTTCGCCCAGCCCGTGAACTATCTCGGTTTTTGGATAACGTTTCTGACCATCGGGCTGTCGGCGCTGGGAGCCGTTGTCGGCGGTGTCCGAGCCCTGTTCGGAAATGCCGCAATGGCGCAGGCGATTACCTTCAACACCAAGGTGTTTGGCACCTGGATGTCGGTGACGCAGGCCAAGGATGCCGCGGGCAACATTCTGCAGGCGCTGCCGGCGATCCAGCCGCTGTGGCCGATGCTGTTCGTGACCATCGCCTGCGGCGCCATCTCCGGCTGGCATGCGCTGGTGGGCTCGATCGGCACCGCGCGGCAACTGGAGTATGAGACCGACGGCCTGCCGGTGGGCGGCGGCGGCATGTTCAGCGAGAACGCGCTGGCGCTGCTGTCGCTGGTGGCCATCTCCATCGCCGGCGGAGCGGGAGCCGGTGCCTTTGCCGGAGGCGTGGGCAAGCTGCTGGGCATGGTGACCTTCGGCGGCATCCCGCAGGCTTACGGCACGGCGCTCGGCTTCGGCGTCTTCGTGGTGATCGTGCTGACGGTGGTGCAACTCGTCTTCCGCGTCATGCGCGTCACGTTGGCGGAGTGGATGGGTGAGACTTGGGTGGGCTTCAAGAATGCCCACATCGCGGCTATCGTCTCCATGGCACTTACGATGCTGCTGGTTCTGAGCGGCACCTGGGTCTACCTCTGGCAGTTGTTTGGCGCCTCGAACCAGTTGATGGCGGCGCTGAGCCTGCTGATCGTCAGCCTGTGGCTGAAGTCGATAGGCCGCAGCCCGCGCTTCGCCCTTTACCCCATGCTGTTTATGTACATAACCACCATGGCAGCCATCGTGGTGACGGGATACAACCTGTACGCGAGCATCCTGTCGAATCCGACGATCGCGGCCCAGCCGATCAACTTTATCGGCGCGGTGGCCATGATCATCGTGGCGGCGTTGCTATTCGTGGCCTCGGTGCTGATTGCCTACGATGCGTGGCGCGCCTGGACGCGAATGAAACCGGCCGCGCCCGTGAAGGGGAAGGAGCCGGTGTTGGCGCCGGCGGCGCGTTAAGGGCAGTTCACATCTGTCCGGAGCTTGCAGGTTTCCCGGGGCTCTGGGTTCAGGCTTGCTCGCCGAGCTTGCGCAGGGTTTCGAACACGGTGCTGGCCGGCAGCTTCTTGAGTTCGGCCAAGGGCCAGTGCACCTCGAAGTTGGGATCTGCCCGCTGGATGGACAGCCGTACCAGCGGAGTGCCAGAGAGCATGGCGAGATCCAGCAGGCGGTGGGCCGCCGTCGCCGCCTCGGGCGCGTAGGCGACCAGCGGGTCGCGCGCCGAGACCGGCTGCCATTTCTGGCTGCGGAGTTGGGACTCGCGGCCGCGCGCCGACCAGGCCGTGGGTTCGAAGGTTTCGAACTCGAACTCGGGCAGTTTGTGCATGCGGCTGCGGAAGATAAACAGGTCGCGACGTCCGCGTGTCCGGGCCAGGAACCAGAGTGGGGCGATGTCACGAGGTTCGAGTACGAACAGGACCTCAACTTCGCGGAAGGGCCGCTTGGCGTTCTGGATCTTCAGTTGTACGACGGAAGAGCCCAGCCAGCGCACAGTGGTCTTCTCGCCCACCAGCCGTAGACCACTCTGGGCCCAGGCCATGGCGGCATTACCCCGGTGGATGTTGCGCTGGGTGCCGAGGGCGAAGCCCCCGACGACGATGATGACTACGATGATGAAGATGGCAAGACTGAGTGACATGTGGGTCCGTCAGGTCCCATTGACGGCGCGCTGATTATGGCACAGCAGAAGGCGGGCGGCGAATGCGAGCGCAGCAAGTCGGAGGGGAGCGGCAGGGAATGCTGCAGAAGATCCGCGAATTCATCTACGGCATGTATGCCTTCGAGTTCGAGAGGCAGGCCATGGAAATGCGGGCCGAGCTGGAATCGGCATTCATGCTGATCACCATGGGCGACATGCTGGGCGTGCCGGTGATCCCGCCGCTCTACTCGTTGCGCCTGTTGCCCTACGTGGTGCCGCAGGTCGCCACCTGGAAACGCCGGGTGATGCGCGAGCGCGAGTTCTCGGACCGGGAAGAGTTCCATTTGCACGGAATGTGAAGGAGTAGCAAGTACCCAGTACCAAGTACCAGGAACCAAGAGCTAGGAGCTAATAGCCGGAAGTTAGGAGCCCGAAAATGGCAGACAAACCGGAAAAGAAGAAAAAACAACAAGCAGAAGAAAAGGAAGAGAAGCAGGGGTTTTTTGGCAAGGTCAAGGAGATCGCCTACGGGATGAGCGCGCACGACATGTCGCGCTACGCCATGCGCACGCGCGCCAGCATGGAGCACCTGTTCATCCTGATCACCATGGGTGACCTCATCGGCGTTCCCATCCTGCCGCCGTACTATTCGTTGCGGCTGCTGCCCTACGTGGTGCCCAACATCTCTACGTGGAAGCGGCGCATGCTGCGGGAAAAGGACGTGTCGGACGCGATGTTCTAGAAACCAGTACCGAGTACCGAGCCAGGCTAAAGGCCAAAAGCCAAGAGCTAAAAGCCAGAACGCCGCAATCATACGAGGACAACATGGGAATGAATGAGGTTTTTGAACAGAACCCGGACCGTCGCTACATCATGTTCGGCGGCAAAGGCGGGCTGGGGAAGACCACCTTCTCGGCGGCGACGGCCTTCTGGCTGGCGCAGCACGGGCGCAAGGTGCTGGTCTTCTCCGTGGACCCGCAAGCCTCGCTGAGCGACATCTTCCAGAAGGACATCTTCGGCAAGGGGCCGGTGAAGATCATCGACAACCTCTACGCCCAGGAGATCGACGCCGACTCGCACATCCGCCAGTACCAGAACGAGATCCGCAAGAAGATTCTCGACATGTATGGGATGGAACAGGTGCCGGACGAAATCGAGCAGTACATCCAGGCCGCCTCGGCCGAACCGGCCATGGAAGAGTCGGCCATCTTCGACGCGGTGGTGGACATCGTGGTGGGCGGCGAATACGACTACTACATCTATGACCTGGTGCCGCTGGGCCACGCCCTCTACTACCTCTCCATGGCCAAGGTCTACGACGAGTGGATCAACCGCATCACCAAGCTCCGCGAAGAGATGAAAGAGCAGGAGGAGATGGTGGCCCGCATCAAGCGGCAGAAGACCACGGAAGAGGACCACATCCTGACCGAGCTGCAGTACATCAAGAACCGCATCAACCAATCCTCGGGCATCCTGACCGACAAGAAGAAAACCGCGTTCTTCTTCGTGGTGGTGCCGGAAGAGATGATCATCCTGGACACGGAGAAGGCGGCGCAATTGTTCGCCAAGTTCGACGTGCCCATCGTCGGGTACATCGTCAACCGGGTGCTGCCGGCGAACCTGGTGGGCGAGGGGATCCCGCCGTACCTGCAGAACCGGGTGAAGATGCAGGGGACCTACCTGGAGAAGATCGACCAGACCTTTGGCAAGCAGGTGGTCGGACGGGTGCCGGAGCTGGAGCGCGACGTCACCGGGCTGAAGATGATCGAGAAGCTGGCCGGGCTGATGTACGGCAACGGAAACGGGAGGCGATGACATGCCACACATCACACAATCGATGACCGAATACGCGACGGCGCATCCCAAGCTGAAGTACTCCTTCTTCGGGGGCAAGGGCGGCGTGGGCAAGACGGTGATGGCGGGCGTGACCGCGATGCACCTGGCGCAGCAGGGCAAGCGCACCATGCTGGCCTCCACCAACCCGGTGCACTCGCTCAGCGGCCTGCTCGACCAGAACGTCTACGGGAAGCCCACGGCGGTGACCGGCGTCCCCAACCTGTGGGCGTATGAGATCGACACCAAGGAGACCATCGAGCGCTCCAAGCAGGACATCAAGGAGAAGATCCGCTGGTTTCTGAAGTTCGCCGAGATCTCCACCCAGGCCGACAGCTTCGTGGAGAGCGCCACCATGAACCCGGCCTTCGAAGAGTCGGCCATGTTCGAGAACATGGTGGACCTGATGTTCAAGAACGAGTACGACACCTACGTCTTCGACACCGCGCCCACCGCCAATGCCCGCCGCCTGCTGGGCATGAGCAAGGTGTACTCGCTGTGGGTGAACAAGATGGTGAAGTCGCGCGAGGAAGCGCAATCGCTGCGCGAGCTCTTCAGCTTCACCAAGAAGAAGCAAGCCGACCCGCTGATGGACTACCTGCTCAGCTTCCGTGAACGCATCCTCCACGCCCGCGATCTGCTCACCGACCCGGAGCTGACTGCGTTCTTCTTCGTCACCCTGCCGGAGGCGTTGCCCATCGCCGTGATCAAGCGCTTCATCAACTGGTTCCGCGATTTCGGCATCCCGGTGGGCGGGGTGCTGGTCAACATGCTGATCCAGAAGGACCAGGTGAAGGCCGACTCGCCCGAGTTCGTGAAGAACCGCGTGGCCATGCAGGACGCGTACATGGACGAGATCTGGCGCGACTTCGATAACGTGCGCGCCATCATCCCGCTGTTCGACAACGAAGTGCGCGGCACCGCGGCGCTGAAGATGGTGGCCGAGCGCGCCTTCCCGCAGGCGGTGGGGGCGCGCTAGCGTAACCACGGCGCGGCTCTTGTCCCGCTCACAGCTTCCGGTGACTGCAGTCACTGCGCCGGCTGTAAGCTGGGCTTATTTTTTAGAGAAGCAAAACAACTTGCGCGTGTTTCACCAAGCGGGGAGGAGGTGTCTCATGCCCCTGGTGGAAACCCGAACTCTCATCTCGCTCAAGAACATCCTGTTTGCGACCGATTTTTCCGAATATTCCCAGACCGCGCTGACGGTGGCTGCGAACTACGCCCGCCGGCACGGGGCCAAGCTATGGGTGACGCACGTCGTACCCGGCGTGCCCAGGTTGGCGATCCCGATCGAGGCCATGCCCGCGTGCTTCGATGCGGAATGGACGGCAGCGGAAAGTGACATGGCTTCGCTGTACGAGGGCTCGTTGCTGGAAGGGATTCCCCACGAGTTGTTGCTCGAACGCGGAGAGCTGTGGCCGGCCCTCTCCCGGATCGTAGCCAAACATGACATCGGCCTGATCGTGGTGGGGACGCACGGCCGCGGCGGTCTCTCCAAGCTGCTGCTGGGCTCGATGGTCGAAGAGATCGTGCGCCTGGCGCCCTGCCCGGTACTGACCGTGGGCCCCGAGAGCTTTGCCAAGGTTGTCCCCCAGGAGGCGCTGGGACAGATTCTCTACGCGACCGACTTTCAGCCAGGATCGTTGGCGGCCCTGGACTCTGCGTTATGGCTGGCACGGGAGAATCATGCCCAAATGGCGCTGCTGCACGTATGCGAGGTGCGCGGCGATGCTCTCAACCACACGCTGCGCGAGCAGACCCTCCGCCAACTCATGGACCTGATACCGCCGGAAGCAGGGTTGGACCGCATACCGGAATTTCTGGTGGAGTGCGGCACCGCGGCCGACGTCATCCTGCTGGTGGCGGCGGAAAAGAAAGCGGACTTGATCGTGATGGGTGCGCGCCGCAGCCGGCATCCCTTCGCCCTTAGCCACCTGGCTTGGGCGATGACACACCGGGTGCTTGCTCGCGCCAAATGCCCTGTGCTGACGGTTCGGGGCTGAGCTGCAACCAGCCCATCACGCCGAGGGAGGCGGCGGGCCAACAGGAAGAAAACCAGGAAAGCAGGTGCGCCGGGATTCCCGATTCCTAGTAAGATAACGGGAATTCTTGGAGGTGGGGTGTGCCGCTTTTGGTGGTGGTTGCCGCGCTGGTGGCCTTCGTCCTGATTGTCAGCCTGCTGTTGCTGGCCGACGTGGCGGAACGCAAGCACGTCCGGCAATTACGCCTGGGGCCGCTCAGCCAGCCCTTCTCCGCGCTCTCCATCGTGCATGCCTTCGATCCGGAGCGCTTCATGCTGTGGGACACTCAACTGCCGCTGCTCGAGCAGCTCAGTTCCGCCGGACCCAAAGGCTGCGCGCTGGCGCAGCTATACGCTTTCTACCTGCGGTTGTCCCGGCGTTTTCCGGAACTGTACGAGGGCTCCAGCTTCGAGCACTGGCTGGGATTTCTGGTAGCTGCGGAACTGGTGCGGCTGGAGACCGATCGCGGCTGCATCACCGCCGAGGGCCGGCAGTTCGTACAGGAATTCCTGAAGTGCCACGTCACCGCGGAGGGCCGCACCGCGGCATCCCGGTAGACGCGAAAGCGGCGGCCAGCCACTGGCATATCAAGCAGCCCGGTCAAATAACGCGCCCTGAAAATTCGTGCCGGGGAAATTCCCACTGCGGGAACTGCTTTCCAAATAAGACTCGCAACCTTAATCCTGCCTTGAAAGTTGGGCGCTCGCCAGAAGCTATCCGCCATCCCCACAGCCACTTGAGCCAGGCCTGGTGGCGCGGGGTGCTTTGGCCGCACGCCTGCTCTCAGCAATGCGTTTAGCCCAATGCCCTTCCCATCACTGAGGTAATCATGCGTGGCGGTTGTTCCCTCCGTCGGCGATCCTGGCTCGGGTTGTGCCTGTTGGCGCCAGCGCTGACAGCCGGCATGATGCTGGCCCAGGACTCACCCCAGCCGCCGCGCGATCTCGGCGACGCCAGCCTGGAAACGCTGATGAACCTCGAGGTGTACAGCGCCTCCAAGCACCTGCAGAGCGTGCGCGAAGCGCCCAGCTTTGTCAGCATTGTCACCGCCGAGGACATCCGAAATTACGGCTACCGCACCCTCGCCGACATCCTGCAATCGGTACCGGGGTTCTACGTCAGCGACGACCATCAGTACGGCAACCTGGGCATCCGGGGCTTCACGCGGACCAGTGACTACAACACTCCTTTTCTTTTGTTGGTCGATGGCCACCGCGCCAACGATGCGATTTTTGAAAATTCGCCGATTAGCCGCGAGCTTCCCCTGGACGTGGACTTGATTGAACGTGTGGAAGTAATCCGCGGACCCAGTTCCTCGCTCTACGGAGCCAACGCCGTTTTCGGAGTGATCAATATCATCACCCGGCGCGGACGTGACGTGGGCACGGAGATTTCCATGGAAGGTGGTTCCTTCGGTACCGGCAAGGGGCGGGTCAGCTACGGGCATACCTTCCAGCGCTGGGAAGTCCTGCTCTCCGGCAGCTTCTACGGCAGCGCCGGTGAAACGCTTTATTTTCCGGAGTTCGACAGTCCGCAGACCAATAACGGCATCGCGCGCGGCCTGGACGACGAGTCGGCCAACGACTTCCTGGTGAAGGTCTCCCACGGACATTTCACCTTCGAAGGGGTGTACGGGCTGCGCCATAAACATATTCCCACCGCGGCGTACAGCCTGGCCTTCGATGATCCCCGCGAGCGGAGCACGGACGAGGCAGCCTACGGCGATCTCAGCTATGACCGCACCTTCGGAGCGTGGGCGGTCGCCGGCCGGGTATCTCTCGACTACTACCAATTCGACCAGGCGATTCCGTACCCGAATGGATCCCCAACCGTAAACATCAGCGACCTGTTGGGACAATGGTGGGGCGGCGAGCTGAAGCTCTCCCGGGCGGTTCTGGAGAAGCACCTGATCACCGGCGGGATCGATTTCCGTGACAACTTCCGGCAGGATCAGCGCAACTACGATAGCAGCCCCTACTCCTCCTATGTGCACGACTATCGCAGCTCCACGGTGTGGGCGGTGTATCTGCAGGATGAGTATTCCATCACCCGCAAGATTTCGCTGAACGTGGCGCTTCGGCATGATCAATACCCGACGGTGAGGGCGACCAGCCCGCGTCTGGCGCTGATTGTTCATCCCTGGGAACACACCGCCTTCAAGCTGGTGGCAGGAGAAGCCTTCCGCGCCCCCAGCGCCTTCGAGTTGTACTTCGCCAGCCCTCTCAGCGAGAGCAACCCGTATCTCCACGCGGAAAAAGTGCGCAGCGGCGAAGCCATCGTGGAGCAGGGCCTGGGGCGCCGGCTTCGGCTGACGGCCTGCGCTTATCACAACGACATCGGCGACCTGATTTCCAGCATGCTGGATCCCAGCAGCGGCAAGTCCGTTCTCTCCAACAACGACCACGCCCTTGCCCGCGGGCTCGAGTTCGATCTGCAGGGGAAGCTGAACGACGGCGTGGAAGGGCACGCCAGTTACACCTTCGGAGACGCCGAAGACCGCATCAGCCAATTGCCGTTGCCCAATTCGCCGCGCCACCTGGCGAAGGTCAACCTGGCGGCTCCACTCCTTCGGCGGCGCTTGCTGGCGGGGTGGGAAAGCCAGTACACCAGCAGCCGCACGACTCTTGCCGGCACCGCGCTGGGCGGTTTCGCGATCACCAATCTGACTCTGACGGCGCGCAACCTGGGCCAGCGCGCCAATTTTTCGTTTAGCGCCTATAACCTTTTCGACAAGCGATATTCCCAGCCCGCCGGTTCCCAGTTCCTGCAGGATTCTCTCCCGCAGGATAGGCGGTCTATCCGCCTGAAACTGGAGTACCGGTTCTGACCATGCCCGGCCGGCCGCCAAGATGGACGACATTAAAGTTGCTGGGGTCTTTTGCCGTCATATTGGCGATGCGCCCCGCGATCGCCATGGCACAGGAGCAACCCACGGAATACCAGGTGAAGGCCGCCTTCCTGTTTAACTTTGTGAAATTCATCGAGTGGCCGGCGGGGAGTTTCCGCGAGAATGGCAGCCGCCTACGCCTATGCGTGCTGGGCGAGGACCACCTCGGCCAGGAACTGGAGCGGATCGTCGCCGGCAAGACCGTGAACGGGCGCACCCTCGAAGTGGTTCGCGTGAACCCGGGCGAACGCGCTCTCCATTGCCAGGTGCTTTTTGTGGGCCGCTCCCAAGCCGGCGCCCTGCGGACGATGCTGGCCGGTTGCCGCGGCGAGCCGCTGCTCACCGTGGGGGAAAGTCCGGAGTTCATCCGCCAGGGCGGCGTCATTCGATTTCTTCTGCTGGACAACCGTGTTCGCTTCGAGGTCAACCTGGAAGCGGCGGATCAGGCCGGGCTCAGGATCAGCTCCAAGTTGCTGGCTCTGGCGCAGAGCGTGCGCGGGGCCTCGTCAGGAGGAGGTTAGCAGCATGTCTCGCATCGGCGACCTGGCGGTCCGGCACAAGCTGACCTTGATCATACTGGTCACCAGCGCGGTGGCCCTGCTCACCGGCTCGGTCGTAGTCATCGTGCACGACCTGGTGGACGCCCCGCTGGTGATGGGCGAACAACTGGCGGTACTGGCGACCACCACCGGCGCCAACACCACCGCCGCCCTCACTTTCGGGGACGTGCACGCCGCTACCGAGACTCTGGGGACGCTGCGCAGCGATCCCCACGTGATCGCCGCCTGCATTTACGGCAAGAATGGGCAGCCGTTCGCACGCTACCGGCGCGATGCCGACGCCGGCGAGGCTTGTCCTTCCATTCTTGCAAACGGAAGCTATCTGGGAAAGACTTCGCTGGCGCACTTCGGCCACATCACGCTGGCGGGTGAGACCATCGGCACGGTGTATATCGTCACCGACCTGGGACGGGTGCGCGCCCGGGTGCACCGCACCCTGATTTCCACCCTGCTGGCGTTGTTCGGATGCCTGACCCTGGCGTTTGCCCTCGCCTCCAGCCTGCAGAAACTCATCTCCGAACCGCTGCAGGAGCTTGTCTGCACCGCCCGCCAAGTCACCGTCGAAAGGAATTATGCCATTCGCGCTACCGGCCGGCGGCAAGATGAGTTCGGCCTGCTCATCACCAGCTTCAACGACATGCTGGAGCAAATCCAGGTGCGCGAACTGGAACTCAAACGCCACCGCGAACATCTGGAGGAGGAAGTGGCCCGGCGTACCGCCGAGCTGCGCGCCACCAACCCGCAATTGGCCGAGGCCAAGGAGAATGCGGAAGCCGCCAACCACGCCAAGGGCCAATTCCTCGCCAACATGAGCCACGAGATCCGCACTCCGCTCAACGGCATTCTGGGCATGACCGAGCTGGCGCTGGAAACCGAGCTTACCTCCGAGCAACGCGAATACCTGCTGATGGCCAGGTCGTCCGGGCAGGGATTGCTGGGAATCATCAACGACGTCCTGGACTTCTCCAAGGTCGAGTCGGGCAAGCTGGAGCTGGAGGAGATCGCCTTCGACCTCCCGGACTGCGTTGCCGAGACCCTGAAAAACCTGGCCCTGAAGGCACACGAAAAACGTCTGGAACTGGCCTGCCGCATTGGCGAGGGTGTTCCCCAGCAGGTGTTAGGGGATCCCGGGCGGCTGCGGCAGATCCTGCTCAACCTGGTGGGCAACGCCATCAAGTTCACCGAAAAGGGCGAGGTGGTGCTGGAGGTGCGGGCCGCGGCGCTCGGCGACAAGCCGGAACTGCGCTTCACCGTCAGCGATACCGGCATCGGGGTCCCGGTTGAAAAACAGCACCTGCTGTTCGGGGCGTTCTCCCAGGTGGATAGCAGCAGCACGCGCCGCTTCGGCGGTACCGGCCTGGGTCTGGCCATCTGCCTGCGCCTGGTGCGGGTAATGGGCGGACGCATCTGGGTAGAGAGCGAGGCCGGCGAGGGGAGCCGATTCCATTTCGCCATCCCCCTGCGCGCGGCCGGCGCCGAGCCGCCGGCGGCGCCTCCCGCCCGGCCGGAAATCCTGGCGGGAGTGCCGGTGCTGGTGGTCGACGACAATGCCACCAATCGCACCATCCTGTGCGAGGTTACGCGCGGCTGGGGGATGCAGGCGCAAGCGGTGGAGGACGGCTCCGCCGCCATCCGCGAGATGGAGTCTGCCCGGCAAACCGGAAAGGCCTTTCGGGTGGCGCTGATCGATGCCTGCATGCCGGACATGGACGGATTCGAACTGGCGGAACGGGTGCAACACGATCCCCGCTGGGCCGGAGCCGTCATCATGATGCTGACCTCGGCCGGCCGGCGGGGAGACGCGGCGCGCTGCCGCCAACTGGGCATCGCCGCCTACCTGCTCAAACCCATCCGTAACAGCGAACTGATGCAGGCCCTGCTGACGGTGCTGGGACAGCCCGAGGGCAAGGCCCCGCCGCTGGTCACGCGCCACTCTTTGCGCGAGGCGCGCGCCGGCCTGCGCATCCTGGTGGCGGAAGACAATCCGGTGAACCAGATACTTATTCTGCGCTTGCTGGAGAAGCAAGGCCACTCGGCAACCCTGGCGCGTCACGGCGGGGAAGCCGTAGCCCTGGTGACTACCGGCCGCTACGATCTGGTGTTCATGGATGTGCAGATGCCGGAAATGGACGGCTTTGCCGCCACCGCCGCCATCCGCCAGCGGGAGCAGGTGCTGGGCGGGCATCTGCCGATCGTCGCCATGACCGCCCATGCCTTGAAGGGCGATCGTGAGCGCTGTCTGGCCGCGGGCATGGACGGTTACATTCCCAAGCCGGTCAGTGTCGAAGCCATCCAGGCCGAACTCCAGAAGGTGGTGGCGCCGCCCGGCAGTATTGCGCCTGATCCTCCCGCCTGGGATTACCAGCAGGCTCGAGCCCGTACCGCCGAGGACGAGGTCCTGCTGCGGGAGATCGTCAAGATCTTTTTGCAGGAGTCGCCCCGGCTGCTGGAGAAGATCGAACTGGGCCTGGCGGAGGGCGACGGGGAGGGACTGGAGCGCGCCGCTCACAGCTTGAAAGGACAAATCCGCTGCCTGGCTGCGCCGGAAGCGCTGAGCGCGGCCGAGAAACTGGAGGAGAGAGCGCGGGCGCGTGATTTTCCGGCGGCGGCCGCGGCCCTGCCGGAGCTGGATGCCGCCATGGCCCGTCTGGATTCCCAGCTTCAGAAATTCTGCGAGGTGCCCAGTGAAGATCCTGCTTGCCGAAGATGATCCCGTGTACGCGCTGCTGTTGCAGCGGTTGCTCGAAGCTGAATACGAGGTGTTGCTGGCACGGGACGGGGTGGAGGCCTGGGAAGCCTTGCTGGCCGAGGGTGCGCCGCAACTCGCGGTGCTCGACTGGCTCATGCCGCGCATGGACGGCATCGAAGTGTGCCGCCGCGTGCGCCACCAGCCCGAGATGGCCTCGACCTACATGATTCTGCTCACCGCGCGCGACCACATCAAGGACATCCTCGCGGGCTTCGAGGCCGGCGCCGACGATTATCTGGTCAAGCCCTGCAATCCCGAGGAATTGCGCGCGCGGGTGCGCGTAGGCCGCCGCGTGGTCGAGTTGCAGAGCGCCCTGGCGGGCCACGTTGCCCAGTTGCAACAGGCGCTGACCAGCGTACGCCAGTTGCAGGGATTGCTCCCCATCTGCTCCTACTGCAAGCGCATCCGCAACGATCAGAACTACTGGGAACAACTGGAAACATACCTCAGCGACCACAGCGAGGCCCTCTTCAGCCACGGCATCTGCCCCAGTTGCTATCAGTCCATCATGAAACCCCAATTGGAAGGCGCCGCTGCGGACAAGCCCTAGCTAAACGGCCACAATGAGTGGCCGCTGGAGGTGCGTGGTCCGCTCTACGGGGTCCTCCTTCATGATTGGACGCGCTTAGCGCCGCCGTCCCCATTCAATCCTATCCCCAGCCGGTTCTGCCAGGGATGTGCCCGGTCTGGATCACTTGATCAAGACCGGAGGCATCCTTGACGGAACACACGGCGCCGCCGCGCGCCGCAAAAAAATCAGCGGAGCCGCCCGGGTGGGCGACCCCGCTGAAGGTTGGTCCGGTTCAGACCCGTTTAGAAAGTGAAGACGGGACCGAACTCGTTACGGAAATCGTGCCAGTAGCGCGCGGGCTCTGCGCGGAACAAGGTGCCAGCGCAACTGGCGCCGTCAAAGCTCGCTAGAATCACGCCGGTCGTGGTGCCGTTGCCACCGATGCAGGTGGAACGCGTCAGGTAGACCGACGACTCAAGGTTGAAGCTGATAAACTGGTTGAACTTCCACACCAGCGTCATCGCTCCCATATCAGATCGGTCACGGCTGCCGTTCGAGTTCGCGACGTAACCGTTGGCAAGCAGCCCACCGGTGGTTCCCGTACCGTTGATGGCTCCCTGGGGACCGGCCGCGGCACGAACGTCACGTGCCTTGGCTTGGTCGGTACCGTAGGTGAAAGCAACGGTCCAGCCGGCGTTGCGGCCAGCCGGGTTAGCGTCGAAGATGCGCGACAGCGGGAAGGAGAGTTGCGCAAACCCGCCCACCGTGCGCACCGGACGCTGCGGAACGATCTGCCAAGCATCGGCAGCCGCGTTCCACCCGAAGGCGGCGTTGGGCGCCTCAGCGTCGATATTAAACGCGTTGGGACAATTGGTAGGGTTGATGTTGCACATCACCACACCGCCGGTCCCAATCGTACCGGGAGCGTTCTGCAACCCGATGCGGTTGTCGTTGAAGACGCCGAAGACCTGGCCCGCGAAGTAGTATTTCAGGTCAGACCCGGTGTAGTACTTGCCCACCAAGGTTGCGTAACGTGTGGGGAGCTGGATTTCAGCATCCGCGCCCCAACGCTCGCTGCTGGGTTCCGCGCCATGAGGGAAAGCGGCCAACAGCGAAGTGACCGCACCCGCCACGCAGCCGGTTCCGGCTACGCCGGAGGCGGCGCAGTCTGCGGCATTGATCGCAGCCCGGTTGACGATCTCCACCCGCTTGGCGTTCATGCCGCTGAAGATGATCTGCGCCGGCGCCACTCCCCTGGC
>JBKQPN010000102.1:0-78025 GCA_052145015.1 Terriglobales bacterium
TTTCGGCCAAGCTTTTTCCGCGCCGCGACAATGGATTCAATCGCATTTCCGCCTACGTTTTTCACCGCAGCCAGGCCAAAGCGGATGGCCTGCCCGTGCGGCGTAAAGTTCGCAGCGCTCACGTTGATATCCGGAGGCTCGACTGCAATTCCCATTTCGCGGCATTCGTTGATGTACTTCACCACGTCGTCGGTGCTGCCGGTCATCGAAGTCAGCAGCGCGGCCATGAACTCCACCGCGTAGTGGGTCTTGAGATACGCGGTGTGATAGGCCAGCAGGGCGTAAGCCGCGGAGTGCGACTTGTTGAAGCCATAGCCGGCAAACTGCTCCATCAGGTCGAAGATGCGGACGACTTTCTTCTCGGGATACTTGCGCTCAACCGCGCCCTGCACGAAGCGCTCGCGCTGGGCGGCCATCTCCGCCGGATTCTTCTTGCCCATGGCGCGGCGGAGCAGGTCGGCTTCGCCCAGGGAGTAGCCGGCAAGCCGGTTGGCGATCTGCATCACCTGCTCTTGATAAACAATCACGCCCAGTGTTTCTTTCAGGATCTCTTCCAATTCGGGAAGCTCGTAGGCGATGGGCTTGCGGCCATGCTTGCGGTCGATGAAGTCGTCGATCATCCCGCCCTGGATCGGTCCCGGACGGTAGAGCGCGTTCAACGCGGTAAGGTCCTCGACCGCGTTGGGCTGGTAGCGCCGCAGCACATCGCGCATGCCGTGCGATTCAAACTGGAACACCCCCGAGGTCAGCCCGGTGTGGAAGACGCGGCGGTAGGTTTCCTGGTCGTCGAGCGGAAGCTTCTGCAGATCGAGCGTCCGGCCGGTGGTCTGGACGATGAGCTTGAGTGCGTCGTCGAGGATGGTGAGCGTGGTGAGCCCGAGGAAGTCCATCTTCAGCAGGCCCATCTTCTCCACCGCCTTCATGTCGAAGGCGGTGACGATCTCGTCGTTCTTGGTGCGATGCAGCGGGACCAGTTCGATGAGCGGCTGTGGCGCGATCACCACCCCCGCGGCGTGCACCCCGGCGTTGCGCACCAGTCCTTCCAGCTTGCGCGCGGTGTCGAGAAGCTGGCGGATTTGGGGGTCGCTCTGGTACGCGGTCTGGAGCTGCTCCGATTCCTTCAGCGATTCTTCGAGCGTGATGTTCAACCGCTGCGGGATCATCTTGGCGATGCGGTCCACGTCGCCGTAAGGGATGTCCATGGCGCGACCGACGTCCTTGATGGCGGCCTTGGCCTGCATGGTGCCGAAGGTGATGATCTGGGCGACGTTCTCGCGGCCGTACTTCTGGGTGACGTAGTTGATGACTTCGCCGCGGCGGTTCATGCAGAAGTCGATGTCGATGTCGGGCAGCGACACGCGCTCGGGATTCAGGAAGCGCTCGAAGAGCAGACCGTTCTCCAGCGGATCGATGTCGGTGATCGAGAGCGCATACGAGACGAGCGAGCCGGCGGCCGAGCCGCGGCCTGGGCCCACGGGGATGTGGTTCTCCTTGGCGTAGCGGATAAAGTCCCAGACAATAAGAAAATACCCGGCAAACTTCATCTGCTGGATGATCTGTATCTCGCGCGAGAGGCGCTGCTCGTATTCCGAGAGCGAGTGGCGCAGGCGGCCTTGGGCTTCGAGCTCGCGCAAGAGCGTCAGGCGGCGGGCAAAGCCTTCGCGCGCGATGTGCTCGAAGTAGCTGTCCAGCGTGTAGCCCGCCGGGACTTCGAAATGCGGGAACGGGCTGCGGACTTTCTCCAGCTTGACGTGGCAGCGCTCGGCGATGGCCAGGGTGCGCGTGAGCACGTCGGGTGTGTCCTTGAAGATGCGCACCATCTCGTCGTAGCTCTTCACGTAGAACTGGTTGCCCTGGAACTTCAGGCGGCTCGTATCCTGGATGGACTTCCCCGTCTGTATGCAGACCATCACGTCCTGGGCGTGGGCATCCTCTTCGCAGAGATAGTGGCTGTCGTTGGTCGCGACCACCGGAATGCCCGTGTCCTGGCTCAGACGCAGCAGGTCGGCGCGGATCTTGTGCTCCTGTCCAAGGCCCTGGTCCTGAATCTCGAGGAAGAAATTCTCGGTGCCGAAGAGTTCGCGGAAGAAGCCGGCAGCCTGGCGCGCGGCGTCGTACTTCCCTTCCGTCAGCCGCTCGGCGACTTCGCCCTTCAGGCAGCCGGAAAGCCCGATCAGCCCACGCGAGTGCTCGGCGAGAAATTTCTTGCTGATGCGCGGCTTGTAGTAGAAGCCGTTGAGCGACGCTTCGGAAGTGATCTTCACCAGGTTGCGGTAGCCCTCGTCGGTCTCGGCAAGCACGATCAGGTGGTTGTAGTTATCGCCGTCGGGAGGCGTGCGGTCCACGCGGTGGTCGTCCTTCTGGCAGACGTAGAGCTCGCAGCCGATGATGGGCTTGATGCCGTGCTTCTGGGCGGCATTGTAGAAATGCAGCGCGCCGAAGATGTTGCCGTGGTCGGTGACGGCGACGGCCGCCTGCCCGAGCTCGGCCACGCGCGGCATGAGCTTGTCGATGTCGCTGGCGCCATCGAGCAGCGAGTAATCGGTGTGCAGGTGAAGATGGACAAACTGGGACATGAGAGACGTTATCTCTATTCTAACGTTTGCGGGCCGCGGCGGGGCGGGTGGAAATCGGGGGTGAGATGTGGAAAAAGGACCTCTGTTGCAAGAACGAGACTCTCGGTCGTTCAATGCCCGGGAACCAGAGAGTCCCGGGCCCAGCCAGCATCGCACGGAGGCAAAGATTTTCTGTTCCAAAAACCGGAATTCCGGCCGGATGTTACTTTTCCTTGGGAACCAGGAACTAGACTGGCGTGTCTATTCAGACCGGAGAAACCAATATGCGCACGATAGCCCGCCTCCTCCTACTGCTGCTTTCAGCGCTGGCCTGCCTCGGCCAGAATGTCCCTGCACCCGCGCTCACCATCTATAACCAGGACTTTGCCGTGGTACGCCAGCAGGTTCGGCTCGACCTCAAGCCGGGTGTCAACAACGTCCGCTTCGACGGTACGACCGCGCAATTGGAGCCCGACTCCGTCGTGCTGCGCGATCCGGCTGGCAAACGCGCGCTGCAGATCCTGGAGCAGAACTACCAGGCTGATCCGGTCTCGCAGCAGAGTTTGCTGGAGCTGTTCGAGGGTAAGACCATCGACTTCCAGGTAACCCACAGCGACAAGACCGAGATACTGCAAGGCCGCATCGTGCGTTCTGGTAGCGGGATGCCGCGCTACACCCGTGTGCCCCAGCCGCAGCCTTGTTACCAGCCGGCCCAGACCGGTTGCGCGCCCGAAGAGCCGCTGATCGAGGTCGCCGGCAAGCTGCAGTTCGGGCTGCCCGGCCGGCCGCTATTCCCGGCGCTTCCTCAGGACACGAATCTTAAGCCTACGCTCGACTGGACCTTGCAGGCCGACCGTGGCGGGCCGCTGGATGCCGAACTCAGCTACGTGACCGGCGGCATGACCTGGGAAGCCGACTACAACGTGATCGCCCCAACCAGCGGCGACACGCTCGACCTGATCGGCTGGGTCACGATGGAAAACCGCACCGGCAAGACATTCGAGAACGCGCACATAAAGCTCATGGCCGGCGATGTGAACAAGATCCAACCGAGTTTTCCTAGAGCACAGGTTCTGGGTGGGGTCATCGGCGGCATCGCTGGCGGCGTGGGCGGCGGTCCCCCTGTTACAGAAAAACCCTTCGACGAATATCACCTCTACACCCTCGAACGTCACGCCACTTTGCGAGATCGCGAGACCAAGCAGGTGGAGTTCGTGCACAGTGCCGGCTTCCACGCCAAGCGCATATACGTATATGACGGGGGGCGCATCGATCCTTCGCGTTTTCAGTCAGGCAACTGGGAATACATGCGCATGCAGCGTGACTTCGGTACGTCCGGTTCCGAGCAGACCACGAAGATACTAGTGATGCAGGAGTTCAAGAACTCGGAGCAGAACCATCTCGGCATGCCTCTGCCCAAGGGGCGCCTGCGCTTCTATCGCCGCGACGACGACGGGGCTCTACAGTTCATCGGCGAGAACACCATCGACCACACGCCACGCGACGAAACCATCCGCGTCTACACCGGCAACGCTTTCGATCTCGCCGGCTCGCGCCGCCGCACCAACTTCCGTTCCGACCAACAGCAGGGCTGGGTGGACGAATCCTTCGAGATCAAAGTCCGCAATCACAAGAAGGAACCGGTGGACGTCACCATCACCGAGCACTTCTACCGCGGCTCAGGCTGGGACATCACTTCGTCGTCGACCAAGTACGACAAGAAGGACAGCCACACCGCGGAGTTTCCCGTCACTGTTCCGCCCGACGGCGAGCAGACGGTAATCTATTCGGTGCACTACGCGTGGTAAGGGAGAGATTGCCGGCCCTGTTGGCACACGAATCAGGCATGGCTACTTGCCTTGCCACTCCGCGTACAGCTTGGTAATCGCCGGCCCGATGGTGAATCCCCAGGCAAAGATTGGAAAATTCTTGAATTTCTCGGGCACCACGTAGCGGTGCTGGGCTTCTTCGGCGGGAACTCCCGCCTGGTACATCTTTTGGGCCTGTGCTGCGATGTCATCGAACACTTCTCGGATGGACGCGATGCCCTCCTGTCCGCAAATCTGTCCGTGTCCGGGCACAAACAGCGTGTCCTTGTCGTACGCGGCAAATTTCTTCAGGGTTTCGCGCCAGCCCGAGATGGTGGCTTTCTCGTCAAAGCAGACCGGATACCAGCCGCTGAACAGCAAATCGCCGGTGTACACCACATTCTGTTCCCTCACGCGCACAATGATGTCCGTGCCCGAGTGCCCGGCGTAGGACTCCAGCACCGCGGAGAGGCCGCCGAGATCAATGGTGATCGGCAGCTTGCCCGCATCGAGCGGGTGATTCGGCAACGCCACGAGAGTTGCGTTCGCAATCGCGAAAACTCCGGTCATCGCATTCAGGTCGCCCTGCGCGTGCGCTTTCTCCGTCTCCGACTTGGCGTCGCTTACCCGCTTCTCGAAGGGACCGAGCACCGCCGCTTTGTCCGCTCCCTGCAGCGGTACATAATTCTCGACCATCCGCTTCGCCACCGCGGCATGCGCCCAGAGCGGCACTCCATTCGCTCCATAAAAGGAATTTCCCATCGAATGATCAAAATGATAGTGGGTGTCCAATGCGCCCTTCACCGGCGCCTGGCTCACCATGCGGAAAGCGTCCATCTGGAACGAGGCTCCCGCCGGCGTGGCGAATCCCTCAATCAGCAGGGCTCCGTCCTTTCCCACCAGGAAGCCGCCGTTGCACAGCGTGGTGGTGCCCTTCGACGGATCGGAAATGGTTGCGTACAACCCATTCCCCACCTTCCGCACCGAGGCAAATCCCTTGTCCACCAGCGGCGTCGGCGAGAGCCGCGAGTCGCTCTTCCACTCCGCCGCCAGCGCTGGCAAGGGAATCAGCTTCGCCAGGGCATAGAACGCTCCGAAACACGACGTCTTGGCCAGAAAACTCCGGCGTGAAAACGGCTTCGCTCCCCGGTCGCCCCCGTTAAAGTCGATCATGGCTCCTCCCCCTGAAACGTTTGCCACGCAGGCCAGCAGAGTAAGGCATAAGGCAGGGTTTGGCCAAGCCCCAGGCGCGGCCGCGCCTCCAAGTGCCCGCGCCGACGTAACACAAAGGTTAGGCGACCAAGCAGAAGTGTTAGCTCAAATGGAGATGCGAGCACCGCCGGATTCTCGATCGCCGCGGTGCTGCGACGAAGACCCCGCCTGTTTTCAAGAAGTAACGGAGTAACCCGGCGATCCTGCAGCGGATTCCGCGGTGTGGCACGAGGTTTGCTTACAGGTGTCTGGGGGCGCGGGCTCTTTTCTCCGTCTGGACAAGATGCCAATCTTTTCTCCGCTGACGCTGGCGGCACGCCTACATCTTCCAGGAGGTGCGGCATGGGTTCCCTGCCAATGGGCTCCACCCCTTGTGAGAAGTGCCGTGGACTGGGGAAGAAGGACGACGAGACTCCCTGCCCGGTTTGTGAGGGAACGGGGCTGGTAGCGGTGAAACCAAGAATTGAGCGGCGCCGGTTGCCGCGATACTGGACCAGCTTGCCGATCACGGTTCGCAATCGCCTGGAGCATGATCTCGAAGGGCACAGCATCGCCATCTCCGAGGGTGGCATCAGCGTAGCCCTGACGGAACCCATCACAGTGGGAAGCGTGGTTTTGTTACAGTTCGCGGTTCCGACTCACCCCACCAAGCTTCGGCTGTGGGCTGTGGTCCGCCACTTGATCGGCTTGCAACACGGTCTGGAGTTTGTCTCCGTTACCGAGGGGGAGCGGCTTTCACTGCGGCAGTTCTGCAACGGGCTGGCTCTGCAGCCGGCGAGCGGAGCGCAAGCCGGCCCGGGATAGATCAGCCCTTGATGGCCTTCTGAAAGTGGCTCATGGTTCCTTCAGTGAATCCCTGTTTGAGAAAGAACTGGCGGATCTCGGCGTTGGCCGGGCTGACCAGCGTGAACACGGTCTGGATGCCGTGCTCTTCGGCGGAGGCGGCGAACTGTTCCAGCAGTTTGGCGCCGACTCCGTGGCCGCGATAGGCGGGGTGGACGCCGATGATCTCAATCCAGGCCACGGTTCCGGGCAGGCCGAATTCCATTTCCCCGGCGCGGCCAAACACGAAGCCCACCACGCGATTGTCCGACTCCGCCACCAGCGAGGCCCAGTGGGGCCGTATGGCTTCGGAAATCTCCATTCTTTTCTTCCAATAATCTTTGCGCGAAACGCCGGTGTTGCGGTCCTCGATATCGACGATGGCGGGCAGGTCCTCCTCAAGCGGGGTCCGGATGAAAACGGCTTTGGACATGGCTGGCATTTTCCTTTCGGGGAGAAACGGCGAATATTCTACACTTGCATCCGGATCCTCTGGATCGCGGCCTTACCGTTGCATCGGGGTTCCAGCCGGGTGTAGACTCGCCCTCCGATACGGCGCGAAGAGGGGATGGCGATGCCAAAAACGATTCCACTCCACGTCAACGGCCAGCCCAAACGGGTAACGGTCGATGATCCCGACATGCCGCTGCTCTACGCCCTGCGCGACAACCTGGGACTGCACGGGCCGCGCTTCGGCTGCGGCCTCGGGCAATGCGGGACCTGCACCGTGCACATTGACGGCCAGCCGGTGCGCTCCTGCATAACGCCGCTCTCGGCCGTGGGCAAGAAAAAGATCGTAACCCTGGAAGGGCTGGGCTCACCCGAGAAGCTGCATGCCCTGCAGCAAGCCTTCATCACGGAGCAGGCGGCGCAGTGCGGCTACTGCATCAGCGGCATGATCATGGAAGCGGCCGCCTTCCTGGCGCGCACCAAGAACCCGAGCGAAGCGCAGATCAAGCAGGCGCTGGCTCATAACCTGTGCCGTTGCGGCACTCATCTGCGCATCGTGCGCGCGGTCAAGCGCGCCGCTGCCGGCGTTTGAAGGGAGGCTGACCATGCTCTCCGATAAACCGAACCGCCGCGACTTCTTGAAAGGCACCGGCATCCTAATCGTCGGCTTCTCCCTGCCCTCCTTCGTGAGGACGGCCCATGCCCAGAGCGCCACCGCGCCCAAGACCGTTGCCCTGGACGAGGTGGATGCGTTTCTAGCCATCGATCCCAGCGGCCACGTGACCCTCTATTCCGGCAAGGTGGAGTTGGGCACCGGCGTCCGGACGGCCTTGACCCAAATCGTGGCCGAGGAGTTGGACGTGCCGATGGCGCGGGTCGAAGTCATCGAGGGCGACACCGCCCTCACCCCCGCGCAGGGCCCGACGTGGGGCAGCCTCTCTATACAGGTCGGCGGGATACAGATTCGCCAGGCCGCCGCCACCGCCCGGCAAGCCTTGCTGCAGGATGCGGCGAAACGGCTGGAGGTGCCCGCCGCCGATCTTATCGTCGAGCAAGGCACGGTGCGATCGCGCAGCGGCGGCAAGCAGGTGACCTATGGCGAGCTGATCGGCGGCAAGAACTTTTCGCTGAAGCTCGACAAGAATGCGCCGCTGAAGGATCCCGCTACCTACAAGATCGTGGGGCAGTCGGTTCCTCGCTATGACATCCCGCCGAAAATGACCGGCCAATTCACCTACATTCATGATTTCAAAGTGCCCGGCATGTTGTATGGGTGCGTGGTGCGGCCGCCGGCCATAGGCGCCAGCCTGCAGAGCGTCGATGAAAGCTCGGTGGGTGGCGTCCCCGGCCTGGTCAAGGTGGTACGCCAAGGCAACTTCCTGGGGGTGGTGGCGGAAAGCGAATGGGGCGCCATGCAGGCGGCGCAGAAACTCAAGGCAAGCTGGTCCACCTGGGAGGGCCTGCCCGAGCAGAGCAAGCTGTGGGAGTACGTTCGGGCGACCAAGATCAACAAGGACGATGTGACCAGCAACGTCGGCGACGCCGAGCAGGCGCTGGCGCAGGCCGCCAAGCGGGTCAGCGCCACCTACAATTGGGCCATCCACACGCACGGCTCGATGGGGCCATCCTGTGCGGTGGCGGAATTCAAGGAGGGCAAGCTCACCTGCTGGTCGGCCAGCCAGGCTACCCATAATCTCCGCCTGCAACTGGCGGCCATGCTCTCCGTGCCGAATACCGACGTGCGCGTCATCTACGTGGATGGCTCCGGCTGCTACGGCCGTAATGGCCACGAAGACGCGGCCGCCGACGCCGCCTTGCTCGCCCGCGCCGTGGGACGGCCGGTGCGGGTGCAGTGGACGCGCGCCGACGAGCACGGCTGGGACCCCAAGGGTCCGCCGACGCTAATGGACCTCCAGGCTGGACTCGACGCCAGCGGCAACGTGGTGGCGTGGTCTTCCCAGCTCTACATTCCGGAGGGTGGCGGCGGCAGCGGCACTGTCAAGCTGGTGGCGGCGGAACTGGCCGGCCTGCCTTTTGACAAGGGGATGTATCCTGGCAACATCATCAACAACCTGGCGATTCCCTACACTTTTCCCAACGTGCGGACGGTGGCCCACCGGCTGGCGGAGACGCCGCTCCGTCCCTCATGGATCCGCGCCCCGGGACGCATGCAGAATACCTTCTGCAATGAGGCGTTCGTGGACGAACTCGCCGCCGCCACCGGCGCCGATCCGCTGGAGTTCCGGCTGCGCTACCTCAACGATGCGCGCGGCGCCGAGCTGTTGAAGCGGCTGGCGCGCCTCGCCAAATGGCAGGGCCGTACTTCGGCCAAGCCGGCCAGCGGCGATGTTGCCACCGGCCGGGGCGTCACCTACGTCAAGTACGAGCTGGCGCGTACCTACGTGGGTGCGGTGGCCGACGTGGAGGTGAACCGCAAGAGCGGCGAGGTCCGGGTCAAGCATGTTGCCATGGTGCAGGACTGCGGCCAGGTCATCAATCCCGACGGCGTCCGCAACCAGATCGAAGGCAGCGTAATCCAGACCGTCAGCCGCACGCTGAAGGAAGAGGTGACCTTTGACCGCTCGCGGGTGACCAGCCTGGACTGGGCCAGCTATCCCATCCTGACGTTCCCTGAGATCCCGGACATAGACATCGACCTGATCGACCGGCCGGCGGAGAAGCCCTGGGGCGCGGGCGAGCCACCCGCTGCCGTCGTGCCCTCCGCTATTTCGAATGCGGTGTTTGACGCCGTAGGGGTGCGGCTGCGCTCCGTGCCCTTCACGCCGGCCAAGGTGCGCGCCGCGCTGCAGAGCGCCTGAACGTGACTGCCGGCTCAAGCAAGGCGCTGCTGATTATCGTGCTGCTGGCAGTGTTTGCGGGACCTGCGTCCGCGACAAAGTCCCCGTCCGCGTCCGGGACCGCGGCGGCGAAAAGCACGTTCAAGCTGCAGTGTTCGTCGTGTCACGGTCAGAATGGAGCCGCTGACACCTCCATCGGGAAGAGCTTGAACGCCGCTGATCTGCGTTCCCCCGAAGTGCAGAAGCAATCCGACGCACAACTTGCCCAGGTCATCAGCCAGGGCAAGAACAACATGCCGTCTTTCAGCGACAGCCTGACACCAGATCAGATCCGAGCTCTGGTGGCCTATATCCGCAAGCTGGCCAAGAGCCCAAAGTGAAATTGGAAACCCGGTGCAGCGCTCCCATCCCGTAGCTCATGCTTTACCACGGCCCGGTCCGCATCAGGGCCTTCAACCTCAAGCGCTTCTTAACCTGGGCGTTGACCCGCCTCGCCGCAGGCAGTAAGCTCCCGAACAACAAAGCAGGCAATGGGTGACCTTATGGCTAAGGCAGCCGTGGTCGTGAAAATTCCGAAGGGAACACTGAAGCGCCTCACCATCGGGGAGTCTTTCGCAGAATACGATATGGTTCTGGAAAAGAGCGGCGTCTTCGTAGAGACGCCGGCAATTCGTGCTGCCAAAGACACGAGCCGAGCAAAATGTTTCTTTGTTGGCCGGCGCGGAACGGGCAAAACCGCAATCACACTGTTCCTAGAGAAACATCAGCCGGGAACGGCGATCCTTGTGCTGCCACAGTTACTCACCCCCATCGAGGAGTACTTCGCTATAGACGTAATGGCGGATACGCACCAGAGGCCATTTAAGTGCCTGGTTGCAAGCTTCAAACGAGCCATGCTCGACGAGGTTATTAAGGCCTGGATCCGTCGTGGGCTGTTCTCGTTCAACAAGTACTCAAGCGGTCTACTGACTAGAGAGCGCAATTTTATCGACGATTTTGACTTCGACACCCGCCTCTTGAAGTTTGCGGAGCAGGCCTTCGACGCGATCAACAAGCACCAGCACAAGGAGTGGATCCGTGAGATTAATCGCTGGAAGGAAATCTCCGACGAAATGACGACTCTCAAAATCGAGAAGCGCTGCGATTTTAACCTCGTATTCGACCGGATCGACGATGCATGGGACGGATCAGACAAGGCCGTTGTCCTGGTTATGGCATTGATGCACGCATGTGTGGAGATGGTTGGAGTCCAGTGCGTTCGTCCCCTGGTATTCCTTAGGGAAAACGTCTTCGAAAGAGTGCGCGTGCTCGACAAGGAATTTGCCCGTCTCGAAACCTTTGTCATCTCTCTTGAGTGGACACGGGAACTCCTGCTGGAGTTAATCGAGAGGCGGTTACAAACGTCGCTGATAGCGAAACCAGCCCTCCACGGTCCGACGTGGGACCTGTTCTTCGAAACTCCATCTTCTGGTTCATCTCAGGACATCGTTTTTTCATACTGCCAGTACAAGCCGCGTGACGTGTTGACATACTCCATTTTTGCCATTGAAGTGGCGCAGTCAAAAGCCCACGAGCAGATTCTGATCGAAGATCTGATTAATGCCCGGCGGCGCTTTTCGGACAGCCGTCTAAAAGAGCTTGGTGACGAGTACGCCGACAACTATGCTCAGCTCCAGCTAGTACTAGGACGGTTTTTTGGGTTGGGCCGAGAGTACACGATCCGCGGAGTCGAAGACTTCATCAAGAAGGTGCTCGTGGACCCAGAGATTAAGGAGCACTGCAAGACATGGATTTACAAGTACGTGCAGCCGGATTTATTTGTTCGGCTGCTATATGACATTGGATTCTTCGGAATAAAAGACGAAGATCGCGTTTACTACCGTGCGGCGGGATCCCAATCGTCGACCCCACCACCCATTTCCTCGAAAACGACGGTTGTGATTCATCCAACATACGCCGACGCACTTAATCTACAGAATATCCTCATCAGCAGCTTGGCGCCGGAGATTGACCTGAAAGACGCAGGTCTGGTTGGAGACCTACCGGGAGCAATAGGCATCGGCGATTACCTGCGAACTCTGGCCGAATTACGCGAACGGCTGAGAACGCTCCCGACAGGGGATTCGCACTCAAGTGAATTTGAAGAGATCGTCGGCGAAGTCCTTCGATTGTGCTTTTTTCGTGTGCTTACGAATCCGGAGCCGAAAGTAAGAAATGTCAATAACCGCATTGTGCGCGACTGGGTCGCCGCAAACCACGCACAAGAGGGGTTCTGGGAGCTGGTTCGTCACAAATACGGAGCCGTGCAGGTCATTTGGGAGTGCAAAAATTATTCCGACCTGGCGGCAGAGGATTTTCACCAAGCGGGGTACTACATGAGCAACGCCGGAGGCCGATTTGTCATAATGGCTTCGCGGGGCGAGGAGAAGAAAAAGTCGTACTACGAACACATCCAGCGTCTTGCGCAACAACACAACGGTCTCGTGCTGATAATCGATGGCAAGGATCTCGACATCATCTTGCGTCGGACGATTAATGGAAAGCGCATCCAAGAACACCTGCAGGAGCTGTTTGACAAGACCGTTCGAGAAATCTCATAACGGCTTGCGGAGGCACCCGGCTGGCCCGAGGGAATCGTAGCCGGAAGGAGTCCGGAAATAAAAGCAATCGGAGCCCGGCAGGGCGGCACAAGGATTGGATGGGCATCTCCGGCCACAGGTGTCGCCCTCTGGGCTCGTCGTTTTCTCTAATCTTCCCCCAGCGCTCACGCGCTGGGCTCACCCAAATATCGCCCTGGCGGGCTATCCTCGCTGTCTCCAACAGTCAAGCTGGCGTCGGATCCATTTTGGTGGGGCGGGGCTTCAAGCCGGCATTAAAGGCCTGCTCCACCCTGGTGAATAATCCAGGTGAGGACACTTTTCCACAGCCTGGCCCGCACCGAAATCACAGCGCTGCGATTATGCTTGCTTCATGAGGAAACTCGGATGCGAGTAGTGGTCACCGGAGGCGCGGGATACATCGGCAGCCATGCGGTGCGCGAGCTGGCGCGGCGCGGGCACCAAGTCGTCATCTACGACAATCTCTCGACTGGCTACCGTCCCTTCGCCAATGGGTTCGAACTGGTCGAGGGCGACATCGGTGATCGCACGCGCCTCGAACCGGCGCTGCGCGGGGCGCAGGCCGTGATGCACTTCGCCGCTCACTGCTACGTCGGCGAATCGGTCGAGAACCCGCGCAAGTATTTCAACAACAACGTGGAGTGCGCTCTCGCCCTGCTGAACACGGCGGTCGACGCGGGGATAAAGACCTTCGTCTTTTCCTCCACCTGCGCCGTGTACGGCGTGCCGCTGAAGGTACCGATCAGCGAAGACAATCCACGCGAGCCCATCAATCCGTACGGCGCCACCAAGCTGCTGTTCGAGCACGCGCTCGATGCCTATTCCAAGGCTTATGGTCTGCGCTTCGCCGCGCTGCGCTATTTCAACGCCGCCGGCGCTGACGAGAGCGGCACGATCGGCGAAGCGCACGATCCGGAAACCCATTTGATCCCCCTGGCGCTGGAGGCCGCGCGCGGCATCCGCACCATTGAGGTGTTCGGGCGCGACTATCCCACGCCCGACGGCACCTGCATCCGCGACTACATCCACGTGAACGATCTCGCCGAGGCGCACGCGTTGGCCATCGAATACCTCGCCGGGGGGGGTGCATCGGTCGCCCTGAACCTGGGCACCGGCCAGGGACACTCGGTGATGGAAGTGCTGGCGGCGGTGGAAGCGGTCACCGGGCGCTCGCCCGACCGGCGATATGGTCCGCGGCGGCCGGGCGATCCTCCGGCGCTGGTGGCCGATCCCACACGAGCGGCGCAGGTGCTGGGCTGGAAAGCGCGGCGGCCGCTGAGAAACGTGGTCGAGACCGCGTGGCACTGGATGCAGAACAGTTCGAAAGTGCTGGCGTGCGCGCCCCGATGAACGCGCTCGCTGACTTTACGAAGTAAAAACACGAAGGGCGCGGAACCCGAATTCCGCGCCCGGTTGGTTGAGAATGGTTAGCTTGAGGGACGGAGCCGACGCCGCACCAGCACGCCAGCCGAGATCAGTCCGCTCCCCAGCAGGAGTAGTGACGCTGGCTCTGGGATTGGGACCGCAGGGTCGACGACGGAGACACTGCCCAACGGCGCTTGTTGCGCGCGGCTGGGGCTGGATTGCATCAAGGATACAGGCGTGGGGTTGGCCTGCGCGATCTGAACAACCGGAGTCGTGGAAGCGGAATCCTTGGCGCTCACCGGCGAGGTATCGCTGGAGAGTCTGCCCAAGGCCACAAAGGCCACAAAGGCCACGATCACCACGATGAGCCCGAACTTCTTCATTCTCCCCCTCACAAGCCCCACCACAGGTTCTGTAGGGTCGGTGTCCAGACCCCTTCCCACGGACAACACGCCGCCGGTTATTGCTGGAGACAGCCGGTATAGGGCAATCGTCATACCAAGCCGGCCTTCCGCCCTGGAAAACTAGTGCATTATTTATCAATTACTTAGAGGTGGATTGTAGGCTACCCTACAAAACCGCGGCGGCGGCAGATGCAATTCCTTGCACCTAATTGACAAGATGGCGGCAATCCGCGGATTTCCACCTATCTATTGCAAGCGGGAGTTGGCGGTGGCCGCTAAGGCCTCCGCATGAGCAGATTGCTCTTCGATTTCGACCGCCAAGGCGCGCTTCAACGCCTGCGCCAGCACCAGGCGGAACTCCTGGAGCAGGAGATTGATGTCCACCGGCAGCGTGCTGTGCGCATATTGCGTGTAGATCACCAGGTAGCCGTGACGGCCGGAACCGGGCAGGGCAAGATCCAGTGACATACTCCACGCCGGAACCGAGAAAGTGCTGCCCACGCGTCCCCAGGTGAGGTGCACGACGGAGTCGCGGCCGCCGAAGGGCGCCGCATGCGACCGGGCCAGGGTGGCCGAGCGCAACTCGAAGCCGTCGAAAGCGTTGCCGCTGAAAGTTTCCGCCAGCACCTGGCTGAGTTCCGTGAGGCGATCCACCTGGGCCAGACGAAAGGTGGCGCGCCGGAACGCCAGGTTGTTGACGATGACCTGCTTCTGCTCCAGGGTGCGGCGCGCGATGCGATGCAGCTCGAAGAACTCGGGATAGTTGAGGTGCTGCACTCCGATCCAGATGCCGGCGCCGATCACGAACAGCACCACCCCGATAGTCGGCCCGCCGGGGTAGAGCAACAGCGCGCTCAGCAGTCCGAACACGGCGGAGACTCCATAAAGGATCACGACCACCTGGCGCTGGCTCAGGCCGCGCTCCAGCAGCTTGTGATGGATGTGATGGCGGTCGGGAGCGAACAGGGGTTGTCCGCTGAGGAAGCGGCGCACCACCGAGATGCCGGTCTCCAGGATGGGCAGGCCGAAGGAGACCACGGGAATCGCCACCGCCACCGCGGTGGAGGATTTCCCCGCGCCCATCAGCGCCAGCACGCTGAGCACGAAGCCAATGAACAAACTGCCGCAGTCGCCGAGGAAAATGGTCGCCGGGTTGAAGTTGAAGCGCAGGAATCCCAGGATCGCGCCCGCCAGCGCCAGCCCGATCAGGCCGATCATCACCCGGCCGTTCATCAGCGAGATCACCACCACCGTCAGGGTGGAGAAAAGCGCCGAGCCCGCGGCCAGGCCGTCCAGGCCGTCCACCAGGTTGAAGGCGTTGGTGATGAGCAACACCCAGAAGACGGTGGCGATCAGCGAACCCGCGAAGCCGAGGCTGCGGTTGCCGAACAGCAGCGGCAGTTCGATGACGCGGAAGCCGCCCAAAAAGATGGACACCGCCGCGATGATCTCCACCGCGAACTTCATCCACGGCCCCACGGAAAACAGATCGTCGTAGAGGCCGAGCAGGAAGATCAGCAGCGTGGGCAGCAGGATGCCGAGGATGAGGCGCGGGGCGAAGACATAGCCGAAGCGGGAGAACGCCATCAGCGCGGCCACTACGCCGATCAAGCACAGGAAAATAGCAACGCCGCCCAGACGCGGGATGGGCGCGGTGTGGACGTCGCGCTCCCGCAGCCGGCGGCTCTTCCAGCCGCGGCTCAGGGCCTGGTCACGGACGTAGCGGGTCAGGAAAAATGAAATCAGCAGAGATACGATAAAGGTCGCGCAGTATGTCAGGCCCAAAGATTTCAACGGCACTCTCCTACCGGCGAAAAGCCCAACTGCACGAAGTGGCGATCTGCTTCCCTACTGCTTAGTTTCTCTTTTCTCGCTTCCGGTTTCTTCCGAGAAGCGCGGGGCGAACCTGCGGAGTAACCTTGGCCTACCTTGCCACTGGCAAGCTCACCGACTTGCGTACCTGTTGCGCGATCCAGGGATAGGTGCGCGACAAACCCTGCTCCAGCGAGATGGCGGGCTCCCAGCCCAGCACCTGGCGCAGGCGCGAATTGTCGGAGTTGCGCCCGCGCACCCCCTGCGGCCCGGGCACGTGGACCTTGCGGATGGTGACGCCAGCGATGGCCGCGATCATGTCCGCCAACTCGTTGATGGTGACCATCCGATCCTGGCCGAGATTCAACGGCTGGCTGAAATCGGAACGCATGAGCTTGTTCAGGCCGAGCACGCAATCGTCGATGTAACAGAAGGAGCGCGTCTGCTCGCCGTCGCCCCAGATATCAATGTCGTGATTGCCGGTGAGCTTGGCGTGCGCGATCTTGCGGCAGAGCGCGGCCGGCGCCTTCTCGCGTCCGCCGTCCCACGTGCCCAGCGGCCCGAAAATGTTATGGAAGCGCACGATGCGGGTCTCGATCCCGCACTCCTCGCGGTAGTGGGTGCACAGCCGCTCGATCACCAGCTTCTCCCAGCCGTAGGCATCCTGCGGCGCGGCGGGATAGGCGTCTTCTTCCTTTAGCGGCTTGCAGTCGGTCTCGGTCTGCAGATATTCGGGATAGATGCAGGCGGAGGAGGTGAACAGATACCGCTTGACCTGGTTGGCGCGCGCGGCTTCCAGGGTGTGGATGTTGATGAGCGCGTTGTTGTGCAGGATCTGCGCGTGGTTGGCGGAGATGAATCCCATGCCGCCCATGTCGGCGGCGAGAGCGTATACCTCGTCCATGCCTTCGGTGGCGCGCAGGCAGTTCTCCCAGCGGCGCAGGTCGAGAAGCTGGAAGTCATCGGCGTCGCTGGGGGTGAACTCAGGATGCTTGATGTCCACCCCGCGGACCCAGTAGCCCTCTCGGCGCAGGAACGACACCAGGTGATGCCCGATGAAGCCTCCCGCGCCGGTCACGAGAATTTTGCTGGTAGATTTCGGCACGATGAACTTTCTCCTATGAAGAGTGACGCGGCTGGGAGACGCTGGCGGCAGCCGCGGTTCGCGAAAAATCGGTAGCCATCGTTTCCAGCGCCCGGATCATCTGCGGGACCAGGATCTGCCGGGAGAACTGGCTGGCGAACTCACGGGCGTACGACCGATCCGCGCTCGGGTGCTGCGCGGCCACGAGAATTTGCCGGATCACGCTTTCCACTTCCCCGTGTCCAGAAACCAACGCCGAGCCGTTGCCCTGGAAGTCGGCAACCAAATCGGTGATGTGACTCTCCTTGGGGCCAATATATAAAAACGGCGCACCCACAGCAAGAATGTTGTACAGCTTGCAGGGATGCACGATGCCCACGAAAGCCCCGCCCATCACCACCACATGCAGGTCGGCGGCGGAAAGCGAGCCAGCAAGTTCCTCCTGCGGCTGATAGGGCAGGCAGCGGATGTTGGGCGCGCCGCGACGATAGAGCGCCAGGGGTTTGCGAAACTCACTGCCGCCGCCCACGAACAGGAAAACAATCTCGGGGCGATCGGCGAGGCGCTCAGCCGCCGCCAGCAGCGTGTCCAGCGGGTGGCACGGGCTGTGGTTGCCGGAGTACATCACGACGAATTTTTCCGCCAAGCCGTGGCGGTCGCGAAAACGCCGGCGCGCTTCCGGATCGAAGCGCACGCAATCATCGTGCGCCCAGGGCGGAATCACGGCAACCTTCTCCGCCGCGATGCCCTTGGCGCGGATGCGCTGCTGCATGAAGCGGTCCAGGGCAACGATGCGCTCGGCGCGGCGCATGCTGTAGAGCATCAGGCGGCCGAGCAGGCGCGCGGTCAGCGACTCCGGGCGCAGCCAGCCGGCGGCGATGGCTTCGTCGGGATTCAGGTCCATGGACCAGAACAGCAGCTTGCGTGCCTTCAGCGGCACCGCCAGCGCCGCCAGTAACGAGATCAGCGGCGGCGAGGTCATGGCGATGGCCACATCGAAGCGCGGCAGAAACAGCAGGTGCAGAGCGCAGCTCAGCATGAAGCTGGCAAAGTCGGCAGCACGCCGCCAGCGCGCGGCCTTGCCGAATCCGGTGGAGAGAGCGCGGATAATGCGGACGCCGCGCCAGTTCTCACGCGGCGGGAAACGCCGCGCACGGTCGTCGTAGGCGCGGTAGTCGGCCAGTACGGTTACCTGGTGTCCGGCTTTGACGAGCGAGGCGGCCAGATCGCCCGCGTGCTGCGCGCTGGAGACCACGTCGGGGTAAAAGGCCTGGTTGAGGATGAGGATTTTCATGAATTCAGAGGCGCCGCAAACTCAATCACCGCCTTCGAGGCCCGCGATGATTTACCCCACATCTCAATTAGGTATTCCTTGCCCCGCTTCAGGGCGAACGTTTTTTCGAAAGCCGGCGTTACGGCTCGGTACGCCTCGTATTCAGGAAACGCTGTGGCAATGTTGTTTTGTCCGGCACAGAGCGTAATCTTGTATATCTGACTCCGGTTATCTGTGGGTGGGAACAAAGCCGTGAGGTCCAACACCACCTCTCCAGTATTGCGATCTGTCAGACGCACTCGTGTAATGGTGGTCGGGTACTCTCCGAGAGTTTCAACATGAACCACGACGGTGTCTGCGGTTTGAGTTAGCCGAATCGAAGGACGCGAGGCACACCCCACAAGAGTGCACGTAAACACCAGGGAAAAGACAACGACGAGACGCGGCATGAGCGTTCCGGCGCAGCTTCCTACGGCCATACCTCCTGAACCGGGTCCGTGTCGCCAGCCATCGCTCCCCTTCACCGCTCCACCATGTAGTTGCCGAGGAAAAGCACGTCCATGCGCGTGCGCTGGAAGCAATCCATGGCCTGGTCAGGGGTGCAAACGATGGGCTCGTCCTCATTGAACGAGGTGTTGAGCACGACCGGGACGCCGGTGATGCGGTCGAACTCGCGAATCAAGTCGTAATACACGGGATTGGCCTCGCGCGAGACCGTCTGCAATCGGCCGGAGCCATCCACGTGCGTGACCGCCGGGATGGCGTCGCGTTTCTCCGGCTTGATCTGGTAGACCATCAGCATGCTGGGCGCGGGATGGGTCTGCTCGAAGTACTCGGCGACGCGGTCCTCGAGAATCGACGGCGCGAATGGGCGGAAGGGCTCGCGCTTCTTGATGCGCGCGTTGAGGATGTCCTTCATATCCGGGCGCCGCGGGTCCACCACGATGCTGCGATTGCCCAGGGCGCGCGGGCCGAACTCCATACGCCCCTGGAACCAGCCGACGATCTTGCCGTCGGCGATGGCCTGCGCCGCCGCGCGGGTGAGTTCGGCATCGTCAAGCAGGCGATACCCGAGCCCGCTCGAGCGCACGACGCGTTCGATCTGCCCGTTCTTGTATTCCGGGCCGGTGTAGGCGTGGCCCATGATGAAGGTGCGCGGCCGCTGGAGCAGTACGTTTTCGATCCAGTAACACACGCCGAGCGCGGTGCCGGCATCGCCCGCGGCCGGCTGCACGTACACTTCTTCGAACGGCGTGTTGAGCAGAATCTTGCCGTTCATCACCGAGTTGAACGCCACGCCGCCGGCCAGCGCCAGCCGCTTGCTTCCCGTCTTCTGGTGCAGGTGCTTCAGGATGTGGAAGCCGACTTCTTCCAGCCGCGCTTGCAGCGAGGCGGCGATGTCCTCGTAATGCGAGGCCAGCGGCACGCCGTTGTTGCGCGCCGGGCCGAAGGTCTCGATGAATTTGTCGGAGAAGATGCGGCCGATGGTGGGCGAACCGTCGTCCCACGTCATCTCGACACCCTCAGAATGGTGCAGGAAATAGTCGAGGTTCAGCTTGAAGCCGCCGTCGCGCTCGGTCTGGACGATGTCGCGGAACTGCTCCAGGAAGCGCGGCTTGCCATAGGGCGCCAGGCCCATCACTTTGCCTTCATCGCCGTACTTGGGAAAGCCCAGGTACTGGCTGGTGGCGGTGTACACGATGCCGACAGAGTGCGGATACTCGATCACGCCCTCGACCTCGATGCGGTTCCCTTCCCCATAGCCCCACATGGTGCTGATGAAGTCGCCGAAGCCGTCGATGGAGAGGATCGCAGCCTGGTCGAAGCCGGAGACCAGAAAGCAGCTCGCCATGTGCGCCTTGTGATGCTCCACGTTGTGAAACTGGGCGCGGAAAGAGTCGGCGGGAACGTCGAGGGCGCGCGCCAGTTCCTCGCGCAGGTTGCGCACCTTGGCGGCGTTGGCCAGCCGGGCGGCAATCAGCCCCGACAGGCCCGAGAGCCGCGTGATCGAGAACAGGATCTTCTTGTGCAGGTGCGCCGAAGGATCGCGCGAGATGCCGACGTGGTCGAGTTCGGCGGCGGTTATGCCCGCGGCGTCGAGGCAGTAGCGGATGGCCAGCGCGGGAAAGCCCGCGCAATGCTTCTTGCGATTGAACCGTTCTTCTTCCGCGGCGGCCACCAGCTTGCCATCATGTACGATCGCCGCCGACGCATCCCCGTGGTAAGCATTAATTCCCAGGATGTACAAACCCACTCCCTGCTGGCTGGCCGAACCTGGTTCTTGACTTCAACCGTTGTGAAAATCTTAGGTGAAGATGAGCGCTCCGGTAAGTTACTCGTTCGGTGCCGCCGTGCAAGACAGGGAAGGCCAAAACCACAGAGGACACAGAGGACGCAGAGGTTTTCAACTCATGCTCCGCGTCCTCTGCGTCCTCGGCGGTTCTGGTTTACTGGATTTTTTATTGCGCTCAAATAATTTCGCGTCGATGAGGAAGCGGAACCAGAAGCCCTGGAGAAAGTGAAAGATCATGCCTTCCTTGCCGTCGAGAAAACCGAGGCGGAGGAAGTAGCGGTAGAACCAGTAGAGAAAGGCGCGCAGGAACAGCGGCAGCTTCCAGTAGAGCCCTTCGCGCAGCCAGCGGCGGCGCTCAATGGGATTGCCGAAGGGCGAGGCTTCGACCCGGCCCTCGGGATCGCAGCCTTCAGCGATCTCGCGCGCTTCCAGTTCCGCCCAGCGCACGTGGCGAGTGGACCACACGCTCAAATCCGAGGTCAGCACGTCCATGTAGTCGTGCTGCAGCTTGCGCACGTTGCCGCGCACCACGTAGTGCTGGTCGTAGAGGCGCTCTTCGCATCCGCCGCGGTCCTTGCGGAAGAGCCGCAGGTGGTAGCTGGGATAGTGTCCGCCGTGCCGGATCCAGCGGCCCATAAAGAGGGTGCGCTTGCGGAACAGGAAGCCGTCCACGTCCGCCGGCGGATTGAGCAGGATGCCGTTGATCTCGGCGGCCAGTTCCGGGGTGAGGCGCTCGTCGGAGTCGAGATGCAGCACCCACTCGGCGGCCAGCGGCAGATGGTTCTGCGCCCAGTTGCGCTGCGCGCCGTAGGTCTCGAAGGGATGCTCGAAGACGGCGGCGCCGGCCTGGCGCGCGATCTCGCGCGTGCCATCGGTCGAGCCGGAATCCACCACCAGCACTTCGCAATCGAGGTGCTTCAGGCTCTCAAGGCAATCGGGGAGGTTCGCCTCCTCGTTATAGGCAAGCACGATGACCGAGACCCTCGGGCGACCGCCGCCCGGCTGGGCTTCGGTCACTGCACCAGAACGGGCGCCGACTTGTGCTGCGCGAACCAATGTCCCAATGTCACCATCGCCCAGACGCGCGACCACGCCGGGCTCCTGGGTTCTCGTAAGAAGGTTTGCGTGATGGGTGCGATCCCTGCGGGATCGATGAGGCCGGAGTTCTTGAGCGAACGCAAACTCTCTTCCATGGTCTCGCGCAGCGGTCCCAGCAACCACAGGCCGATGGGAGGCATGAAGCCGCGCTTGCCCTGCTCCAACTGAGCAGGGGTATAGAGGCCCTCACACATGGTGCGCAACAGGTGCTTGGAAGGAGCGCCCTTGGGCAAGAGCAAACCGCCGGGCAGGCGGAAGGCCCAGTCCACCAGGTCGAGGTCGAGCAGCGGCACGCGGATCTCGAGCGAGTTGGCCATGCCGAAGACGTCGCTGTCGCGCAGCAGCACGTTCTCCAGATAAAACGCCGACTCCAGGCGCGCCACCGAAGCCACCGGGTCCGATGCCGCCACCCACCCGTCGCAGTTCAGCTCCGGAACCTGGTAGTTCGGCGTGAGATCCAGTTCCGCAAATCCGAGGCCGAGCCGCGTTAGACCTTGGTCGGAGAGCAGGCGGCGGGTGTGGAAGTAGATGGCGAGGAAATCCGGGCCGGCGGTGGCGATGTCCGCGGCTTTGGAGCGCACCACCGAGTTCATGGATAGCGCGAGGTTGCGCGCCAGCGCCGCGCGCCAGCTCGGTGGCAGCGACGCCATCCACGCCATCGCGCGGTGGAGGCGCGGGACGCGGCGGAAGCTGTTGTATCCGGCGAACAGTTCGTCGCCGCCCATGCCGGAGAGCGCCACGCTGATGCCCTGCTCGTGCACCGCCCGCGCTACCAGGTAGGTGTTGAAGCCGTCCATCGAGGGTTGGTCCATGGCGGCGAGGGCGTCGCGCATCCATGCCAGCGCGGTCGATTCCTCTACCGGATACTCGTGATACTGCACGCCGAAGCGCGCCGCGGTGATGCGCGCGATGGCGGCCTCGTCGTACACAGGATCGTCGGAGAATGAGACGGTGAAAGCGTTGAGGTGATCGGCCGCACTCTGGAACCGGCGCGCGATGCCCAGCACGGCGGTGGAATCGAGACCCGAGCTCAAAAAGATGCCGACGCGCACGTCGCTGAGCAGATGGCGGCGCACCGACTGCTCGAGCAACGTGCGGCCTTCTTCCGCCACTTCCTCCAGGCTGCGCTGGCGCTCGCCGTCGGGCCGCGGGAATTGCCAGTACGTGCCCTGGGCAGTCGAGCGTCCGAGGCTGTCGAATTCTTTCCACGCGCCGCGCGCCAGGGCGAAGACGCCTTCGAACAGCGTGAGCGGTTCCTGCACCGCGCCGTACGCAAGATAACCGGCGAGAGCGCGCTGGCTGACCACCGGCGGCGCCAGGCCGCTGCTCATCAGGGCGCGGACTTCCGAGGCGCACACGAACCATTCACCTTCGCGCGCGGCATAGTAGAGCGGCTTGATGCCGAGATGATCGCGGGCAATCAGCAGGCGCGAACGGCGCGCGTCCCAGAGGGCGAAGGCGAACATGCCGCGCAGACGCGGAAGGCAATCGACGCCCCAATGCTGATAGGCGCGCAGCAGCACTTCGGTGTCGCTGTGGCCGCGGAAGGTGAAGCCCGCTTGTTGCAGCTCGCGGCGGAGGTCGGGCGAGTTGTAGATCTCGCCGTTGTATACCAGCACGTCGCCGGTGTCGGGATTGTGCATGGGCTGGTGCCCGTGCGGAGAGAGGTCGAGGATGGCCAGCCGGCGGTTGCCCAGGCCCACGATCCCGCCGCCCACCTGCAACACGATGGCGCCCTGGTCATCGGGACCGCGATGCGCCTGGGCGTCGTTCATGGTGTGGACCATGGCCGCGGCGCATTCCGGTTTGTGCTTCCCCAGCAATGCGGCGATTCCGCACATTCAGTCGGTCACGACTCCTTGCAAGGGATGGAAATGCGCAGGCTCGATGGGCTCGGCTTGGTGTGAGTGGCCCGTGATGTAGCGCAGCAAAAAAAATCCAGAGTCAGGGAGCACTTTGTTCTTTGAGCACGAGCTTACCATAGAGTTCGAGCATCGCCCGGCTGACTGTTTCCCAACTGAATTCCTCCTCCATCCAGCGGCGGCCGCGCTGGCCCATCTCGGCGAGTGGCATGTGGCTGATGCGCTCGATGGCCGCGGCCAGGGTGGCGGGATCGTTCTCCACCCAGAGGCCGCATCCGCGCGCTTCGACTCCGGCCCACGGAGTGCCCTTGCTCGCGATCACGGGAACACCGTGCGCCAGCGCCTCGGCCACCACCATGGCGAAATTTTCCGTGTGCGAGGGAAAGACCGCGAGGTCGCTGGCGGCGAACAGATCGGTCTTGGCCTGGCCGCGCACCTCGCCCACAAAGCTGACGTGTTCGCGCAATCCCAGTTGGCGAGCGCTTTCCTCGAGCGCGGCGCTGTAGTCCGCATCGCCCGCGCCCGCGATGGTCAAGCACCAAGGCTTCGCGACTTGCAGTCGCTGGCAGGCGGCGAGCAGGTTCTCGATGCCTTTCTTGGGATCAAGACGGCCGAGGAACAGCAGCCGCAGGCCTCCTGAACCGTTACGGCGATCGATCCGCAGCGGCAGTTCGACGCCGTTGGGGATCACCGCGGCTCGGACGCCGGGAAACCTGGCTGCGCTCTCCGCGGCTTCCTGCTCCGAAGTGACGTGCAGGACCATGCCTCGCGGAGCGAGCCTGCCACAGAGGCTTTCCCATCCTGCCTTCAGCCCCGGACGCCGCGAGTTCGGCCAGCGTTGCAGCGCGCCACGCGGCGACCACACCAGCGGCTTCTGGAGCCAGCGGCACGCCGCCAGCGTGGGCAGCGTGGGGAAGTTGTAAACCGCGGTGAGGTGGACCAGGTCGGCCCAGCGTATCGAAGGCGTCAGCCACCGCGCCAGTTGCGGAGAGACGGAATGGCGGAAAATTCGTGGACAGTACCGCACGGAAACGCCCGGCGGCAGCGTGACCGGTGCGTCCTTGGCGACGTCGAGCACGGCGCCCAGGCCGTTGGCGTCGGTGGTCAGCACGTGCACTTCGCAGCCCTGGCGCACCAGTCCGGAGCACAGCTCGTAGACGGAAGTAATGGGACCGCCGTAGTTGAAGGCGGGATAGAAAGACGGCACGATGTGCAGAACCTTCACGCCGGAAGGCTCGCGAATGAGTTGTGGTACTCTCGTTTCACCAGTGATCCCCATTCTGCCATGAGTGCGCGACTTCGTCGCAAAGTTGTGCTGGTAACCTCCGGGTTGGGGACGGCACACGGCGGCATCGGCGTGGTTTCGCAATCGATCCTGAAAGCGCTGGCCGGCGAGCACGAGGTGGCGCTGTGGCGGCATCCGGTCGCTCTGCCGCGCTTTCTGCGCCGGGGAATGTTCGCGGCGCGCGCTCTGTGGGGCTCGCTGAGCCGGCCGGACTTCGTTTTCTACGAACATGTTCACCTGGCCGCCATCCACCACCTGCTGCCCCGGCTGAAGGGAGTGCCGTACGGCGTCTTCCTGCACGGCATCGAGGTCTGGGAACCGCTGGTCGCACGGCGGCGCGAGGCGCTGCTGCAGGCCAGCATTCTGCTCTCCAACTCCGCGGCCACGGTGACGGCCGCGCGCGCGGTGAACCCGTGGCTGCCGGAAGTCCAGGTGACCTGGCTGGGAGTGCCGCGGCGCCAAACCGCGGTGCGGGCCGGCGAACTGCCGCCGGTGGGGCTGATCGTGGGGCGCATGGCCTCGGTGGAGCGCCTCAAAGGGCACGATCCCGTGCTCGATGCATGGCCGGAAGTGCGCAAATCCATTCCCGCCGCCAGGCTGCTCATCGTCGGCGCCGGTAATGACCAGGCCCGGCTCCGGCGGCGCGTCGCCCAGGAACAGATCGCCGGAGTCGAATTCCTCGGACGCTTGAGCGACCAGGAACGCGACCAACTCTACGCGCGCTGCCGGCTGTTCTTCTTTCCCTCCAAGCAGGAGGGGTTCGGCCTGGCTGGAGTGGAGGCGGCAGCCGCGGGCGTGCCGGTCATGGGGCTGGCAGGAACCGTGATGAGCGAACTCTTTCCCAACGGCGGCGCCATCCTTGTCGACGATCTCCTGGCTTCCACCATCACGCAAGCCGCCGTACGCGTGCTAGGCGATTCCGCGTACGCCACCGCCGTGGGACTCGCGGCCCGCCAGCGCGTGGAAGAGAACTTCCTGGAAGAACACTTCATCGCACGCTTCCAGGCAGCGCTGAAGCCGCTGTTGCAATAGTCAGGCCCGGGTTGTGCAAAACCTTGCACATACGGCCAACCGTCCCGCGGTTTGCTTTTCTGCCAAAAAGTCGGTCTTTTCTGTGGGTTAGGCTGCGCGGCGATTTGGTCCGGCGATTGCACCATAAAGGTTGCAGTCAGGGCCGATCTTTTCGGCAACAAGGGACAAAGCAAATGAGAACCATGGTTAGCAGGCTTGCCATTTCAGCGGCGCTGTTGATGCTGGTGGCGGTTGGGGTGGCCAACGCACAGAATTGCAGCAGCTCGATCCAGGCTTGTGGATGCACCATTAACTCAGCGGGCGCCTATACCGTAGACTCGGATCTGACCGCGGCTCAGGGCCTCACTTCTCGCGGCAGTTGCATCGACGTAGCCGCAGCCAACGTCAAGCTCTTCACCAACGGTCACAACATCACCGGGGCCGGAACTGGAACCGGTGTCGGCATTAATCTGCTGTCGACCGCCGGCAGTCTTTTCCTCGCCGCCGCAGGCCCCAACAGCACGTACACCACGGTCAGCGGCTGGCAATACGGGATGCAGAGTCTGGCGGACAACGTGACCTCGGAAGGCTTCTACTTCTCCGGCAACACCACGGGCGTGCTGATAAAAGACGCGGATAACAACAACGTCAGTTGCTTTGGCGCCTATAACAACTCCGTTTACGGGGTGTGGGTGCGGGCTGGATCCGGCAATCAGATCGATTTCGGCGGGGCATGGAACAACGGAGTCGCCGGGGTTTACCTCGGCTGCTCGGGTACCGGGCCCTCCGGACAGGCGTGCACGGGAAGCTCCCACTCGCCCAGTGGCAACTTCATCTTCGAGGTCTTTTCCTATCCTGGCCCGCCCCCGCAGAGCTATGGCATCGCGGTGGAGAAGGGCAGCAAGCAGAACTCGATCGTGGACAACTTTTTCCTCAGCAACTCGGTGGATGATCTCTTTGATGGCAACACCAGCGGCGCGAACGTGTGGCATGCGAACAAATACGCGACTGCCAATCAAAGCTTCATTCAATAGGTTGCAGCATCGAGAGGTACGTTTGGTTCGAAGCGAATGTCCCTGAACGACCGCGGCCCCCACCCGGGCCGCGGGGAGAAAAACAGCTCCCATTGACCCTTGTCTCCTTGCAGCCGCCTAACCGGGCGGCTTTTTTATTGCCGGACGGTTTTGGCCAGAGGGGACCCGATCCTCAGTATCCCACCTGTTTGTCCACCAGGCCGAGCAGGGGGGCGCCGGCAAGATAGCGCCGGAGGTTCTCCTTGATCAGCGCGTAGTGGCGCTCCCACATCTTGTCGGTGGTGGCGGCGGTGTGGGGCGTGATCAGCAGGCTGTCCAGCTCCCAGAGCGGCGAACCCGCAGGCAATGGTTCCTGGTCGAAGACGTCGAGGGCGGCGCCGCCGATGCGGCGGTTCCGCAGCGCCTCGGTCAGAGCCGCCTCATCAATCAGCGCGCCGCGGGCAACGTTGATCACATACGCCTCGGGCTTCATGCGGGCAAGACGCTCGGCGTTGATGATGCGCTGCGTCTTGTCGGTGAGCGGCGCGGCGAGAACAAGGAAGTCGGATTGCGAAATGACCTCGTCGAGGCGGTCGAGGCCGAAGGTCTCGATGGTGGATAGGGGTCCCTCGACTCGCGCGCCAACCCCGGGCGCGCTCGCTCGGGATGACAGGGCGTTGTTGTTCTTGTCGGGATGCTGGCGGACGACCAGCACGCGCATTCCCAGCGCCGCGGCGCTGCGGGCGACTTCGCTGCCGATCGCGCCGTAGCCGATCAGTCCCAGGGTCGAGCCGGCGAGTTCCGTCGGATGCGGATGCTGGCAGCTAACCTGTTCCTGCGCCCACACCTGCTGTTGCTGGTAGCGCACCGCCGCGGGCAGACGCTTGGCGAGCGCAAACATGAGCGCAATAGCGTGCTCGGCGACCACCGGCCCGTGAACCGAGCGGGCGTTGGTAACGACGATGTCGCTCGCGCGCAGCTCGGGCGACATCAACTGGTGGACCGCGGCGGCGGTGGAATGGATCCAGCGCAGCTTCTTCGCGGCGCGGACCTGCTCGCCCCGCAGCGACCATCCGAAGAAAATCTCGGCATCACGAATGTGCTCATCGACATTTTTGTAGGTGTTGCGCTGTTCCGCTTCGATCTGCGGGAAGTCGCGATGAATGCGCTCGCCCAGCCACTGGGGCGCGCACCAGAGAGCGAAGGGATGCTGGATAAGAATCAGTAATTTCATTTTCGCCGCGGATGAACGCGGATCAACGCGGATGTCAAACCAGAGATTTTAATTGATTCGCCCGGCGTCCTCCGCGTCCTCTGCGGTTTTCATTTCTTGGCAGGATCTATAGGTAAGCGCAAATCGTGGCCGGTCATTTCCTTGGGCTGCGGAATACCGAGGATACCGAGCACGGTCGGCGAAATGTCCTGCAGTGCGCCGTCGGGGCGGAGACTGAATTTCGTGTCCTGATCGCTGACAATGATGAGCGGCACCGGATTGGTGGTGTGCGCGGTGTGCGGGCCTCCCGTGGCGGGATCGATCATCATCTCGGCGTTGCCGTGGTCGGCGGTAACCATCATGGCGGCACCCTTCTGGCGCACCGCGGTGTAGATGCGGCCGAGGCAGGCGTCCACGGTTTCGACCGCCTGGATGGTGGGCGGGATCTTGCCGGAGTGGCCGACCATGTCGGCGTTGGCGAAGTTGACGACGATCACGTCGAAGGCGGTATCGTTCACCGCTTTGACCACGGCGTCGGCGATGCCGCTGGCCGACATTTCCGGCTTCAGGTCATAGGTCGCGACCTTGGGTGAAGGCACCAGCACGCGGTCTTCGCCAGGAAACGGCTGCTCCACGCCGCCGTTGAAGAAGTAGGTGACGTGCGCGTACTTTTCGGTTTCGGCCACGCGCAGGTTGCGCAGGTGCAGGTTGGCCATGACGTTGGCCAGGATATTGGAGAGCGCTTCCGGCGCCACCACGTAGGGCAGCGTGAACTGCTTGTCGTAACGAGTCATGCACAGGTAATGCAGGTTGGCGGGGACGCGCTCGCGCGGAATGGTGCGATCGAGATCTTCGGCGCCGGGCAGCTCGCGTCCGTCTTCCGCCGAAAGATGGCTCTTGCGGGCAAGAGCACGCGTGATCTGGCGGGCGCGGTCGGCGCGAAAATTGAAGTCGATACACGCGTCGTCATCGCGAACGCGGGCCAGTGGCTCTCCGCGATTATCCACGCAAACGAAGGGCAGGACGAACTCGTCGGTCACTCCCTTGTTGTAGGAATCCTTCACGCCCTGCACCGGATCGATGTATGTGCCGCCCTCGCCCTTGCCTTCGACCATCGCGGCGAAGGCTTTCTCGATGCGCTCCCAGCGGCGGTCGCGGTCCATGGCGTAGTAGCGGCCTTCGATCGAAGCGATCTTCCCGACGCCGTACTCGCGCATCTTCTGCTGGAGTTGCTCGATGTAGCCGGCGCCATTGGTGGGCAGGGTGTCGCGGCCGTCCATGAAGCAGTGGAGGAAGACGCGATCCACGCCGTTCTGCTTCGCCATGCGCAGGAGCGCGTAAAGATGCTCCTCGGAAGAGTGCACGCCGCCATCGGAGAGCAGTCCGAAGATGTGCAAGCGGCGCCCGCCCGTGCGCGCGTGCTTGATGGCCGCCAGCAGCTCGGGGTTGGAGAAAAACTCTCCGTTCTGGATCATCAGGTCGAGGCGGGTGATGTCCATGTACACCACGCGGCCGGCGCCGATGTTGAGGTGCCCGACCTCGCTGTTGCCCATCTGCCCGTCGGGCAGCCCGACGTAGCGACCGCTGGTGTGGATGAGCGTGTTGGGATAATCGCGCAGAAGCTGATCGTAGATGGGCTTGCGCGCCAGCGAGATGGCGTTGGCCTTCGAGGGCGGCGCGTATCCCCAGCCGTCGAGGATGATGAGGACGAGTGGCTTCGGTCTAGGCATGGTTTCCTTTCACCACGGAGACACGGAGGCACAGAGGAACTTCAGATTGTAGTTGGCGGACCGAAGATTGGGAACCAGGCGAGTCTTAGGCACCGAACAGCTTGATTGCCAGTTGGTTGCGATCAATCTCCAAATAGCTCGCAACCTCAGAGAGGACGCCGCTCAGGGTACCAACCCGAAGAGCCATATGTGCTGGCACGGTGATATGGTGCTCTTTGCCGCGAGCCGTGGAAGTCAGACGCAGATGGCTGCCGACCTGGCGCGTGACCCGGTAACCGCACGGTTCAAGCATTTTGGCAAGCTCGCGGCCGCTCAGGTCACGAGGAAGCTTCACGCAGGGATGACCTCATCCTTGACAATGTGCAGGCGGATCACAGCGGGGCGCGAGTCTTCCTCGAAATGGCACTGCACCGCCTCACGCACCATTTTTCGGAGCTCGTCGAGGGTTTCAGCTTGCGTGAAGATAGCGTGTCCCAAAGCGCGAGCCTCAAGCCCGCCCTCTGGGGACTCTTGCACGGAAAAAATAATCTCACTCGATTTCATCGCATCGATTATAGGGCATTCTCCGCAACTCAGTGTCTCTCCTGAGGTGAATCCTGGTGTTCGGGTGGCCAGGGGCCATAATCACCGTGGGCGAGTTTCTCCCCGATCTTCCGGCCCACCTTCGCACCGAGTCCTTGTCCCCATTCCTTTCCTGCCTCCTGGGATTCAGCCGTGATTTCAGGAAGAGCTTTGGTGACGCGCTGGCCAACAGGACTCCGGTAAAAAACCAACATGCCGTCGACGTCCGCCTCCGAGAAATGCCGGTTGTAGATCGGAACAATAAGATCGATGAGCTCATTCACATCGATGGAGGCCAGGAGCTCTTTTTCGAAATCGTCCTGTGCGCGTGGCGGAAATGGCAAGAGCGTCTTGATGCCGGCGGCCTGAGACTTCATCAGTTCGGCCGCAATGTGGGGCGTGCCCATCAGGTTGATCAGCTCCCGAATCTTCGCGATTTTCGCAGCGTTGGGCGGTGCTGCGGAGGCCGCCGCCGGCGCGGTTTGGCTGCATGCGAAAGAACCACAGACCAGTACAAAAGCGGTGAAAGCCGTCCATCGTTTCACGTTAGTGTTCCTTGGCGTTCGCGATTGGTTCATGCTTCCACCTTGGCCGCCAGCTCGCCGCGGTAGTTCAGCGCCTTGAGGCCAAGGAAGCGTGCGCCGGAGCCCAACTCTTCCTCGATGCGCAGCAACTGGTTGTACTTGGCGATGCGGTCGGTGCGCGAGGCGGAGCCGGTCTTGATCTGCCCGGCGCCAGTAGCGACGGCGAAGTCGGCGATAAAGGTGTCTTCGGTCTCGCCCGAGCGGTGGGAGATTACGCTGGTGTAGCCGTTGCGGCGGGCCAACGCGATGGCGTCGAGCGTCTCGCTGACGGTGCCGATCTGGTTGAGCTTGATCAGAATCGAGTTGGCGATTCCCTTCTCGATACCTTCGCCGAAGATCCGGATATTGGTCACGAAAATGTCATCGCCGACAAGCTGAATGTTGCCACCAAGTTCTTTGGTCAGGTTCTGCCAGCCGTCCCAATCTTCCTCCGAGAGTCCGTCTTCCAGCGAGACGATGGGATAGTCGCGCACCCACTTGGCCCAGAAGCGCACCATGTCGTCGGAGCTCTTCGCCGACTTGTCCGACTTCTTGAAGACGTATTTTCCATCCTGATAGAACTCGCTGGCGGCCGGATCGAGAGCGATGGCAATATCGTCACCCGGTTTGTAACCGGCCTTCTGGATGGCCTCGATAATGACTTCAATCGCCTCGACGTTGGACTTGAGTGAAGGCGCGAAGCCGCCTTCATCGCCGACGGCGGTGTTGTATCCGCGCTTCTTGAGCACGCCCTTCAGGGTGTGGAAAACCTCCGCGCCCCAGCGTAGCGCTTCGGCGAACGACGACGCGCCCACCGGCATGGCCATGAATTCCTGGAAATCGACGTTGTTGTCGGCGTGCGCGCCGCCGTTAAGGATATTCATCATGGGCACGGGCAGCACGCTGGCGCTCACTCCGCCCAGATAGCGGTAGAGCGGCAGCTTGAGCGACGCGGCGCTGGCTCGCGCCGCCGCCATGGAGACGGCGAGGATGGCGTTGGCGCCCAGGCGTGCTTTGTTCTCGGTGCCATCGAGCTCGATCATCTTGTCGTCGAGCGCGCGCTGGTCGCCGGCGTCCATGCCGGAGAGCGCTTCGGCAATCTCGCTATTTGCGTTCTCCACCGCCTTGAGCACGCCCTTGCCCTGGTAGCGGGCGCCGTCGCCGTCGCGAAGCTCCACGGCTTCGTGCTCGCCGGTGGAAGCGCCGCTGGGGACGGCGGCTCGTCCCATGCTGCCGTCGGCCAGATAAACCTCGGCTTCGACCGTAGGATTGCCGCGGGAATCGAGAATCTCGCGGGCGCGAATTTCGCCAATGCTGGTATCGGTCATAAGTTCCTCGTGCGGGTTTGAATAACGCAGGACATTGTCATCGCCCTTATAGAAGCGTACGCGGCGGCCGGTGAGATATCCCGTGCCGGTGTAGGTCTTGCTCATGCGACTGGCGATTATAGTGCAACGCAGCCGGACGGCGAGGCGTGCGACCAGGTGATTGGGTGGGCTGCCCTCCGCTTTCGAGAAGCCGACTGTTCACGTGCCTAAGCTGGTTCCCGTTTTGGTTTCGCATGTTGCGGGCATCCCGGGCTGGCTTAAAGTCGAAGTGGTGCCGGGTTCCTCGCAAACTTTGAGGATCGGCGATCGTGCGCCGGAATTTACGCTCGCGGCGGCGAATCGCAGCGAGGTCTATTCCCTCCCCCAGGTGCTGGTGCGCGGTCCGGTGATTCTGGAGTTCCTGCGGGGAACCTGGTGACCGAACTGCGTTAAGCGCATGGCCCAGTTGGAGCCACACAAGGACGAAATCGAGCGGATGGGGAGCCTGTTATACATCGCGGCCGAAAAACGCGGCGGGTTGTTCAAACCGGAGAAGTATCTGGCCCAGCATTCGGTCGGCTTTCCCTTCCTGCTGGACGAAGACCGCGCGGTCACCAAGGCCTATGGCATCTATCACTGGCTGGCGCACGATGCCATCAACATCGCACGGCCAGCCACCTTCATCGTGGACCGCAAGGGCATGCTGCGGTTCGTGTACGTCAGCTCCGACCAGAAAGACCGGGCGGACATCAGCTTGGTGTTGCAGCAGTTGCAGTCAGCGAGAGATTGAGTGCTTGCGCCATCGAGTCCGCGATCGATTTTGAACACCTCGAGTTTGAACACAAGGTCAGCCAAGGAGGAATGGTGATGAAGAGAGTAATCCGTGTGACGTTGGCGATGCTGCTGCTGGCAGCGGCGGCCGTGGCGCAAGAGGGCGCGTCGCTGCCGGCGGGAACCGGCCTGCGCATGAAACTGGAGACACCGCTTTCCACCCACAAAAGCAAAGTGGGCGATGTGTTCACCGGGCGGGTGACCGAGGCGGTGGTGGTCAACGGCGCCACCATGGTGCCGGTGGGCGCGTCGGTGACCGGCCGGGTGACCAAGCTGAGCGAGCCGCGGCGCATTGCCGGCAAGCCCACCATCGCGCTGCTGCCCGACCGCATCGTCCTGCCCAACGGGAACGAATACGTGATCACCGCCACGGTGATGGACACAGCCAGGTCGTCGCGCACTACGGTGGACGATGAAGGCAGGATCCATGGCTCGGCTCGCAGCGGGCGCGATAACGTTGAAGCCGCGGCGGGCTCCGGCGCCGGCGCCGTGGTCGGCATCCTGGCCGCGGGAGCGAAGGGCGGCTTCATCGGCGCAGGGATCGGATTCGGCGTCGTTACTACGCATTGGTTGCTTACCAGACATTCTGCCCAGCTTCCCACTGGAACGGAGATTTTTCTTGAGCTGGACCGCCCGGTGCTGATGGCCAGCGCAGGAGTGGCGGGAGAGTAAGTTTCACGTTTCAGGTTTCACGTTTCACGTTGGGGAGCGCCAGCTCCCCCTTTTTATTGAGCGATTGAGAATCGGGTCATCGGGTGATTGGGTGATTGAACAGGGGGAGGGTGCCGTCCCGTTCCTTACTCTGTCATCCCGAGCGAAGCGCGACGCGAGTTGGCGAGCGGAGAGCGAGTCGAGCGACCCCTACTGCACCGCGCGGGTTGTCGCGCCCCGCAATCACGCCGGCCAAAGCGACAGCGCCGTCTTCGTGAGGATCTGCTCTTTCGCCGCCTCGGAGAGCGGCAGCGCGCGGAAATCGTCCAGGTTCTGCTTGATGTCAGGGACGCCGGGCCCGGGCCAGTCGGTGCCGAAGACGGTCTTGGTCGCGATCTCCTCCAGCCGCGGGAAATACTTCAACAGCGTTTTGGGCGGAATGCCGCTGATATCGAGATAGACGTTGGCGTGGCGGCGCACCAGGAAGAACGCGGTGTTCATCCACAGCGGACGGCCGCCGTGCGCCAGCAGAATCTTCAGGCGCGGGAAATCCACGGCCACGTCGTCCACGTGGATGGGGTCGCCGAACTTGTTGCGCGCACCCGGGAAAATTGACGTACCGGTGTGGACCATCACCGGCACGCCGTTGGCTTCGGCGGCGCGGTAGAGAATCTCCAGCTCTTTCACGCCGTGCAGGTAGTCGTTGGGATAGAGCAACTGGTGCGGCGGGTGGACCTTGATCATGCGTATGCCGAGACGGAGCAGGTGATCCACGTCGGCCATGAAGTTGGTGCTGTGCCGCGGATGCAGACTGCCACAAGGAATCAGGCGGCGCGGGTCTTCCTTGACGTAGCCGGCGATGAAAGTGTTGACCTCGGGCGTGAAGCCGATGACCTCGGGCGCCACGTAATTGATGAGCACGGCGCGGTCGATGCCACAGGCGTCCAGGTGCTTGAGGAACGCCTTGGGCGAGCGGCAGAATTCGCAGATCTGGTCGAAGTTAGGCCGCTTGCGCTTCATCGCGGCCAGCGCGCCCGGGTTGAACATCTCCATGGGCTGAATGTGGATGTGGCAGTCGGTGATCAAGGTCAGTGGTAAGTGGTCAGTGATAAGTGGTAAGCAATCGCCTTAACTTACCACTTATCACTTCCCACTTCTCACTTTCTTGCTGCTTCGAGAACGGCTCGCTTGGCGAAGACGCGAATCATCTCGCGGCGATATTCAGGCGTGAGCGCGGACGTGGTCAGCGGCTTCGCCGCGCGGGCGGCCAGTTCGCCAACCGCCGCGGCAATTTCTTCGGTTACCGGCTTCCCAACCAGTTCCTTCTCCACGCCGCGAATCAACAACGGCGCAGGATTCACGGCAGTGATGGCGACGCGCGCATCTTCCACGTGCCCGTTCGAGCGCTTAATCACAACGGCCACTCCGGCCAGCGGATAGTCGATGGAGCCTCGCACGCGCAGCTTGCGGTAGACGCCACGGTATCCGGCGGTGCGCTCGGGCACGAAGACGCGCGTGACCATCTCGTTCTTCGCAAGCTTCATGCGGGCGTCGCCCACGTTGGTGTAGAAATCGCGCAGCGCCAGACGGCGTGTGCCCGCGGGGCCGGCGATCTCCATCTCGGCATCAAGGCAGAGCAGCGCCGGAGGCGTATCGCCGGAGAAAACCGCCCAGCACTTGCTGCCGCCAGGAGCCACGTGGCAGAGGTCGCCATCCTTCTTGATGCAAAATCCGCAGGAGGTGCGCCAGGTGAGCGACTGGTTGTACCACAGGCAGCGCGTGTCCAGACAGATGTTGCCGCCCAGCGTGCCCATGTTGCGCAGGATGGGCGAGGCCACCGTCTTGGCGGCTTCGTGCAGCACGGGATAATCGCGCCGGATGAGGCCGGAGCGCTCGATCTCGGTGAGTGTGGTGAGTGCGCCGATCTCAGTACCCTGCCCTGGGACGTTGCGGACGCCGCGCAGTTCGGCGATGCGGCGGATGTCGATCATCCAGGCCGGCGTGAAGAGGCGCTGCTTCATGGACGGAATCAGGTCCGTTCCGCCCGCGACGATCTGCGCGTCGGCGTATTTGCCGAGAAGTTCGACGGCCTCAGCAAGGGTTCGCGGGCGCAGCAGCTTGAAGTCGGGCAGTGACATGAGGTCAGTTGTAAGGTCGTTCGCGGTTACAGCCAATCCATTCTACGGCGTGCCGTAGAGACGGTGGTAGATGCCGGCGTTGCGCAGGATCGCCTGCACGTACTCGCGGGTCTCGGTGAAGGGGATGGACTCGACGAATTCGGCGGGCTCGCGGAAATTCCCCGATGAGCGCCACTCTTCCACGCGGTCGGCGCCGGCGTTGTAGGCCGCCAGCGCCAATTCCAGCTTGCCGTCGAACTTCTGCACCAGTTGCCGGAAATAACGCGTGCCCAGTTGCACGTTGACCCCGGGTTCCGCCAGCATGCCGACCGAATACCTTCTGACGTTCAGCTCGTGCGCCATGCGCTTGCCGGTAACCGGCAGCAGTTGCATCAGGCCGATGGCATCGGCGCGCGAGACCGCGGCGGGATTGAACTCCGATTCCTGCCGGATCAGCGCCGCCACCAGATAGGGATCAAGCTGGTTCTCCGCCGCGTATTTCTTGACGTCGTTCCACCACGGCCGCGGGAATAACGCTTCCCACACCGGGCGCGGCAGTTGCTCGATCTCCAGGCCGAAGTATCCGGGCACAGCGCGCTTCAGCGTCTGCAAGGCGCGATCGTAGCGGTCCTGCTCCTGGTAGAGATGCGCGATCTGAGCCAGCGCCCAGGGCGCGTCGCCATTCTTATTGGCCGCCTGCAGCTCCCGCATGGCCAGCTCGTAGAGCGCGCCGTTCTCCAGCAGCAGGCTCTTCTGGGCGCGCAGGTCGTCGGAGGGCAGCTCGGTGTTGTCCACGCCCGCCAGCGGCCGCAGCGCGGGAATGTGATCGAGCAAAGGATCCGCCACCGGATCGGTGCTGGGCGGGAGGCCGCGCAGCCGCGTGCGCGCCAGGTCGGCGTAGTAGTAATGGCGGAAGCGGTCCAGGATCTTCTGGTAGTAAGCGCGGGCGCGGGCATCATCGTGCTCGTCTTCCGCGATCCGTCCCCGCCAGTAGAGCGAAGGCACCACCTGGTTGGAGGTGGGATACAGTTCCACCTGCTTTTCGAACCGCCAGCGGGCTTCCGTGTTGCGGCCCAGGCGGAAACTCAGCCATGCCGCTTTCCAGTGCGCGTAAGGCGCGTACTTGCCGGTGGGAAAGCGCTGCGCCATCTCGGCATAGAGCGCGGCGGCGTGGTCGTAGTCCGGCCGCAGCAGGTACAGGTTGGCAGCCGAGAACAGCGCTTCCTCGAGCCACGGGCTGCTGGGATAACTGCCGCGCAGGCTGGAGAGCGTTTGCTCGACGCGATTGATGTCGGGGCGCTCCATCTCCAGCAGCAGGTACAGGCGCAGGGCATCGGGTTCGCCGGTCATGGGCGGCAGCCCGGCCAGGGCCTGCTGCGTCTCGTAAGTCCGGCCGCCGTGATAGAGCGCCGCCGCCAGCCCCACCCGTATGCCCGCGAGTTCTTCCGGCGGCGCCTGCTTCACCAGGGCGCGATATTCAAGGATAGCGTCGGTGTGACGGCGCGCCTGGGCCAACAGCTCGGCGCGCGTCTTCTGCTCCTGGAAGGTGACCGGAGGCACGCCCGGAACCCCCGCCAGCGGCCGCAGCAGAAGCTCGGCGTCGGCGGCTTCGGCGGCCAGCGGCATGGTGTAGTAGATCCGACGCAGCGTCTGCGCCGCTTTTACCGGCTGTCCGGCCGCGGAGTAGGCGCGGCCCAGCACCAATTCCAGATCGGCGCGGGTGGGGATGCGGTGCGCCTCGAGCAACGCGATGGCCTGCTGCTCATGCCCGGTCGAGACCAGCGCTCCGGCGTAGGCCACCATGGCATCGCGCTCCAGCAGCGAGTCCGGATACTTCGTCTGGAACCCTTCGAGAGCCGCGGCCGCGTGGGTGGGATCTCCGGCGCCTGAGTAGGCGGAGGCGAGATAGTAGTCCACGTAGTCGCCCAGTTCGCCGGCGTGGGCGCGCGCGTTCTTGAGCGGATCAATGGCGGCGGGATACTGCCGGTCGAGCACGTGCGCGTATCCCGCGACCAGCCAGGCCAGCGAGCCGGCTTCGTCGTTGTGCGCGCGCGCGTACTTCTCCACCCCGGCATAGGCAGCCGGGCCGCGATCCTGCAGCAGTTGGCGCGCCATCGGCTTCAGCGCAGCCGAGGCCACGAAGGCGCGCTTCACCCGCGTCACGCGGATGGGCGTGACGTGTTTCTTCTTCGCCGTCGTGGTTCTCTTCTTGGTGCTGGCGGGCTTCTTGGTTGCGGTGCTGGTAGGCTTCCTGGCTGTCGCGCTGGTGGGCTTCTTGATTGTGCTGGCCTTCTTCTTCGCGCTGGAACTCTGCGACGAGGTCTCGCCGCCCGATTGCTGCGCCGCCAACCTGGGCGTTACCAGCCCGGCGAGCACGAGGGTGAGAATGAAAACGCGACTGCGCGCGGCCAGCATCAACCGGGAAAATTCGCTCCTAGCAGAGAGGCGTCGTTGTCCGCGAGGATGCGGACCAGTTCCTTGGTAAAGTAGTCGGTAGAGGCAGCGGGAGTACTGCCGTACCGCTTGTGGTAGGAGGCGCGGCTCTTGTCGATATCTTCCTTGAGCCGGTCGTAGAGGTCCCGGGCGGCGCGCCCCTCCGCCACTTTGGCCTGGTTGTACAGCTTGATCTCATCCACCAGCAAACGGGCAAAGCGCTGGGCGCGCAGGTGGAGATCGCGCTCCTCGGGGCTCCAGTCCGATTCCGGAGTGGCGACGGCGATGGCCGTCCTGGAGGCAGCGGGCGCGGCCTGCTGTGAGGCGGCGTGCGGTGGGGCGGAGGCGGCCACGGCGGCCGCTCGCTCCGGCGTCACCGAGGCCACCGTCACCTGCGACCGCTCGGGCGCCGGCGGCGCCGGCTCCGGTGCTGGAGCGCCTCCTATCATGGCTTTGCGCAGCGCCAGCACTTCCAGCCACATGCCGGCGGAGCGCATCAGCAGCTTGAGCGCGGACACATCGAGCTTGCCGCCCTCCAGCCCGCAGTCCGAATACACCAGGGCGGAAACTTTTTCGCGCAGCACCAGCGGCAACAGGATGGCGTTGCCTCCGGCGGCGTGTCCGACCCGGGCCAGGAAGTTGGGATCGAAATCCAGGCCGGCCGCACCTGGGACGCGCTCGTGCACCACCCGCGCGACCACGGCGTCGGTCAGGTTGAGGTTGAAGTTGCGCAGGCCGTTGTCGTCGGGAAATCCGCGCGCCTGCCACACCGTGGCGGTCTCGCCGCGCACCACGAACAGGGCTACGCGCCCGCTGAAGCGGGCCGCGAAATCCAGCAGCACATTGAGAATGTCGGCTTGCGAGGTAACGTCCTGCAGCGCCGCCAGCGCGGCTTCCAGCACTGCCGACGCGGCTCCGCCCTCGCTGGCGCCGGCGGCCGGCAGCTCGGCTATGACCCGCCGCACCATCTCCTGGCGGATCTCCGGCAGGTGGCGCGCCAGCACCTCCGATACCACCCGCTCCGCGATGAATTCGATCTGTTTGGAATCCTGCATGAAAAGTGAAACGCGGCGCTCCCTGTGTAGTGCGGTAGCTCTGTAGCGATTATAGAGCCAAATCCATCCCCGCCCAACGGGGGGCACCAAAGCGCTAAACGGACGGGAAGTGGACTTCGGTGTTCTAACGATATGTCGAGATGCGGCCAAAAACACGTCCAAAGGCGACGGTGCCCCACATCTGCCCGACTTTGGCAGATGTGGGTATTTCCAGCCCAGGATCCGCGCTCATATTTCCTGCCCACCAAAGCCTGGTGCACCCGTCCAAACCGTATGGCTTTGCGTACATAGAGAAGATGAGGTGCGCGTGGACTCGCCGAGCGCCCCAGAACCAGCTACAATAGCCAATTCGATTGCACGAAATTGTGCATCCGGGGACCATGGCGATCATCGAAACAAAGGCAAGGGACGCAGCAGCGACGGACGAGCTGGCGCTGGTACAGGCCGCCAAGCGCGGCGATGTAGCGGCGTTTGAACAACTGGTCAAGCGGTATGACCGGAACATCTTCCGCATCGCGCAGCACATCACGCAGAACCGCGAGGATGCGGAAGACGTGGTGCAGGATGCGTTCCTGAAAGCGTACGAAAACCTGGAGCAGTTCCAGGGGAACTCGAAGTTTTATACCTGGCTGGTCCGGATCGCGGTGAACGAGTCGCTGATGAAGTTGCGGCGGCGCCGCTCCAACCGCACGGTGTCGCTGGACGAGGATATCCAGACGGAAGAGGACACCATGCCGCGCGAAGTCGCGGACTGGTCGCCGAATCCGGAGCAGCTCTACAAGCAGGGCGAGCTCAAGGACATCCTGCGCAAGACGGTCCAGGGGCTGCCGGCCAGTTTTCGCACGGTGTTCGTGCTGCGGGACGTAGAGGGCCTCTCCACCGAAGAGACGGCGGAGGCCTTGGACCTGAGTATCCCTGCGGTGAAGTCCAGGCTGCTGCGGGCGCGCTTGCAGTTGCGGGAACGGCTGAACAAATACTTCAGGAAACCCAAGGGCGGAGACGGTAAAAAGTGACGTGCACGGATTTCCTTAAAGAACTGACCGACTACCTGGACGCCACCATCGACGCCAGCACACAAGCGGAACTGGAAGACCATCTCGCCTGGTGCCACAACTGCTACGTTATCTGCAACACCACCAAGAAGACCATCGAGATCTACCGCGACTCCCAACTGTACGAACTTCCCGAAGACCTCCGCACCAGACTCGAAGTCGCCATCCTCGGCAAGTGCACGGCCAAGAAAAAGCGCTCCACCACGTAGGCGTCTCAAAAAGACATGCCGGCGGCACCATCGCGCCAGTGGTCTGCAAGATCATGTAGCCACGCCACATGCGCCTTCATGGGACTGACGGCTCCAGATTCGGAGGGCTGCGTCTTTTACCTGTGCAAAACATAGATTTGCAGTTGGCTGAATTTGTGGCAAACTGAGCGCTCCTTTTTCCGGGTTCCTGAATCTAATCAGCTAGGCAACCTAAAATTTGGGTCTCCCAAGGCGGGACCGACCAGGGCCTCCGGGTCTATGGGTCGGAGGCACAAGGGGTGTGGTAGATGCTTGCGAATGTTTTCGACGCGCTGTTCGGTTGCTGGCACAAGAACTACACTTTCCCCAGAAGCATTCGGCGTGGGGAACGTTCCCCGGTGGCATCGGTGACCGGAACCTACGTGGTCTGCCTGGACTGTGGGAAAGAACTGCCATACGACTGGAACTCGATGAAGATCGTGTCGGCGCCGCAGGAAGCGCCGGGCATTGTGGAGACGGTAGAGTCGTACGTCGGGAAGTAAGCGCCGGACACGGCCCCCCGCGCCAGCGTTTGAGGGTCTAGTCTTTTTCCCTTTGTGATTGTACCCGCTTGGCCGATAATGCCGCTCCCCTTGGGCGTGACTGCCCAGATTTTTCTGCCGGGCTAACCCCGCGCCCGGATTCAGGTCCCTTGTGGAGATGCCCATGACGATAGCGGCTTCCCAGGCTCGCTTTGGCTGGCTTCGCACCCGCGGGCTGCGGCTGATCTTCTTCTTCGCTTACGCCCTGATGGTGCTGATGATCCTGGAGCAGGGACGCATCATCCACGCCCAACAGTTGCTGATCCGCCAACTCTACCCGGACAGCGTGGAACTGAACTCCGCGCGCGCGCGCCTGCACCAGCAGGCGCATCACTGATCCCACCCACCGCGATTATGATGTCGTGATGCCGGCGTCGCCTACGTCCGCCCGCTCGGCGCCGTGGGGGACGATTGCGGCCGCATTGGCTTCGTTCCTGGCGTTGCTGGTGGCCATCTGGTTCGCGGCCGCGCATTTCCGGGTGCTGGAGACGACCGGCGGCAGCCGCGCCACCTTCGTTCTGAGCTTCGCCCTGCTGTTCGCGCCCTTTTGGGGGTTCGGATTCGGAGCCGCCACACCCCTGCGCCACGCCCTCCACGCACGCTGGGCGCGGGTGCTCGCTCCCGGCCTCCTGGCCAGCTCGTATTTGGCTTTTTCCCTGCCCCGCGGGGAATTCCAGTGGCGATACTGCGCTGCGCTGGTCGGAATTCCCATCCTGGTCGCGCTGCTGCTGGAGTTCTGCACGCACCAGGAGCCCGGCGCACGCGCGACGCTCCAGTGGCCCGACCTGCTTGCGCTGGCGCTGTTGGGCGTGCCTATCGTGATGCGCTGGCTGCAGGGAGCATATCCGCATCCCGCGATGAGCGCCCTGCCCAAGCTGCTGCTCACCGACGCCGCCCTCTATGGATTTCTCGTGGTGCGCAATCTCGAGGACGTAGGCTACGATTTCCGCCCGCACGGACGCGATCTGTCCATCGGCCTGCGCGAACTGCTGTTCTTCGCTCCCATCGGGATCGGTGGAGGCTTCCTGCTGCACTTCATCGGCTTCCACCGAGTGGCGCCTACGGCGTGGGAGTTCTGCGCGGGATGGCTCGCCACCTTCATCCTGATCGCCATTCCCGAGGAATTGTTCTTCCGCGGGATTCTGCTGAACCTGCTGCAGCGCCGCCTGGGACCGCGCGCGGCGTTGCTGATCAGCGCCGTGGTCTTCGGCTTTTCCCACTTCAACAAGCGCGCGGTGTTCAACTGGCGCTACATCATCCTGGCCACCATCGCGGGGATCTTTTACGGGCGGGCGTGGCGGAACCGGCGGCGCTTGTTCACCTCCGGCATCACCCATGCCACCGTGGACGTGATCTGGGGGACGTGGTTCAAGTAATCGGGTGATCGGAACATCGGCTCATCGGAAGATCTGAAAACAATCAGCCGATGACCCGATCTCCCGATGAGCCAATTACTGGTCGCGCCGCTTCAGCGTGGGGCGGTCGTCGTCCGGCTTGTTACTGGAGTCGCTGCTGTCGCCGCTGCCGCTATCGCTGGGATGATTGTCGCTGGCGGTACGCCGCAGCGTGGGACGGTTCCTGTCCTTGTCATCGGTCAGCTTGCGGCGGTTTTCGATGGACGCCAGCCGCGCCTTCACGTGCTGGAACTCCGAGGTGTCCACAATATACTCGGGACGCGGCGGCAGGATGTGGTTGATCTCCTCCTGGCTCTTGGCGATGCGCTCCGGAGTCTGCGGGTGGGTAGCGAAGGCCTTGGCCAGCGAGCCCGGCTTCTTCTTCTCCTTGGCCTGCACCTTCTCGAAGAAGGCAATGAAGGATTCCGGATCGTACCCGGTCTTGTACATGTATTCGACGCCCAAATAATCGGCCTCCGCCTCGAAGCCGCGGGAGAAGGAGAGGAAGGTCAGCGGCAAAGCCAGGCTGGCGACCGAGCTCACCGCGTAACCGATGCCGCCTCCGATAAAGATCAGCGGGATGGAAGCGAAGTTGGCCAGTTGCGCGCGCGTCATCTGGCGCGTGGCATGGCGTGCGCACACGTGCGAGATCTCGTGCGCCATCACTCCCGCCAGCTCCGACTCGTTGTCCGCGGCCAGGATCAGCCCCGAGTTCACGTAGAAGAAGCCCCCGGGCAGGGCGAAGGCGTTGATCTCGTCGGAATCGATCACCTTGATGGTGAACGGCACCTTGGCGTCGGAGTTGCGCACCAGGTTCTGTCCGATGCGGTTCACGTACTCATTCACCACCGGGTCTTGTACCAGCTTGACGCTCTGCTCCACCTGCATGGCGTACTGCTTGCCCATGCGGATCTCTTTTTCCAGCGAATACCAGTTGCCCAGCCCGGTGCCGCCCATGTTGCGGTTGCCGATGGAATCAACGTCGTCCTTGCTCCCCGCCTTGACGTTCTTGTTCTTGTTGTTCGTCTCCGGGGTACTGCTGGTGGCAGCGGCCGGCGGCGTGTTGTCGGGAGCCGCGGGCGGAACGCTGCTGTCTTTATCCTGGCTCGCTGCGGGCGGGTTCGAGTCGGTGCTGGCAGGCGTAGTGCTCGCAGGCGTAGTGCTGTCTGGAGCAGGCGATTTCTGCGGGTCCTGGCTCGCCGCGGGCGGCTTCGAGTCGGTGCTGGCAGGGGTCGTGCTGTCCGGAACAGGCGCTTTCTGCGTGTCCTGGGCAAGCGCGAACGGGCTCAGACACCACAGCAAGGCAACCGCTAGAGCGATGGCGCGGAACTTCATGGGGCTCCCTCGCAAAACGTGTACCGGGGGGGCGGGCACGCTGATTATACTACCGTTAACAAGACTGCTGGATTGGACATAGTCTGCCCCACAAATTAGACGCAAAAAGCGGCGGCTGGGTTACCTAAGAGATTGAGGCGTTTGACGCGCTGGCCGTGACCATGCACCCCCGGCTCCACAATCACCCGATCGCCCGATGACCCGATCATCCGATCCGGCTAATCGTAGTACTCCAGCCCCAGGTGCGTGATCAGCGCCTCGCCCTTCAGGTGGCGCAGCGTGTTCTTCAGCTTCATGGACTGGATGAACAGGTCGTGCTCGGGATAGAGCCCGGGCGCGGTCATGGGCGACTTGAAGTAGAAGCTGAGCCACTCCTGGATGCCGAGGCCGCGCAGTTCGGCGCTGCGTTGCGCCAAGTCGAGGAAGAGCACCAGGTCGAGCACGATAGGCGCGGCCAGGATGGAGTCGCGGCACAGGAAGTCCACCTTGATCTGCATTGGATAGCCGAGCCAGCCGAAGATATCGATGTTGTCCCAACCCTCTTTGTTATCACCGCGTGGCGGGTAATAGTTAATGCGAACCTTGTGATAAATCTTGCCGTAAAGGTCGGGGTACATCTGCGGCTGCAAGATGTGCTCCAGCACGCCCAGCTTCGATTCTTCCTTGGTCTTGAAGGAGTCGGGATCGTCCAGCACTTCGCCGTCGCGGTTGCCCAGGATATTCGTGGAGTACCAGCCGCTCAGCCCCAGCATGCGCGCCTTGAAGCCGGGCGCGAGGATGGTCTTTATCAGCGTTTGCCCGGTCTTGAAATCCTTGCCGCAGATGGGAGCGTGGTTGCGCCGCGAGAGCTCTTGCATCACCGGGATGTCCACGGTCAGGTTGGGAGCGCCATTGGCGAAGGGCACGCCCTCGCTCAAAGCGGCGTAGGCGTAGATCATCGAGGGCGCGATGTCCTCGTCGTTCTGCTCCAGGCCCTTCTCGAATGCTTTCACCGAGGCGTGCACCGCCTTGGGACGCAGGAAGATCTCGGTCGAGCCGCACCAGATCATGATGAAGCGGCTGGCGCCGGACGTCTTCTTGAACTCGCGGATGTCCTCGCGCACCTGCTCGGCCAGGTCCCGCTTATTCTTGCCCTTCTTCACGTTGGGCCCGTCGAGCTTGCGGACGTAATTTTGGTCGAACACCGCCTTGCGCGGCTTGATGGATTGCAGGAAGGGCTTGATCTGGTCGAGCAGGTCGCGCTCCAGCACGCCGGCGTTGCGGGCCGCGGCATACATGTCGTCGGTGTAAATATCCCAGCCGGTGAAGACCAGGTCGTCGAGGCCAGCCAGCGGCATGAAATCCTTGACCTTGGGCGAGCGCGCGTCGGTGCGCTTCCCCAGGCGGATGGTGCCCATCTGGGTGAGCGAGCCGATGGGCTTCGCCAGCCCCCTGCGGATGGCTTCCACGCCCGCCACGAATGTTGTTGCCACCGCTCCCATGCCGGGGATCATCACTCCCAGCTTGCCCTTGGCCGGTTGGATCTGGCTGGATTTGCCGCTCGATTGCCGCTTCGCCATGAATTATGCTTCCGCCCTTGTTCGATCAGAGTTGGTTGGACAAACGGGCTATCTTCTCGTATCGAGAGGGGATTTGCAAACCGGGGCGATTTGATGAATGAGAAGGTGGCCGTCATAACCGGTTCTTCGAGCGGCATCGGCCTGCTGACCGCCATCGAACTGGCCCGCAGCGGCTATCGCGTGGTCGCCACCATGCGCGACCTCGCGCGGTGCACACGCTTGGACGAAGCTGCCGAGCGCGCCGGAGTCTCAGGCCAACTCGACGTGCGGAGGCTCGACGTCACCGAGACCGATAGTATCCCCGGCGTGGTCGAAGCCGTGGTGCGCGACCACGGCCGCATCGATGTGCTGGTGAACAACGCCGGCTTCGCTATGGCCGGTTTTGCTGAAGACATGCGCCTGGCCGAGATCCGCCAGCAGTTCGAGACCAACTTTTTCGCCCACGTGGCCATGACCAAGGCGGTGCTGCCCGTCATGCGGCGGCAGCGCTCGGGGCACATCATCATGGTGTCGTCGATCAGCGGGCGCGTCGGCCAGCCGGTGCTCAGCAGCTATTCGTCGTCAAAGTTTGCTCTGGAAGGATGGAGCGAGGCGCTGCGCATCGAGACCTTTTCGCTGGGCATCCGCGTAGTGCTCGTCGAGCCTGGCGCCTTCGGCACCGACATCTGGCAGCGCAACGCGAAGCTCGGTGAGGGCACGTTCAGCACCGATTCTCCCAATCGCGAGCGCGCGGAGCGCTTCGCCGCCATGGCGAAGAAGCTGCATAAAGCCGATGCCATCGTGGTGGCACGGCTGATCGCCCGCATCGCCGCCGATCCCAATCCCAAGCTGCGCTACCGCATCGGCTTCGACGCCCACTTGCAGCGCTGGCTGCGCGCGCTGCTTCCCTGGCGTGCTTATGAGAAACTGGTGGCCAAGGCGGTGAAAATCAATTGAGCCATTGAGTCATCGGGCCATTGAGTCATTTAAAACCAGCGGCCCCAATGACTCAATGGCTCAATGAATCAATGGCTCAATCCCCTGATTCTGTGCGCCCAGCGCGACCACAGGAACCACGCCGCGCCAGCCAGGAACACCGCTACGATCACCGCGTCGAAGCGATGGAACCACAGCTTCAGCCGCGGATCGGTTTCCCACCGCTCGCCCAGCTTCATGCCGATGTAGGCCAGCATCAGGCACCACGGCCACGAGCCGACGAAAGTGTAGACGTGGAAGCGCAGGCGCGGCATGCGGGCGATGCCGGCGGGCAGCGCGATGAAGGTGCGGATCACCGGCAGCAGCCGCGCGATGAACACCGCCGGGCTTCCCCAGCGCGCGAAGAAGTGGTCGGCCCAGTCCAGTTCGCCCCGGCTGAGCAGGATGTAGGAGCCGTAGCGCTCGACCAGCGGCCGTCCACCGAAGAAGCCGATCTCGTATGCGATCACCGAGCCCAGGTTGCAGCCAATCGCGCCAGCGGTCGCCACCCACAGCAGGTGGAAGCGTCCGGCGTAGACCAGATATCCGGAGAACGGCATGATCACTTCCGAAGGCAGCGGGATGCAGGCTGACTCGATGGCCATCAGGGCGACGATCCCCAGGTATCCACCCGAGGAGATCACGCCGATGATGAAGACGCTTAGAACAGAGATGGTGCGGGCGATCATGGAATCAGATGATCGGGAGATCGGGTCATCGGGTCATTTGAAAACAGAGCACACAATGACCCGATCACCCGATGCCCAGATTTCTCAAAACTCTTGCCCGTCCTGGGCAAAGGTATAGCCGGGCAGCGTGGCGCCCTCGGCCGTCTTCTTGACGTGGACCCGCAGGCTCTCGGTCGGCGTGCTGGAGTCGGCGGGGCGCAACATGGCGTATTGCGCCAGCGCCTCCTTGTAGACCTTGGTGACCAGGAAGTTCTTCCCGCTCTGGTCGTGGCGCCAGATTTGCCCCGGCTGAATGGCTTTGACGGCCATAAGGACAGAGTAGCGGCGCGCAGCGGGAAGGTCAAATGAGCGAAAGTCGCTGGCCCAAATCTCATTCCGGCAACTTGCCGCTCAGCAACTCTGGCAGCTTGGCTGCAGGGCAGCGCACCCCGACATAGAACGTCCCAAACGCGGCGTACACGGCGCTGACCTCGTCGAAGCGCATCTCGTAGATCAGCTTCTTGAAGATGAGCGGATCATCGGCGAACAGGTCCACACCCCACTCCCAGTCGTCGAAGCCGATGGAGCCGGTGATCACCTGCTGCACCTTGCCGGCGTAGCGGCGGCCGACCTCGCCGTGCTCCGCCATCTGGCGCTGCCGCTCCTCGATGGGCAGGCGGTACCAGTTTTTGTCTTCTCCGCGCTTGCGGTCCATGGGATAGAAGCACAGGAATCGCGCCGCTGGGATCTTGGGATAGAGCCGCGCCCGCATGGCTTCGCGCTGGCGGGCCATCGTGTCCTCGACCTCGCGGTCCCATTCCGGCGTGTGTGGCTCGATGCCGCGTTCGGCGAGCGAGCGGTAAAGCTTGACGCTCGAATCGTAGAGCCCGAGCTCGACCACGGAGAGATACGAAGTCGTGGGCTCGATGAAGGCATGCAGCCTGAGGCCGCTCATCGCCAGCTCGGCCGACTTCAGCTCGCCGAAGCTGTCGCGGAAGTGCACCAGCATGAGGTCGGCCTTGTGCCCGAGCACGGAATAGATCGCGCTCCTGCCGGCTTCCTCGGCGGGAGCGAGCGCGGCGGCAGCTTCCTCGGCGATTGCCTTGCGCTCGGCGTCCGGCAGCGCCCGCCACGCGGTCCAGCGGAAGCGCGCCATGTTGTGAAGCGCGCTCGCGCCCTCAATGGTCATCGGCACCTGCGCCATCTGTGCCGTCTCCAGGCTGGCCTTGCTTGCGGTCATGCGTGAACCCCCGTGTTCACAGGAATTGTAGCGAGTGTGGCATCCATTGTAATCTGTCCCGCCTACGGAGGGTTCCCTGATGGTGCGCGGCATGATCCCCCGCCAGCCCGCCAAGACCGGACGCCACGAAGGCGCACGCCGCATGCCCAAGCCTTCGCCGCCGCCGCGGACGTTCACTCCCAAAGCCGTCGCACAGAAATCCACACCCAAACCGGCCCCACGGGTGAGCAAGCCCGCTGCCAAATACGATCCCCTGGCGCCGGAGCGCGTGCACGAGATCCTCAAGCGGCTGGACGAGCGCTATCCCAAGGCCACCTGCGCGCTGCATCACAAGAGCGCCTGGGAGCTGCTGGTGGCGACTATCCTCTCGGCGCAGTGTACCGACGTGCGCGTCAACATGGTGACCCCGGTGCTGTTCCAGAAATATCCCACCGTCCAGCACTTCGCCGCGCTCAAGCCCGAGGAGTTGGAACCTGATATCCGCTCCACCGGCTTTTTTCGCAACAAGTCGAAATCAGTGGTGGGAGCGGCCAGGAAGCTGGTCAGCGATTTCGGCGGAGAAGTCCCCAATGACATGGAGAAGCTGCTCTCGCTGCCGGGCGTGGCGCGCAAGACCGCGAACGTCGTGCTCGGCAGCTGGTTCCACAATCCGGCCGGCGTGGTGGTGGATACGCACGTCACCCGCATCTCCCACCGTCTGGAGCTGACGCACCAGGAGACTGCCGAGAAGATCGAGCAGGACTTGATGAAGATCGTCCCGCGCGAGCGTTGGATCGACTTCAGCCATCAGGTGATCTGGCACGGTCGCCAGCTCTGCATAGCACGCTCGCCCAGGTGCGCCGAGTGTCCGCTGGAGAATTTGTGCCACGCCGCCGACAAAACCTGGAGCACGGTGGAGATTCACAAGGCGGCGAAGCCGTAGGTAGTACCGAGTACCCAGTACCGAGTACCGAGCAGGCACGGGAGCCTTCATGCGCCTTCTGTTTGCATTTGTTATGTTTGTCCTCATGGCTACCAACCTGGTTGCGGAGCAAAATGCCGCCGCGCCCGCCTTCATCACCGACCCGCGGCAGATCCAGAGCAAAGGCAACCCCGACGTGCAGCAATGGCAGCTCTCCATCGAGAAGCTGTACATGATCCGCCGCGTGGGCGGCACGGCCTGGTCGCACGACGACAAGCAGATCGCCTTTATCTCGAACATCAGCGGCCGCAACAATCTGTGGCTGGCGCCGGCCGAGGGCGGCTGGCCGGTGCAGTTGACCATCAGCGACCAGCGCCAGGCTTCGCCCGCCTGGTCGCCCGACGGCAAGTGGATCGCCTACATCTCCGACCACGACGGCGACGAGCAGTGGGACATCTTCCTGGTCTCGCCCGCAAACGGCGACGTGGTCAACCTGACCAACACGCCGGCGATCTCGGAGGAAAGCCCGGCGTGGGCGCCCGACGGACGCCACCTCACCTACCAGGTGAAGCCGCAGACTTCGTCCACCTACGAGATCGACGTGATGGACATCCTCACCCGCAAGGTGCGCCACATCACCACGGGTACGCCCGCCGAGCTCGGGAACAATGCTCCCATCTGGTCGCGCGACGGCAAATGGATTGCCTATACGCAGCAGCACGCCGCCGGCAAGGACTCCAACATCTTCGTCGCCGAGGTCGCGACCGGCAAGAGCACGCTAGTCACGCCGCATGAGGGCGAGCACAACTTCAGCGCCGCCGACTGGTCAGCCGACGGCAAGAAGCTGCTTATCACCTCCAACGCCGGCAACGGCTACGACAACGTCGGCCTGCTCGACGTGGCTTCGAAGAAGATCGACTGGCTGACCGAGGACAAGTGGGAGGTCTCAGCCGGATTCTTTTCACCCGATGGACGCCAAGTCACCTGGACCGTCAACGTGGACGGTAATGTCCAAGTGGTGCTGCACGAGCTGGCCGCGCACCGCTCGCAGACGCTGCCCCTGCCCGCGGGTGTGAACTCGCTGGGCGGCGCCGAATCGGCGTTCACGCGCGACGGCTCACGGCTGCTCTACTATCACAACGGTCCGGATTCGCCGAACGACGTTTGGGTTTACACCTTCGCCGGCAAACGCTCGCACCAGGTGACGCATTCGCTGGTCGGCGGCGTACGCTCCAGCGACCTGGTAAAACCCTTCCTCGTCCACTACCCCAGCACCGACGGCAAGTGGACCATCTCCGCCTTCGTCTATGTGCCCTACAACATGCCCCGCGACGGCCGCAATGCCGCTGTCGTATATGTGCACGGCGGGCCGACGGCGCAGACGCAGAACGGCTTCGACCGCATCGTGCAATTTCTGGCCAACGCCGGCTACCTGGTGATCGCGCCTAACTATCGCGGCTCGACCGGATACGGCAAAGAGTTCATGGACGCCAATCGCTTCGACATGGGCGGCGGCGACCTCGCCGACGTGGTGGCCGCGGCCGAGTGGATCAAGAAGTCCGGCTATCCCGATCCCCAGAAAATCGTGCTCATGGGCGGCAGCTACGGCGGCTACCTAACCATGATGGGCGTCACCAAGGCGCCCGACGAGTGGGCCGCGGGCGTGCCCATCGTGCCCTTCGTCAACTGGTTCACCGAAGTGAAGAACGAAGACCCCCTACTGCAGCAGTACGACTTGGCCACCATGGGCGATCCGGAGAAGAACAAGGCACTGTGGGAAGAGCGCTCGCCCATCTTCTTTGTGGACCGCATCAAGGCGCCGCTGCTGCTGCTGGCCGGAGCGCACGATCCGCGCTGTCCGGAAGAAGAATCCGCACAGGTGGCCGAGGCCATCAAGAAGCGCGGCGGGGTGGTGGAGTTGAAGGTGTACGAGAACGAGGGCCATGGCTTCGCCCGCATCGAGAACCAGATCGACGCCTACAAGCGCGTAGCCAACTTCCTGAAGAAATACGTCCCGCCCGCCGATTGCAGTTGCACGCTGGAGTAGCCGTCAGCAGTCAGCAATCAGCACTCAGCAGTCAGCCTGCAGTGGACCAGGTTTTGCTTTGGCTGAATGCTGAGTGCTGAATGCTGAGCGCTCCCTTGCACCTTCCACCCTGCCTGCCGCATCCATTGCTCATGCACTCAGTTGAATTTCTCTCCGGCCACCAGACGCTGGACGACAACGCCCTGCTCGACGCCTACTCGCAGGCGGTGGTTGCGGCGGCCGATAAAATCAGCCCCGCCGTGGTCAACGTGGAAGTACGGCACCGGGTGGCGACGCCCCAGGGCGCGCGCGAGGCCCGCGGCGGCGGTTCCGGCTTCGTCTTCACGCCGGACGGCTTCCTGCTCACCAACAGCCACGTGGTCCACGGCGCCGAGCGGATTGACGTTGCGCTGGCCGATGGCCGGCGTCTTCCGGGGACGCTCATCGGCGACGATCCCGGCAGCGATCTGGCCGTCGTGCGCATCGACGCCCCCGAGCTGGCGACCGCGGAACTGGGCGACTCGGCGCAGGTGCGCGTGGGACAACTGGTGGTCGCCATCGGCAATCCACTGGGCTTCGAATCCAGCGTGACCGCGGGCGTGGTCAGCGCGCTTGGGCGCTCGCTGCGCTCCAGCTCCGGCCGCCTGATCGACGACATTATCCAGACCGACGCCGCGCTCAATCCCGGCAACTCCGGCGGGCCGCTGGTCACTGCCGACGGCCGCGTGGTGGGCGTGAACACCGCGACCATCCGCCCGGCGCAGGGCATCTGCTTCGCCATCGGCATTAACACCGCCAAGTTCGTCGCCGGACGGCTGATCCGCGACGGCCGCATCAAGCGCAGCTACATCGGCGTGGTTGGGCAGACCATTTCCCTGCCCCGCAAACTGGTGCGCTTCCACGCGCTCGAGCAGGACCGCGGCATCCTGGTGCTCTCGGTCGAGCCGGCGAGCCCGGCGGCTGAGGCGGGAGTGCGGGAGCGCGACATCATTGTCTCCTTCGACGGGCAGCGCGTCTCCGGCATCGACGACCTGCAGCGCCTGCTCACCGACGTGCGCATCGGCGCGCTGACCCGGCTGGTGGTGTTGCGCGGCGCCGAGAAGCTGGAAATCGCGCTGACGCCGCTCGAGACCCCGGAGCCCGCGCGCTGAGCTGGGCCACAATTGGTGCATGGGTAAGGGGGCACGCCTTCAGGCGTGCCAAACAAGGGAGGCAGGAAAGTCGGCTTTAGCCGCTGCGGGAATCTCCCTCAGGGCCTAAAGGCCTATTCATCTGGGGAGGCTAGCGGCACGGGTAGAAGCCGTGCCCCTTCACCTCTCAAGCACCTGGACACATCAACTGCGGATCTGTTGTAACCGCCAAAGGACTACCATGCACGGATTGGCCGCCGCCGCAGGCATCGCGATCATCGCGGCCGTCCTGTGGGAGGCCTTCGAGACGGTTGTCCTGCCGCGGCGCGTCACCCGCCATTTCCGCTTCACGCGCCTGTTCTACCGTGCGACTTGGAAGCCGTGGGCCGCGCTGCTTGGCCACGTGCAGCCGGTGAAGCGCCGCGAATCCTATTTGAGCTACTTCGGCCCGCTGTCGCTGCTGGGATTGCTCGTGGCCTGGGCGGTGCTGCTGGTAACCGGCTTTGCCTTGTTGCACTGGGCGGCCGGCTCCAGCATGATCGTGGCGACTCCCGGCCTGCCCGGTGGATTCTGGACCGACCTCTACATGAGCGGCACCACGTTCTTCACCCTGGGACTGGGCGACGTCACCCCGCGCAGCCCGCTGGCGCGCTTTGTCACTGTGGTGGAGTCGGGGATGGGTTTCGGCTTTCTGGCGCTGGTGATTGGCTATCTGCCCACGATTTTTCAGGCGTTTTCGCGGCGCGAGGTCAACATCACGCTGCTGGATGCGCGCGCCGGCTCACCGCCGTCCGCGGTCGAACTGCTGCGGCGACACGCGTCCGACCATGGCCGGGAAGCGTTGCATGAGTTGTTGCGCGATTGGGAGCGCTGGTCGGCCGAACTGCTGGAGAGCCACCTCTCCTACCCCGTGCTCTGCTATTTCCGCTCGCAGCACGATAACCAGAACTGGCTGGCCGCGCTGACCACCATCCTCGATACCTGCGCGCTGGCGATCGTCGGGATGGAGAACATGCCCCGGCGCCAGGCCCAGCTCACCTTTGCCGTGGCGCGGCATGCGGTCGTGGATCTGGCACAGATCTTCAGCGCCGCGCCCGCGTATGGGCACGAGCGGCTGGCCGCGGAGCAGATGTCCGAATTGCGCACCGCCCTGGCGGAAGCGGGATGGAAGCTGGAAGAGGGCAGCGCCGCTGAAGCCAAGCTGGACAAGCTGCGCGGGATGTATGAACCGTATGTCCACGCGCTCGGCCACTACTTGCATTTCACGCTGCCGGGCTGGTTCCCGCCAGCCAGCCATCGCGACAACTGGCAGACCAGCGCCTGGGGACGCATCTCGGGCGGCATCGCTGAGCCGGCTTCGGTCGAAGCCCGGCAGGACGACCACTTCTGAATTTCAGCAGGAACGCCACGGATGAGCACGGATGAAACACGGATAGGAGTCCAATCCGTGACGATCCGTGCTAATCCGTGGCGTTTTTGCCGCAGAGCTATTTGCGCTCCACCAGCGCTTTTACCAGCCCAGGGATGGTGAATTCCTGTGCCTCCACGTCCACCGGCAACCCCAGTTCGCGCAGCGTCGCCGAGGTCACCGGGCCGATGGAGACGGTGGCAATGCCATGAAGTAATTTGGCCGGCTCATCGGAACCCAGCAGGACCACGAAGTTCCGCACCGTCGATGAACTGGTGAAGGTCACGGCCGTCGGGCGCTGGCGTGGATCGCTCAGCACCTTCTGCAGGCGCGCGCGCGACTCCTCCGGCACCACCGTCTCGTAAGCCTCGACCACGTGCACCCGCGCGCCCGCCTTGCGCAGCTCCTCCGGGATCACGTCGCGCGCCACCTTGGCGCGCACCAGCAGCACCCGCTGGCCGCGCACCTGCTCCCACAGCGCTTCCACGACGGATTCCGCGACGTACTTCTCGGGCACCACGTCCACCGGCAGACCGTGCTCCTCGATCTTCTCGCGCGTAGCCGGACCGATGGCGGCGATGTTGAGGTGCAGCAGCTTCTCCGGGCCGAATCCCAGCTTCTCCATGCGAGCAAACAGCGCTTCCACGCCGTTGACGCTGGTCAGGATGAGCCAGTCGTAGTTCTCGATGTTGTTGAGCGTGGCGTCGAGCGCTACGTAAGACGCCGGCGGACGGATCTCGATGGCGGGGATCTCGACCACCGCCGCTCCCAGCGCTTCCAGTTCCTCGGCCAGGCTGCCAGCCTGGTCCTTGGCGCGGGTGATGAGCACGCGCTCACCGGCCAGCGGCTTCTCGGCTGCGTGCGAACGTTTAGGTTGGGATTTGCCGCTCATGGCTGTTGCGGCGCTGCCGCCGCCTCTCCATACACCGCGCGCAGGATAGCTTCGGCGCCGCGCGCCAGCAGTCTCTTGCCCACGCGCACGCCCAGTTCTTCGGGATCGCTGCCCGTCTGCTGCTCGCGCAGCACCTCGGAGCCATCCGGCTGGGCCACGATGGCGGTCAGCTTCAGCGCGCCGTCCACAGCTTCAGCATACGCTCCGATGGGTACCTGGCAGCCGCCGCCCAGGGTTCGCAGCAGCGCGCGCTCAGCACTGGTGGTGCGGCGGGCGGCGATGTCATCGAGGAAAGCCAACTGCTTCACCGTGGCGGCATCGTCCGCGCGGGCTTCAATGCCCAACGCTCCCTGACCCACGGCCGGACACATGACGTCCACCGGCAGGACTTCGCGCACCCGCTCGGTGCGTTCCAGGCGATTGAGGCCGGCGGCGGCCAGGATGATGGCGTCGAACTCTCCACTCTCCAGCTTGCGCAGCCGCGTGTCCACGTTGCCGCGCAGGGGAAAGATGTTCAGGTCCGGCCGCACCGCCTTGATCTGGGCCTGCCGCCTCAGGCTGCTGGTACCGACGCGCCCGCCCTGGGGCAGTTCGGTGAACCGGCTGTAGCGCAGCGAGAGAAAGACGTCGCGCGGGTCCTGACGCGTCATCACCGCGGCCAGCGTGAAGGTGGTCGCCAGCTCCGTCGGCAGGTCCTTCAGGCTGTGGACGGCCAGGTGTACGCGCCGCTCGGCCAGCGCTTCTTCGATCTCCTTGGTGAACATGCCCTTGGTCCCAACCTGCGCCAGAGCGACCTCGGTGATCTTGTCGCCGGTGGTCTTGATGACCTCGATCTCGACCTGATGCCCCTCCGCGCGCAACAGGCCGGAGACGTGGTTGGCCTGCCACAAGGCCAGTTGCGACCCCCGCGAGCCAATGCGCAGCTTCGCCATCTAGTCCTTGGAGCCGTCGGTGGCGGCTTTGCTTTTGTCTTCGAGGTTGAAGATGCGGCGGATCAGCTCCACCACCGGGCCTTCGCCCTGGTCGCGCGCGGCGCTTTTCAGGGTGGTGATGGGAGTGTGCAGGATCTTGTTGATGATGCCGCGGGTAAGCGCCTCGATCGCCGCATCCTGCTCGGGCGTGGTCTGGCCGAAGCGTCCGCGCAGGCGCTCGACTTCCGCCTGGCGTATGTTTTCCAGGTGCTCCTGCAAGGAGACGATGGTGGGCACCACGTGGCTGGTCTGCAGGCGCGCGGCGAAGCGCTCAACCTCGGTGTCGATGATCTGCTCGGCGCGCTCCGCCTCTTTTTTGCGGTCGGCCACGTGCGCCGACGCCACCTGTTGCAGGTCGTCGATGTCATAGACGAAGATGCCGTCCAGCTCGTTCATCGCCGGATCGACGTCGCGGGGCACGGCGATGTCGATAAAGAACATGGGACGGTTCTTGCGGCGGGCCAGGAAGCGCTCGCCGTGCTCGCGGCGGAAGATGGCGTGCGGCGCCCCGGTGGAGGTGATGACAATGTCGGCCTTGTCGGCGGTCTCGTAGAGCTTGTCGAAGTGGATGGCGTTGCCGTGGAAGCGCTCCGCCATCTCCAGCGCCTTTTCGTACGTGCGGTTGGCTACGAAGATGGACCCGGCGCCGTGCGCCAGCAGGTGCCGCGCCGCCAGTTCGCTCATCTTCCCCGCGCCGATCAGGTACACGGCGCGCCCTTCGAGCGAGCCAAAAATCTTCTGCGCCAGCTCCACCGCTACTGAAGCCACCGACACCGCCGAGGTCCCGATGGCGGTCTCGGAGCGCACCCGCTTGGCCACGGCGAAAGCGCGGGTGACCAGCGCGTCCAGGTGCGAGTTGATGGCGCCCACGCCGCGGGCCACCGCGTAGGCCTGCTTCACCTGTCCCAGGATCTGCGGCTCGCCCACCACCATGGAGTCCAGGCTGGAGGTCACGCGGAACAGGTGCCGCACCGCCTCGCGCTCGCGGTATTCGTAGAGGTGCTGCTCCACCGTGCAGGGCTCGACCTGGAAGTATTCGCGGATGAAGCTGCGCAGGTCGGCGGTGCCGTTCTGTGCGCGCGCCACGAGTTCCACCCGGTTGCAGGTGGAGACAATCATCGCTTCCTCAATGCCGGCGTGCCCGGCCAGCCGCTTGGTGGCTTCCGGCAGGCGCGATTCGGGGATGGCCAGCCGCTCGCGCACCTCGACCGGCGCCGTCTTGTGGTTCACGCCGATGAGCAGGAAGCGGTTCATGGGGCGATAAACCTGTGCACGCCGCTGACGTAATTCGCCGCCCAGGCCAGGATGGCCGCCAGGAACGCGAAGGTCGAAAGATACGCCGCCTTCCGTCCGCGCCAGCCCGAGTTCCAGCGCGTGTACACCAGCAGCATGTACACCGCGTACATCAGCAGCGAGAGCACGATCTTGGGATCGAGGAAGTAGTGCGAGCCGAACTCCGACTGCGCGATCACCGACCCGGCCACGATCCCGAAGGTCATGAAGGGAAAGCCGAGCAGGAGCGAGCGGTAGCCCATCTGGTCGATGACTTCCAGCGCCGGCAGCCGCGACATCAGCCCGCCCCCCCGCTTCGACTTCAGCGTCCGCTCCTGCAGCAGGTAGAGCAAGCTTGCGGCGAAGCTGAAGAAAAGCGCGGCGTAGCCGATGAAGATCAGCGCGACGTGTACCAGGATCCAGCCGCTGCGCAGCACCGGCGAAGTAAACTGCGGCGGCTTCAGCCCTACCGCCGCCGAGAACGTCAGCAGAAACACCAGCGGGAAGACGAAGATCCCCGGGGCGGTGGTGCGGTAGCGCACATAGACCACGGTGAAGAACACCATGATGAGGAACGCCAGCAGGGATTCCGAGGTGTGGATCGAATCCGGCATCAGGCGGCCCACGTTGACGTAGTGCTCGGTGAGCGAGACGAAGTGCAGCACGAAGGCGATGCCGATCACCGGCATGATGATGCGGGAGATGATCTCGTGGCGTCGGACCAGGGCCAGCAGGGCATAGAGCAGTCCCAGGCCGTAAAAGCCCACCGCGACGCGCAACCAGAACAGGGGCATAAGCTCTCAGTTTCCGCCGCGCAGACCGGCCCCACTCCGGACGGGCTGCCCCAGGCGGGATGCTCAAAGGATTATAGTAGGGACCGCGCTCAACCGGCAGTAGGCCCGCAATCACAGGGGGGTGTGACCGTTGTCACACCGAGCCATGCCCGAGCGGCCACATGAATGCCAGTGTGCATTTCAGATCGCACGATCACCCGATCACCCGATTCCGAGCGGCTCCAGCAGCTCCCTGATGTTCTCGCCGTCGATCACCAGCCTCCGGCCGTGCTCGATCATCCCTTCCACCTCGTCAAAGGCGCGCAGCAGGCGCATCTTGGCGGCGGCGTACTGCTCCGTCTCGGTGAGCTCGCGGCCGTGCGCGGCGCCCCAGGCCCGTAGCGCTTCCGGCTTCAGGAAGACGCTGGTGGAAAACGTGGTCTTGCGGTCGGCGCTGACGTCGAAGATGAACTCGGTGGCTCCGGTGTCCGGCGGCGGCGCCGGGCGCTTGCCCACGAAGTAGTACTGGTACACGTAGCCGGTGGCCCCGGTGTAGGTCTTCATGCGGCGGACGGGCGCGGGCTCCGGCTTCATGCCAACAGTTTATAACGCTTGCAGGCGGCTGCGGGCTTTTGCCATATACAATCCCGACGTTCTGAGCTAATGCCACCGGCTGAGGGAAGGACTTATGGACACCAATCCAGCAAACGACGATGACGTGAAGGCGATCAAGAAGCTGGGAGCGGACTATTTCGGAGCGGCAAACGCCGGGGATCCGGATGGATGTGCGGCCACGATGGCTCCCGATGTAGTCATCATGCCTCCGAATCGGCTTCCCATCGTCGGCAAAGACGAGATTCGCCGCCTCGCCCACGATTATCACGCCACGTTTGAACTAAAATACGCCCTGGATTACGATGAGGTCGAAACCGCGGGGAATTTGGGATTTGCTCGCGCGACTGTAACCGGTACGCGAACATCCAAGTCTGACGGCGGGGTTGAACAGGTAAGCGTGCAGAACCTTTGGATTCTTAAACGGCAGGCCGATGGTAAATGGAAGTTCTGGCGCATTATGTTTAACAGCACGGTTTCCCCGCAAACACCTAAGTTTTGAGAATTCCCGCCTAAGGAGAGTGCGATGGCTGAACCGACCTACGAGGAGCTGAAGGCAAAGCTGACGGAACTGGAGCGCAAGGGCACACGCGCGGGCGCGCTGGAATTCCGCGTTGGTGAAAAAGGAGGGGTCAGCGTGTACGGTCTCGGCCGCTTTCCGGTGACCCTCTACTACGAGCAGTGGATCCGCTTGCTGGACGCCAGCGCAGACTTGCGGGCATTCCTGGAAAACAATAAAGACAAACTGAAGCTGAAGCAGAAGTGAAACCCGGGTCCGGTTGATGGGACCCACCCGCATGCGTCCAGACCGGCGGCCGGCGCTTGCCAACCTCCGCCGAGTGGCCTATAGTCCGCGCTGCATTTCAATCGCAACTCAGGGAGAGAAAAAAGATGCGCAAACTCTTGCTCGTGGTGTTTTCCCTACTGTTGTTCGCCTCCGCGGCGATGGCCCAGGGAAAGGTTGACACCAAGTGGCACTGCTCGAAACCGGCGGCGGAGCACAAGTTAAACGTAGGCGACATGCCGGATCACACCTACTCGATCATCCAAGGCACGTGCAGCGCGACCGCCAGCGACAGCGGCTTCGCAGAGAAGACCGGCGAATATACGGAATTTCAGGAAACGTGGAAAGCGTCCATGAGCGGGCATGGCCGCTTCAACGTTACGATGGACAACGGAGACAAGGTTTATTACACCTACGAAACAACGGCCCCAACAGACATCACGAAACCAGCCTCCAACAAATGGACGATCCACAGCGGTACCGGAAAGCACAAGGGCAGCAAGGGTTCAGGGACCTGCTCCGGAAAAAACAGCGCAGACGGATCCTCTGACTGGGCGTGCACCGGCACCTATTCGATGGGCAAGTAAGCCGGAAAGATGTGTGGGTGCCCCACCCTTGGCCGCCTTTGCCAAGGGTGGGCCGCGCTCCTCTACAGTCCTACATAGGTCGCGCGCTTGAGGAATTCGCCCTGGCCGGCGCGGCCGAGGAATTTGTCGCCTTCCACCACCACGCGTCCGCGTGAGAGCACCACGTCGGGCATTCCCGTGACTTTGATTCCCTCGAACATCGAATAATCCACCCGCATGTGGTGCGTTTTGGCGCTGATAGTGTGCTGGCGTTTGGGATCGAAGATCACCAGGTCCGCATCGCTGCCGACGGCAATCGTCCCTTTGCGCGGGTAAAGGCCGAAGAGCTTGGCGGGCGTGGTCGCGACCAGTTCCACGAAGCGGTTCACGCTGAAGCGCCCCTGCGCCACGCCGCCCGAATACACCAGGCTCATGCGGTGCTCGACGCCCGGGCCGCCGTTAGGAATTTTGGTGAAGTCGCCGATACCCATCTCCTTCTGCTCCTTGTAGCAGAATGGGCAGTGGTCGGTGGAGACCACCTGCAGATGGTCGGCCTTCAGCCCTTGCCACAGCTTTTCCTGGTGCCACTTCTCGCGCAGCGGCGGGGTGAAGACATACTTCGCGCCCTCGAAGCCGGGCACATCGAAGTTCTCGATCGAGAGATAAAGATATTGCGGACACGTTTCCGCATAGACGGGCAGGCCGCGGTCGCGGGCTTCGCGGACTTTCTCCAGCGCGTCATTGCAACTGAGGTGGACGATATAGACGGGCGCGCCCGCCATCTCCGCCAGCGCGATAGCGCGTGCCGTAGCCTCGGCCTCCGCCGTGGTGGGGCGGGTGAGCGCGTGATACTTGGGCGCGGTCTTGCCCTCGGCCAGCGCCTGCTTGACGATCACGTCGATGGCGCCGCCGTTCTCCGCGTGCATGCAAACCATGGCGCCGGTCTTGGCGGCGCTGCGGAAGGCCTTGAAGATCGAGGCATCGTCGAGCATGAACACGCCGGGATAGGCCATGAACAGCTTGAAGCTGCTGACGCCGTCGCGCACCAGCGCCGGCATCTCGTCGAGGCAGGCGTCGGGCAGGTCGGTGATGATGCAGTGGAAGGCGTAGTCGCTGGTGGCTTTGGAAGCGGCCTTCTGCATCCAGGTATCGAAGGCGGTGCGCAGCGACTGCCCCTTGTACTGGATGGCGAAGTCGATCAGCGTGGTGGTTCCGCCGAACAACGCGGCGCGCGTACCGGTCTCGAAATCATCGGCGCTGGTGGTGCCGCCGAAGGGCATGTCGAGATGCGTGTGCACGTCGATGCCGCCGGGAAAGACGTACCTGCCGCCGGCTTCGATCACGCGGCCGGCGTTCTCGCGCGGCAGGCTGCGGCCGATGGCGACGATCTTCCCTGCTTCGATAGCCACGTCGGCGGCGTAGGTATCCGTTGCCGTCACGACCGTGCCGCCAGCGATAACCGTGTCGAACGCCATTCCGTGTGCCTCCTCCGCTAATCGGGATGCCGGTGCATTCTATGCTATATTTCCGCCACTTTTCCCGCGGGTGGGAGGCACATGAAATTCGGGATCACCTTTAAGCCGGACATGACGGTGGAGCGCATCCTCCGCCTGACGCGCCAGGCGGAGCAAGCCGGCTTCGACTACACGTGGATCTTTGACTCGCACGTGCTGTGGATGGACCCGTATCCGCTGATGACCCTGATGGCCGCCAACACCCGCCACATGAGGATCGGGCCGTGCGTCACCAATCCCGCGGTGCGCGACATCACCGTGACCGCCAGCCTGTTCGCCACGCTCAACCTGATTTCCGGCGGGCGCATGGACCTGGGCATCGGACGCGGCGACAGCTCACGTCGCGTGCTGGGCAAGAAGCCGGTCACGCCCAAGGAATTGGAACAGTCGATCCAAACCTTCCGCGACCTGACTGCCGGGCGCGAGATCCAGTACGAAGGCCAGCCCACGCGCATCACTTGGTCGAAGCAGTCGCCGCCGGTGTGGGTCGCAGGCTATGGACCGAAAGTCCTGAACATGGCGGGACGCGTGGCCGACGGCATCATCCTGCAATTCGCCGATCCTGACCTGATCGAGTGGTGTATGGGGTTCGTGAAGGAGGGCGCGCGCCAAGCCGGGCGCGATCCCAAGTCGATCGAGGTGATGGCGGCGGCGCCGGTGTGGGTCGCGGAGAATCTGGAAACGGCGCGCGAGCATGTGCGCTGGTTCCCTGCCCTGGTGTCGAATCACGTGGTGGACCTGCTGTCGAAATACAAGCCAGAAGAACTTCCGCCGGCGCTGACGTCGTACGTGCGCACTCGCGCCGGTTACGATTACCTGCATCACTGCGAGGTGGGCAGCGACAATGCGGAGTTCGTCTCCGATGAAGTGGTGGACCGCTTTTGCGTGGTCGGTCCCGTCGAAGCGCACCGCGAGAAGCTGCGCAAGCTGGCGTCGGTGGGCGTGACCCAGTTCAACATTTATCTGATGTGCGGCGAGGAAGAGCAGACGCTGGAGATCTACGAGCGCGAGGTGCTGCCGCAGTTCAGGGCGGCCAAGGCGGCGAGGTAAGGCTTCTTTGAAGGGGCGCGGCTTTAGCCGCGCCGTTCTGGAATCTCTTCAAGAATTGTCATCCCGAGCAAGCGCGAGCCGAGCTAGCGAGGTGAGCGCGACGCGAGGGATCTGCAGTTGATGAAAGTACAAACGCAAGGTCCCTCGGCTCGCGCTCCGCTCGCAAGCTCGCGTCGTGCTTCGCTCGGGATGACAAATAGAACAATTTACCGCGCTCCCACCGCCGCGTGGCGCTTCTCCTCCACGGCGGCCAGCGCGCGGTCGAGCAGGCGGATGGCCTCGTCCACATCGGCCTTCGAGATGTTCATGGGCGGCGACATGCGGATCACGTTGCCCCACAGTCCGCCTTTGCCGATCAGCAAGCCTGCGCGGCGCGCTTCTTCCATCAGTTGGCCGGTTTCCTGCGGCGCCGGCTCTTTCGACACGCGGTCTTTCACCAGCTCGATGCCCTGCATCAGGCCCTTGCCGCGCACGTCGCCGATGACGGAGTACTTCTCTTTGAGCCCTTCCAGTCCTTCGCGGAAGTAGTTGCCCACCACGTGCGTGTTCTCGAGGAGATTGTCTTCTTCAATCAAGTCAAGGGTAGCTTTGGCAGCGACAGAAGTAACAGGATTGCCGCCAAAAGTGGATATCTGCAGCCCGCGGAAGCTGGCGGCGATCTCCGGACGAGTAAACGTTCCGCCGACGGGCGCGCCGTTGGCCAGGCCTTTGGCGGCGGTGATGATGTCGGGAGTAACTTCCCAGTGCTCGATGCCGAACCACTTGCGGCCGGTGCGTCCCCAGCCGGTCTGCACCTCGTCGGCGATGAAGTCGCCGCCATACTGCTTCACTGTCTTGAAGACAATCTTGAAGTACTCCGGCGGAGGTGTGATGAATCCGCCGACCCCCTGGATGGGCTCGGCGATGAAGCCGGCGATGCGCCCGGAGGTCGAAGTCTGGATAACGGCTTCCACGTCGTTCGCGCAAGCGACGCCGCAGTCGGGATAAGTCTTCCCCAGCGGACACCGATAGCAATAGGGGTTCATAGCGTGGACCACGCCGAATCCCCCGGGCAGAGATTGCCGCCATGGGTTCTGTCCGGTGAGCGACTGCGCCAGTTGCGAGCGGCCGCTGTAGCCGTGGCGCAGGGCGATGATCTCGAAGTTGCCGCTGTGCGCGCGAGCGAGCTGGATGGCCATCTCGTTGGCTTCGGTGCCGCTGTTGGTGAAGTAGCTTTGGCTGATCTCGCCGGGGGTCAGGCGCGCGATCTTCTCCGCCAGCGCCACGATGGCCTCGTTGGGAAAAACCGTGGAGGCGTGCTGCAGCTTGTCGACCTGCGCCTTGACCTTCGAGGTGATGCGCGGGTTGGCGTGGCCCGCCGAAATGGTAACGATGCCGCCGAAGAAATCGAGATACTTCTTGCCCTCGACGTCCCACAGGTACTGCATGCTGGCGTGGTCGGTGACCAGGGGCTCGGAGTAGTAGGTGCTGACCGAGGGGAACAGGTACTGCTTATATTTGCGGATGATCTCGTCTTTAGTCATGGCAAACCTTAATCTGCGGCCGCAGCCCGGCCGCCGGTGGAACTCTGTGCGGTGAGAACGCCGTAGGTTTCGGGACGGCGATCGCGGAAGAACTGCCACACCTTGCGCACTTCCGCGATCAGGTCGAGGTCGAGGTCGGCGACCAGCACCTCGTCCTTATCGCGGCTGGCCTGGGCGACAATTTTGCCGCGGGGATTGCAGAAGTAACTCTTGCCGTAGAACTCGCCGATGCTCCACGGCTTCTCGTCACCCACGCGGTTGATAGCGGCGATGAAGTACTGGTTGGCGACGGCGTGCGCCGGCTGCTCGAGCTCCCACAGGTATTCCGAGAGCCCGGCCACGGTGGCCGAGGGATTAAAAACAATCTCGGCGCCGTTCAGGCCGAGAGCGCGAGCGCCTTCGGGAAAGTGGCGGTCGTAACAGATGTACACGCCGATCTTAGCGTACTTGGTCTCGAATACCGGGTAGCCGAGGTCGCCGGGAGTGAAATAGAACTTTTCCCAGAAGCCGGGATGGCAGTGCGGGATGTGGTGCTTGCGGTACTTGCCCAGGTAGCGGCCGTCGGCGTCGATGACCGCGGCGGTGTTGAAGTAGAAGCCGGGCATGGTCTCTTCGTACACGGGGACGACCATCACCATGTGGTGCCTGGCCGCGAGCTCCTGCATGCGGCGAACGCTGGGGCCCTCGGGCACGGCCTCAGCCAGTTCGTACCAGCGGGGGTCCTGCTCGGCGCAGAAATACGGCCCGTAGAAGAGTTCCTGCAGGCAGAGCACCTGGGTTCCCTGCTTCGCCGCCTGCTCGATCAGGCTGACGTGCTTCTGGATCATGGCCTCTTTGATTTCGGCCAGCGAGTGGTCGGGACCGAGAACATTTCGCGCCTGAATCAGGCCGCAGCGGACAATGCGAGGCATGACGGGTATCCCCCGGAAAGCCGCACTATAGCATGTAGAGACGCAGTATGCTGCGTCTCTACAGGTCTCGGCAATCGTTACTGTTGGCTGGCCCTCATCTTTGTCTGTCTCACAAAAATCGATTTGGGCACCATGCAATGGATGCCCTTGCGGATGTCCACCACCTCCATGACCCGGCAATCAGCGACCAGCGAAGCCAGCGCGTAAGCTTCGTAGCGGTCCATAGGCACCATCTTCTGGGTTGAGAGCCAATCAATCGTGTTGCGAGTGGCGATCTTCATGGCTTCGGTGAGGTCTTCGTCGAAACCAGTGAATATCCAGTAATCCTTGTTTTCCGCCTGCGGCCATTCGACTTTCATGTCCTTGCGTACGATGGGCTGGATCTCGATCTCCTTGTAAGCGCACTCCAGCGCTTCCAGGTTGACCTCGCCGTTGCCTTGCAGGCAGTGGGAGTCGCCGGTCCAGATCAGCGCGCCCTTGACGAACACCGGCAGATACAGCGTGGATCCGGCCTGCAGTTCGTTCAGGTCCATGTTGGAGCCGTTCTTCCACGGACGCAGGGTGCTGGTGCGGCCTTTGTCGTCCTTGATCGGCGGCCCGGCCTTCTCCTTGGGTTCGTTGGGATCGGGAGCGACGGCGATGACGCCGGGAAACGGCTTGAGGTGGAGCACGATGCCGGGTTTGAACTCCGTGGTCATCTTCGCCAGGTCGAACTTGTAATAGCGGACGAAGCCTTCGGGGAATTCCTTTGGCAGCAGGCCGGTGGGAAACTGCTTGCCCGGCAGGTTGAAGTTCTGGCCGTATTCCTTGGGAACGATCTTGAGGATGCGTATCTCCAGGGTGTCGCCGGGCTCGGCGCCGTTCACGTAAATAGGGCCGGTGATGGAGTGCGGTCCGCCGCCGTCATTCTCCTTGCGCAGACGGGCGAGGTCGTCCATCGCCGGACCTTCGAGGGTGTGATCTGTTGGCTTAGGTTTGATCTGATCGAGGGCGTGGTACCAGGTCTCGATGGAGACGGTGTCGCCGGAATCCACCGTGAGCTTGGGCTTCTCGTTCACGTCGAACCAGCCCCACTGCACGTTCTCCTTGGTGGCGGGCAGTGTGTAGTGCTTGCCAGCCTCGGGCTTTTTCTTTGCCGGAGTCTGCTGGGCGAACGCTATACAGCTTGCGAAGATAGACGCGGCAATAACAGAAACCAATGCGGCATTGCGTTTCATCCTGGCCTCCCTTGAAGTGAATTGGACAAAAACACGACCGCAATGCCCCAAATGGGCAGCATTGCGGTCCCAGATGGCATATATGCGGGCCCTACGAAAGCTTCACGATCACGCAGCCCCGGACACTTGGCCCGACCCGACGGTGTGATTCAGCGTGGCTTCCGCGTTGGCGATTGTACGCCGGGCCAACGGCTTCAGCCAGAGTAGCGCCAGGAACGCAGCGAGGATATCGCAGGCAACCATGACGTAAAAGATCGGCACCCATGAACCCGTCTTCAGCATTACGTAGGCGGCAACCGGCGCGGAAAAGATCGCCGCTGTTCCCTTTGCCGTATACACGAGGCCGTAGTTCGTGGTCGCCCATTTGCGCCCGAACAGGTCACCCGTGATCGAGGGGAAGAGCGAGAAGATTTCGCCCCAGGCGAAGAAGACGAGGCTGGAAAGGATGACAAACATGGTCGGCCGACTAATGGTCTGCAGCCACGCCCAAATGAAGATGCCTTCGAGCAGGAAAGCGCTAAACATGGCATTTTCCCGGCCGATGTGGTCCGAGATCCAGCCCCACAGCGGGCGAGTCACGCCGTTGACGATGCGGTTCAATTCAATGGCCAGGACCGTCGCCGACATTCCCCAGAACATGATCGCCTTATCTACTTTGTAGGTGGTGGCGATCACCTTGAGTTGCGCCGTCACCACCAGCCCGCCGAAGGCCACCAGCGTCATCATGAAATAGATCATCCAGAAGGAGCTGGTCTTGAGCATCTGCGCCGGCGTCATGTCCACACTGGAGCTGTGGACTTTCGCCTTGACCTGCGCCTCCTTCTCCTTCCAGTTCGGCGGCGTCCAGCCCTCGGGTGGCTTAGCCAGGAACAGCGCCGCCACCAACACAATGGCCCCCTGGATGAGGCCGAAGAAGATGAAGGTGTGCTGATAGCCGGAAACCTTGATCATGTTGGCGATGGGTTCAACGCTTACCGCAGTCCCCACGCCATAGGCGCCGGCGGTCAGCCCGACACAAAGCCCGCGGTATTCGGGGAACCACTTCAGGACATTGCCGATGGTGCCGCCGTAAATAAATCCGGCGCCGACGCCACCCACCATGTACCAGAAGTAAAGGCCGCGCAGGGTCTCGGCATAGCCGGAACCCGCCCAGCCCAACCCCACCAGAACCCCGCCCATGCCCAGCATGAAGCGCGGACCAATGCGGTCGATCAACGCCCCTTCGAAGGGAACGAGCCAGGTTTCCACCAGGATGAAGGCTGCGAAGACACCCTGGACGACCGTGAGGGAAACGTGCAGGTGGGTTTGTATGGGTATAACGAACAGGGTCCAGGCATATTGCAGGTTCGCGATGGCCGCCATCGCAACGATGCCGGCGATCAACTGGATCCAACGATTGACGATGCGTGACGGGTGAATCGCGCCTGCGGGCGTCGCGTAATCAGCCATAAGCACACCTCCCCGGTGGCTCGACGGACTAACCAGTAATCAACAAAATGCCGTTTTCCTTTCTGCGTCCAGCTTGGTCCGGGAGCGAAACACTAGCACGGAATGCAACCTGGGAATAAGAAACCGCCCGCGTCCTTACGCGGGCGGATGGTCAGCTTCAATCTCCCTATGGAAGGGGATGGCCCCCGGGATCAACCATTTGTTCCACATCTCGTCCACTTTGCTCTGGAAGTAATCGATATCGTCGTCGGTGAAGTGGGCGAAGCGTCCCTGGCGGAGCAGGTAATCACGCACCGGCTGCCGCGGAATGCGCTTGTCGGCGATCTGCTGGGTGCGGCCGGTCAGCCGCAGGACGCCATCTTCCACCTCATACAGCGGCCATATCCCGGTGTTCACCGACAGCTCGCCCAGCTCGTGCGACTGAATGGGGTCGTAGTCCCAGCCCTTGGGGCAGGGATCGAGCGAGTGGATGAAGGTTGGCCCGCCGATGGTTAGCGCCTTGCGGATGGCGTTCATGCCCTGCAGACCATAGGACATGCAGATGGTCGCCACGTAGCGGCAGGTTGGATGCCCGGCCGCCATCATCCCCGCCATGTTCTTCTTCCAGCGGTGATGCATGATGCGCTTCACCGGGCCGGGCGTGCTGAAGGTGGTGTTGGCGCCCCACGGGGTACTGCCCGAGAGCTGGATGTCGGTGTTGGCATACGATTCGTTGTCGTACATCAGGATCAGGCAGTTGTAGTCGGGGTGGGTCAAGGTGGCGGAAATGCCGCCGAGGCCCATGTCCGCGCCGCCGCCATCGCCGCAGAAGGCGATCACGTTGATGGGCTCGTTCTTCATCTTGCCCTTGCGCATGAGCGCCTTCAGGCCGGCGGCCGTGCCCAGCGCCGCCGAACCGCTGCTGCCGAGCTGGGTGTGCATCCACGGCACCGACCACGAGGTGCTGTAGTAGGTGGTGTTGGCCACGTACATGCAGCCGGTGCTGCCCAGCACGATGGTGCGCGGGCCAGCAGCCTTCACCATCATCTTCATCACCAGCGCCGATTCGCAGCCCTGGCAGGTCCGGTGCCCCGAGGTAAAGAATTCTTCCAGGGGCAGCTTCTTAACTCCCTTGAAAGGATCCAGATTCTGGGTCGGCTCGATATTTACGTAGGTAGCCATCTGTTACTCGTCCTTTCTGGCGGCAGAAGCGCGCCAGCAAAATCGTTTATTCGCGCAGCCCAATCCACTGCGTCAAAGGTTGCGTCTTGCCCGCCGCCGCTGCATACACCGAGTCGGTCATGCGGGTGATGTCGGGCAGGGTCACCTCGCGGCCGCCCAGGCCGCAGATGAAGTCCAGCACCGGCAGCTTGGGACCGGGCGCGGAGTAGAGCGCGGTCTTGACTTCGTTGGCGACCACGCCGCCCATGTAGGGCGAGCCGAAAGAGTAGTCGCGGTCGACCACGCCCACTGCCTTGAAGCGACTGAGCGACTTGGCCAGCGCTTCCGCCGGGAAGGGACGGAACCAGCGCAAGCGCACGAACCCGACTTTCTTCCCTTCCTTGCGCATCTGGCGGACCGCTACCTTCATGGGGATGGAGAGCGTGCCCATGCCCAGCAGCACGATGTCGGCATCCTCGGTCATGTACTCCTCGAAGAACGGATTGCCGTAGGAGCGGCCGAAGATGCGCTCGAAGTCGGCATAGGCTTCCTTGATCACCGCCGTGGTCCGCTCCATGGCGGCGTAGTTCTGGCGCCGGATCTCCATGACCCAATCCTCGTTCGCCTGCGGCGCGACGGTGATGGGGTTATCGGGATGCAGCAGCAGGTCAGCGCGGTTGTAGCGGGGTAGGAATTCGTTGACCTTTTCTTGCGACGGAATTTTCACCAGCGCCTGCGAGTGGGTAAGGAAAGCGCCATCGCAACTGATGCCGCAGGGCAAAAAGATCCTGCGGTCCTCGGCCACGCGATAGGCGATGAGCGCGGTGTCGAGGGCTTCCTGGGCGTTATCCACCCAGACCAGCATCCAGCCCAGGTCGCGCACGGCCAGGGCGTCGTTGTGCTCGGTTCCAAAGGCGCCGGGATCATCCAGAGCGCGGTTGCCCACCATGGCGATCATGGGAATGCGCAGCGCGGGGGTGACCGTCAGCGCTTCCATGGCGTACATCCAACCCACGCCGCTGGAGCCGACGAAAACTCGCGCGCCCACCGCGGACGCGTGCTTGACGATCTCGAACTGCGAGTGTTCGCCTTCCGCCACGATGTATTCGCAATCCATCTCGCCATAAGACACCAGCTTGGCAACGTACTGCATGACGGTATCGTAGGGGCGAATGGGGTAGGCCGTGATCACGTCCACGTCGGCCAGCTTGCAGGCCACGGCAATGGCCTCGCTGCCCGTGATCAGGGCGGTTTCATCTGTTTTGTGGTGTTGTTCCAGCGTCTCTACCATCTGTGCCATAAACCGCTTTCCTCCTGATCACTAACCTTCGCGCGCGATCTCCAGCATTTCGGGAACTTGCTCCTTGTACTGCCCGCGGTAACGGAAACCGTGCGAGCGTTCCGGCCGCGATTCGATCTTCTCCGTCAGCCAGGTCTTGTACCCGGGCTTGTCCTTCCTCCACGCCTCCCACTGGCTGGAATTGTCCCGGAACTCCGTTTCGTTGATCATGGTGACGCAGTTGGGCACCGGGCAGACAGCCTCGCAGACGCCGCAGCCGCAACAGGCCTGCATGTTGGCGTCGTAGAGACCTTCCGGGGTAACGTCGAAGCAGGTATCCGGACACTGCAGCCAGCACAGCGTGCACTTGATGCAGGTATCAAAGTCCACCACCGGACGCATGGTCCGGGTGCTGAACTTCTTGAACGTGGGATTGCGATCGGGGCGATACCCGCCCATGGCATGGGTGCCGGGATCTTCGATCTGCTTGCCGGTAGCGATGCAGGGAATGGCCACACCATCGCCCATCTCGTGCCACTTGGGCAGATCGAACTTGTACGGCGTTTCCGGGTTCCCCTGGGTGGGACGGACCGTGGTGCTCGAAAAGCGCTCGTACGCCCGCTCCGCCGAGGCCGCCTTCACCGAATCGTGCCACTCGTCGAGGATGATCTTCTTGAGCCCGTCGAGCGTGAACAGCTCGGGCAGGATGCGGGCGATGGCCCCCAGGATGCGCACGTCGCTGTGGTCGTCCTTGTACACCCAAAGCCCGGAAAAGCTAGGCGTGCCTTTCAGGATGCCAAGCTGGTACGGGTACTCCTTGCGGTGCGCCATGGAAATCAGCGCCTCGGGCGTTTCCCGGGAGGTGACGATCAGTGTCCCGTCCTGCTGGAGCAGCTTGTTGACCGGCTGCAGCCCATACCACGCCCAAGACTCCACGCCCTTGCACAGGGTGTCGTCGAGGGCGATGGTGATGTCCACCTCCTTGGGTTCGTACTTCGCCATGCCGTGCTCGAGCGTCTCCTGGTCGGAGCCCACGATGGCGAAGCTCTTGGCCGGAATGCCGTTGCGCTCCGGGCTGTCGCTGTAGCGCCCGAAGCTGATGCCAGGCTTGCCGGCCTGGTGCGCCGCCAGCACGATACCCCGGCTGATGTTTTTGGCCAGGGTCTTCTGGAAAATCCCTCGGTAGATAATCTCGACCGCAAATAACCGGCCCATGCGAAACCTCCGTCGTTTAGTCAAAACTTGTTGAGGACGATCTCCGATACCTCTTCGATGTGCCTGCGCATCGCCAGTTCCGCCGCGACCGGATCGTGCCGCTTGATGGCGGCCAGGATCCGTCGGTGGCCGGCAATGGATTTCTGCGGCCGCCCCTCCACTTGCAAAGAGCGTTCGCGAGTCTCCCGCAACAGGTCCATCAGAACATCCAGGACCTTCAACACCACGCTGTTGTCCGACGCCATGGCAATGGCGTAGTGGAACTCGTTGTCCTCCTCGATGGCGGCGTCGCCCTGGCGGAGCTTCTCGCTCTGCCGCACCATGATGTCCTCCATCTCGGCAACGTCGGCGGCGGAGGCGTGGGTGGCCGCGCGCGCCGCCAGCGGCGGCTCCAGCATCTTGCGCACGTCCAGCAGTTCCACCACCAGCTTGCGTTTCTGCACCAGCACCGAGGTCAGGGGATTAATCAGGGCGTCCGCGGAAAGCTCGCGCACGATCGTGCCCGAGCCTTGCCTGGGTTCGACCATGCCCACCAGCTCCAGCCGGCGGATGGCATCGCGGATCGAGCTGCGGCTGACGCCGAAGCTCTCCGCCAGTTCGCGCTCCGGGGGCAGCATGTCGCCGGGCTTCATGCGCTCGGCAATGAGTTGCTCGAGCCGCCGCGCCACCTCTTCATAGACCTTGTTGCGGCGGATGGCCTCGAATTCGGGTTTGGCGGTGGCGTTCACTTCGTCGGTGATTGGTCCACTCATCAGACCATTGGTTCAGTTAGCGGACCAATTGTACACCTGCGTGTCAAGTACTTTTCTGCCCCGAGGGCGCCGGCCTACATTCTTGGCTGTCGAGACGCCTTCTGCTGCGTCTCTCCCTCTGAATAGCGACCCGGCGCGTGAGCGGTCCCGGGTAGACTAAACTGCCGCGCCAGGACCAAGCGGGGCCGGCCTGCTGGAGACCTCCATGAACTTTCTCCGATTTCTGCTGACAATTGTGCTGCTGGCTTCGGGTTCCCTCGGCTTGTCGGCCGCGGATTCCAAGACTGCAGGTGGCACGGCCACCTTCACCTTGCCCTTCGAGCTGATCGATAACCGTGTGTTCATCGAGCTTCGCCTGAATGGGAAAGGTCCTTACCACTTCATTCTCGACACTGGCGCGGTCGCCGATATAGGCGACCACGTGGCCCAGCAGCTTGGGCTAAAACCGGAAGAGGCCGGCGAAGGCCAGGGCGTAGGCGAGAAGAAACAGCACTTTGGCCGGACCCACATCGCCGCGGTTCAAATCGGAGAGCTGCAATTGCGCGACGTCGAATTCGGCGTCCTGTCCCTGGACGACTCACCCCAGGTTTTCGGCGCCAAGCCGGTGGCATCATCGGACTCGAAGTCTTCGAGCGGATGGTAGTGAAGCATGACTACGTGCGACGCATCCTCACCTTCACCCCGCCGGAGAAATTCACCTACTCCGGCGCGGGGAGCATCGTGCACTTCGAGCGGCCTCGCCAGATTCCCGTCGTCGAGGCCGAACTGGACGGCATACCCGGCAAGTTCGGTGTGGATACCGGGGCACGCTCGGCCATGCTGCTCTATGGCCCCTTCTGTGCCCAAAACCAGCTTCAGGAGAAATATGGCGCCAGGCTGGAAGGCGTGACCGGCTGGGGCCTGGGCGGTCCGGTGCGTTCACTGCTGGCGCGTGCGAAAGAACTCAAGATTGGCGATGTGCGAGTACGCGACCTCGTCATTCGGCTCTCCACCCAGAAAACCGGACTGACCACCTCTTCCGCGATGGCGGGATTGATCGGCCCCGATGTGCTGGCGCAATTTGACGTCACCTTCGACTACGCCCGCAGCCGCATCATCTTCGAGAAGAACCAGAGTTACGGACGCCGCGACAGCTATGATCGCGCCGGCGTCTGGATGGGCCAGAATGGCAAACATTTCAGCGTCGTGGATGTGATTGGCGGAGGTCCCGCGCAGGAAGCCGGCGTGAAACAGGGCGACACCATCCTTGCCATCGACGGCAAAAGCACCGAAACCCTGGTGCTGCCGGATGTGCGGGAAAGCATGCGCCGCCGCCCGGTGGGCGACAAGGTCAGTCTGCTGCTGGAATCCGAAGGCAAGCAGCGGACGGCTGTGATTACCATCCGAGACCTGGTTTGACCCCGTTCCCGGCTTCCGGGTTGCAACCGCCGCGTCCATCCACTAAAACAGTGGCAGCCGCTTGCAACCGGGTTCCACACGTCCGCCGATGGCCAAACACTCCAGGGCATTCGCCGCCGGGACACTGCTGCTCGTCCTGCTCCTCGTGTGCCCGCGCACCGCGCCACACTTGGCGGCCAGCCCGGCGCCGGCGCGGGGCACCAGCGAACTCGGGCAACTGCTCATCAAGCTGCACACCACGGCGCGGCTGCTGCACACCGTCGCCCATCCTGACGACGAGGATGGCGGCATGCTGGTGCTGGAAGCGCGTGGAGAAGGGGTCACCGCCCTGCAGTTGACCCTGACCCGCGGCGAAGGCGGACAGAACCGCACCGGCAGCAACCTGTTCGACGAGCTGGGGGTGCTGCGCACCCTGGAATTGCTGGCCGCCGACCAGTATTACGGGGTGGAGCAGCGCTTTACCCGCGTCGCCGATTTCGGTTACTCCAAGAGCGCCGACGAGACCTTCGACAAGTGGCACGGGCACGACGTCGCGCTCGCCGACATGGTGAGGGTAATCCGCACCTTCCGGCCGGACGTGATTGTCACTCGCTTCCAGGGCACGGCGCGCGACGGCCACGGCCATCACCAGGCCGATGGCATTCTCACCCGCGAAGCCTTTCGCGCCGCCGGCGATCCCTCGCGCTTCAGCGAACAGATCAGTGAAGGACTCCAGCCCTGGCAGGCGAAGAAGCTCTACATCCGCGGCGGCAGTGACGATTACACGCTGGCGCTCGACAGCGGCGCCCAGTCGCCGGTGCTGGGCATGAGCTTCGTGCAGTACGCCATGCAGGGCCTGCGGCACCAGCTCTCGCAGGGCGCGGGGGAATGGCAGCTTTCCGCGCGGCCGCACGTCTCCTACTACAAGCTGGTGGATTCGGTGCTGCCCCTGCCGCGAGAGGGCGCGCACGAACACGATTTCTTCGACGGCATCGATCGCACCCTGCCCGGCCTCGCGGACCGCATCGGCGGCGAGGAGTCCAAGGTCCCCTTCCTGCGCCCGGCGCTGGCCGCCATCAAGGAGCGGGTAGACGAGGCCACGCACCTGGTCCCCGGTCCTTCCTCCGGCCTGGCCGGGCCATTGCTGGCCGGCGAGCAGCAGGTGGCGGACCTGATGGACCAGATCGAACAATCGCAGCTCTCGTCCGCGGCGAAATCCGAGTTGCTGGTCAACCTGCGCACCAAACGGCAGCAGTTCCAGCGCGCGGCCGAGCTGGCCTTGAACCTGGAGCTGCGCATCTCCATCACGCCTCCGGGCAACGGCATGCTGGTTCCGGGACAGACGGTGCGCCTCGCGGCTGAGCTGCGCAATTCCGGCGACGAGGCGGTGCAAGTGCAGCAGATCGCGCTCGAACTGCCGGAAGGTTGGAGCGCGCCCCCGGTGTGGATCAGGCCGGCGCGGCTGAAACCCGGCGAGAGCACCACCGTGGCCTTCAACCTGACGGTGGCGGCGGATGCGGAGCTGACCCGTCCTTACTGGCACCGCGACGATCCGGAAACCGATACGGTGTACCAGATCGACGATCCCCGCTATGCCACGCTTCCCTTCCCGCCGCCGCCGGTTGCGGCCCATGCGGTATTCGCGTTCGGCGCATACCGCGGCACGGTGCGGGCGATCGCGCGCGCGTCCATGGCGGAGAACAGTCCGCCACTGGCGGTGGTGCCGGCGTTCTCGCTGCTGATTGCGCCACGCACGCACGTAGTGCCTGCCGATTCCACCTCGCCGACCACGGTGGTGGTCGAGGTCCGCGGCTACGTCTCGGGCGAAGCCAGCATTTACTTGCGCGCGCCTCAGGGATGGACGGTCTTGCCCAACTCCGCCCCGGTGCGTTTCGAGCACAGCGGCCAGGAGCGGAAGGTCAATTTCAAGCTGACCCCGCCCGGCGGCGCCTATCGTCCGGGAAAGCTCCGTGTGCGCGCGGTGCTGGAGGCCGCAGGGCGGCAGTATTCCGAAGGCTTCACCGTGGTGACGGGCGAGGACCTCGGCACCTCTTATTATTACCAGCCGGCGGTGGAGCAGTTGAGCGTGGTGAGCGTAAAAGTGCCGGCGGGACTGAAGATCGGCTACGTCATGGGCGCGGGCGATGACATCCCCACCGTGCTGCGCGAACTCGGCTTGAGCGTGGAGATGATCTCGCCGGATCAGGTGGCGCGCGGCTACCTCGGACGCTTCGACACCATCATCCTCGGAATCCGCGCCTACGACACCCGCGCCGACCTCCGCCAGAACAACCGCCGCCTGCTCGATTACGTGGACCACGGCGGCACGCTGCTGGTGCAGTACAACACCAATCCCGAGGAATTCAATGCCGGGCACTACACGCCCTATCCGGCCGAGCTCAGCCATGATCGCGTGAGCGTGGAAGAAGCGCCGGTGACCCTGCTCGAACCCTACGACCGGCTCTTCCGCTTTCCCAATGCCATCACCGAAAAGGATTTCGCCGGCTGGGTGCAGGAGCGCGGGCTTTACTTCATGGACAAGTGGGACAACCACTACCGGCCGCTGCTTTCCTGCTCCGACCCGGGCGAGCCGCCGCGCGAAGGCGGATTGCTGCGGGCCCGCTCCGGCCACGGCACCTACATCTACACCGGCTATGCTTTCTTCCGCCAGCTTCCCAATGGAGTCCCCGGGGCCATCCGACTGTACGTGAATCTGCTGAGCGCCGGCCATGGTAAGCCCTAGCGTGCCAGGGCAGGCAGACCGCGGCACGACCCTGGTCCGCGGCGTAGGCCTGGGCTCGGCCACCGCGCTGAACATGATCGACATGATCGGCGTGGGGCCGTTCATCACCATCCCCCTCATCATCAGCGCCGCCGGAGGCCCGCAGGCCATGCTGGGCTGGATCCTGGGCGCGGCCCTGGCGTTGTGCGACGGCATGGTGTGGGCGGAGCTGGGCGCGGCCATGCCCGGCTCGGGCGGCTCGTATCGTTACCTGAAAGAAATCTACGGTCCGGCACGGCTGGGACGGCTGGTGTCGTTTCTGTTCGTGTGGCAGCTTTCCTTCAGCGCGCCGCTTTCAGTCGCTTCGGGCTGCCTCGGACTGGCGCAGTACGCGAGCTACCTGCTGCCATCGCTGGAGAAGACGTATCTGGCGACGACACTCGCGTGGGTCGTGCCTGGGCTGGGACCGCTCGAAGCGCGTGTGCTGGTCAACCGCGCAACCTTCGTGGCCATCGCGGCGTGCGCAGTCGCCGTCCTGCTGCTGTACCGGCGGATCAGCATGGTGGGACGGCTCTCCAAGCTGCTCTGGGTGGGCGTGCTGGCGACGGTGGCATGGGTGATCGTCGCCGGCCTCACACACTTCGACCGCGCCCGCGCCTTCGACTTCCCCGCCGGCGCCTTCCGGCTCGACCACGCATTTTTCTTCGGACTGGGATCGGCGCTGCTGATCGCCACCTACGACTACTGGGGGTACTACAACGTCTGCTTTCTCGGCGACGAGATCAAAGAGCCGGCGCGCACCATCCCGCGCGCGCTGGTGTACTCGATTCTCGCCGTGGGCGCGATCTACGTGGTGATGAACGTCAGCATCCTGGGCGTAGTGCCCTGGCGGGAACTGGCGGCGGCGGGCAAGAGTGAGACGCGCTATTACGTCGTGTCATTGATGATGCAGCGCCTGTACGGGAACTGGGCGGGATACGCCGTCACCCTGCTAGTAATCTGGACGGCGTTCGCCTCCGTGTTCTCGCTGCTGCTGGGATATTCCCGCGTGCCCTACGCGGCGGCGCTGGATGGCAATTATTTCCGCGCTTTCGGCCGTGTGCATCCTGAGGGCCGCTTTCCGCATGTATCGCTGGTGGCGCTGGGTGTGGTAGCAGCGTGCTTCTGCCTGCTGCGACTGGCGGACGTGATCGCCGCGCTGGTGGTGATTCGCATCGTGATCCAGTTCCTGGTGCAGGCGGTAGGACTGCTAATCCTGCGCGCCGGGCGTCCGGAAGCGCCGCGGCCCTTCCGCATGTGGCTCTACCCGCTGCCGGCGGTGATTGCCATCGCGGGATTTCTCTTTGTGCTGATCTCGCGGCAAAACTTTCAGAAGGAAGTACGCTACGCGGTGGTGCTTCTCCTGGCGGGTTTGATGATTTACGTCCTACGCGCCTGGGGCCGGCGCGAGTGGCCGTTCCAAGAAAACCAGGATCCCTCGCTGCGCTCGGGATGACAATCCGCGCTCAGTGCGGCTTGCTGTGGTCGAACTTCTCACCCGCGGGGATGGCGACTGCCAGCCGGTTCTCCTTGGGCGCGATGGGACACGTCGCGTACGGCGTGACGGCACACGGTGGGTTGTAGGCCTTGTTGAAGTCCAGCACGACCTTGCCGTCTTGAACCGCGTCGGCTTCGAGGAAGCGGCCGGCGGGATAAGTCTCAGTCTTGCTGGTCGGGTCGCTGAAGACGAAGAACAGCCCCTTGGCCGGGTCGCCGCCGAGCGCCGTCAGCTTCAACTGCTGCCCGTTGACGGTGAAGCGAGCTTCGCCGGGGACGGTTTCCGCCGTCACGTCGCCGAGCACATTGGGCACCTCCACCGTTCGCTTGCCATCCGACGGGACCCAGGTCGCGGTGATGCGATACGCCATTTCGATAGGATAAAAGTGCAGCGAGGTGAAGTTGCGCAGCGCCGGATTTTGAAGATCCTTGAGCCGAATGCCGACGCGATCGCCGCGCTTGATGACGTGCATGCGCAGCCGGCCCAGCGCTACCACGGTCGGCTTGCCCGAGGCGTCGGACGTGAGCTTCGCGGTCATGACCGGCTGGTTGTCGATGATCGCCGCCGAGCCGGGCTCCATCTTTAGCGTGACCTCATCACCATTGAGCTCGAAGACGCCGGCTTTGGCGGGAGCCGTGCCTTCAGGCAGTACGATCGGGTTCGACGGCGCGGTCCCGAACGAGTTCGCTCCCGGCTTGAGCCAGAACAAGCCGGCCAGGACGAGCCAGTTGGACTTCAGGTCCTTGATCTCTTCGGCGCGGAACTTTTCGACTTCGCGCTGGTAGACGGCGTCGACCTGCGCACGCGCG
>JBKQPN010000103.1:0-28308 GCA_052145015.1 Terriglobales bacterium
GGCGAGACGCCTGCGTTACTGAATGCTGAGTGCTGAGTGCTGATTGCTGAGTGCTTCCATGGGTCTCTTCCAACCCACTCCGGCTGATGATTCCGTTGACCGCTCGCGGCCGCTGGCGGACCGCATACGTCCGCGCCCGCTCGATGAATTCGTTGGGCAGGAACACATCCTCGCGCCCGGCAAGCCGCTGCGCCTGCAGATCGAGCGCGACGATCCTGGCTCGCTGATCTTCTGGGGGCCACCGGGGGTGGGCAAGACCACGCTGGCCAAGATCATCGCGCGCATGACCCGCGCCGACTTCATCGAGTTCTCCGCCGTGCTCAGCGGCATCAAGGAGATCAAGCAGGTGATGGCCGATGCCGAGCGCGCCCGCCAGTACGGCACCCGCACCATCCTGTTCGTGGACGAAGTCCACCGCTTCAACAAGGCGCAGCAGGACGCCTTCCTGCCCTACGTCGAGAAGGGCTCGATACGGCTGATCGGCGCGACCACCGAGAATCCCTCGTTTGAAATTATCTCCGCGCTGCTGTCGCGCTGCCGAGTGTACGTGTTGAATCCCCTGACGGAGGAGCAGATCATCACGCTGCTCAAGCGAGCGCTCGCCGACCAGGAGCGCGGACTGGGTGAAATGATCCTGCGCGCCAGCGACGAGGTGCTGGCGAAGATCGCCGCCTATTCGAGCGGCGACGCCCGCTCCGCCTACAACGTGCTGGAAGTCGCCGCCGGGACCGTAGGCCCGAACGGCGAGATCACCGAACAGGTGGCCCAGGATGCTTTGCAGAAGCGCATCCTGCGCTACGACAAGGCGGGCGAGGAGCACTACAACCTGATCTCCGCGCTGCACAAGTCGGTGCGCAACAGCGATGCCGACGCCTCGCTCTACTGGCTGGCGCGCATGATCGAGTCCGGCGAAGATCCGCTCTACCTCGCGCGGCGGCTGGTGCGCATGGCGGTAGAGGACATCGGCCTGGCCGATCCTAACGCGCTCTCGCTGACCATCGCGGCGCGCGATGCCGTGGACTTTCTCGGCATGCCGGAAGGCAATCTCGCGCTGGCCGAGGCCGCCGTCTATCTGGCGCTCGCGCCCAAATCCAACGCGCTCTACACCGCCCACGGCGCGGTGCAGCAGGACGTGGAGCGCACCGTCGCCGAACCTGTTCCCCTGCACCTGCGCAACGCGCCCACCGGCCTGATGAAGGGCCTCGGCTACGGCGCGGGCTACCAGTACGCGCACGACCTCGACCAGAAGGTGGCGGACATGCAGTGTTTGCCCGACAATCTGAAAAACCGCCGCTACTACTTCCCGACGAATGAGGGCATCGAGAAACGCATTCGCGAACGCATCGAAGAGATCCGCAAGCGCCGGGCGAGCGTTGCCGAGAAGACTTCTCCGCCCCCCGAAAAAGAATCCTGACTGCGCCCCGGGCATCCTACTGGGGTACTCCTGTAAGGCTTTGGGAACACAGGAATTGACTCATGGCTACCAGTCCTCAATCCAGAACCGACTCCGCAAAATTCGTGTCACGGACCCGCCTTCTGGACGAACTGACCCGCATCCACCAGGCGGCACAGAAAATCACCTCCACGCTCGACCTCGACCTGCTGATCGACCAGGTGGTCGGGGAAGTTGCCAGCACCTTCGGCTGTGTCGAGACTGCGATCTTCCTGCGCGACTTCGAAGCCAACGACATGGTGCTGGCCGGCGTCCGGGGTTGCACGACGCACGGCAAGGGCGCGCGGGTGAAGATCGGCAAACAGGGGATGGTGGGCTGGGTGGCGGCCACCGGGGAGACACGCTACGCCCCCGACGTCCGCAAGGACCCGTTTTACATCGCGTGCGAGCCGGGCACGCTCACCGAACTCGACATTCCCCTCAAGGTGCGCGGGCAGGTGATCGGTGTTTTCAGCACTACCTGGCCGGAGCTGGACGCCTTCCCGCTCGAGCAAAGGCAGCTTCTGGAGGTTCTGGCAGGGCACATCGCCATCGCCATTGAGAACGCGCGGCTGTTCCAGCAGGGGCGGCTGGAGCGCCAGCGCTTTTTGGACGATGCCGAGGAAGCCCGCCAGATCCAGCAAGCGCTGTTTCCGCAATCGTCGCCGTTCATCCCCGGGTTCGCGATTCAGGGGCTGTGCGCGCCCGCGGGCGCAGTCAGCGGCGACTGGTACGACTTCATCCAGCTCGCAGGCGGGCGCTGGGGACTGGTGCTGGCCGACGTTTCCGGCAAGGGCATGGCGGCGGCGCTGCTGATGTCGGCCACGCGCCGGCTGGTGCGGTCGCTGGCGGAAACCATCCCGCAGCAACGGCGTCCGTTGCGGCTCGCGGATCGCAGATCCGGCAGACAGGATCGGTCCGGCCGTCAGTTATCGTTAGGCCTTCCTGGCGAAGACCCTGGATTCACGCAACTACCGCTAACGGATCTTCAAAATGAACGCGAACTTGGGATCGGAGCCGCCAGCCCGGGCGAACTGCTGGCGCGCGTGAACTGGAGCATCATGGACGAGCTGCCCGCGGGCAAGTACGTCACCATGATCTACGGGGTGCTCGATCCGGCGCAGCGCACTTTCACCTTCGCCAACGCCGGACACCCCTGGCCGCTGCTGGTGGACAAGGCCGGGGCGCGCTCGATTCCCACTAGCGAAGGAATCCCGTTAGGATTGAGTCCGGGCAGGTACAGTGAAGAGACGGTAACGCTCGCTCCCGGAGCGCGCCTACTGTTCTACAGCGACGGCATCACGGAAGCCAGCGATGGGAGCGAGGAGTACGGCACCGATCGCCTGGTTTCGCATCTTTCCCGGCCTGACACCTGCGCCGAAACCCTGCTCGATGACGTGCGCGCCTTCTGCCACGGCTCCTTGGCCGACGATGCGACGGTCATACTGGTCCGCGCATAACGGGTTGTGCGCAACGATCGAGTGGCCTCCTGGAAGTTATGCCTGTCATCCTGAGCGAGCGCGCCTGGGTTTGGCGCGCGAGTCGAAGGACCCCTACCGGAACCATAGCGCGAGTAGGGGTGCTTCGACTCGTGCGGGCAAAACCAGCCCGCACTCGCTCAGCATGACAGCGGAATGGGTACACCGAGTGTGAACTGCGGGCTAGCGCTGCCTGGCCCGGTGCTCTTTCAGGATGCAGCGATCCATTACCACGAAGATGCCGGCCTGGCGCGCCTTCTCGGCGGCCTGCTCGTGAATGACATCTTCCTGCATCCACACCGCGGGAACGCTGAGAGCGATTGCCTGGTCCACCACCTCCGGCACGAACTCCGAGCGGCGGAAGATGTCCACCAGATCGATCTTCTCCGGCACGTCCTTCAGCGAAGCGTAGGCCTTCTCGCCCAGCGCGCTCGGGATGTTGGGATTCACGGGAATGATGCGGTAACCCTGCTGTTGCATGTACAGAGCCACGCCGTGGCTGGGACGTAATGGCCTGTTGGAAAGCCCTACTACCGCGATAATCTTTGCTCTCTTCAGCAAATCGCCAATGGGATCAGAAGCGCTGGCAGACAAAGTGGCACTCCGGCTCAACCCGTGATTCTATGGGATGCGTCATGGGTGGGCCAGCAGCCTACCGTATTCCGGCGGCCACTTTCTTCTGGTTGTAAAGCTTGGTAGCCAGCTTGCGGATGGTGTCGGGGATGTTCTTGTTCATCACCAGCACTTTCAAGTCATTGAGCAGCAGGTGGGGGAGCAGCGTGAGCCCGATATCCATGGGCGTGCGCGGATTGTTCACCAGCGCCTTCACCACCGCGTACGACTTCATGAACTTGCGCTTCAGGGTGATGCCGCGCAGCACGTTCTCCTGCACGTTGCGCATGGAGGCGAAGACCTCGACCTCGTTTTCCGCCAGCTTGGGAGATTCCAGCACGGCCAGCGCCACCACCTTGCAGCCGTCGCGGATGAGGATGAAGCGCTCTTCGCGGCTTCCCTTCATGGCCAATTGGACGCGCGCGAAGACGCCGAGAGTGGCAATTCGCTGCAGGGTGGAGAGGCGCTTCTTCTGGACGGGGTCGGCAGCGGCCTGAGCCGCATGGGCCTGGAGCGCCGGCAGGACTTCAAGGGTACAGACGGCGTCCTCCACCGGCGCAGCAGCGGCTTCCTTGTGATCGAAGCCCAGGCCGAGAATGTCGCCGCTGGTCGCGACCAGGGCGAACGGTTTTCCCTCCTCGGCCGCGATCTCGGCCGCGTGCGCCGCTTCGTAGTCCGCGGATTCGTCAGGCTGGAGGGGCTCGCCCTGCTGGCCGAGATGCGCCAGCAGCTCACGCACGCGCTCGGCCTCGCGCTCCTCCAGCCGCTGGTTGCCGGCGAGGGCGTGCAGCAAGTTGGCCGTAGTCTGCACCCGGGTGCTGGCGAGCACGATGGGAATGATCTCGCGCGAGGCGTTGTGCGCGATCTCCGCCACCCGCGGTTCGGGTACCGCGGTATTCTCCAGCAGAGCCGGCAACAGGCGTGGCCGCAGGTTCTCCGGATTGCTGAGGTAATCGAGCACCGCCGGGCAAGCCTGGGGATCGGAAGCGGTAGCCAGCGACGAGGCCTCGTCCCAGCCCGCCAGAGTCATCCGCGATTGCTCGGAGAAGACGGGGTTGGCGGTGAGGTGAACCAGGATCTCGATCATCTCCGCCGGGGGCAGAGCCAGCGCGCCCTTGGCCGCCGCGCGCATGAGGTTGGCCGGTACCGCCGACTGGCGGATCAGCTCGATCATTCGCGCCATAGCGGACCCCTTAGCGCTGCACGCCGGCGGCCGTGAGGGTCACCGTCGCCATCTGGTTTTCTTCTCCCAGGGGCGCCAGCGGCTGGCCGTTGAAGGAGACTTCCACCCCCGCCGCATTCCCCGTCTTGATGACCACTTGTTTGGCGGCACGCACGCGCTTCTCCGCTGGCGGGACCATCACGCCTTCGCTGAACAGCTTGCCGTCGGCCACGATCTGCACCCAGGCATCTTCGGTGGCGCGGATCTGCACCACGAAGTCGGCCGACCGCGCCAGCGGGGGTGGGGCTGCGGCCGGCGCCCGCGGGGGCGGGGATGGGGCTGCAGCCGCAACTGGCGGGGCCGGAGGAGCGGTCGCCGGATCGCTGGCGGCTACCTCCACGGGCTTGGCTTTGGCAACCGATTTCTTGGTGGCAGCCGGCGGAGGCGGAGTCGCCGCTACCTCGGGGATGCTTTGAGGGGTAACGCTGGCAGGCGCCGGCGAGGTGGCTGCCGCCTCGGGATTCGAGCGCGCCGTCCATGCCGCCGCGACCAGGCGAACCGCGGACGGTCCCAGCTTCCAAAGCACTGCAACCGCCGTCACCAGGACCACCACGAGCAAGGCAACGGCCCGCCAGTTGGGATGCCCCTCGGCACGTTGTTGTCCCAAAGTGACGGCGCGGGGCTCGGGCGGGTCGGGCAGGGGCTGCTCCGGTTCGCCCCCGGAAGCCGCCACGAAGTCGGCCACCGCCTGATCTTCGTCGATGCCCAGATAATGGGCGTAAGCCCGGACAAAGCCTTTGTTGAAGATGCCGCCGGGAAGCTTGTCGAACTCTTCCTCTTCCAGGGCCTGCAGGCAGCGGCTGGTGATCTTGGTGGACTCAGAGATTTCCTCCAGCGTGATGCCGCGCATCTCACGCTCGCGCTGCAAGCGTTCGCCGAAGGAGCCCATAGCTGCGGCCATCATAATGGGAGGGGGCTGGGGCGTGTCAACGGCGAGAAGTGCTAAGTCCTATGGTAACAAGGATTTCGGGCATGGACCGATGGTTACTGAAGTGTGCCCCGCCGCGGACATTTTTTGCCCGCTCAGGAAACCTGAAGCTATAATGCGCCCACCGGCTTTCGCTGTGACCGTGCACCTTTCCATGACCGAGGCCACTGCTAGCGGCAAACGGCAGATCCAGGAACTGAACATCTTCCATGATGTGGCCAAGGCCCTCACTTCCTCGCTGAACCTGGACTCCATCCTGCAAACCATCATGGACAAGATGGCGGAATACTTCCGTCCCGACAACTGGTCCTTGCTCATGGTGGAGGAGAAAAAGCAGGAACTCTATTTCGCCATTGCCGTGGGCGAGGCCGCGGAGACCCTGAAGAACCTGCGGCTGAAGGTGGGCGAGGGGATCGCGGGATGGGTGGCCAAACACGGCGAGTCGCTAATCGTGCCCGACGTCTACAACGACCCCCGCTTCGCCAAGCGGGTGGATGAAATGACCAAGTGGCAGACGCGCTCGATCATCTGCGTGCCGCTGCGGGCGCGCCACCGCGTGCTGGGCGTGATCCAGTTGATCAATTGCTCCATGGAAACCTTTGGCAACGACGAGATGTTCTTCCTGCACGCCCTGTGCGATTACGCCGCCATCGCCATCGACAACGCCCGCGCGGTGGAGAAGATCCAGGAACTTACCATCACCGACGACGTCACCGGGCTGTTCAACGCCCGCCACCTGTACAAGACGCTGGAGGCCGAGGTCTATCGCTCGGCCCGCTTCGGCTACGAGTTCAGCGTGCTGTTCATCGACCTGGACCACTTCAAGCGGGTCAACGACACTCACGGCCACCTGGTGGGCAGCAAGCTGCTGACTGAGGTCGGCTTCCATCTCAAACACCACCTGCGCCTGATCGACTACGCCTTCCGCTATGGCGGGGACGAGTTCGTCATCCTGCTGCCGCAGACCAGCAAGGACTCCGCCATGGTGGTCGCCCGCCGCATCCTCGACGTCTTCCGCCACACCACCTTCCTGGAAAGTGAAGGACTGGGGCTGAGCGTGCGCGCGTCCATCGGCGTGGCCACCTACCCGGAGGACGCCAAGAGCACCCACGAGATCATCCGCCAGGCCGACGAGATGATGTACAAGGTGAAGAATTCCACCCGCGACAACATCGCCGTGGCCCAGCAGGGGATGGTGCGGTAAGCCAGCAGCCAGCAGTCAGCAGTCTGCAATCAGCAGTCAGCATCCAGCAAAGATCACGTGGGGACGGGTACCCCTCGGCCAGCGGACCTACTTGTTCACGAACCACTCCACGGGTCAACGACGTCAACGTTGCAGTCTTCGAAATCCGCAACATTGTGCGTCGCGAGCTTGGCGCCTCTCGCTTGGGCAATAGCCGCGATCTGGGCATCAGCGTGGCTGATCGGTCTGCCACGCGCACGGCGGTGAGCGGCAATCCTGGAAAAGACTCGCGCAGCGTCGCTGTCAAAGCCGCAGATCCGCCCCCCGAAATCCTTTGCGAACATGGCCTCGGCTGCCGCAAGCAGGCCCTCGCGGCGCTTGCTTTTTGTGAGCAGTTCGATTCCATAAAAGATCTCTGCCTCGGTGATCGAGGTGGTGAAAAGCTCGGCTGCGGGCTGTTTCGCAACCCAGGCGGCGACTCGGGGAGAGGGCTTGGGCCGCATCAACTCCGAAAGCACATTGGTGTCGAGGATGATCATTCGCCAAAGTGGGGCGGCTGGCGCACGGCATCACGCCGCGGCAGTTCAAGTTTGACCCCGCCAAGAGCTGCAAATCGCCGCCGGATGGACTCCACCAGATTGCCCTTGGTCGGCCGGGAATCCAATAAGGAAGAGCGCAGGATCTCGCGGGCTTCCTCCTCCATCGAGCGTCCATGATGGGCGGCCCGAATTCTCAACCGCGCCTTGGTCTTCTCGTCAAGTCGCCGAATCGTTAGGGCTGCCATGTTATCAATGCTATCACTGCTAGCAACGAATGCAAAGCCCATTCTGGCGGGTCAGGAGTGAAACCGGCGCCTGAGTGCTGAATGCTGACTGCTTATTTCCTTGTTCCCAGCGCCGGCGATTCATCGCCGCCGGTCTTCGAGGGCGGCTGCTGGACGGGCTTCGAGGCGCCGGGATTGGCCGGGGCCGAGGGGTCCACGCCGAAATCCCACACGTACAGGTTGATCTGCTTTTCGTACAGCATCTCGGCCAGGGCATACTCGCCCCGCTCGAGTTCCCTGGTGGGCGTCACCTTGACCCAATCGCCGGAGAACGGCTCGGCCAGCATCTCGATGAAACTCTCCTGCTGCGAGACCTTGCCGGTCATCGCGATCTTCAGGTTGCCGACCACGCGCGAGTCTTTCTTGCTCTGTAACCGCAGGAGGCGGAAACGGTGGGCGGGGTCGACCGGCTTGGAGCCGGCCGGGGCGTCGTCGTTGGTGTCTACGTCCACGTAGATTTCCGGACGGGTCTGGTGCGATTGCACGTGGGCGCGGGCGCCGGGGAGTTCGATGCTCTGCTTCATCGAGCCAAGCGGGTTGATAGCCGCGCGCAGCACGTTCTTGCCGGTGTCCTTGCGGACTTCCCCGCCACTCTGCACCAACTCGACCAGTTGCGGCTGACCGTGGAACTTGTCCACCAGAAAGACGCCGCCGTTGGCGGGCAGTTTGACGCCGGGGGCAACCAGCGGGGTCCTGGCATCCTCGGCCCGGCGTGCTTCCTCCCCTTCGGCCGAAACTTCCTTGGTTTCCTCGGAAATGCGGTGGGTGGCGCTCTCTTTCTCCCATTTCTCGGTGGCGGGCCAGTCCACCATGCTGTTGGGGACCTCTTCCCACTCGTAGCGCTCGGCGCTGTAGTAGCGTACGCGATCGCCATGGATCTCCCACTTGGTGGCCGGCTGATAGCTGCCGTCCTTGAGGATAAGCCGCTTGGTGAGCTGCGGGTTCTGGGCGCGCGCACAGGGCCGGGGAAGGACAAAGGCCAGCAACAGCGCCATCAGCAAGGCGCCAGCGCTCAGGAGAAGCTTGCGCATACCGTCTATGTTAACGGCAGCAGACTTTTCTTGCACGATAGGGAATTAGGGTGCCCCACCCTTCGCGGTTTTCGAAGGGTGGGGATTTTGAAAACCCCACCCGGCGACGGAAATCGCATCTAGCCCTCGCCCCGGTTTTCAGGCATAATTGGTCGTGCACCCCTCCGGAACGCACAAACTACTAAGAAAACTGATGGTGAGGACAAGGTGTCGGCAAAGTACATCTTTGTGACCGGTGGTGTCGTGTCTTCTTTGGGCAAAGGTCTGGCGGCGGCCTCGGTAGGCTGCCTGCTGGAGAGCCGCGGGTTGAAGGTCAACCTGATGAAGATGGACCCCTACCTCAACGTCGATCCCGGCACCATGTCGCCGTTCCAGCACGGCGAGGTCTTCGTCACCGACGACGGCGCCGAGACCGACCTCGACCTCGGCCACTACGAGCGCTTCACCCACGCCCGCCTCAGCCGCGATAACAACTGGACCACCGGCCGCGTCTACGAGCAGATCATCACCAAGGAGCGGCGCGGCGACTATCTCGGCAAGACCGTCCAGGTCATCCCGCACGTTACCAACGAGATCAAGGCGGCGATGAAGAAGGTGGCGCAGGATGTGGACGTGGTGCTGGTCGAGATCGGCGGCACGGTGGGCGACATCGAGTCGCTGCCCTTCCTCGAGGCCATCCGCCAGATGCGCCAGGATCTGGGGCGGGAGAACACGCTGTTCATGCACGTCACGCTGGTGCCGTTCATCGCCGCCGCCAGCGAACTGAAGACCAAGCCCACGCAGCATTCGGTGAAGGAACTGCTCTCCATCGGGATCCAGCCCGATGTCCTGCTCTGCCGCACCGACCGCTTCCTCTCCAAGGACATCAAATCCAAGATCGCTCTCTTCTGCAACGTCGAGGAAGAGGCCGTGATCACCGCCAAGGACGTGGCTTCCATCTACGAGGTGCCGCTGCAATTCGCCAAGGAAGGCGTGGACACGCTCATCCTGAGATACCTGCACCTCCAGGCGCGTGAGGCGGACCTTGCCCCGTGGGAAGACCTGGTCCGCCGCGTCTATAACCCCAAGGACGAAGTCTCGATCGCTATCGTCGGCAAGTATGTCGAGTACGAGGACTCGTACAAGTCGCTCAAGGAAGCGCTGGTACACGGCGCGCTCGCCTTCAACCTAAAACCCAACCTGGTGTGGGTGGAAGCCGAGGGTTTGGAAGGCAAGGACAAGGACGACCGCAGCTACGAATCACAGCTCGAGGGATTTGACGGCATCCTGGTGCCGGGCGGCTTCGGCAAGCGCGGCATCAGCGGGATGCTGAACGGCATTCGCTACGCGCGCGAAAAGAAAGTGCCGTACTTCGGCATCTGCCTGGGGATGCAGACCGCGTGCATCGAGTTCGCCCGCAACGTCTGCGGCCTGGAGGGCGCCGACTCGAGCGAGTTCGATCCGGCAACGCCGCACCGCGTCATCTACAAGCTGCGCGAACTGCGCGGCATCGACGAACTCGGCGGCACCATGCGCCTGGGCGCGTGGACCTGCAAGCTCACGCCCGGCTCGTTCGCGGCCAAGGCTTACGGGACGCTGGAGATCAGCGAGCGTCATCGTCACCGCTACGAGTTCAACCGCGAGTACGAGGCGGTGCTCACCGGCGGCGGGCTGAGCATCACGGGCGCTACGCCCGACGGAACGTACGTGGAGATCGTCGAGATTCCCGAGCATCCTTATTTCCTGGGCTGCCAGTTCCATCCTGAGTTCAAGTCGAAGCCGCTGGAACCGCACCCGCTGTTCAAGGCGTTCATGGGCGCGTCGTACGAGAACCGGCTGCGCCGCCGCGAGCAGAAGACAACGGCAGAAGTCGAGCTGTTCCTCAGGCCGGAGAAGGTCGGGAAGCGGTAAGAGCAGTTTCAAGTTTCACGTTTCAAGTTTCGAGCTGCGGCACTATCATTGCGTCTCGTTTGTGTTCGGAACGCCACGACTTGAAACTCGAAACTTGAAACTCGAAACTTCTTTCCAAGTCGGCAAGGTCGAGATCGGCGGCGGCGAGTTGTTCCTCATCGCCGGACCGTGCGTCATCGAAAGCGAAGAGCACGCGCTCAAGATGGCGGAGTCCATCGCCGGCGTCTGCCGCGCGCTGCGTCTGCCTTATATCTTCAAGGCGTCCTACGACAAGGCAAACCGCACCTCCATCAAGAGCTATCGCGGGCCGGGCGTAGCGGAGGGGCTGCGCATCCTGCACAAGATCGCCGCGCGGGTGAAAATCCCGGTGCTGACCGACGTGCACGAAGCCGCGGACGTGCCGCGCGTGGCCGAGGTAGTGGACGTGCTCCAGATCCCGGCGTTCCTCTGCCGGCAGACTGACCTGATCCTGGCCGCGGCCCGCAGCGGGCGCGCCGTGAACCTCAAGAAGGGACAGTTCGTCTCGCCCTGGGACATGCGGCATGCCGTCGAAAAGGCGCGGCAGGCCGGGAACGAGCGCGTGTTCCTGACCGAGCGCGGCAGTTCGTTCGGCTACAACAATCTGGTGGTGGACATGCGCTCCCTGCCGGTGATGCGCGAGTTCGCGCCCGTGGTTTTTGACGCTACCCACTCGGTGCAACTGCCTTCGGCCGGGTCGGACGGAGAAGCAGTGACCGGCGGCCAGCCGCAGTTCATCCCCGTGCTGGCGCGGGCGGCGGTGGCGGCCGGTGTGGACGGCATCTTCATCGAAGTCCACGACAATCCGGAGCAAGCCAAGTCGGACGGTCCCAACGCGCTCAAACTTTCCCGGCTGCGCGGCATGCTGGAGCAACTGCTGGCCCTCAGAAAAGCGGTAACATCGCAGGATTCGTGAAGGCGGCTTTTGGCTCTTAGCTCTTGGCTGTTAGCTCTTGGCTCTTAGCTGTTTAATCTTTTGGCCAAAAGCCAAGAGCCAAAAGCCAAAAGCGAATGCATGAGCTCTTCTATGATTCGATATCGCACGGCATTCTTCGCGCTGTTCCTTTTCTCACTGCCCATGACCGCCCAGGACTTTGCTCCCCTCGATCGCTGGAAGGCGGCGGTGCTCGCCGGCGATGATGCCGCCCTACGCGCGCTGTATTCCGCCAATCCCCCAGCCGACATTCAGAACCCCAAGAAGCAGCCCATCCCGCTCGCCGACGAGCTCAGGTTCTGGGAGGGGTTGAAGGGACAGGGCTTATCGGCCGTGAAGATCGAGATCGCGAAGCTCGATCCGGGACCGTTCGCAGGCTCTCAACTGGTAGCGTTCGAAGCCGAGTTGCGGCTGAAGACGCCCTCCGGACTGAAGACCGAATACGTCGTCCAGACCCAGGTGTGGCAGACGGGCGCAGCCCCAACGATCGTGGCTGCGGTTCGCGGAGATCCCCGGCGGCTGAAACAGCCGCTCAAGCTCAATCCCAGCCTCTACAACCCGCAGGCGGACGCCAAGCTCGAAATCAAAGAAGCTCTGGAGCACGCCGCGCGCGGACACAAGAACGTGATCCTGGTGTTCGGCGGCAACTGGTGCTACGACTGCCATGTGCTCGACTTGGCGTTCCATCATCCGGAGATCGAACCCACGCTCAAGGCGCATTTCCTCGTGGTGCACGTGGACGTCGGCGAGTACGACAAGAACCTCGACCTGGCCGAGCAGTATCAGGTTCCGCTGAAAAAGGGCGTGCCCGCTCTGGCCGTGCTGGCGTCCGACGGCAAGCTGCTCTACAGCCAGCGCGGAGGCGAGTTCGAGGCCGCGCGCTCGCTGGCGCCCGAGGACGTGATGGCCTTCCTGAAGAAATGGCAGCCGAAATGACGGCTCTTGGCTTTTAGCTCTTGGCTCTTGGCCAAAGGCGAATAGCTGACTGCCAAGTGCCGCTTTTGGCCAAAAGCCAATAGCCAACTGCCAAGAGCCGCTTTTTGTTACCATCTCCACTTTCCATGCGACACATCGGCGAGAACGTGGTGCGCATCGAGGCGGCGGCGCTCAAGGCGCTGGCCGATCGCCTGGCTGGCCCCATGGCCAAGGCGTTCGAGCAGGCCGTCGAGATGCTCTACGGCTGCGGCGGGCGCGTGGTGGTCACCGGCATGGGCAAGAGCGGGCTGGTGGCGCGCAAGGTGGCGGCCACGCTCAGCTCGACCGGAACGCCGGCGCTGTTCCTGCATCCGGCGGAGGCCGTGCACGGAGACCTCGGCATGTTGGTGCGCGGCGACGTGGTGCTGGCGCTATCTTCCAGCGGCGAGACAGAAGAGATCGTCGCCCTGCTGCCGACGATCAAGCGCCTGGGGCTGGGCCTGATCGCGATGACCGGAGATTCGTTGAATGGCAAAGCCAGGCTGTCCACGCTGGCGCAGGCGGCCGACGTGGCGCTCGATTGCTCGGTGGCGCAGGAAGCCTGCTCGCTGGGCCTCGCGCCCACCGCTTCGACCACCACCATGCTGGCACTGGGCGACGCGCTGGCGCTGGCGCTGGCGGAAAAACGCGGCTTCAAGGAAGAAGATTTCGCCGACCTGCATCCCGGGGGCAAGCTGGGCAAGAAGCTGGCGCGCGTCGGGTCGTTGATGCACTCGGGCGACGCTGTGCCGCGGGTCGCGCCCTCCACGCGCATGCAGGACGTGATCTACGAGATGTCGCGTAAGGGATTGGGTCTGACGACGGTCGTCGAGGGCGAAAAGCTGCTGGGCGTGATCTCGGACGGCGATCTCCGGCGGCTGCTCGAACGCCGCGGCAAAGACATCCTCGACCTCACCGCCGCCGAGTGCATGACGCGTAATCCCAAGGTCATCCAGCGCGACGAATTCGCCGTGACGGCGTTGAACACCATGGAGCAGAAGAAGATCACTTCGCTGGTGGTAGTGGACGGCAACGGGCGGTTGGAGGGCATCGTGCACCTGCACGATCTGTGGGGAACGCAGATGGTGTGACTCCGGTTCTTTCGTAAACGCGCAAGACTATGGACGAGTTCAGATTGACTTCCGAGCAGGAACGCTGGGCGTTAAAGAGACGTCAAGGCATATCACCGTCGGAGTTGAGAAAGGCTTTGATCGAGCAGGGAGGGCTCTGCAGATTTTCTCAGGCTCCCCTGTTGTTTGAGGTGAGCGAGTGTACGCCGATGAAGGGTGGTCGCGGGTGTCATCCGCTATGCCCTGCAGTCGATCACAAAGACCCGGGTAATCCGGAGGGCGGCTTTCAGATTGTCTGCTATGCCCTCAACGATCTTAAGGGCCACCTACCAGTGGAGTGTTTCGATGCTCTAAGTGCCAGCGATGCGTGGAAAGCGCTAATGTTGAAGTGGAGGGAACAGGCGGAGAAGGAACCCAGAAACCGCGACGCCTTGATGCGACTGCTTCGCCCAAATGCGAAGCTGAAGAAACCCAGAGTACGCGGCACATCCGCAGCAGGCGATTGAACCAACAGCGCCTCTATATTGATTTGATTATCGGAATAGTTGCGGTCCTGTCAACAAACGGGCAGAATCGCTGTATGAAGCTGAAAGCCATCATCCACGAAGCCGAAGAGGGCGGATTCTGGGCCGAGGTGCCCGCAATTCCCGGGTGCGCCACCCAGGGCGACACCATGGAGGAGCTGCTCACAAACCTCCATGAGGCAGTCGAAGGATGCCTCTCGGTTGAAGTAAAACCTGCGCAATCTACTGGCAAGGATCGAGTGATCGAGATCGCCATATGAAGGCGGTCTCCGGGCGGGAACTGGCCCGGGCGGTGGAGCGAAAGGGCTGGGTGCTGCTGAGGGTCCACGGCAGTCATCACATCTACGGAAAGGTTGGGAGCGTCGCCAGGCTCTCGATTCCCGTGCACGGGAACAAGCCACTGAAGATTGGGCTTTTGCGGCATTTGATGAGGCTTGCCGAGATCCAGGAATCCGAGCTTTGAAGCATTGGCCCGCTTCCTTCCTTTACAATAAAAATTCTCTCTGAGGTGAAACTCTGGGCATGCACCGCTGGTCACAACTGTTTATTCCCACGCTGCGCGAGGCGCCGGCCGATGCTGAGGTCGCGAGCCACAAGTACCTGGTGCGCGCCGGATACATCCGCCAACTGGCCGCCGGGCTGTATTCGTTTCTCCTTCTGGGACAGCGGTCAAAGCTGAAGATCACCCAGATCGTCCGCGAAGAGATGGACAAGATCGGGCAGGAGTTCTACCTGCCGGCGCTGAATCCGCGCGAGCTGTGGGAGTCGAGTGGCCGCTGGGCGGCGATGGGCGAGAATATGTTCCGGCTGAAGGACCGTGGCGGGCGCGAGCTCTGCCTGGGGATGACCCACGAAGAGGGCATGACCGAGATCGCGCGCAAGGAGCTGCGCAGTTACAAGGACCTGCCGCAGATTTGGTACCAGATCCAAGAGAAGTTTCGGGACGAGCCGCGGCCGAAGTCCGGGCTGCTGCGGGTGCGGCAGTTCACCATGAAGGACTCGTACTCGTTCGACATCGACGCCGCCGGCCTCGACGTGTCGTACAAGAAACACTACGACGCCTACTGCCGCATCTTCGACCGCTGCGGCGTGAAGTACGTCGTGGTGGAGGCACACTCGGGAGCGATGGGCGGCTCGCAGTCGCACGAGTTCATGGTGATGACGGACGCGGGCGAGGACTTCGTCGCGAGCTGCGCGAAGTGCGGTTACGCGGCCAACCTGGAGAAAGCCACGTCGCGCGTGGAGCCGGTCGAGGACCTTGCGCCGACCGGCACGGGCAAGCCTGAGTTGGTCCACACGCCGGGCCTGAAGACGGTGGATGAAGTCGCTAAGTATCTCGGCGTCTCGCCCAAACAAAAGATGAAGACCATGGCCTACATGGCCGTGGAAGAAGACGGTAAGACCGGCGAAAGCCGCAGCCGGCCGGTGATCGCCTTCGTGCGCGGCGACCACCAGTTGAACGAAGCCAAGCTGTCGTCGGCAGTCGAGGGACGCGTGTTCCGCCCGATGCATCCCGAAGAAATCCTGGAGATCTTCGGCTCACCCGCTGGTTTCCTGGGACCGGTCGGCATCCCGCCGTCGAAGAACAAGTACGGCTCGCCTATCGTGCTGGTGGACGCGGCGCTCCAAGGACGCACCAACCTGGTTTCAGGCGCGAACAAGGAGGACTATCACCTGCGTAATATCACGCCGGGACGCGATTTTCCGGTAGAACAGTGGGTGGACCTGCGCATTGTCAGCGAGGGCGAAGGCTGTCCCAATTGTGGGGCGCCGCTGGTGGTGGGCAAGGCGGTGGAGATCGGTCACATCTTCAAGCTGGGCTACAAGTACTCGGAGTCCATGGGCGCGCGGGTGTTGGACAAGGACGGCAAGGAAGTTACGCCCATCATGGGCAGCTACGGCATCGGCATCGAGCGCATCCTCACCGCCGCCGTCGAGCAGAACCATGACAACGACGGTTTCTGGCTGCCGCCGCAGATCGCGCCCTTCGAGATCGTGGTGACGCCGACCAACTTCGCCGATGCGAACATCAAGCAAGCCGCCATCGAAGTCACCGAGAAGCTGGAAGCCGCCGGTTACGACGTGCTGCTGGACGATCGCAACGAGCGCCCCGGGGTCAAGTTCAAGGACGCTGACCTGGTGGGCATGCCCTTCCGTGTGACTGTTGGCAGGAAGGTTTCTGAGGGTAAAGTAGAGGTGGTGGAGCGCTCGACACGCAAAATTGAGGATGCTACCATCAGCGGCATAGCAACCCATTTTGGCGACAAGGTGCTCCGGCCGGCTACCTGAGCGAAGCGCGCCCGCAGGGGCCGGGATGGGGAATGAAGAGCCTCAAGCCTGTTATCGGAGTATTGCTGGTAGTCGCGGCGTTTTATGCCGCCTGGCTGCTGTTGCCTCCTTATATCAATAATTACCAGTTCCAGGACGACCTCACCAACGAGGCCCTCATCAACTCGTACAGCAACAAAAGCGAGCTGGACATCCGCAACACCCTGGCGAAGAAAGCCGCGGATTACGGCATCCCGCTGAAAGCGGAGCAGATCCACGTGCAGCGCAATGGACCGGAGCTTTCCATCTGGGCCGATTACAGCGTGCACATTGACCTGCCGGGCTTCCCGCTGGACCTGAGTTTCCATCCCGCGACCAAGAACAAGCGCATCTAACCGCGCGCCCTTGAGCCTTCGGCCGAACGCCCAACCAGCGTTGGGCCGCCGTACCCTAGCCGAGGCCAGGAACTTTGCGGGACAATAAGCAGGGAGCCGGTGGGTGGCATCTAATATTTGGAGCAGCACATAACGGAATGAACCGCAGCAAGGTCTTAATCGAAGTAGCGCACTCCATCAATCGATTGTGCCGATAAAACTCAAGATCCCGAAATTCCTGACGACCGCGGGTGCGCACGGCCGGTGGTCGCATCCGGCGGTGAGGCTGGCGCTCGCGGCCGTGCTGCTGGTGGTCTTCGCCACCCTCGGCGTCTTCGCCTACTACTACATCAAGTACGAAAGGATCGTGGAGCGGCGGATGCAGGGCCCCATTTTCGCCAACGCCGCCAAAATCTACGCCCTGCCCAAGCTGGTGCGTACCGGCGACAAGATGACGGTGCACCAGATCGCCGCCGAACTCCGGCGGGCCGGGTACACCGAAGGCGGCGACTCGGCGATGGGCACCTTCAAGCTGGTCAAAGCGGGGATCGAGATCAGGCCCGGGCTAGCCTCCTACCACAGCGCCGAAGGGGCGGTAATCCGCGTCAGCGAAGGGCAGGTGGAAAAGATTGTCGCCACCGACGACAAGCAAGACGAACTGGCGGCCTACGAACTGGAGCCTCAGCTCGTCACCGCGCTCTCCGACAGCGACCAGCGGGCCAAGCGGCGACTGGTCAGCTTCAACGAGATCCCCAAAGTCATGGTGGATGCGGTGCTGGCCATCGAAGACCGCCGTTTCTTCCAGCACACCGGGGTCAACTACTACCGGCTGGCGGAAGCGGCGCTGGTGGATTTGCGCAGCGGGCGTCACGAGCAGGGCGGGTCCACGCTGACCATGCAGATCGCGCGTGGCTTCTTCCTCAGCCCGCGGAAGACCATCAAACGCAAGCTGGCGGAAGTGCTGATCGCGTGGGAACTGGAGCACCGCCTCTCCAAGCAACAACTGTTCGAGATGTATGCCAACTCGGTGTACATGGGACAGCGTGGCTCCTTCACCATCCAGGGCTTCGGCGAGGCGGCGCAAGCCTACTTCGGCAAGGACATCAAGAACCTGAGCCTGCCTGAAGCCGCGCTGCTGGCCGGGATGATCCAGCGCCCGAACTACCTCTCCCCCTACAAGTATCCCGAGCGGACGCAGGAGCGCCGTAACCTGGTGCTCGACTCCATGGTGGAGACGGAAGCGATCACCAGCGAGCAGGCGGACAAGGCCAAGGCGACGCCGCTCAAGCTCGCTCCGCCTAACGTCGAGGCCAGCGACGCTCCTTACTTCGTGGATCTGGTGAAAGATGTTCTCGGGCCCAAGTTTCCCGAGCGGGAGATGAACGAGCACGGCTACCGCATCTACACCACGCTCGATCCCCAACTGCAGGAAGCCGCGGCGGAAGCGGTGCAGATGGGCGTCAAGCTGATCGACGCCAAAGTGGAAAAGCTGCGCACCAAGCGGCAAAAGGTCGGGACCGGCAAGACCGCCAAGTGGGAGACGACGGTGCAGCCGGGACCGATGGCCCAGGTGGCGCTGGTGGCCATGGACCCGCATAGCGGCAATGTGGTGGCGCTGGTGGGTGGGCGCAACTATGGGTTCAGCCAGTTGAACCACGCGGCCGCGCGCCGCCCCACCGGCTCCGTCTTCAAACCCTTCGTGTACGCCGCGGCCATCAACACCGGAATTGACGGAAACCCGGTGCTGACGCCGGCCTCGATCGTGGACGACTCCCCCACCACCTTCGCCTACGGCGACCAGATCTACGAGCCCCGCAACTATAAAGAGGAGTATCACGGTCCGGTCAACGCGACCTACGCGCTCTCGCACTCGCTGAACAACGCCACCGTCAAAGTGGCGGAGATGGCCGGCTACGACAAGGTGGCGGCGCTGGCGCGCGCGGCGGGCATCAAGTCGGTGCAGGCCACGCCGGCCATCGCCCTGGGCGCCTATGACGCCACCCCGCTCGACATCGCCAGCGCCTACACCATCTTCGCCAATGGCGGAGTGAAGATCTCGCCGCTGCTGGTCACCTCGGTACGGGACGCCCAGGGGGAAGTGATCCAGGACTACACCCCCGAGACGCACCCGGTGCTCGATCCGCGCGTGGCCTACATCATGACCAGCATGATGGAGTCGGTGGTCAATTCGGGCACCGCCGCCGGAGTGCGTGCCCGCGGCTTCACTGCTCCGGCCGCCGGCAAAACCGGCACCTCGCATGACGGCTGGTTCGCCGGCTACACCTCGAACCTGCTGTGCATCGTGTGGGTTGGCTTCGACGATTACAGCGACCTGCGGCTGAGCGGAGCCGATACCGCGGCGCCGATCTGGGCGGAGTTCATGAAGAAGGCGGTCACCTTCCCCGAGTATCAGGGGGTGAAGCCGTTCACCCAGCCTGCGGGCGTGGTGGACGTGAAGCTGGACAAGGTGACCAACCGGCTGGCCACTCCCACCTGCCCCGACGACTACATGGCGGCCTTCCTGGCGGGCACCGAACCCACCGACACCTGCGATCACATGGCCGCAACCGAGCAACCGGGCTTCTTCTCGCGCATTTTGGGCCTGGGACCGAAACCTTCACCGCCCCCTGCGGTGTCTAATACAACATCGCCGCCGGGGCAAAGCCCGGCGCAGCCACCAACCTCGGCGGAGTCCGAGGCGGCTGCGAAAAAGAAGAAAGGTTTCTTCGGTAAGATCGTGGGGGTCTTCAAGGGCGACGATAACAACAAGAACGCGCCCGCCTCCGATCCCGGCACTCAAGACCGGCGGTAGCGACCGGGAGTGTCCGGTGATCGGGACATCGGGTGATCGGGTCATCGGGTCATTTGAAAAGCAGGCGGCGCTTTCAGATCATCCGATCTCCCGATGACCCGATCTCCCGATTGTTCTGGAGGTACGTATGCCTCACCTGATCTGGATCATGTGTATAGCCGCAGCGAGTCTGTCTGCTCCGGCGCAGGCTCCGCAAAATCAGCAACCTGACACTCATTCCATCCCGGCCAGCCGCGCTCCCTCGGCGGTGATAGTGCAGGGACCGCAGTTGCCTCAGCCTACCTTCGCGGACGCCTCGGCGCATGAACTGGAGACCGCTGGCGACGAACAGCGATCGAAGAAGGCGTACAGCGATGCCATCGAGTACTACCTCTTGGCCATGAAAAAAGCCGACTCGGCCGAGCTGCACAACAAGACCGGCATCGCCTATCTGCAACTTCTCCAGCTCCGAGCCGCGGAGAAGCAGTTCAACCACGCCATCAAGATGGACCGCAACTACGCCGAGCCCATCAACAACCTGGGCGTGATCTTCTACATGAGGAAGAAATTCGACAAGGCCGTCAAGGAGTATGAGAAGGCGCTGAAGCTGAACGACAGCGCGGCCTCGTTCCACAGCAATCTGGGGATGGCGTACTTCGAGAAGAAGGAGTTCGAACGCGCCAGTGCGGAGTTGATGCGCGCCCTGGAACTGGACCCGCAGATCTTCGAGCGGCAGGCGCTGGGAGGGGTCGCGGCGCGCATGGCCTCTCCCGAGGACCGCGCCCGCTACGCCTACACCCTGGCCCGAATCTACGCCCGGCAGGGCATCAACGACCGTAGCCTGGAGTACTTGAAGAAGGCCGTCGAGGAAGGCTACGCCAACATCAACGACGTATACAAGGACGAGGTCTTTGTCCAACTAAGGAAGGACCCGCGCTTCGCCGCGGTGATGGGGAAGACGGAGCCGCTGCCGAATTAGCCGTCAGCAGTCAGCATTCAGCAGTCAGCAGTCAGCCAAATCGTATGGTTGGGTAGTCTTGGCTGAATGCTGATTGCTGAATGCTGAGAGTGCCGGCGAAACTTTTTCCCAGGCACCGGGTTCATACCTAGCAACAAGGTTCACCTGGTTTTCCAGAGAGGTAACCTCTCCACAAGGGAACCGAATTGCCCGCGGTTGCCTGCCTCCAGCAGCCCGCGGGTTTTTTCTTGAGCAGTCAGCACTCAGCAACGCCGAGTCTCTGGTTTTGCTGACTGCTGATTGCTGACTGCTGAATGCTACTTCGGCGCGTCCCCACGCTCCAAATACTGCTTCACCGCCGCATCCCAGCTCCCTTGCGCTTTCAGGATGTACTCGACGGCATCGCGGATGGCGCCCTCGCCGCCGGCATGGGGCGTGACCCAATGCGCCTCTTCCTTGACCTCGTCGCGCGCGTTGGCTACGGCAATGGCAAAGCCACATCGGCACATGACGGGCAGGTCGATGACGTCGTCACCGATGTAGGCTACCGCAGCCGCCGTGAGCTTCTCTTTGGCCAGGATTTCCTCGAACACGCGGAGCTTCACCCCCACGCCTTGGTAAACATACTCGAGCCGAAGATCGCGGGCACGCAGGGCGACGGTTTCGGAGGTACGCTTGGTGATCAGTCCGGTCTTCACGCCGCCGTACCGCGCCAGAGAAATGGCGGTGCCGTCGTGCGCGTGAAAGCCCTTGGCTTCGATCATGCGGGGTGCGGCGGATTGTTCAGCGCCGGCCGGCGCGGGAAAGATCCACAGCTTGCCGTCGGTCATCACGCCGTCCACATCGAATAGCAGCAGCTTGATTTTCTTAGCGCGCGTCTTCGACATGGGCGGATTGTAGCAGGAGGGCTGTTAGAGCGAGTTCACATGGTTATGCCCGTTCCCTGTCATGCTGAGCGAGTGCGGGCCGGTTTTGCCCGCACGAGTCGAAGCACCCCTACCCTTGTGATCATTTTTTCGGTAGGGGTCCTTCGACTCGCGCGCCAGAACCGGGCGCGCTCGCTCAGGATGACAGCGCCAAAAACTAAAAATTTCCCGGCACAAATTCTTCAATCGCCAGCTTCGACACCGCGCGGCAATTGGCGCACAGCAGCAGAGTCTCGTCGGGCATGGTCTTGACGACGGCCACGCGCAGGCTGCCGCAACTGGCGCAGCCGGTGGTGGGCTCGTCCGAAGCCGGCTCTTCCGCCGAGATCGCAGTTTGCTGGTCGAACTTGCCGGTCTTCGCGGTGTTCAGTTCGAAGGTGCTGCGGCAATCGGCGCAGACGTGGTTGAAGCAGCACTTCGGCTCGCAGGAGTAGACGATCTCTTTGCCGCCGCACTTCGGGCAGGCGATCACGTCCTTCAGAGTCACGAGGAGATTGTACGGCGGGGATGAGTGAGTTCCCAGGACAACCCCAATACCAGGGCTTCTGCCGCGGCGGTTGAAATCGCGGTCACCACCGCGATGCCCGCCAGGCGGGCGATGCCGACGCCCGGCAAGGTGCTGGCCGAATCGGCTCGAACCAGCGCGCACAGGACGGGAAGCGCCGCCATGGCAGCCAGAATCGCGGTGCGCTTGCCCGCTGACCACTCCGCGCGCACGGGCGTGGCTGATGCCGGCGCCTGCAACCACCATCGCCACAGCCAGCCGGCCAGAAGCAGGCAGCCCAGCACCGAACTTAAATATTGAAGCACCTTGTAAACCGGCCTGGCCCCCACGGCGGGAAGCGCGATCATCGTTTGCAGCCACATCCAATGCTCGTAGGCTAGGGTGTCCCGATGCGTAACCATGTCCCACAGCAGGTGCGTACCGATCCCAACTGCAATCGACGCAGCGATAAGCGCGAATCTCTTGCTATCTCCGAACGAGAAGCTTCCCAAATAAGGCTGGAGCCGCTGCTGAGCCGAAACCGGTAAAAGAGCGGCCAGCCCGCGCTTCACGCAAGCATGAAACAACCACAGAGCAAGAAATGCCGCGGGAAAGGTGATCAGCAAGACCCCAGGCATCTCGTGGCCGGCCCGGCTGTGAGGCGCCAACATGATGAAGTACTCGAAATCCGGCGCGACCGCCCCCACCACCAGGGCGGAGAGGACCAAACCAAAACGCCGGAAAGGCACGGCAGCCGCGGGATGGGCAAGGGTAAAAGGCATGGGACTACCTAAAAGATAGCGTAAGGTTGCGGGTCTGTGCCAAAGAGTTTCCCAGCGCGATCCGGATCGGTTGTGTAAACCCTGTTCTCAACAGCTATCCGCCGCCGCTCGTGCGGCATGCCTGTCAGCTTGGTTGACACTACAGAGAAGTGCGTCTACCATGCGCCACATTCTCGTCATCGTTTCTTCTTCCGGCCTTCGGTGAGTCGTCAACGCTACACAGGAAGAGTTCCTCCCATGCGCAAGCGTGGCTCCTTCTCGCTGGCTGTCTCGTTCTTGCTTCCGGCAGGGCTGGTTGTTGTTTTTTCCATTTTCTTGGCTTCGTGCGGCCAAGGCTCGGCCACCCACGTATCTTTTAGTAGCTTCACATCCTTCGATTTCCCAGGGTCTACTGAAACGGTACCGTTCAGAGTCAACGCTAGCGGGGAGATTGTGGGCGCGTATTTTGAAGGCCCCGATGTCGAGCACGGTTTCCTGTTGCAAGGAGGAACTTTCACCACGTTCGATGTTCCAAATGGAATCGGCGGTACGCAACCGGAGGGGATCAACGACGCCAGCGAGGTCACGGGAACGTATTATGACGCGACTACCGGGCTGGAACCTGGTTTTCTGCGGCAACCCGATGGGAGTGTCGTGGATATCGTTCCCCCCGCTTCTACGGGCTATACCGAAGCCAACGGGATCAACAATTCCGGTACCATCGTGGGCCGGTATTACGGGAATAACCCGGTCTTCCAAGGCTTCCTGTTCAGCAATGGGAGCTACAGCACGATCGATGTGCCGGGGGCTACCAATACCTCTCTGTTCGGAATCAACAATCTCGGCGACATCGTGGGAGACTACATAGACACGAGCGGAGTAACCCATGGATTCTTAATGAGTAATGGAAGCGTCACCACGCTTGACTTCCCCGGCGCTACGAATACGAATGCCCAAGGCATCAACGACACAGGTAAAATCGTGGGAAGTACGGTCGTCGCCAATGTGAGGCACGGCTATCTGTTCCGCGACGGTACTTTCACCCAAATCGATTTTCCTGGGGCCAGTCCCGCAGGGTCGGGTGCACCTCTTTCTGGCACTGACGTTCACGGTATCAATGCGAGCGGTGTTATCGTCGGTAGCTACACGGATACCGCCGGCGTCATCCACGGCTTCACAGCCAAGTAGTCCAGGAACGGTCCCGTGGCGCAGAATCAGATCGCTCACCCAGGGCCGAGAGGAAGAGTGGGTGGCCCAGTTGGCGTAAAATCGCGGTTTCACAAGCAATCCTCAAGGCCTGCAACAGGTTCAACCGGAAACTACCCCTTCAAGGGCGAATGCTTGGCGAAGAATGGAACCTTCGCATAGAATAAGCGGATGCCTCCCGCCAGCGGACCCTTGGGGTGGGCCCATCCGATCGTCGAGGAGTGGTTTGTACGCCGGTTCGGCACGCCGACCGAGCCGCAGGAACAGGGCTGGCCGCACATCCTCGCCGGCCGCACCACGCTGATCTCCGCCCCCACCGGCTCCGGCAAGACGCTCTCGGCGTTCCTGGCGTGCATCGACCGCCTGGTGCGCAAGGCGCTCGCCGGCGACCTGCAGGACCGAACTGAAGTCCTCTACGTCTCGCCGCTGAAGGCGCTGGGCAACGACATCCAGAAAAACTTAGAAGTGCCGCTGAGCGAAATCCTGCAACTGGCGGGCGAGCGCGGGCTGCTGATGCCGGAGATTTGCACCGCCGTCCGCACCGGCGACACCCTGGCGCACGAGCGCCGGGCCATGCTGAAGCGGCCGCCGCACATCCTGGTAACCACGCCGGAGTCGCTCTATATCCTGCTTACGGCGGAGAAGAGCCGGCAGATCCTGCGCGACGTCGAGACGGTGATCGTGGACGAGATTCACGCCGTGGCCGACGACAAGCGCGGCGCCCACCTGGCGCTCTCGCTCGAACGGTTGGATGCGCTGGTGCATCGCCGACCGGTGCGCATCGGGCTTTCCGCAACCCAGAAGCCGATCGAGTTGATCGCCCATTTTCTTACTGGGGCCGTTTTACCGCCGAGTCGCCAAGAACGCCGCGTCGAAGAAACCGCAATAAAAAGCCTTGGCGACCTCGGCGTCTCGGCGGTGGAATCTTTTCCTGCAATCGTCAACATCGGCCACCAGCGGCAGATGGACTTGGCCGTCGAGGTCCCGTCTAGCGAACTGGGCGCGGTCGCTTCGAACGAGATGTGGGACGAGATCTACGCCCGCATCTCGGAACTCGTCCAGCAACATCGTTCCACGCTGGTCTTCGTCAACACCCGGCGGATGGCGGAGCGCGTGGCGCATCATCTCGGCGAGATTCTGGGCGAAGAGGCGGTCGCCGCGCACCACGGCAGCCTGGCGCGCAAGCTGCGCCTGGCCGCGGAAAAGAAGCTGAAGAACGGCGAAGTACGGGTGCTGGTGGCGACCGCATCGCTGGAGCTGGGCATCGACATCGGCTTCGTGGATCTGGTCTGCCACCTCGGCTCTCCGCGCTCCATCGCCGTGTTGTTGCAGCGCATCGGCCGCTCCGGCCACTGGCGCGGCGCCGTCCCCAAAGGCCGAGTCTTCGCGACTACTCGCGATGAACTGCTGGAGTGCGCTGCGCTGGTGCGCTCGATCCGGCAGGGCGAACTCGACCGGATCATGATTCCCGAAGCGCCGCTGGATGTGATGGCGCAGCAGATCGTGGCCTCGTGTGCGGCAGAAGAGTGGAAGGAAGATGATCTCTTCGCGCTGGTGCGCCGCGCCTATCCCTACCGCGATCTGCCGCGCGAGGAGTTCGAGGCGATCCTGGTGATGCTCTCCGACGGAATCGCCGCCCGGCGCGGGCGTTATGGCGCGTATCTCTACCGCGACCGCGTGAATGGACGGCTGCGGGCGCGGCGTGGAGCGCGGATCGCGGCCATCACCAGCGGTGGCGCCATTCCCAACAACGCGCTTTACACGGTCGTGGCCGAACCGGAAGGCATCGTCGTCGGCACCGTGGACGAGGACTTCGCGGTCGAGTCGATGAAGGGCGAGATCATGCTGCTAGGGAACACCTCGTGGCGTATCCGCCGTATCGAGGCCTCCGGCCGCATGTTGGTGGAGGACGCGCACGGCGCGCCGCCGGGCATTCCCTTCTGGCGCGGCGAAGCCCCGGGGCGTACCGCCGAGCTCTCCGAGCAGGTGGCGGAGTTGCGGGCGCACATCAGCGAATTGGCGCGCGATCTGCGTCCCGGCTTCCTCGATCGGACTTCGCCCGAGATGGCCGCCGCGGTCGAGTGGCTGGGCGTCGAATGCGGCCTCGACGAATCCGGCGCGGAGCAGGCGGTCCAGTACGTGGTCGAAGGCCGGGCTGTGCTGGGCGAAGTCCCCACGCAGCAGACCATCATCGCCGAGCGCTTTTTCGACGAGGGCGGCGGGATGCAGCTCATCATCCATGCGCCCTTCGGCGCGCGCGTCAACAAGGCCTGGGGACTGGCGCTGCGCAAGCGCTTCTGCCGCTCGTTCAATTTCGAATTGCAGGCCGCGGCCACGGACAACGGCCTGAACATCGCGCTGGCCGAGCAGCACAGCTTCCCGCTCGCCGACGTCTTCCATTTCCTGCAGCCGGAGAGCGTGCAGGCGGTGCTGGAGCAGGCGGTGCTGACCGGGTCTCCCATCTTCGCGACGCGCTGGCGCTGGGACGCGGAGCGCGCGCTGGCGCTGTTGCGCTTCGACCACGGCAAGAAAGTACCGCCCCAGATTCAGCGCATACGCTCCGACGACCTGCTGGCTTCGGTGTTCCCCGACGTGGCGGCGTGCCAGGAGAACATCGAGGGCGACATCCAGATTCCCGACCACCCGCTGGTGCGCGAGGTGATGAAGGACGTTCTTACGGAAGCCATGGATCTCGACGGCCTCAAGCAGGTGCTGCGCGGCATCAGCTCCGGTGGCATTCGCTGCCTGGCCGTGGATACGCCGGTGCCGTCGGCATTCTCGCACGAGATCTTGAACGCCAATCCTTACGCGTATCTCGACGACGCGCCGCTCGAGGAGCGCCGTGCTCGCGCGGTGGAGATGCGGCGCACGCTGCCGGAATCGGTGCTCAATGAGGTGGGCGCGCTCGATCCCGAAGCCATCGCCGAGGTCAGGCAGGACGCATGGCCGGAGGTACGCGACGCCGATGAACTGCACGATGTGCTGCAAACGTTGATCGCATTGCCAGAGCCGCTCGCAGCGCTATGGACTGCACTCTTCGAACGCCTGGCAACTGAAAACCGCGCAGGCAGAGCGAAACTGAACAGCATCGCCTACTGGGTCGCGGCGGACAAAGCGAAGAGCTTCCGTGCCATCTTCCCGGAGGCGCAGTTCGAGAGTGAGCCGGCCGAGATCGAAGCAGTGCCGCCGCAGGCCGACGACGCTCTGCTGGCCATGGTTCGCGGGTGGATGCAGCACCTCGGCCCGACCACGACCGCAGCGCTGGGCAGCACGCTCGGACTGCCTGCCTCGGAGATCGACAAAGCCTTGCTGCGCCTGGAGTCGAGCGGCGCGGTCTTGCGCGGGCAGTTCGAGAGGAAGGACCCGGAGCAGACCGAGTGGTGCGACCGGCGGCTCTTGGCGCGGATCCATCGCCTGACGCTGGGCCGGCTGCGCAAGCAGATCGAGCCGGTCACGGCGGCGCAGTTCATGCGCTGGCTGCTGCGCTGGCAGCACGTCGCATCCGGCAGCCAGGTGCTGGGCGAGCGGGGCACGCTGGAAGTGCTGCGGCAACTGCAAGGGTTCGAGATTCCGGCCAGCGCCTGGGAGCGGCACATCCTGGCGCAACGCGTGGCCAACTACGATCCCAAGTTCCTCGACCAGTTGTCGCTGACGGGCGCAGTCGGCTGGGGCAGGCTTTCGCCACATCCGGCCACGCTTGAGGATGCGGGCGGCGGGCGGCGGGTGGTGCCGACCAGCGTCGCACCCATCACCTTCTTCGTGCGCGAGGAAGCCGACTGGATGACGCCGCGCCACGGTGAAGACGGCGAGCTGCGCGGACTGAGCCCGGGCGGACGCGAAGTGCTCGAATACCTGAAGACGCGCGGCGCATCGTTCTTTGCCGATATCGTCCGCGGAACCGGCAAATTGAAGGCCGAGGTCGAGACCGCACTCTGGGAACTGGTGGCCGGAGGGCAGATCACCGCCGACGGCTTCGACAACCTGCGCGCGCTGATCGATCCCAAGCGGCGCAGCGGCCACGGCTCCGGCCGCACCACCCGCCCGCGCCACAGCTCGGGGCGCTGGTCGTTGCTCTACGCCGGCGAAGCGCCCGACCGCCAGCGCTCGGTCGAAGCCACCTGCTGGATGCTGCTCAACCGTTACGGTGTGGTCTTCCGTGACCTGCTGGCCCGCGAATCGGTTGCCCCGAAGTGGCGTGAACTGCTGCTCGGGTTCCGGCGACTGGAAGATCGCGGCGAGATCCGCGGCGGGCGCTTCCTCAGCGGTTTTATCGGCGAGCAATTTGCACTGCCGGCGGCGGTGGAGTCCCTGCGTGCGACCCGCAATCTCCCCCCAGCCAATGAAACGGTGACGGTATCGGCCGCCGATCCCCTGAACCTGGTCGGAATACTGGTGCCCGGCGAGCGCATCGCCGCCATTTCGGGCAACGCCGTGAGCTTCC
>JBKQPN010000104.1:0-32865 GCA_052145015.1 Terriglobales bacterium
GCCGGTCGCCCGCGATCTGCGGCGTGGGATAGGCGATCAGCACCATGGTGGCGGCGCCGTTCGATGTCGAGTACCGTCCCAGCACCAGTTCGGCGCTGCGCTGGAACTCGACCACGTCGGCCGGAAATGGCGGATGGATGTTGGAGAATCCGGCTGGCCCGGCTACGTACTTGGCGGAATGCTTAACGTAGCCCGAGCGCGGCAGATAGGTGGGCAGGGTGGGCAGCTTGCCTTTGTCAGCAGCGGGCTGAGGCAGGGCGCCGGCCAAGTCGCGCAGTTCCGCCGCCGACATGGCGGTCACGCGGTCGAATGCCGCCTCCACCAGGATGTTCCCGCGGTAGAACAGGACCTTGGCGCCGGCCGAGGCCGCCAGGTCGCCGATCTTCTCGGTTTCCATCCCTTCAGTCTTGTAAAAGGTGAAGGCGCCGTAGGCGCCGGTCGTATCGTTGAAGCGAGCCGCTTTCACCGAGAGCTTGCGGTCCGGGCGGGTGTAGGTGGCTGATTCGAGCTCGTTGAAGCCGTATTCCTTCAGCACGGCGGCATAGGCCGGGTCGGCGGCCGCGGCGTCGTCCGACATGCGGGGTGCACCCTCGATCCGCCATCCGGCAAACTGGTTGGGCAGAAATGGCTGAGGCTGCGGAGCGACCGCGCTGGCGGTGGCCGCCACTGTGCAAAGCAGAACGAGGAGGAAAGGACGCTTCATGTCGCTGAGGTATTAGACGACATCTCAAGGCGAAAAGCTTCTACTGGCCGGCGTCCTTGGGCATCTTGGTGGCGATCTTCAGGCCGCTGAGCCCGGAAACGTACTTGGCCACGCCCCGGTAGAGGGCTTCGGCGATCTTCTGGCGGTACTCGGGGGTTTCGAGCTTCTGCTCGTCGCCGGGGTTCGAAAGGAAGGAAATTTCGGCAAGGATGGAAGGCATGTTGGCGCCGATGAGCACGATGAAGGGCGCCTTCTTGACCCCGCGGTTACGCGTGCCTTTGCCGGCCGTGGACCACAGCGACTGCTGCACGTCGGCGGCGAATTCGCGCGATTCCTCGATCTTCTCTTTGAGCGCGATCTTCTTCACCAGGTCCTGCAGTTCGTGAATGGATTTCTCGGAGACGGCGTTCTCCCGCGCCGCCACCTCCAACGCGTCGGCCGACGAGGTGAAGTTCAGGTAATAGGTTTCGACGCCCCGCGCCTCCGGTTCGCGGCTGGAGTTGGCGTGGATGGAGATGAACAGGTCCGCCTGCTCTTTGTTGGCGATGGCGGTACGGGTTTCGAGCGGGACGAAGGTGTCGTCATCGCGCGTGTACACCACCTCCGCGCCCATACGATTTTCCAGCAGCTTCCCAAAGCGCAGCGCCACGTCCAGGACCAGCGCCTTCTCGGTGAGGCCGTCCGGACCGATGGTTCCCACGTCGTGTCCGCCGTGGCCGGCGTCGACCACGATCTTGCCGATCTTCAGCCCCAGGGCACGGATCAGCGTCTGCTCGCCATGGGCCGTGGGCTTGGCTTCGTGGTTGGCGAGGCTCGCCGGCTTCTCCCGCGCCTTGCCGCGCGCCGAACGTGGCGAGACCGCCTGGAAGGTGGGCGAAGTGGTCGGCTTGGAGGTGGCCTTGATCTCCGGTTCGCTCAGGGTGGCCGTCTCCATGGTGCCCGCTTCCTTCGAAGTTGCCACCTGTGGCCATGGCGTGGCGGCATTCGGGTCGCTGCTGGCCGCCGGCTTCGCCGCGGCGCGTGTCTTGACGGCGGGGATTTCGGATTTTGAGCTGACCGTGGCGGGCGCCCCACTCCTGGCCGTCTTTGCCAAGGGCGGGTCATTGCCCGCCTTGGCGGCGGCCCCTGCCGGCTGTTTGCCGTGGATGTCGATGATCAGCCGATCCGGATTGGGCAGGAAGAAAGCTGAATACTCGACGACTTCGTCCAGCTCCAGCACTACGCGGGTCAGTCCGCGCTTGTACTGTGCCACGCGGATCTTGTGCAGGAATCCGCTATCAACGTCGAAGCTCTTGCCCACCAACTCGGGCGCGAGGCGAGTGTCATACAGGTCGAAGAAGACGCGGTCGGGATCGGCGACGCGCCCAGCCTGGTACTGGACCTGCTTTTCCAGGTCGATGGCGACCCGGGTGTAGTCCGGCGTGGACCACTGGCGGATACCGGTGACCAGGGGCAGCCTGCCCGCCGGCTTTCCTGGGTCAGCATCGTTGACCGGCCGGATGTCGCCTTCCTTGACCCTCCTGGCCGGCTTGGCGCTGGTCTTTTCGGTTTCGATCTCTCGCAGCGCATCGCGAGCGTCATCCGCCAGACGGCTGCGCGGGTAGCGCTTCAGGAACTCCTCAAAGGTGGCTTTGGCGTGCTCGTTGTCTTCCAGGTCATTGCGGTAGATCTGCCCGATGGTCAACAGGGCCTCAACCCGGCGCCGGCTGCCGGGATACTCGCGGCGCAGGAACTCGTACTGCGTGATCGCGGCTTGGGAGACCTTGGGATTGCCCAGGGCGCGGCCCATCTCCGCCAGCAGTTCGGCCACGGCGGCCACGCTGGCGTCCGCTTTGCTGGAGACGGGCGAGGTGAAATACACGCGGCGGTAGGCGTCGATCACGCGCTGATATTCGCGCCGGGTGCGCTCGCCTGCCGGACGTCCGTTGAGCGATTCCCGCAGCCGTTCGGCGGTCTCGAACTGGGAGGCGGCGACTTGGCGCTTTTGCGCCGTGCTGATGGCGAGCGCAGGCAGGGCGAGGGCCAGCGCAACCGCCAGCGTCAAGACCAGACGAAGGACACCCTGGGTTGGAGCTTTACCTACCACGTTTTCGTTTCCAAGTCCCTGGCCGGCCCCTCGCCGGCATCCCGGAATTAATCCGTATTGGTGATGTTCAGCACGCCATTGGCATCGCGGAAGACGTGGATCGGGTCGGCTACCGGCCCGGTCAGCAGTTTTCCGGGATCGCCGCCGTACAGCGCCGTGATCCGCTTGACGTAACTGCGGGTCTCGGCATTCCGCGGGACGCCTTTGGAGCGCGCTACCGCGCCAGCGCCAGCGTTGTACGCGGCCAGTGACAGCTTCACATCGCCGTTGTAGTCCTGAAGCAGATGCTTCAGGTGCCGCACCCCCGCGTCCACGTTCTGCTGCGGATCGAAGGGATTGCTGACCTTCAGGGTGCGGGCCGTGCCCGGCATCAACTGCATCAGCCCCATGGCGCCTTTGGGCGAGACCGCGTGCGTGTTGAAGTTCGATTCCACTTTGATCAACGAACGCACCAGGTTCGGGTCCACGTCATGGCGGCGGGCAGCTTCTTCAATGATGCTGTCCAGTTCGCGCGAGGTCATCGCCCGTCCCCGCAGGATTTCGCGGTTGTCGGGAGCGGCCTCGTTTGCGGCGGTATTCATCACCGGACTGGACGGGGCCGTGGCCACATACTGGCCGACCTCGGCGGCGGCCGATTGCGCCGCTTTCATCGCCGAGGGTGTGGGCGGAGGAACCGGTTTCCACCGGTGTTCCACCCGGCTCCAGTACACCAGCACGGAAGCACGTCTAGGGGTTTGGGAGGGATTGGAGGCAGGATGGGAGACAGGTGCATCGACGTAGATGGTCCGCCCCTGCTCGTCGCGCAGCGGCACGATGCCGCCGCTCTGGGCGAATGCTTGCGGCGCTAAGATAGCCAGTACCATCAGGAAAAGCAGGTGTCGTCGCATAGGTGACCACGCGGGCGTACCAGTGCCCGCACACCTAACCCCCAAAACCTGACGGAGACGTCGTCCAGAGCGTTTCGATTATAAGTCGGCTGGTAATGGCCCACAATGCACGAACAGGCAGGTACCCCCGGAGTGAACAGGCCGGGCAAGTGGCCATGTCATTGCAGACTGGAGCGGGCAACTGACTATATTTCAAGCACTTCCGAACCGATGCCAACGACGCGGCCTTGACATCTTCTCCGCCGGGTGGTTTTCTCTGTGCCACCGATATGCAGGCTTACCAATCCGATCTGGCCCATATCCACGATGTCGGCTTCGGCGACTTCGCCCGCAAGGCCGCGCCGGGACTGCTGGCCATCTTGCGGCGGGCCGCTATTCGCAGCGGACTGGTGGTCGATCTGGGCTGCGGCAGCGGCATCTGGGCGGCGGAACTCAGACGCGGCGGTTACGATGTGCTGGGCATTGACATCTCTCGCGCGATGATCGAACTGGCGCGGAAGCGCGCGCCCGCGGCCCATTTCATCAACGCGTCCTTCCTGAGCGCGAAGCTGCCGCCCTGCGACGCCGTCACCGCCATCGGGGAGTGCTTCAATTACACCTTTGACCGGCGTAACAGCCGGCGCGCGCTGGCAAGCTTCTTCCGGCGAGTGCACGAGGCGCTGCGGCCGGGTGGCGTGTTCATCTTCGACATCGCCGAACCTGGGCGGGCTCTTCGCCGTGCGTATGCCCAGGGCAAGGATTGGGCAATCCTCTTCGAAGCCGAGCCCGGCCGCGATCTCCTGATTCGCCGCATGACCAGCTTCCGCCAGGTTGGCAAGCTCTACCGGAGGAGTCAAGAGACACATCGGCTGCGTCTCTACCGAAGCTCCGACATTGCTGCCGAAATCCGCGGTGCGGGTTTTGCCGTGCGCGTGCTGCGCGCCTACGGACGCATGCCTTTGCCATCAGCCAATGCCGCTTTCGTGGCAACAAAACGCTGACCCACGTAAAATTCCAGAGGCAATGGACGTCATCTACGGTATCCACGCGGTCGGCGAAGCGCTGAAATCGCGCGGGCGCGCCTTTGAGTATGTCGGCGTCGCTCGCGAGCGCCACGATCAAAAGATGCAGCGCATCATCGACGATTGCCGCACCAGCGGCGTTCCTGTGCGCTTCGTTCCCCGCGAGCAACTGGACCGGCTGGCGCGCACCCCCGCCCACCAGGGCGTGGTTGCCGTTACCTCGCAGAAGAAGTACCGCGATCTCGATGATCTGCTGGCGAACAAGCGCGGCGAGCACTCGTTCCTGGTAGTGCTGGATGGCGTGGAAGATCCGCAGAATCTCGGCGCGATCATCCGTACCGCCGATGCCGCCGGAGCCGATGGCATTGTCCTTCCGGAGCGGCGCGCCGTGGGTGTGACCGGAACCGTCGCCAAGGTCTCCGCAGGCGCTTCCGAGCACGTGCCCATTGCGCGGGTCACCAACCTGGCGCGCAGCCTGGAAGAGATGAAATCGCAGAAGCTGTGGATCGTCGGCCTCGACGAGCGCGGCACCCAGGCCTATGACACCGTGGACTACCGTATGGATTGCGCCCTCGTCCTGGGCGCTGAAGGCAAAGGGATGCATGAGCATGTGCGCAGCCGCTGCGACTTTCTCGTCCGCATCCCGGTGCTGGGCGAGGTGCCGTCGCTGAACGTCTCGGTGGCTGCCGGAGTGGTGATGTATGAGGTCGCGCGCCAGCGCCGGGCTCACCACAGCGCAGAGAGCACGAAACGATGAAGAGACTCCTCTGCGTTCTCTGTGTCCTCTGTGGTTTTCAGTCGGTCCGGGCGCTTGACCGCCAGGCCTTCACCTTCACCGACTACGATCTGCGAATCAAGGTCACGCCGGAGAGCCAATCCCTCGAAGCCAGCGGCAAGATCACCTTGCGCAACGACACCGCGCAGCCGCAGCGCAATCTGGTGTTGCAGATCTCGTCCACACTCGAGTGGGGCTCGATCACGGTCGCGGGCAAGACCGTTCGGTACCTGGCTCAGACGTACACCTCCGACATCGATCACAGCGGCGGCTTGAGCGAGGCCATCGTCACCTTGCCGCAGCCGGTTCCGCCGCAGGGGACGGTGGAGATCGAGATCGCCTACAACGGAAAGATTCCGCAGGACAGCACGCGCTTGACCCGCATCGGGGTTCCCTCCGAGAGGGCCGCCCACAGCGAGTGGGACCAGATCAGCGAATCCTTCACCGGGTTGCGCGGCATCGGTTTCGTGGCTTGGTACCCGATCGCGACTGAGGCCGCCAGCCTGAGCGAAGGGAACCAGGTGTTCGAGGCCGCGCGAGCATGGCAGGACCGGCAAAGCCGTTCCACGATGCGACTCTCGTTTTGCTGGCCGGGTGAGGCGCAATTGGCCGCCAATGGACAAAGTACAACCGCCGCCATGCATCCCGCCGGGCTGAACTGCCGGGTGTTGCAATACCAGCCGCTCGGGCCGGCTGTCCCCACCTTCGCCATCGGCCCTTACCGCGCTCTCAACCAACCGCCCATGGCGATCCAATACATCGCCGGCCACGAGTCCTACGCTCGCACCTGGGCGGCAGCGGGAGAAACAGTCGCGCCCTTTATCACACAATGGTTCGGACTGCGAAAACGGCCGGTGCAGATCGTGGAGTTGCCCGACAAGGACATGAATCCCTTTGAAGGCGGGAGCGTGTTCTTCACGCCTCTTGTGGGCGGAGAAGAAAAAGACATCCAGGTGGTGCTGGCGCACCAGTTGGCCCATGCCTCGTTCCAGTCTCCACGCCTGTGGATGGACGAAGGCCTGGCGCACTTCGCCCAGGCGCTTGAACGCGAACAGCAAGACGGCCGCAAGGCGGCGCTGGCCTACATGGACGAGCGACTCCCGCCTTTGCAAGAGGCCGAAAAGGAATTCCTGCCTGCGGCGCCGGGCAAAGCTTCGGGTCCGCCGCCCCAGGGCCAGCCGCTGGCCGGCGCCACCGACGAGGTCTTCTTCCGCACCAAGGCGATGTTCGTCTGGTGGATGCTGCGCGACATGGTCGGCGACGACGCGCTGGAGCGCGCCCTTCGCGCCTACCGCCCCGATCAGGACAAGGAGCCTTCCTACTTCCAGCGCCTGCTGGCCGAGCAGTTCCATCGCGACCTGGAGTGGTTCTTCGACGACTGGGTGTACCGCGACCGCGGCCTGCCGGAGTTCCACGTCACGGAGGTGTACCCGCGGAAGCTCATCCCGGAAGACTGGTCGGTGACGGTGACGGTGGAGAACTCCGGCGGCGCCGGGGCGGAGGTCCCAGTCGCGGTGCGCGCCGCCCAAGGCGAAGAACACAAACGGCTGGAAATCCGCGCGCACGAGAAAGCTGCGGTCCGCATCCCTATTCCGGTCGTGCCGCAGCAGGCGGTGGTCAACGACGGCAGCGTGCCGGAATTCGACATGAACAACAACACCGCAGAAATCAAGACGCCGGCGAGTCCGCAGTAGCGCCGCCGTCCCGGCGGCTGTCGTGCGGGCGTCTCGCCCGCACATTCGCTTCCGCTACAATGGCCGTTTCCGGGAGGGGCGCGTGTACATACAATTCCTGGGCGCAGCCGGCACCGTCACCGGCTCCAAGCACCTGATCAATACTTCCGCCAATCCCAGCGGCAAGGACGGCTTTCAGGTCCTGATCGACTGCGGACTCTTTCAAGGTCCGAAGGAATGGCGGGAGCGCAACTGGCAGGACACGCCGGTGCCGGCCCGCGAGATCGATGCCGTCATTCTTACCCATGCGCACCTGGACCACTCCGGCTGGATTCCGCGTCTGGTGCAGGAAGGATTCACCGGTCCCATCTACGCTACGCCCGCGACGGTGGACCTGTGCGGCATCCTGCTGCCCGATTCCGGACACCTGCAGGAAGAAGAAGCCGCGTTCCACAACAAGCACAAGACCTCGAAGCACGTGCCGGCGCTGCCGCTCTATACCATGAAACAGGCGCAGCAGAGCCTCACCCGCCTCCAGACCGTGGATTTCGGCGAGACCAAACAGCTCTGCCCTGAACTCTCGTTCCGCTTCGTGCATTCGGCGCATATTTTGGGCGCGTGCATGATCGAGATCACGGCCAGGATCAACGGCGGCACGCGGCAACTGCTGTTCACCGGCGACATCGGCCGCGTGCGCGACAGCGCCATCGCGCCCGGCAAGGTGGTGCACTCCGGGCCGCAGGAAGGCGAAAGCGCCGACCTGCTGGTGATGGAGTCCACCTACGGCAATCGCGAGCATCCGCACGACGATCCGCGGCCGGAATTGGCCAAGCTGGTGAGCGATACCGTCAAGCGCGGCGGATCGGTGGTTGTACCGTGTTTCGCCGTCGAGCGCACCCAGAAGTTCCTCTTCATGCTCAAGGAGTTGATGGAATCAGGACAGATCCCGCGCGTGCCCGTGCACACCGATAGCCCTATGGCCATCCAGGCGGTCGAGATTTTCCTCAAGCACACCGAGGAATTCAGCGACGATACGAAACGGATGATCGCCCAGTACGGCTCGCCGCTGGCCTGGCCGGGGTTCTCCTTCGACAGCAGCGTGGACGACTCCAAGAGGATCAACGACTCGCGCTCCCCCGTGATCATCGTCTCTTCCAGCGGCATGGCCAACGGCGGACGCGTCCTGCACCACCTGATGCAACGCCTGCCCGATCCCAACAATCTGGTGCTGTTCATCGGATTCCAGGCGCAGGGCACGCGCGGCGCCACCATCAAGAGCGGTGCGCCAACGGTGAAGATATTTGGCGAGGAGGTCCAGGTGCGGGCGCAGGTGGCGGCGCTCGAGCAGTTCTCCGATCACGCCGACACTCCCGAACTGCTGGAATGGCTGCGGACGTTCAAGCAGCAGCCGCGGACCACGTTCCTGGTGCACGGCGATCCGGACGCTTCAGCCCAGCTCCGCGACACCATGGACAAGGAGCTGAAGTGGAACGTGCAGGTGGCGCAGTGGCTGCAGAAGGTGACGGTGGCTTAGGCCAAGTTCCACCGCCGAGACGCCGAGCGCACCGAGGTAATTGGAACGAGATCCTGAGACTTCTCGGCGTCCTCGGCGACTCGGCGGTGAATCCCTTACCCGTGCGCATTCGTGAAGCGCACCAGTGCCTCCAGCCTATCCGCCGCGGCACCGGAATCGAGCGAGTGAGCCGCCAGCGGGATGCCTTCGCCGATGCTATCCACCTTGCCCGCGGCTACCAGCGTCGCAGCCGCGTTGAGCAGGACGACGTCTCGCCGCGCCGATTTGTTCCCGCGAAGAATGTCGCGGATCATTCCTGCGTTGGTGGCGGCATCCCCGCCCGCAATACTGTTCAGGCTGGCCCGCTCAATGCCGAATTCCTCGGGCGTGACTTCATACGTCCGGACCTGCCCGTCGCGGACTTCGGCCACACGTGTCGGGCCGGTGATGGTGATTTCGTCCAACCCGTCGGCCCCGTGGACCACCAGCGCCCGGCGCAATCCCAGCAGCGCCAGCGCTTCGGCCAGCTTTTCGACCAGATCCTCCGAGTAAACCCCCACCACCTGCGCCGAGGTCCGCGCCGGATTCGTTAGCGGGCCGAGCAGGTTGAAGACGGTGCGCAGGCGCAATTCGCGGCGGGCCGGCTGCACGTACTTGGTGGCCGAGTGCATCAAGGGTGCGAACAGAAACGCGATTCCGACCTCATCCAGGCACGCGGCCACGCGCGCCGGCGGCAGGCCGATGTTCACCCCCAGCGTTTCCATAACGTCCGCTGAGCCGCACTTGGAGCTCACGCCGCGGTTGCCGTGTTTCGCGACGCGCACCCCGGCCCCAGCGACCGTCAGCGCCGTCGCCGTGGAGATGTTGAACGTTCCGCTGGCATCGCCGCCAGTGCCGCAAGTATCCACCAGAGCCTCGCGGCCAGTGCCGCTGACGTCCACCAGGCTGTCGCGCACAATCGGCAGGGGCGTGGCGGCCGCGCGGATGGCTTCGGCGAAACCCACGATCTCCTCGACTGTCTCCCCTTTCATGTGCAGCCCAACCAGCAGCGCCGCGATCTGCGCGTCTGTAGCCTCGCCGCGCAACACCTCTTCCATTACTGCACGCGCTTCCTCGCGCGAGAGCGACTGGCGGTGGTTGGCGATCTTGTGCAGCGCGTCGAGAATCATGGGGGCGTTCATTGTGCCACAGCGGCGGATCGGGTGATCGGGAGTTCGGGTCATCGGGTAATTGATAAGCCTCTGGCTAGAGGCCAGTAGCTAGAAACTAACAGCGAAAAGCTAATTGCCAATTGCTCATCGCTCTCCTGTTTTGTAGAATCGATAGTTTGCTGTCACGAGAGAGAAGCTCACCGAGAAGACATGCTGTCCTGATACCACGATCATGAAAATTCACGAGTACCAAGCGAAAGCAATCCTGGCGAAGTATGGCGTTGCCGTTCCGCGCGGCGAGATGGTTACCACCCGCGAAGCGGCCGAGACCGCGGCCAAGAACCTGCTCGGCGCCGGCGCGACGGCAGTGGTGGTCAAAGCACAGATCCACGCCGGCGGCCGCGGTAAGGGCGGCGGGGTAAAGATTGCCAACTCCGCTGAAGAAGCCGGCGAGATCGCCGCCCGCATGCTGGGCATGAAGCTGGTGACCCACCAGACCGGTCCGGAAGGCAAGGAAGTCCATTGCCTCCTGGTTGAGGAGACGCTGCCCATTGAGCGCGAGCTCTACCTGGGCATCGTGATCGACCGCACGGAGGCGCGGCCAGTGTTCATGGCCTCAGCCAGCGGCGGCATGGAGATCGAGCAGGTCGCCGCCCAGAATCCGGATGCCATCCTGAAGGAGTACATCACGCCCGGCATGGGCCTGGAATCCTTTCAGGCGCGCAAGCTGGCGTTCGGACTGGGACTCAAGCCCGAGCAGATCAACCCGGCGGTGCATCTGATGACCGCGCTCTATTTGGCCTTCGAGGTGACGGACTCTTCGCTGGCCGAGATCAACCCCTTCATCACTACCAAGGACGGCCGCCTGTTCGCGCTTGACGCCAAGATCAACTTCGACGACAACGCCCTGTTCCGCCACAAGGACCTGACCGAACTGCGCGACATCAGCGAAGAAGACCCGCTCGAGGTCGAGGCTTCGAAATACGGGCTGAACTACATCAAGCTGGATGGCAACGTGGGCTGCATGGTCAATGGCGCGGGCCTCGCCATGTCGACCATGGACATCATCAAGTATGCCGGAGGCTCACCCGCCAACTTCCTCGACGTGGGCGGCGGCGCCAATGCCGAGCAGGTGACGCACGCCTTCGAGATCCTGCTCAGCGACAAGAACGTGCGCGCGGTGCTGATCAACATCTTTGGCGGCATCCTGCGCGTGGACACGCTGGCGCAGGGCGTGGTCCAGGCCGCTAAACAGACCAACATCAGCCTGCCCATCGTGCTGCGTCTCGAAGGCACGAACGTCGAGCAGGGGCGGGAGATCCTGAAGCAGTCAGGGCTGAATTGCATCGTGGCTGAAACCATGAAGGACGCAGCCGAGAAGGTGGTAGCAGCGGCGGGACGGTAGGAAGCGTTTCACGTTTCATGTTTCGCGTTTCACGTGGCGTGCGGCTCAGCTTGAAACATGAAACATGAAACTTGAAACGTGAAACTTGAAACGTGAAACTTGAAACGCCTTGAGGTCTTATGAGCGTACTCATCGATAAATCCACGCGCGTGCTGGTGCAGGGCCTGACCGGCCGCGAGGGCACGTTCCACGCCAACGCCTGCGCGGAATACGGCACCAAGATCGTCGGTGGCGTGACTCCGGGCAAGGGCGGCACCACCCATCAGGGGTGGCCCATCTTCAACACGGTGCAGGAAGCCGTGGACAAGACGCTGGCGGACGCCACGGTGATCTTCGTTCCGCCGCCGTTCGCCGCCGATGCGATTATGGAAGCGGCCGACGCCGAAGTGGAGCTCATCGTCTGCATCACCGAGGGCATACCGACGCTCGACATGGTGCGGGTATGGGAGTTCCTGCAGACGCGCCGCTCGCGGCTGATCGGCCCTAACTGCCCGGGCATCATTTCGCCCGGCAAGTGCAAGATCGGCATCATGCCCGGACACATTCACCGCGAGGGCAGCGTGGGGATCGTCTCCCGCTCGGGCACGCTGACCTACGAAGCGGTGCACCAGTTGACGCTGCGCGGCATTGGGCAATCCACCGCCATCGGCATCGGTGGCGACCCCATCATCGGGACGAATTTCGTCGATGCCCTGGAGCTGTTCGAGAAGGACCCGCAGACCGAGGCCATCGTGATGATCGGCGAGATTGGCGGCAACGCCGAAGAGACGGCCGCCGAGTACATCCGCAAGCACGTCTCGAAGCCGGTGGTGTCGTTCATCGCCGGGCAGACGGCGCCCCCGGGACGCCGCATGGGGCATGCCGGCGCCATCATCTCCGGCGGGCACGGCACGGCGGCGGAGAAGATCCATGCGCTCGAGGCTGCGGGTATCCGCGTGGCAAAGTCGCCGGCTGCGATCGGCGAGACCGTGGTGGCGGCCATGGGCGCGCACGCCAAGGCGTAGCGAGTACCAAGTAGGAAGTACTAAGTGCCAAGTACCAAGTACCAAGTGCTGGCCCTTAGACTGACAACTGACAACTGGCAACTGAGAACTGCTTTCATGAAGACACTGCAGCGCACTTTTTCCATCATCAAGCCGGACGCCATGAAGAAACCGGGCGCCACCGGTGACATCATTTCCATGCTGGAGAAGAACGGGTTCCGCATCATCGGCGCCAAGATGCTGGAGATCAACAAGGCGCAGGCCGAGGGATTCTACGCGGTGCACGCCGGCAAGCCGTTTTTCGATTCTCTGACCAACTTCATGTCGAGCGGGCCGATGATGGTGCTGGCGCTGGAGAAAGAGAACGCCATCGCCGACCTGCGTGAGCTGATGGGCGCCACCAATCCGGCCAACGCCAAGGAAGGCACCATCCGCAAGAAGTGGGCGAGCAACATCGAGAACAACGCCATCCACGGCTCGGACGCGGAGGACACGGCGCGCTTCGAGCTGAGCTATTTTTTTGCGGGATACGAGTTAGCGAGATAAAGCGCTCTTGGCTGTTGGCTTTTGGCTTACTGCCGAAACCACTAAGACCAAGCTAAGAGCCAATAGCCAAAAGCGGGGTTTATGCCACACGTACAAATCACCATGCTGAAGGGCCGCACGCTCGAACAAAAGCGCAAGTTGGCCACGCGGGTCACCGATGCTCTGGAGCAAGAGTGCGGGGCCAGGCGCGAAGCTGTTTCCATCGCGATCGTCGAGGTCACGAAGGAAGATTTCGCCACGGGCGGGACGCTGGTAGCGGACAAGAAGTAGGAAGGACTGTTGGCTGTTAGCCCCTGGCTTTTGGCTTACGACCCATTCACGGCAAGCCAAGAGCCAACAGCTAAGAGCCGCCTTCACACCGGCTCGTACAGCGATGCCTGCCGCGACTCCGCCATCTTGGTGATGCCGTTGGTGACGTACTCGGCGAAGTATGAGGCGGCGCGGTGCGCGTCGAGCGCGGCCTGATCGTCGTACTGCTCGTAAAAGCAAAACAGGAGCGGATCTTCCAGCGACTGGTGCCCGACGTACAAACGGCAGCCCGGTTCTTTGCGCGTGTGCTCCTGCATTTTGCGCATGTATTGCTTCGTCAGCTCTTCCGTCCCTGCCCTCATGCGGAGATTCACCACCAGCACGATCATCGCATCACGCCCTTGCTTTCACCCGGTTCGGCATTCCCGTCAGCCCTAACTGCGCCGTGAACTCTTCCAGGAACAGAGTCTGCTCGCGGTCGGGCCCGGTGGAAACCATGCCGACGCGCGCTCCCGTCTCCTTCTCCACGAACTGCAGGTAGGCGAGAGCCTGCGGCGGCAGCTTCTCCAGACGGGTGATGCCGGAGGTAGGCTTGCGCCAGCCGGGCAGCTTCTCGTAAATCGCTTCAATGCGCTCGTAGCCGCTGGCGTGCGCGGGAATGTCGGCCGTCTTCTTGCCTCCGACCTTGTACCCGACGCAGACCGGGATCTCCGCCAGTTCGTCCAGCACGTCCAGCTTGGTCACCACGAGCCATGAGATCCCGTTGATCATGCGCGCGTAGCGCAGCAGCGGCAGGTCGAGCCAGCCGCAACGCCGCGGACGTCCCGTGACCGCGCCGAACTCGTTGCCGCGCTTGCGCAGTTCATCTCCCAGCGCGCCCTGGAGCTCGGTGGGGAACGGGCCTTCACCCACGCGCGTGCAATAGGCCTTGGTCACTCCGATGACGGAGCCGATCGCGGTCGGGCCGACTCCGGTGCCGGTGGCTGCGCCGCCCGAGGTGGCGCTCGACGAGGTGACGAACGGATAGGTGCCGTGGTCGATGTCCAGCATCGTGCCCTGCGCGCCCTCGAACAACACCGATTCGCCGGCGGCGATGGCCTGGTTCAGCAGCACCGCCGTATCGCAGACGAACGGCGCCACCTGCTCCGCCGCGCGGGCGTACTCTTCGTACATGGCGTCGGGATCGAGCGGTTCGGTGTTGAACAACGCGTGGGCGATCATGTTCTTCTCCGCGCAGGCGTTGGCAATGTGCTTGCGCAGCAAAGCGGGGTCGAGCAGGTCGGCCACGCGCAGTCCGCGGCGCCCCATCTTGTCCTCGTATGCCGGGCCGATGCCGCGGGAGGTGGTGCCGATCTTGACGCGCCCCGGCGCGTTCTCCGCCGCCAGTTCGATCATGCGGTGATAGGGCAATATGAGGTGCGCGCGATTGCTGATAAAGAGGTTGGGCGGTGCGGAATCGGACGAAGCCGCTCCCGGCCCCTTGATGGACACGCCGGCTTCGCGCAGAGTGGCGATCTCGCGCAGCAGTGCCATGGGGTCGAGCACCACCCCGTTGCCGATGACCGCGCGGCATCCCTGGCGCAGGATGCCGCAAGGAATCAGTTGCAGGATGAACTTTTTGTCCCTGAGGATGACGGTGTGTCCCGCGTTGTGGCCGCCGGCATAGCGCGCCACAACAGAGAAGCTCTCCGAGAGGACATCGACAATTTTCCCCTTGCCCTCGTCGCCCCACTGGGCGCCCACCACCACGGCGGTGTTCGACTCTTTCACTTCAGTTGTTCTCCGCGCACTCTTTGCCCGCCTTGGATCGAGCATGGAGCAGGAATACGTAGGAAATCGGGCGGGAAAGATTACAGAGCATGATAACAGTGAGTAGCGGGCCATCGCTAGAGCCGGGGCTCTGGTATAAAGCTAAAGGCCAAGAGCTAAAAGCCGCCCTTCATGCCCGAACTTCCCGAAGTCGAAACCATCGCGCGCGGGCTGGCGCAGAACCTCACCGGCGACGTGATTGAGTCGGTGTGGCTCGGCAGCAAGCCCGAGCCGCTGAAGTCGCCGCCGGGAGAGATCGTCAGGGCGCTGGAACAAGCGCGCATCTCGGGCGTGCGCCGCGTGGGCAAACACATCGTCGTCGACCTCAGTCGCCAGTCGCCAGTCGCCAGTCGCCAGAAAAAGCCGAAGCGACAGGCGCAGTGGATCGTGCACCTGGGCATGACAGGGCGGCTGCTGATCGCACAACCCGATGTTGCAGTGGCGAAGCACACCCACGCCATCCTGCGGCTGCGTTCGGGCAGGGAACTGCGCTTCGTGGATCCGCGCCGCTTCGGGCGCCTGGCGGTGGTGCGCCATAGTTTTGAGGCGCCGGGATCGGAGCCGCTGGATGTGGGAGTCGAATCGTTCGCTGGCCTGTTCCGCCAGCGCAAGACGCCGATCAAGAGTGCACTGCTCAACCAGAGCCTGCTGAGCGGCATCGGCAACATCTACGCCGACGAGTCGCTGTTCCGCGCCGGCGTGCGTCCGCGGCGGCGCGCCGCTTCGCTCACCCGAGCCGAACTGCAGCGTCTCTTTGTCGCCGTGCAGGAGGTGCTGAACGAGGCCATCGCCGCCGGCGGCTCCTCGGTCTCCGATTATGTTGACTCGAACGGCGATGCCGGCTTCTTTCAGTTTCAGCACCGCGTTTATGGGCGCGAAGGCGAGCCTTGCCTGGTCTGCCGCACGCCCATCAAGCGGATCGTCATCGCCGGCCGCAGCGCGCACTACTGTCCGAAGTGCCAGAGATAGTTTCGAGTTTCAAGTTTCGAGTTTCGAGTTTGTCGACAGACGCTGCTCGAAACCCCTGCGGGATGATCTAAACTTACACGCCATGTCTTCCTTCGCCATCGGCGTCGATCTGGGGGGGACGAACCTGCGCATCGCCGCCGTGGACGAGCGCGGCACGCTGCTGGAGAAAACCACGGCCGGCACGCAGGTGGCGCGCGGCCGCGACTTTGTCATCGGCGAGATGTGCGAGGCGATCCGCGCGACTGCGGCCAAGTTCTCTTCTTCAACGCTGGCGGGCATCGGCATCGGCGTGCCCGGCATCATCGACATGGATACCGGCATGCTGCGCGAATCGCCCAACCTGCCCGGCTGGCACGATTACCCGGTGCGCGACGAAATCGAGCGGCGGCTGGGCACGAAGGTGATCCTCGAGAACGATGCCAACTCAGCGGCGCTGGGCGAAAAATGGCTGGGCGCCGCGCGTGATTATGACGACATGCTCATGCTCACGCTCGGCACCGGGGTGGGCGGCGGCATCGTGCTCGGCGGCCGCGTCTGGCACGGGATGCGCGGCATGGCGGGCGAGCCGGGGCACATCACGGTCGAGCCCGAGGGACCGCCATGTCCCTGCGGCAACCGCGGATGCCTGGAGCAGTTCGCTTCCGCCACCGCCGTGGTGCGTATGGCGCGGGAAGCCATCGCCCAAGGCAGCGCGCCCGGGCTGGCGCGCGCGAACGTCGAGATCAGCGCCAAGAGCGTCTATCAGATGGCGGTCGAGGGTGACACTGGTGCGCAGCAGATCTACCGGCGCGTAGGATGGGCGCTGGGCATCGGTCTCGCCGACCTGATCAACCTGCTGAACCTGCCCATCTATGTGATCGGCGGCGGCGTGGCCAGCGCCTGGGACGCGTTTCTGCCGGCACTGCTGGAGGAAGTGCGGAAACGTTCGTTCGTCTATCGCGCGACCGCGCCGGAAGAGTCGTCCGGTTCTGGCAAGAAGACCATCATCACCCGCGCGCTGCTCGGCGGCGATGCCGGACTGTTTGGCGCGGCGCGGCTCCCCATGCTGGCGGCCGAAGCAACCGGGCCGGAGCTCACGCGTAGACGCGCTTGAGTGTCGGAAACTGGCAACTGACAACTGGCAACTGGCAACTGCCTTACCGCACTCCCGCCTTTTCCGTGGCGCGCGCCAGCGCGGCGATGAACAGCTCGTTCTGCTCCGGCGTGCCGATGGTCACGCGGACGCCGGTGGGAATCCCCCACGGCCCGAGCGGCCGCACGATGATGCCTCCGGCCTGCAGACGCTTGCTGAGCGCCGCCGCATCCTCGCCCGCGTCGAAGAAAATGAAATTCGCAAAGGTGGGGATCGGCCGGTATCCCATCTCGGAGAGCTTGTTCATCAGGAACTCGGCGCCGCGGCGGTTGTTGGCGATGGTCTTGCGGGTGTGCTCCTGATCGTCGAGCGCGGCCAGCGCGGCGGCTTCGGCCAGCGCCGACACCGAGAACGTCGTGCGCATGCGGTGGAAGTACTGCATCAGGACGGCCGGTCCGAGTCCGTATCCCACACGCAGTCCCGCCAGGCCGTGTGCTTTGGAGAAAGTCCGCAGCACCACCACGTTTCGCTCTTCGCGCACGTAGTCGAGCGAATGCGAGTACTCGATGCCGCGCGCGGCGGCAAAGTCGGTGGCGAAATCGCAATAAGCCTCGTCCAGCACCACGATCGCGTGCTCGGGCACCTCGCGCACCAACGCGTCCATCCGCGGCGCGTCGATCAGCGTACCGGTGGGATTGTTGGGATTGGCGATAAAGACGATGCGCGTGTCGTCGTCGATGGCGGCGGCGATGGCGTCCAGATCGTAGCCGTCACCCTTCATCGGCACCGTAACCATCCGGCCACCGGCTGCCTTGACCGCGATCGGATACACGATGAACGACCGCTCGCTCGTGATCGCGTTGAGTCCCGGCTGCAGCAGTGTGCGGGAGATAACTCCCAGCAGCGAGGTTGAGCCGTTGTCAACCACGATCTGCTCCGGACGCACGCCGTGCAGTTCCGCCAGGCGCAGCCGTAACTGCGACACGTCATTGTCGGGGTAGAGGTGTGCCTGGGGTTCCACCGCGCGCAACGCTTGCAGCGCTTTGGGCGACGGTCCGAAGGGGTTTTCGTTCGACGCCATCTTGATCATGCGGACGCCGCTCTCCCGCTCGGCCTGGCGTAACGGCTTCCCCGGCGTGTACGCCCCGAGCGCCCGAATGTGTTCGGGCACCAACTCCTCAGGCTTTTTCATCGCCTTCTTTTTTACCACGAACCGGCCTGGACTCGCGCCGGGCCTTGCCCGTGGCCATGCTCTTCAGTCGCAGCACTTCCGAGGAGGCCAGAGCGCGCCACTTGCCCGGCTCGACGTCCAGTTCCAGGTTGGCGAAGCGCACCCGCCTGATTTTTTCCACGTGATGTCCGACCTGCTCGAACATGCGGCGGACCTGGCGGTTGCGGCCCTCGATGAGCGTAACTTCGTACCACGGGTTGGGCGCATCGCGCGCCAGTTGGATGCGCGCCGGCGCGGTCTTCACTCTGCGCTTCTTCCCGTGCTTGCCGTCGAGTTCAATGGTGATGCCCGACCGCAGCCGGCCCAGCGCTTCCGCCTCGGGCTTGCCCGCGACCTTCACCAGGTACGTCTTGGGCACGTGCGAGGAAGCGTGCATCAGCTTCTGCGCCAGGTCGCCATCGTTGGTCAGCAGCACCAGGCCTTCGCTGGCGTAGTCCAGGCGGCCAACGGGATAGACGCGCGCGCTGATCCCGCGCACCAGGTCCATGATCGTGGGCCGCCCCTCGGGGTCGGTGACGCTGGTCACGTAGCCGCGCGGCTTGTTGACGAGGAAATAGACGTGGCGTTCGGGCGCGCGCAGCAGTTTTCCGTCCACGCGGATGTGATCGCATGCGGCGTCAGCCTTGGCGCCTAATTGTGTGATGGTTTGCCCGTTGACGGAGACGCGTCCGGAAGTGATCAGCTCCTCTGCCTTGCGGCGCGAGGTGATCCCGGCAGCGGCGATGATCTTTTGCAGGCGCTCTTCGGGCATGTGTGATTCGCTGCTGGCCGCGCGGGTCACGAATCGGCGGTGGTGACTTCCGCCGCGTGCGGCTGACCCAGCTCGATGGTGTGGCGCTCGGGCTCGGCCGCGGGCGCCTCAGGTGTGACGTCGGGCACGCCGGTAGCGTCCGGGATCGCGGTTTGGAACAAGTCTGCCTGCAGCGACGCGGAGGCCAGCTTCTCGAACTCCTCCACGCTGGGCAGTTCGCCGATATCGCCCAGGCCGAAGCGCAGGAGAAAATCCTTGGTGGTGCGATAAAGAATGGGGCGTCCGATCACCTGCTTGCGGCCGGCGGTGGTAATCAGCTTGCGGTCGAGCAGCGTAGCGATGACGCCGCTCGAATCCACGCTGCGGATCTCGCTGATCTCGGGGACCGTGATCGGCTGCTTGTAGGCGATCACCGCCAGCGTCTCCAGCGCCGGCAGCGACAGCCGGATCGCGGGTTTCAGATTACGCACGAACCCGCGCACTACGTCGTGATACTCAGGCTTGGTGGACATGCGATATCCGCCCGCGACCTGGCGGATCTCCATGCCGCGGTCACCGGCCGCGTACTCCGCGACTAGCTCTTCGACGGCTAAGCGCAGAGTCGCTTTCACCTGGGCCGCATCGGGTTCAGCGCCGCTCTCGTCGGATTGCGCCGCCGCGCGCAGATCGTCTTTGAGCACGGCCAGCATCTGCTCCAGCGTGACCGGCTCTTCCGCCGCGTAAATAATGGCTTCGATTTGTGACTTTAAACTCATGCGCTTTTGGCTCTTAGCTCTTGGCTCTTGGCTTTAAACCCCGACTCGAAACTCGAAACCTGAAACTCGAAGCTATCTCCAGTCGTCGCGCACCGCGGCTTCTTCGCCGATGACGGTGTCGAACATTGCGTGCTTCTTCACCAGGATGTCGCCGAAGACGCGGTCCTGCCGCAGCATGATCGCTTGCAGCCGCACCAACTCCAGCAGCGCCAGGAAGGCGCAGATCAGCGCGTTGTGCGAGCGCGTGTACTGCAACAGCGACTTCAGCCGTATCGGACGATCTTCCAGCAGCAGACGCCGGCGGATGTAGTCGATCATCTGCGCCACCGTCACCGTATCTTCGTCGACTTGCAGCACGGGGCGCGCCTTGGCCCGCTCCAGGATCTGCCGGAACGAGCGCACCAGGTCCACCACGTCGGCGGCAAGCTCGGGCTCCGTGCCTTCGTCGTCCTTGAATTCCTTCAGCGCGGGATTCGACCAGGTGGCTTCCTCGATCTGCTGCTTCTGCAGCAGCATCTGCGCGGCGTTGCGGAATTTTTCGTGCTCGAGCAGGCGCTCGACCAGGTCGCGGCGCGGATCATCATCTTCTTCGGCTGGCGCCGTGGGATCGCGCGGCAAGAGCATCCGCGACTTGATCTGGATCAGCACCGCTGCCATGTAGATGAACTCAGCCGCCAGGTTCACGTCCAACTGCTTCATGCGCTCGACGTACGTCAGATACTGGGCCGTGATCTGCGCGATGGGGATGTCGTAGATATTGATGTCCTGCTTGCGAATGAGGTCGAGCAGCAGGTCGAGCGGGCCGTCGTAAACCTCGCCGACGGTGATGGCGAAGGGAGAATCGTTGACCGGCGTCGGGCGATTGACCGCGTTGGTGACTTCTGGCATCCCGAAACTATGTTCCCCCAGCGCCTTGGACCGGCGGCGCGTACTGCTTGGACATGTGCATCGCCTCGCGCACCTCGTTCATGGTGGCCTCGGCGACGGTCGCTGCCCGGGCGGAGCCTGCTTCGAGGATATCCCAGACTCGCTTCGGATCATCCTCATATTTTCTTCGCCGTTGTTGAATCGGCGCCAGCCGGGTCACCATGGCGTCGGAGGCCCAGCCCTTGCACTCGATGCAGCCGATGCCAGCGCTGCGGCAGCCCGCGTCCACCTTGGCCAGAGTCTCCTGGTTGCTGAAGATCTTGTGCAAATCTCCCACCGGGCAGACGTCCGGGTTGCCGGGGTCGCTGCGGCGCACCCGCGCCGGGTCGGTCACCATGGTCTTCAGCTTCTGCCGCAGGCTCGGCTCGGGTTCGCTCAGCAGGATGGTGTTGCCGTAGGACTTCGACATCTTGCGCCCATCGGTGCCGGGGACTTTGGCCGCAGGCGTGAGCAGCGGCTGCGGTTCGGGGAAGACGTCGCGGCCGCTGTACTTGTAGAAGCCGTTAAAACGCCGCGCGATCTCGCGGGTGATCTCGACGTGCGGCACCTGGTCTTCGCCGACCGGCACGTAGTCGCCTTTGTAGATCATAATGTCGGCCGATTGCAGCACCGGATAGCCGAGAAAACCGTACGTCCCCAAGTCTTTGTCCTTGATGTTCTCCCGTTGCTCCTTGTACGTGGGGACGCGTTCCAGCCAGCCCAGGGGCGTGATCAGCGAAAGCAGCAGGTGCAGCTCGGCGTGCTGCGGCACGTGCGACTGGATGAAGAGGGTGGAGCGCTCGGGGTCGAGTCCCGCCGCCAGGTAGTCGAGCATGACCTCCAGCGAATTCTGCTTTACCGCCGAAGTATCGGCGTAGTCGGTGGTCAGCGCGTGCCAGTCGGCGATGAAGAAAAAGCAGTCGTACTTGTTCTGCAGCCCGACCCAGTTGGCCAGCGCGCCCAGGTAGTTGCCCAGGTGCAGCTTGCCGGTGGGGCGCATGCCGCTCAGCACGCGTTTCTTCATACCAGCACCGCCAGCAGGAAATTGAAGAAGTGCATGAAGGGCGCCATCATCGTGCGCAGCACGCTTCCCCCAACCAGGAAAAACAGGATGAGGCCGACCCATCCAATGCGGTCGTAGAGATTGCGCGCCGAGTCGGAGAGCATGTGGCGGACGACGTGGCTGCCATCCAGCGGTGGGATGGGGATCAGGTTGAAGACCGCCAGCAGGACGTTGATCTCGAGTGCGGCTCGAAACAGGAGCCAGAGAGGTTCAGCGGCACCGCTCAGCAAGAAACGTGCGCGTATAACAATGGCGAGTACGAGCACCGATCCGGTCGCCACAAGCAGGTTGCTAACCGGCCCTGCGACCGAGGTCATGATGTCGGCCAGGACGTAATTCTTGCGGAAATTCAGCGGGTTTACCGGCGTCGGCTTGGCCCACCCGATCATCGGGATGTGGGCGAAGTAGGCCATCAGCGGCAGCAGCACCGTTCCGATGGGGTCGATGTGCCGGATGGGGTTGAGCGAAACCCGTCCCAGCATGCGCGCCGTGGGATCGCCGTAGTAGGACGCGGTCCAGGCGTGCGCCGACTCGTGCACGCTGATGGCGAACAGAAACACCACGATCTGGATTACCAAATTGAAGATCTGGTCGGAGCTCATGCGGCGAAGGCGATGGTATCACGGCGAACGACGTCAACCACAGAGACACGGAGGCACGGAGACTGGAACTGATTTTTCTCCGTGTCTCGGTGACTCTGTGGTGGATCTTTCTAGAGCCGTGCCCGGAGACGTGATCGCGAGCAAGTTGAGCTTACTTCTGCACCACGGTGAGATGTCGCTGGCCGGCGACGGCGGTGTCGATGCGGTCGGGCATCTGGAAGCGCGAGTCGAGGCCGATCTCGGGGTGTTTCGGTTTGATGTAGCGGGCGATGAAGAACTCGAGAGCGATCGGGGGCACCTCGACGTTGTCGAGCGACACGCGATCGACGTGGACATATCCCACCCCGCGCTGGCCGTAAGCGTGGGTGGCAACCTGCACCTGGTGCACTCCGCTGAACAGTGCCAGCAGCGGGTTCACGGAACGGCTACCTTGGGTGATCTGGTCGAAGTCCACCTGCATCTCCGCCGTAACCGCTCCCGGCATGCCTTCGACATGCACGCGCTGCACGCCTCTCGGCAAGTGAACGGCGCCCGAGTTGACGTAAGCGTTCACCTCGTCTTCAGTCAGGACGGTAGGCGCCGAGTCGGGGGTTGGTCTCGCGGCGTTGCTTTCGATGTGCTCCAGCTTGCGCTCCATGCTCCGGACGGCAGGACTGGCGGCAGTCGAGACGGTCTGCTGCGGGAGTGCGAGAACGACGGTGAGCGATAGAGCGAAGACTGCGGCTGCGGTTCGGACGATATTCATTTGCCGATTGCCGCCTGCATCTCCGACGCGGATAGCGCGTTGACGTGCGGCTTCTCCAAGGTTCCCGAGACGGCGTAGCCGTGCGATTTCCGGTCCATCAGCCTGAGCTCCAGCTTGCCCAGCGACGCGGTCCCGCTCACCACATAGACGCCGTCGGCGGTCTCAATGCTGCTTTGCTGGAACTCCAGGTGGCGGTCGCCCAGCAGGGCGCGTCCGGCGAAGCGCTTCAGCCGCAAGGGAGCTCCGTCACCGTTCAGCGCCACATGCTGCAACGTACCGTTCAGCCATTCAAAGTCCAATGTGCCCTGGGCCGACTCCGCCAGTTCGGCGGCGCTCCAGCCCGCGAGCTCGAGCTTGAAACTGCCGCCGCCGGTGCCGGTTGCCCAGGGATCGTGCGTTAATGCGGCCACCTGGGGGAGCGCACCCCGCTCCAGCGTCCCGGAACCCTCGTACAGGGGCTCGGCGCCGGTGAAATCGGCGCTCCATTCCGCGCGCAGCTTGCCGCCCAGCGTGTCGGCGCGGATGTCGGAAAGATGCAGCTTGCGGTCCTTCAGTTCGGCCTGCGCAACCAGGTGCTGGAGATCCAGTCCTTTGAGCGCGACTTGGTCCGCCCGTATGCGCCCGTGGGCCGCGAACCTTGCCGGCGCCGCGCCCGTGTCTCCGGCCAGCGCGCGATACCACGGCACTCGCTGCAATTGCGGGTTGAGCAGGCGGTTCAGCTCTTCGAGCGAGATCTCGTTGGAGTGAAGGTCGAACCGAACCGGACAAAGTTGCGTGGCGTCGCAACCACGAGGCAGAACCAACGAGCCGTCCACCGCCGCGTGATTGCCGGTGAAGGTGGCCGCCAGGTTTTCGACCTGCACCTGGTCGGGCAGCAGCAGAGCGTTGGCGCTGCGCACGTGGGCTGGTCCACGCACCCCTGCCAGAAGCACGGTCACGTTTCGCAACTGCATGGAGCCGGTAGCGACCGGCGGGGTGAATCCAATCCAGTTGCCGGCAATCTGCAGGTCGAGTTTGGCGCTGCCGCTGGCGCCCAGCGCGGGCGCCCGCAGCCCCAGGCCGCGAGCCACCCGAAACAGGCGCTGGAGTTCGGCATCGCCCTCAACTCCCAGGTTATAGTCGGTGGCAGAAAAGGAAGCGTGGACGGTGGCAGGCGCGGTCCCACCCAGCGGCACGGGAAACGGCGCCAGCACCAGGCGCAAATCTCCGTCGCGAGCGACGGCGGCGGGCACGAAGCGGACCGTGCGGCGATTACGGAGGTTCGCCGGCTGCGCCTTTGTATTCTCCGGGGCGACGTCGAACTTGATCGCCCCTAGCTTCAGCTCCTGCCCCAGGACTCCCGAGCGCAGGACGAAATCGCTGGTGCTGCCGGCGCCCGCCCAGCCTTGCTGACCGGGCCCGGTGCGGTAGGCGAATTCAGCATCGAGAGCGCCGGCGGCGGTCAGGTCCGGGGGCAGCGCGAACTTGGCATGGCGCGCCAGACGCGCCAGTTCCGCCATCGGCGCCTGCTCGGCAACCAGGGCCAAATCGTAGCGCTGGAAGCCGGTGATGCTGCCGCGCAAGGCCAGTTCACCGTCCTGCATGCGGCACTCGAGGTGGGAGAGTTCCTGGGCCTGCCAGCGGTACCGCGCGGTGCAGTTCGCCGCCAGCCGCAGCGTGTCCGGCAGGCTGATGTCGTAGCGGCGAAAATCGTCGATCGAGCCCGCGCCGCTCAGCTTCAGGTCCTGAGGCGTGCCGCTGAGGTCCGCCGCCAGGTTCACCGAGCCGCGCCAGCCGCGGTCGCGGCCGTAGACCAGGCGTGTGAGCTGTCCCAGTTGCGCTGCGCGCAGGGAGAGGCGCAGGCGCAAGGGCGTCTGGTCCAGCCGGGGCGCGCGGCCGAATGCTCCGCTGATCTCAACCGTCCCGGTATCGCTGAGGCTGGCATCGCTGCGCATGGGACGCGCCCGCAGCCGGAAGTTCCATTCGTTCTCCGAAGCCAGCCACAGAGCGAAGTCGGCTTCGCTCAGGGCATAGACTTTTTTCTCCACGCCGGACTTGAAATTGATGCGGCCGCCATCGCCTTCGATATAGGGAAAGCGAAGACGCGCTTCCGGGCGGATCTTGGTAGTGGGCGCCGCGGGCGTCTGGCTGGCGCGCAGCAGGAGCGATTGCAGATTCCACTGTCCATCCTGCCGGCGCACCACGTTGAGGCTCCAGGGCTGGGCGCCGGCGGGAGATCTCAGAGTCAGCGAGCCGATCTCCGGCCGCCAGCGCCAGAGGGAACTCCAGCGCAGGATGGCGGTGACTTCTTCGGCATGCAGCACGGGTTCGGCGCTGAAAGCCGGATCGTCCTGCACCACAAGTCCTTCCAGTTGCAAACCGGGTTGGGGAAAGAGCCGAAGCCTGACCTCGCGCACGCTAACTTGCCGCCCCAAGCCTCCGCTGATCGCCGCGACGATGCTTTTCCGAAACCTCGTCAGCTTGATCATGGGCGGCACGAACACGGCCACGGCCAGCACCACCGCAGCCGCGAGAACGGTCCGCCGGATGGAACGCCCGGAGGGCATCAGTACACCATCTTCAGCATGCGCCGCCAGCGCGTTTGGGTGGGGAAGTGCACGATCACCTTGAACACGAAGGCCAGGCGCTCCGGGATGCTGGTTTTGCGGTACTGGTCGGGAGGGGTCTCGAACGACCAGTAGATAAACATGGGCCGGCCGATAACGTTTTCCCGCGGGATGAATCCCCAGTAACGGCTGTCGTAGCTAACATCGCGGTTGTCGCCCATGGCGAAGTAGTGGTCGGGCGGCACCACCAGTTCACCGTCTTCGATGTAATTCGGCAGCAGCACGTGCCAGTCCCCGGTGACGCTGGCGCCCATGGTGGGCGCGACCGCCGGGAAGTTGTCGCGATAAGGGTTGTAGCTGGCGGGATTGTGCAACGCGTAGGGTTCATCCAGCTTCTGCCCGTTGCGGTACACCACCCCGTCGCGAAGATGGATATGGTCCCCTGGAATGCCGATGATGCGCTTCACCACATACAAGCCCGCTTCCGCCGGCGAGAGGAAGACGACGATGTCGCCGTGCTGAATGTGGCGATAGGGGATCACCGGCCCCGTCCACCGGGTTTTTGGGGCCAGGGTTACGCGGTCCACGAACACATGATCGCCGATGAGCAGCGTGTTCTCCATCGAACTGGACGGGATCTCGAAGGCCTGCAAGTTGAAAGTGATGATGAACAGCCCGACCACCAGCACCAGGGCCACCGAGGCGATGAACTCGGTGGTAGTCTCGCGTGGCTTCTCCGGCTTGGACGAATCGTTCTTGCTGGCCAATGGCTCCTCGCGCCGACGGCTGGCTATCGTACGATGCGAAACGTGCGGTTCCAGCGCGTGTCCTGCACCAGGTGAGTCACGCCGTACAGGAAAGCGGAAAGTTTATCACCCCGGGAGCTGGAAACCTCCGCCGCCGTGCGCGGCGCGCGCACCGACCAGTAGATCAAGAGTGGCCGTCCGATGATGTTCTCGCGCGGCACGAATCCCCAGTAGCGGCTGTCCAGGCTTTCGTCGCGATTGTCCCCCAGCACGAAAAAACGGTCCGGCGGCACGATCAAATCGCCATTGCGAACCAGTTCGCCCAGCTCTTTCCACCAACGTGGTTCTGTACTGGCATTGGGAATGTCGGTCAGCGGGAAGTCGTCGCGAAAGTGGTCGTAGTCCGGCCGGGTATGGATGACGTAGTTCTCCTTGAGGGGAACGCCGTTCACCAGCACCCGGCCCTCCACCATGCGCACGTGGTCGCCCGGCAGCCCGATCACGCGCTTCACGAAGTGCTGCTGGGGGTGCACCGGATAACGGAAGACAATGATGTCCCCGCGCTGGATCGGAGCGTAGGGCAGGATCTCGCCCCAGCGGCCGCCGTGGCCGTAGTGGACCTTGTCCACCAAAAGATAGTCGCCGATCAGCAGCGTGTTCTCCATTGACTCGGAAGGGATCTGAAACGCCTGCACCTGGAAGGTGATCACGAACACCGCGATCACTACGGTGACGGCCAGCGACTGCACCGACGACAGCCATCCCGCTTTGTGAAGCGCCGGCGCGGCTGGGGGCGCCGGGGTCTCGGTCACCGCCTGTTCCAGCACGTCGCTCATGCGGGATCCTGGGGGCCATGCGGCGTGAGATCCGTCTTGCGCAACAGTTCCAGCGCGTCTTTCGCCGCCCGCTGCTCGGCTTTTTTCTTCGTCGAACCCTCGCCGCGGCCTACCAGCAGCGGCTTGCCGTTGCCGCTGCCGTTGAGGACCCGGAGTTCGATGGTAAAGGTCTTCTTGTGTTCGGGCCCTTGCTCCTGGACGACGGTGTAGGAAGGTTGCAGCCGGCCGGTTCCCTGCAGGAATTCCTGCAACGCCGACTTGTGATCGGTAATCGCCAGACCGGCTTCGCTCTGTTCCCCCAGGCGCTCCAGTTCGGGGTCGAGCACCTTGGCGAGGATGAACTCCCGCACCTTCTCCATGCCGGCGTCGAGAAAAAGTGCGGCCAGCACCGCCTCCAGGGTGTTCACCAGCAGGGCATGCTTGGCCCGTCCGCCACTTTTCTCTTCCCCGCGCCCCAGGCGAAGGTAGCGGCCGAGCTCCAGTTCTTCGGCCGCCCGTACCAGGTGCTTGGCGCTGACCAGGTGCGCGCGCAGCTTGGATAACTGTCCTTCCTGGTACTCGGGAAAGCGCTGGAACAGCTCCTGGCTGGTGACGAAGCCCAGCACGGCATCGCCCAGGAACTCCAACTGCTCGTTATCGCGCACCTCGGTGGAGGCGCCGCGGGCTTCGATCTCATGGGCGTGGGAGCTGTGCGTGAGCGCCTGTTCCAGCAATGCGGGATGCCGGAAGCGGTGTCCCAGGGTCGTCTGCAGCGCCGTGATTTCTTCAGCTTTCATACCATCGATGGCAGCAGCGTCAAGCGGCGCGCCCTACTTGGGCTGCACCACCTCCGGCTCCGGCTGATTGCTCTTCGGAGCGGGGCTAGCGGGGGCGCCGCCGGCCGCCAGTTTTTTCAGCCGGTCCTGTTCGTTCCTGGCCATGCTTGCCACCGCCGAATTGACGGGCGCTAAAGCCACGGCCGTGGTAATGGCGGAGTTGGCATCCGCATACTTGTTCTGACGGTCGAGCGCCAGCGCCAGGCGGTACCAGACAATGGCATCACCCTTGCCCGCTGGAGTCTCGATCGCTTTGCGCAGGTCCTGTTCCGCCGCGGCGTAGTTCTCACGCTCCATTTCGGCCATGCCCAGGGCCTGATAAGCCATGCCTGTGACCTGATCCTTGAACTGCTGCACCTGTTCGGGTGTGGCGCTGGGCGCCAGCAGGTAATTATCGCTACGGATGTCCTCGAGCGCGCGCTGGGCGTCGGCGGTGGCTTCTTTGAGCCGCTGATCGCGGTCGATGTCGGTCGGCCGCGTGCGCTCCGCCAGCACCGTTGCGTTCATCACCAGGGCAATGCAATTGTCGGCATCGTATTGCAGGGCCTTGCGTCCCATGTCGAGAGTCTTATCGCTGTTGTCCGCCTTCTGGTATTTGCCCATCACCTGCTGGTACAGGATCGTGAGCAGGTCGCTATTCGGGAACTGCACCTCGAATTCGCGCGCCAGCCGTTCCGCAGTCGCTGGGTCGGAAGCGTTGGCCGCCGCCAGGTAGGCGTCATACTCCGGCTTGGTCTTGGCGCTGGGCAGACGCTTGCCCTTGGGATTGGTGTGGTTGGGCTGCGGCGGCGGAGGTTGGTTCTGCTCGCCTGCCGGCGGGTTGGAGCCTTGGGTATTGGCGGGCGGATTCATTTGCCCCACCGCCATGGCGGCCGCCACGAGCACCGCCGGGATAAGAAATCTTGCTGGTGTCATCTCTGTTTGCCCTCGCAGGATTATTCTTCCTTACTTGCCGTCCGGCGCCTGGCTGCTGGCAGGACGCGCCGCGGCCGGCGGTTCGTAGGCCTGTTGCAATCCCCGCTCCGCCGCCGCTTTGGTGTCCGGCTTGTCGTCTCCAGCGGCCAGCGCCGCATGATAGTGCTTCAGGGCCTCCTCCCGGTTCTCCTCGAGATCCAGGATTCTGGCCAGGTAGATATGCGACCAGGCGATCATCCTGGGCTCGCGGGCGACCTCCAGGGTGCGTTGGAAGTAGGTGCGCGCGCCCGGCAGATCGCGGCCGAGCGTCGCCGCCCGGGCCAAAATGAACAGTGCCCGCGCCTGGTCCTGCTGAGGATTGGCCAGCGCGTCCCCGGCCAGTTGCCGCGCCCCGCCCAGGTCCCCTGAGGTTAGACGCTCTTCCGCCAATTCCAGTGGATCGGATAGTTTCGCCTTCCCGGCGTGGACCACTTCCGGAGCGGCCTGGCGGCGGAAGCTCACCCCTCGTGCCCGCTTCTTTTCTCGATCCACATCGATGGTGAACAGGAAATCTCCGTAAACATTGCGCAGGCTGTCCGACGTCTTCTCGAACGCCACCAACTGTTCGTAGAAATGCCCGGTGAGGATAAAACCTTCCTCGATCGAGGCCTGAACGAACTCGCGCCGCTGCGCCTCCGGCGCCTTGCCGTCATGCAGGGTGCGCGCCTCGATGGCCCGGATCAGCGATTCGGTCACCAGCAGCGAGACATCCCGCTTGTAGCTGTCGGCCATCGGCGCCTGCTGCACCGTCGCCAGCAGCGGCTCCAGACGCTTCATGGCGTTGGCTCGCTTCAGCGCGAAGGGATCGAGCACGTAATGCAGATAGGCGTGGCGGATCTCGCCCATGCGCAGCGTCCCGTTCTCCGGCGCTACTACGATGAAGTAGTCGGAACCGTAATTGCGCGCATTCACCTGCCCCGGCCCCGCCAGCGGCTCGAGCAAGACACTGAATCTTCGCCCCACGTAGGTGGCCATGGGCAGCTTCAAATAAACCTCGGCCGCCAGGATCATCTTGGCCACCGGATCGTGGAACTGCTCTCCCAGTTGCTCGTATTCCGCCTGGTGGGCCTGCCAGATGGCGTGCAACTTCTCCTGCTCATAGTAGGTCTGGAGCAACGGCGCCAGGCCGCGGACGTAGGCCGCGTCGGGGGGCAGGTCCGCGTCGCTGATCAGGGTTGCGAATCCCGGCGGAGCGCCCAAATTCAGCGCCAGCGACACGTATTGCGCCAGATCAAGGCCGCCATCGGCTTGGCGATGGTCGCCGTAGAACCGGCAGAGCTGGTCGCGGGCGTTGGCGGCCTCCGGCGAGGCTTCGGCCGCTCGCGCCAGTTCCGCCCGGATCTTGGCGCGCACCGGGTACGAGGAGTTCAATTCCTGGTTGTAGCCGCAGGCGTTCAAAGCCGCCATCACGCTGAACACGGTCTCGCTGCTTTCCAGCGTCACCTTGGGGGTCTGTTGCGCCGCCGCGCCCACCGCCAGCGCCGCGCATAGCGAGATGATCCGCAATGACCGGGAGACGAACTGCAGGGTACTCCTCCTGAGAAACGCGTGGGGAATCGGCTGAATAACCCAAGTGTAAGGGCTGGGATGGAGCAGGGTCAAACGGGCAGCCCCTCGCCGCGTCGGGCGGGCCGTGTCGGATTCGTGGCTTCGGGCGCAAGGCGAGCCCGCGCGGATAATGCGGGGTGACAATCGCAGAGGATGGCTCCGAATCACACTGGTATGTGACCTATGTCACCGTAGTCGTCCCCGGTCGCTCCTACCATGCGGCGTGGCTCCTGAAGCTGCGGAGCGCCCCCTCGTCCTGTTCTGTTTTTGGAACAAGACTCACATTTCACCCACAGGAACGTTGACAATTGAATGAGGCTTGCCCGTGCAGGCAGACAAGAGTCCGTCGGCGCGCCTCGTGGTCTTCTGCGAACGACCGCCATTTGACACGGAGGACTTGCGGGATAAAGAGTTCGTATTCGTTGTTTGCGCCGGTCGTTCCGAGTTCCTCTCCTGCCAGTTGCTGCCGTGCGACGTCATCGTCATGACCGTCGGGCACCCCAATTGCGATGCGAGGTCCTGGTCCTGTTCTGGCCTGCACCTCCCCGTGCAGCCAAAGCTGCCGTTGCTGATTGTGATGGCCGACGACCCAACGATGGTGCCGGAACACTTGCATCCCCACGCCATCATTCCGGAGCGAGCAAGCAGGAGCGAGCTAATGGCGGTGCTTCGGAATCTTCCATGGACCCGTTAAAGCTCAGACGGTTGGAAGCTACGCACTAGCCTTTCTTACAAGAATGGGGACTTGTTGTCTGGTGGGTTTTGCAATACTTCCTCCCACGGGCCCAAACTGTGGTTCCGGCACTCCCAGGAAGGTGTACGCCTCATCCACGGTGCGAACTACGTGCAACTCCGGACGCGCTCCACTTCCGTATTGCTGAAACATCCGCGCCAAGCCGTACATGTGGGTGGACGGTGCCACCAGAAAACGGGGCCGGGAGCCGGGTATGCCAGGCGTGCGATGTGCCAGGTCTCGCACCGTCTGCGGAGAAACATTGAAGGAAGCTACATTCGAGAAATCCATAATGGCGACACTGGGATTGGTGAGGGCCGCGTACCTGCCTGCAACCTCGTAACACTCCTTGAGGGATTCATCGGTAATGTCACCTTCGAGCCTGCAGCGAAGGATGCCGTTGCTGGAATCGACATCAAAGCAATAGGCCATGAACTTCCTCTCGGTGAGCCGACTTTGGGGATTTGATCGAGCTTTGGCATTGTCCGGCACGCCATACCGTTTCTGTCAATGGGCAGTGCTCAAAATCTCGGTACCCTCATTGTCCTGGCGGCCATCGATACCATTGGCCACTCGTAACCATTTGTGACCACGTTAGACACTTGCGACCATTGGGCGGGAGCCTCAAGATGAGGCTTATGAGTGTGGGAAATCAATCGCCATCAATGGCTTTGGCACTCATCCAGCCCCCCGCAGTGCGGCAATAGCAGTTCGTCTTCATAGTCTTCAGGGTTCGATACGGGGGAATAGCGATGGCTGATCGCGGCGAGACAATGGGGGGATGTCCTCTCAAGAACGCGCCCGTTCAGGCGACGGGAATCCCGCCGCAGGCGCAAGTGTTGGATAGCCCCAATGTCCCGCAGCACGGCCTCTTGAAAGCGCTCTACACCTCCGCCGATGCGCAGCAATTGTTCAGCGCCCTGCTGGAGTCGGCCCCGGATGCGATGCTGATCGTGGACGAACGCGGCAACATCCTGCTGGCCAACTCGCAGACCGAAACGCTGTTCGGCTACCGCCGGGAAGAACTCATTGGCCAGCCGGTGGAGACGCTCATGCCGCCGCGTTTTCGCGATGCCCACACCCAGCACCGCGGTCAGTTCTTCTCCGCGCCTCGGCTGCGTCCGATGGGGGCGGGGCTGGACCTCTACGGCTTGCGGAGCGACGGCAGCGAGTTCCCGGTGGAGATCAGCCTCAACCCCATAGCGAGCGAGGGCGGCACCCTGGTTACCAGCTCCATCCGCGACATTTCCGGCCGCAAGCGCGCCGAGCAGGACCTGCGCCGCGCCTACGCCGAACTGGACCACCGCGTCCTCGAGCGCACCGCCGAACTGGAGAAGGCGACCAGCGAGCTGCGGGCGCGGATCAGCATCCATGAGCGCACCGAAAACGAGCTCCGGCAAAGTGAAGAGCGCTTCCGCTTGCTGGTGGAAGGGGTTGACGACTACGCCATCTTCATGCTCAATCCCGAGGGTCTGGTGGTGAGCTGGAATGCTGGAGCGGAGCGCATCTATGGATTTACCGCCGAGGAAGTGACCGGCAACGATTTGAGCCGTTTCCATTCCTCCGAGGACCCGCAGGCCGAGACCCCGCGCTATGCTCTGGAGCAGGCTGCCGCCGGCGGACGGTTCGAGGAAGAAGGCTGGCGCGTGCGCAAGGACGGCCAGCGTTTCCGCGCCAGCAGCGTCACCACCGCGTTGCGCGACGAGCGGGGAGAGCTGCGGGGCTTCTCCAGGATTACCCGCGACGTCACCGAAAGGCAGGAACTGGAGCATCGGCTGCGCCACGCGCAAAAATTGGAGGCCGTTGGCCGCC
>JBKQPN010000105.1:0-4278 GCA_052145015.1 Terriglobales bacterium
ACCAGCACCTTGCGTCCGGCAGCGTGGATCTCCTTCACCAGCGGCCCGCTCACCAGCTTGTAGTGCGGGATCACGTACTCGCCGGGAAGGCCCGTCCAGCGAGCCAGCTCGCGCTGTGTGTCGCAGATGAACCCGGTCACCAGGCCGCGCGCCGCCACCGCCTGCACCACGTCGGAAAAAAACGACGACACCACATAGCCGCGTCGCGCCGGATTTTCCTGCAAGCAGGTGAAGACGGCATCCTCCAGGCCGGCGACTTTCAGCTCAATGTCAAGAAACGCGCGCGAGGCAAACCGCGCCAGCACGTGCTCCAGGCACGGCGGCTCGTCGGCCTTGGGATAGATTTCGGTGTAGGTGTGGCGCGCCAGCTCAATCCCGCCGAGCTTGGGATCGTGGCAGATGATGGCCCGCCGGTCGGCGGTGAGGCGCACGTCGAACTCGAAGCCGTCGCAGCCGTGCTCAAGCGTCAGGTCGAAGGCGGGGAGCGAGTTTTCGGGCGCGTAGCGGCGGGCGCCGCGATGGCCCAGCAGCAGCGGGCGGCTAGTCGAGATCGATGTCACGCACGCGCGAGATGTCGGGCGCGTCCTTGGCCCGCTTCAGCGCTTCCTGGAATTTCTTGTCCAGCAGGTCGGACTTATTCTTCTCGGCCTCGACCGACTGGCGGAAGATGGACTCCTTGCGCGCGTCCTGCTCCCTCATGGCGCGGGCGGCTTCGTCCATGTCGGCGAACATCTTGGGACGCACCGCCGCGGTGTGCGCGATCACCGCTCCGGTGGCCGCATCCACCTTCAGCACCGCGTTGCAGCACGGGCAGGTGACATCGAACTGTTTGGGGCCTTTAGCCATGCTGAGGGAATGATAGCGCGTTTTGAGGGGCGGCTCGTGGCTATTAACAGTGGGCTCGGCGGTTAGAATTGGTCGGTGGACTTCTCTCCTCGCCGCGTCGTCTCTCTGCAACCGAGCGCGACGGTCACGCTGGCGCGTCTCGGCCTGCTCGACCGCGTGGTCGCCTGCACGCGCTACTGCAGGGACGTCTGCCCGGAGCTGGCCTTCCGCGAGGTCGCGATCGTGGCCGATTCCTGGACGGCGCAAGCCGCCGAGATCGCCGCCGCGCGTCCCGACCTGGTGATCGCCTCGGTGCCATACCAGCTCGAGGCGGTGGCGGAGATCCTCAAGTCGGGCGTGCGCTTCCTCGGTCTCGCGCCGCGCACGCTCGCCGACATCTATGCAGATATCGCGCTCATCGCCGGCGCCATGGGCGCTTCCGATCCCGGCGAGCACATCATCGACTCGATGCAGCTCGAGATCGAAACCGTACGCGCGCGCCACGCTGCCGGACCGCATCCGCGCGTCTTCTGCGAGGAGTGGGGCAAGCCCATCATCCACTCGCAGCGCTGGGTGGCGGAGCTGGTGGAAGCGGCCGGCGGCCGTTTTCTGGGCGAGCCCGGCGCCAAGACCGACGCCGAGTGCGTGCGCTGCGCCGATCCCGAGGTGATGGTCATGGCCTGGTGCGGCGCCGGCGACCGCGTGCCGCTGGAGAAGATCGTGGGCGAGCGCGGGTGGAGCGAGACCTCCGCCGGCCGCTCGCGGCGCGTGTATTGCGTTCGCGATGAGCTGCTGAACACGCCGGCGCCTACGCTGCTTGACGGCCTGCGCGCGCTCGAGGCCGCGATCCATCCGGATCTGTTCCCGCAACTCCCCGCCGGCCTGCGACGTATGGCGTTGTAGGTGGTGTTTCGCTAGGTGCCGTCCCTGCGGGACTTTGTGGATCAAAAATGATGCCTACCCGGCACTGACGTGCCGAGCTCTCTTATATCGCCCCTGCGGGGCTGGATTGTGCCCGGTTCGGACACCATCGCCAATCGCCGATATCCGAACTAGCTTGGTTCGCGCATTCAGGAGAAGCACGAGCCCAGCGCCGAGGCGCTGCATCGGAAAGCCCAGCCCGTGGGTGCCGGGTAAACATTTCCCGCCCGGCCTTGTGCTACGCTGGCAGCGACGTGCGGATCCTCACCCGCTACATCCTGCGCGAAGTGTTGTGGTACGCCCTGATCGGCACCGGGCTGTCCACCTTCGTCTTGTTCATGCGGGATGTGGGACACATCCTGGAGCTGGTGGTGCGCAACAGCGCGCCCCTGCCCAGCGTGGCCGAGATCTTCCTGTTCACGGTGCCGCAGGCGCTGACCTTCACCGTGCCCATGGGCGTGCTGGTGGGCATCCTGATCGGGCTCAGCCGGCTGGCGGCCGACAGCGAGGTCACCGCCATGCGGGCCAGCGGGCTGGGCGCCGGCCTGTTCCTGAAGGTGATCTCGATTTTCGCGGTCACCGCCTGGCTGCTGGCGGTGGGCAATCAGCTCTACCTGGCGCCGCGCGCCTCCGACTCGCTGGCCCGTCTGCAGGATCGCCTGAAGAGCTCGCAGATCTCCTACGAAGTGCAGCCCCGCGTCTTCTACGAACACTTCAAGAACCTGGTGGTCTATGTGCAGGACGTGAGCGCCACGCCCAACGGGGCGCTGTGGAAGGGCATCTTCCTGGCCGACATCAGCACCCCGGGCGCGCCCCGGATCACCCTGGCGCAGCGCGGGCTGGTCACCAGCCAGTCGGCCACCGAGCTGCGCCTCCACCTGATCAACGGCGCCGAGCACGACGTGGACCCCAAGGCGCCGCAGCAGTACCAGATCACCACCTTCGAGGAAAGCGATATCGCCATCCCCATGCCGGAGCCGGAGACGCCGGTCAGCAACATGCCCAGCGGGGCGCGGCAGTGGATGCGGGTGGCCGAAATACCCACCCCAGCGCTGTGGCGGCTGGCGCACGCCGATGACCCCACCGCGCCCTGGTTCGACATCGAACTGCACCGCCGCTTCGCCTGGCCCGCCGCCTGCCTGGTGCTGGCCCTGGTGGGCATCCCGCTCGGCCTCTCGGCCAAGAAGAGCGGCAAGTCCACGGGATTCATTCTGACCATCCTGCTGGTGCTGCTCTACTACTTCGCCTCGCTGATCGGCGTGGCGATGGCGCGGCAGGGGCGGATCACCCCCGCCGTCGGGGTGTGGATGGCCAACGTCCTGTTCTTCGTCGCCGGCGCCTGGCTGCTGTGGCGGGTGGACCGCATGCCCATGGAGATCGCCTCGCTGCGGGCGGTCTGGCAGGCGCTCAAAGCCCACACCCGGCGCGCGCGCGGCGCCTTCCAGCGTGCGGTTTCGCGCCGGCGTTTCCGCAACACCCGCTTCCCCCAGATCCTCGACGACTACGTGCTGCAGGAATTCCTCCTCTATCTGGGCCTGGTAGTCGCGATTTTCATCGTGATCAGCCTGATCTTCAACGTCTTCGAACTCTTCGGGGATATTGTGCGCAACCAGGTGCCGACCGTGACCCTGGCCGCCTACCTGGCCAATGCCGTGCCGGGCAACGTGTATTTGCTCATGCCGCTGGCCGTGCTCATCGCCGTGCTGGTGACCTTCGGCCTGATGCAGAAGGCCAACGAGATCACCGCCATGAAGGCCACCGGCATCAGCATCTATCGCGCCGTGGTGCCGGTGCTGCTGCTGGCGGCGCTGCTCCCCGTCGGCCTGTTCTTCTTCGACCAGTACTGGCTGCCGCAGGCCAACAAGCGCCAGGACGAGCTGTGGAACGCCATCAAGGGCCGGCCCGCCCAGACCTACCTGCGCCCCGACCGCAAGTGGATCTTCGGCCAGCACTCCACCATTTACTACTACGAATTCTTCGATCCCGACCGCGGCCATTTCGCCAGCATCTCCGTCTTCGAGTTCGATCCGGCCACTTTCCAGTTCACCCGCCGGGTCTACGCCACACGCGCGCGCTGGGCGCCGGAACTGCGCAAGTGGATCTTTGAGGACGGCTGGGAGCGCGGCTTCCAGACCGCCGCCATCCGCCAGTACCGCACCTTCGACGTGGCCACCTTCGCCGAGCTGGCCGAGCCGCCGGCCTACTTCAAGAAGGAAGTGAAGCAGTCGTCGGAGATGAACTACGACGAGCTCAGCCGCTACATCGGCGACCTGCAGCAGAGCGGTTTCGACGTGGTGCGGCTGCGGGTGCAGTTGCAGAAGAAGTTTGCCTACCCGCTGATCACCTTCGTCATGGCGGTGCTGGCGATCCCGTTCGCGCTGGCCACCGGCCGCCGCGGCGCCCTGGCGGGAGTGGCCACCGCCATCGGCATCGCCGTGGTGTACTGGGTGACCGCCGGCCTGTTCGAGGCCATGGGCAACGTCAGCCAGTTGCCCGCCGCGCTCGCCGCCTGGGCCCCGGACGTGATCTTCG
>JBKQPN010000106.1:0-12019 GCA_052145015.1 Terriglobales bacterium
GGCGCTTGATCGACAGCCTCTGAACGTCGCGCCGAGGGAACCCAAGCGTGCCGCCGCGGCACGCGCAGAGTGTCCCCTCCGGCCACCCAACCCGCGCCGGCCGAGTTCACAGAAACTGTGAATCTGCTCTAGCCATCGGTCTATGATGTGGATGCGTCCCGCTGTCAGGCCGGGCGCCTGCAGGCTGCTCTTATGACCCGCTCACAGGCTGACTCGGGCGTCGACCTTTGCCAGGTGCTGGTGGAGAGCTTCGCCGTCAACGAGCGCATGAACCAGCTCGTCCTCGAGCATCTCGATCCCGCCGCCTGGCGCGCCAATTTGCCCGGCGGCAAGGGCCGCACCATTGCCGCCATCTTCGCCCACGTCCACAACGTCCGCCGCAAATGGCTCCGGCTCTCCGCTCCGCATCTACAGCTCCCTGCCCCGCTCGACCGCGCCCGCTCGACGCCGCAGCAGGCCCGGGCCGCTCTGGCCGAAAGCGCCGCGCGCTGCTCCGAAATGCTCGCCGCCGCTCTGTCCCGGCCGCGCCGCGTCGAAACCTTTCGCCGCGACGGTTGGGCCCGGCCGTGGCCCGCCGGCGCGTCCATGCTGGCCTACATGCTTTCGCACGAGGCCCATCATCGCGGCCAGGTGTGCCTGCTGGCCCATCAGCTCGGCTTCCCCCTGCCGGCCCGCGCCGCCTCGGGCCTCTGGGCTTGGGAAAGACTATGGAAGGAGTGCGGATTTACCCATCCGCGGTAGATACCCGGCACGCGCCGGTCCGCCCGCATCGCAGCCGCTGCCAATCACCGCCTGCGGCCTGCGTCGGAGCCCGTTTCATAGGTCGAGGATGTGCCCCATGCGCTCCTTCTTGGTGCGCAGGTACTCTTCGCTCTGCTGGCCGCGCGGCTCGGCCTGGCACGGAATCCGTTCCGTCACCCGGACCCCGCAGGCCTCCAGCGCGGCGATCTTTTCGGGGTTATTGGTCAGCAGCCGCACCGCTTTCACCCCCAGGTGGCGCAGGATCTCCGCCGGCGCCTCATAGAGCCGCAGGTCGACTTCGAAACCGAGTTGCTCATTGGCCTCCACCGTGTCCGCGCCGGCGTCCTGCAGCTCGTAGGCGCGCAGCTTGTTGAGCAATCCGATGCCCCGCCCCTCCTGGTTTTCGTAGATCACGATGCCGCGCCCTTCCGCGGCGATCATCTCCAGCGACAGCTCCAGTTGCGCCCGGCAATCGCACCTCAGGCTGTGGAAAACGTCGCCCGTCAGGCACTGCGAATGGATCCGCACCAGCGGCGCACCCGGCGCGCGCAGGTCCCCCATCACCAGCGCGATCGCCTCCTCGGCGTCGCCGTTCTTGTGGGCTTCGAAACCGTAGATCCGGAAGTGACCGTATTCGGTCGGAAAATCGGCTTCGGCGACTTTCCGCACTTCCCAACACGTGTGCTCTGCCATGCTGTGGGGAGGTCTTATCTCTATCTTATAATGCCGGCCCGGCACGCCGTTTGCGCGCCCCTGCGCGTTGACACCCGCGGCCCGGAAGACGTACCGTCAATTTGCGACGCCCGCGCCCCGCGCGCCGCCGCGGCTCTCGCGCCCGGATATGGAATGGCTGCTCATCAATCTGCTCATCAAGGTCGCCGCCGCGGCCTCCATCGCCAGCCTCCTGTCCCGCTCCGGTAAATTCCTCAACCTGCTGCTGCGCGACACGCGCACTATCGTCCAGAACCTGGAGCTGTGCCTGTCGGTGTCGCTGCTGTGCGCGGCCGGCTCGCTGGTGCGGCTGCACAGCGCCTATTCCGCCGCCGACATCTGCTTCGAGGCCGCGCTGATCTGCGGCATCGTCGGCGGCTACGTGTCGGGGCTGGTGGGCGGCGTCGTCTGCTCGCTCCCGGCCACGCTGAGCGGCGAGTTCCTGGCCATGCCGCTTTACGCCGCCGCCGGCGTGCTCGGCGGCCTGCTGCGCGACCTGGCGCCCGATTCCGAGGACGTGTGGCGCTTCTCGCCGTTCTTCGATCTCAGCCTCTGGCGCCTGGTGCGCCACAAGGACGACCGCCCGCGCAGCATCTACCACGTCGGCATGCTGCTGACGCTGGTAGCGGCCGAAATCATGCGCTACCTCGGCCTGCAGGTCTTTGGCAGCAAGCTGATCTTCACGCTGTACACAAAGCAGTCCCCCCTGGGCACGCTGGCGGCTGTGGGCATCGCCACCATCTTCACCATCTCGGTCCCGCTGAAGATCTGGAATAGCGCCCGAAACGAGCGTTTGCTCGAGGCCAAGGAGCGGCTGTTGGTGCAGGCCCGGCTGGCCGCGCTGTCCACGCAGATCAACCCCCATTTCCTCTTCAACACCCTCAACACCGTCTCCTCCCTGATCCGCACCAACCCCGAAAAGGCGCGCCAGGTGGTCTACCGGCTCTCCAGCATCCTGCGCCGGCTGCTCAGCAAGAGCGACAACTTCGCCCCGTTGCGCGACGAGCTGGCCTTCATCGACGACTACCTCTCCATCGAGATCGCGCGCTTCGGCGACAAGCTGCGCTTCTCAAAGGAAATCGACGACGGCGCCATGGACCGCCCGGTGCCCACCATGATTCTGCAGCCGCTCATCGAGAACAGCATCCGCCACGGGCTCGCCGGCAAGCTCGATGGCGGCTCCATCCGGCTCAGCGGCCGGCTGCGCGGCCAGGACAACCAGCGGCGCCTCCTGCTGGTGGTGGAAGACGACGGCGTGGGCATCGAGGAGGAAAAGCTCGACACAATCCTCGAACAGGCCGGCATCGGCGTTTCCAACGTCAACGAGCGCTTGCAGGTCCTGTTCGGCAACGCCTACCGCCTGGAGATCTTCTCGCGGCCAGGCGCGGGCACGCGCACCGAGATCGAGATCCCAGCGTGATCTGGAGGCGATTGACTCTGATGAACGGGTCGGGCCAATAGACTCCCGCCCAACCGGCCAGGCCTATTAATTCCTGTTTCAGTGAGGCTGATTGCGACTTGCGAAATACCTCTGGTCCTCGCGCTCCAGCGTCTTGCGAAAGCCCTCGGGGATCGGGCGCTGCGCATCGCCGACCGTGTCAAGGTACGCCTGGTACATCTGCGAAGGCGATTTCTCGGCGTAGTCTGCCGGGATGGCGAACAGCTCGGACGCCGGGGGACCGAGAGTGACCTTCAGCGCTTCATAACGAAACTTGCCGATAGTCTCGCCCGCCGGATTCCGCCGGATCTCGCTCATCCGAAGGACAGCGCAGTCCAGATCGGGCGCTCTCCATTCCTTCATTACAGAGGATTCGTCCGGCCCTTGCATTTCGGTCTGGATGCCCACCGTGGCAAAGCCCAGGATCGTTTCCTGGCCTATAACAGTCGGCTTCACCTGTGGCGCCAGATGGGAAATGCCGCACTGTGGATCGGCGGCAGGCGGATGCGTCGGGGCAGGCCCCTGCATGTACATCGTGGTCTTCGCCTTGAGCGCGTCATCTACCCGCATCTTCATCCGTTCAGGCATCAGCGTAATGTCCCGGAGAGCGGGGGGAACGACCTCATCGCCTTTCAGAATCACCTCGCCGCTGACCCGCGAGCCATCTGCGCGCTGCGCTTCGATCGCCTTCCCCCCTGCCGAGATGGGAGCAGTGCTGTCGCTCAATTCCGAACGCACGATCGTGAATTCGCGGAACGCTGGCGTTGTGGCCCCGGCATTCTGCACTTGAGAGAAGGAGGCCATTGAACCGAGCACCAGACAAGTGCTCAGCCAGAGCATCCTACGCCGCAATAGTTCCATTGAACTACCCTCCGCTGACTTCGCCTGATACGGAGCCTAGCGCCGGCCGGGTCGAGATGCAACGGGGGTGGACAATGTCATTTCTGGCCTCAGACGAGAGGGCGGAACGGCTTACACGAATCGTCCAACCTGCCCGGCGTCCGAACGGGACATCACTTGTCTAATGCGGCGCAAACGGAACGCAGAACAGCGCCGGTCAAGGCAGGGACAGGCGGGGTCAAAACAGTAAAAAGTTACCGTCTTGGTCTGTAAGTGACTGATTCTAGGTGAAAATCGGTAAGGTTTTACCTTTTTGCCAACGCCGGGCAGCGAGGAACGACGCCACGACCATGCAAGCGGCGGCCATCGTAATGAAGCCTGACAAGTTCCTCGAACTCGGTACCTGGCTAGGGCCCAGGCAAGTGTTAGCCGCGGCGGCTGGGGCGGAGGCTTTCCCTGGATGCAGAAACTGGAATCGCGCCGGCTCCCACTACTTTCGAGCCATGCCAGGCGCGAGATCGGGTAGAATTCTGGTTTAGTTATGATGCCAAGTTGCAGTATTCCCGCCTTCCTGCTCGCCTCCGGCGGCTCCATCCTCTCCCTCGACCCCGTCGACCTGCTGGTGATCGTGCTGTACTTCGTCACCGTCATCGGCATCGGCCTGTACCTCAGGCACCACACCAAGACCGGCGAAGACTTCTTCATGGCGGGACGCGAAATGACGGCCTGGATCGCCGGCCTGAGCTTCCTGGCCGCCAACCTCGGATCGCTCGAGCTGATGGGCTGGGCCGGCGCGGCCTACCAGTACGGCATCCTGGCGACGCACTGGTATTGGATCGGCGCCATCCCGGCCATGCTCTTCCTCGGCCTGGTGATGATGCCGTTCTATTACATCTGCAAGACCCACTCCGTTCCCGGCTACCTGCAGCTGCGCTACGGCGAAGGCAGCCGCACGCTGGCCGCGGTCAGCTTCGGCTTCATGACCGTGCTGATGTCGGGCATCAACATGTTCGCCATGGCCAAGGTAATGCAGGTGGTGCTGGGCTGGGACCTGCACTTCAGCATCTGGATCTCCTCGCTCACCGTCGGCGCCTACGTCGTGCTCGGCGGGCTGCTCTCGGCGATTTTCAACGAGGTGCTGCAGTTCGTGCTGATCTGGCTGGGCGCGATGCTGATCCCGATCGTCGGCCTGATCGAAACCGGCGGTTGGAGCGGCATGGTGGCCCGCATCCACTCGAACCCCGTCGTGCAGTCACACATCCAGGGCCAGGACTTCACGCACCTCTGGTCCACCATGGGCTCCTTCAGCGGCAACCCCATGGGCATCCACTGGACCGGCATCGTCTTCGGCCTCGGCTGGGTGATCAGCTTCGGCTACTGGACCACCGATTTTCTGGTGGTGCAGCGTGTCATGTCGGCCAAGGACCTGCGCTCGGCCAAGATGGCCCCGATCATCGGCTCGGCGTTCAAAATGTTCGTGCCGTTCATCGTGATTCTCCCCGGTCTGCTCGGACTCGCGGTGCTGCCGCAACTGCTGGTGCCGGAGACGCAGCGCGCACCCGGGCTGTACACCTATAACGACGTCCTCCCGCTGATGCTCGCCCGCTACCTGGGCCCGGGCCTGCTCGGTCTGGGCGTCACGGCGCTGATCGCCGGCTTCATGAGCGGCATGGCCGGCAACGTCACGGCCTTCTCCACGGTGTGGACTTACGACATCTACAAGGCCTTCCGCAAGAAGGAAATGTCGGACGATCACCTGGTGAAGGTGGGGCGCTGGGCGACCATCATCGGCGTGCTGATCTCCATCGGCGCGGCCTATTTCGCGATGCAGTTCCAGAGCATCATGGACTACGTCCAGGCGCTGTTCAGCTTCTTCATTGCGCCGCTGTTCGGGACGGTGCTGTTCGGCATGTTGTGGAAGCGCACCACGCCGGCGGCGGGGTTCTGGGGCCTCCTGGCCGGCACCGTGTCGTCGATCGCGATGTACGTCTGGGTCAAAGTCGACCCGGCCGCGCTGCGCTATATCGCGCTCTCGCCCCACGCCAAGGACATGGCCGAGAACATGTACCGCGCGCTGTGGTCGTGGTGCATCTGCGTCATCGTGACCATCGTGGTCAGCTACCTCACCCAGCCCAAGCCCCTATCCGAGCTCGCCGGGCTGGTCTACGGCGTTGGGGCGATGCCGCATGAGGAGCCCGTGGTGCTGTGGAAGCGGCCCATCTTCTGGGCGGCCATCGTCATCGTCGTGTTCTTCGTTTTGAACCTGCTGGTGTGGTAAGGAGCCTCCCATGATCCACGGAAGAAACATGATCTCGATCTGGTTTTTCATCGGATTGCTGGTGCTCATCTACGGCCTCATCATCTTCGGCTGGGGCCTCGTCAGCGGCGGCCACGCCGCCACCGGCCGCCCGATCGTGCTGGTGGAGTTGCGAACGGACCTGTGGATGGGCGGCTTCATGACGCTGGCCGGCGCGTTCTACGTGCTCAAATTCGCGCCCTGGCGCCGACGAGAAAAGTAGCGGTCGGCGTTGGCGCGTCGCCGTCCCGCAATGGCCATTGACCCCTGGAGGTCCCGGATGCGTCCTCTGAATAGCCTGTCACCGGCCCTGATCGCGGGCCTTTTGCTGAGCCTGTCTCCAACGGGCGTGCGCGCCGCCGACACCCCGAAAACGATCCTCTACGGCGCGGCTTACTACCACGAGTACATGCCCTACGACCGCCTGGACAAAGACGTCGAGCTGATGAAGGCGGCGGGCTTCACCTGCGTGCGCATGGGCGAATCGACCTGGAGCTCGTGGGAGCCGCGCGACGGCCAATTCGAGTTCGCCTGGATGGACCGCATCTTGGATGCCATGCATAAGGCCGGCATCGGCGTCATCATGGGCACGCCGACGTATTCGATTCCGCCATGGATGTTCAAGGAACACCCGGAAATCCTGGTGCTGCACTATGGCACGGCCGGGCCGCAGTGGGACCCCTGGTCCGGGACCTACCCCGGCCCTATGCGCCCCGGGGCCTATGGTCCGCGCCAGAACATGGATCTGACCAATCCCGATTTCCGGCGCTATTGCGAACGCATCATCCGCAAACTGGGCGAGCACTATGCCCACAATCCGGGCGTCATCGGCTGGCAGGTGGACAACGAGACCGGGCCCAACGGCATCGCCCTGCCGAACGTGCAGGCCGCATTCGTCGAGCAGCTCAAGCAGAAATACGGCGCGCCGCAGAAGTTGAACCAGTTGTGGGGCCTGACCTATTGGGGGCAACTGGTGGATAGCTGGGACGACTTCCCCTCGCGCGAGGGCATCCTCAATCCGGGCTATAAACTCGAATGGGCGCGCTTCCAGCGCGGCATCGTCACCGAGTTCCTGGCCTGGCAGGCGAAGCTGCTGCGCGAATATATCCCGGCGACTCAATTCGTCACGACGGATTTCGGGGGATTCAGCACGGAGGTGGACCACTGGGCCATCGGCCGCAGTATGGACATCACCGCGACCAACATCTACTTCACTGCGCAGAGCCAGCTCGACGGCATGGACATCGCCATCGGCGGCGACTTCTTCCGCTCGGTGAAAAACGCGCCATACCTGGTCACCGAGACCAACGCCCAGACCATCGGCTGGGACTCGCGGGCGCAGTATCCGCCCTACGACGGGCAGTTGCGGTTGGAGGCCTTCGCGCACGCCGCCAGCGGGGCGAACCTGGTGGAGTATTGGCACTGGCACTCGCTGCACTACGGGCAGGAGACGTATTGGCGCGGCGTTCTGGGCCAGGAGCTGGAGCCCAATCGCGCCTACGCCGAAGTCACCACTATCGGCCGGGATTTCAAGCGCCTGGGGAGAGACATCGGCAACCTCAAGAAGACCCCGCAGGTGGCGATCCTATTCAGCACGGACGCGAGCGACACCATCAGCTACATGTCCTTCAGCGACCATGTGGATTACATGGGGATGCTGCGAGAGATGTACGCCGCGGCTTATGCGTTGAAGACCGAGGTCGATTTCGTCACTCCCGAGACCAAGGACCTGTCGAAGTACCGCGTACTGATCGTCCCGCCGTTGTATTCGGCGTCGGATGAGGCGCTGAAGCGCATCGCGGCGTTTGTCGAGAACGGCGGCCACGCCATCGTGGCCTTCAAGACCGGCTTCACTAACGAGTACTCCACCGTGCGCTGGGAGCGCGCGCCGGGCCCGCTGCGCAAGGCCGCCGGCTTCTCGTATCAGGAATTCTCGAACCTGGCCGAACCCGTGACTCTGAAGCCCGACCGCTACGGCGCGGGCGCCAAAAACCAGGCCTCGGTGTGGGCCGAGTTCCTGCTGCCGGAAGGCGCCGAAACGCTGCTGACGTATGACCATCCGTTCTTCGGCCGCTGGCCGGCTCTAACTCGCAATCGCTTCGGCCGCGGCACATTCACTTACGAAGGCACTGTGCTGACGCACGAAGTGCAGACCGGCGTGCTGCGCGAGGTGATGAAACTGGCGGGCCTTGAGAGCGAGGATTGGTCGCTGCCCAAGCCGGTGCAGGTGCGCCACGGCGTCAACGCCAAGGGCCACCAGGTGCACTACTACCTCAACTATTCGGACCAGCGCCAGGAGTTCGCCTACCCCTACGTCGTCGGCAAGGAGCGCCTCAAGGAAACGCCCGTCGACACCGGCGCGAGGCTCTCGCTCGAGCCGTGGGGTGTGGCGATTATCGAGGAGAACATCCCGCGGCAATAGACGTCGGAACGGGGACAGCCTGACCCGTCACACTAAGGGGCGGGGTCAGAGCGTGTATGCTGTGAATTGAACTGGACAAGATATGCCAACTACAACAGCAGTACGAACGACACAAGAGACACCCGCCGCGACGTTCACGCACGGCGTTCGGGATGGCAACACGTACACGTTGCGACGATACACGACGCTGCCTTCACTGCTTCATGTTTTGCACAATGAACAGATCACCTTGCTGAGTCCCGCATCGTGGGACGACCGCAATGACGTTTTCTTCATGAACCAGTACGGAGATCGGAAGGGAGCGAAATCGGTCTTGGCATTGTGCTTCTCGATGGCTTTAGAGACCTACCATCACTGGAGAGTGTTCACACACGGTTCAGAAGGCGTTTGCATCGAATTTGAGCGTCAGACACTTCTTGCAAGACTGAACAAGGAGGAAGGCCTCCGAGCAAGCGACGTCGAGTACAAACGAATTGAAGCCCTGGAAGCAGAGCGGCCTTTAGTCGATGCTCTGCCATTCCTCAAGCGGTTGCCCTATGAGGACGAACAGGAGTTCCGTCTTGTGTATTTGTCTCGCTCAGAAGTGGTTGAGGCGAAGAGCTTTCACATCGATCTCAAATCCATACGTCGGATCACGTTAAGTCCCTGGATGCCCAGGGCCTTGGTCACGCCCGTAATAACGACGATCCGCTCGATCGCCGGGTGCCCAAGAATGAAGGTCAGTCAAACGAGGCTGCTCGAAAACGAAAGGTGGAAAAGAACGGCCCTTCAAGAGGCAAAACCCGAGGGCAGGAGAAATGCCAATCCCTGATTACCAATCCCAGATGCTCCCGGTTATGCGGCTCGCTGGAAGTCTTGTATACTTTGCACATTATCAGATATTATGATGTGGAACTCTAATTACGACTCGCAGCCGTCGAACTCATAAGTCCTTGATAATCAGGCTCTTCTCCGCGTGTTGGAACGTCGCCCGACGAAACAGATCCCCGTTCGGGCCGTCCCGCCTGCTGAAAGATCCTAATCCAAAGCACTTAAGACGAAAGAATTAGATCGCAATGCCCAGTTTCTGCGTAACCTGCGGCAAGCCAATGGGACCCGGAGCGAGATTCTGCCTGGCCTGTGGTGCCGAAACAAGCAGTGCGCCCGTTGCCATCCCGCATCAGCCACCCACTGCCATCCCAGAGCAACCACCGATCTCTGTTTCGGGCGCACAGGTCGAGGGTAGAATGAGCAACTTCTGTACGAGTTGCGGCAAGCCTTTGCAGCCTGCGATGAACTTCTGTATGTACTGTGGAGCCGCCGTTGCAACGGCTCCAGCAAGTCATTCAGCACCAGCCGTGGCGGCGATGCAGTCCCCGGTCAGTTACCTACCTTCTTCTATTGTGGCAAACCTCGCAAAGTACAGGAGACATGAGCTTGCACTGTGTCCAAAGTGCGGCTATTCCGGCTCAGTGGGCTGCATTGGAAAGAAATACCCTATGGGTCGGTGGGCGTGGGTCGTTGGCATACTCTTTTTCGCCACATTGATTGGTATGATTATACTCGCTTGGCAGTTCATTTTCCAAAAATGGTTATTGGAATGCCCCAATTGCAAGGCACAATTCTCAAAGCAAATGACTTTGATGGAAGGTCTCAATCCTTTCAATTGAAGTAAGTGGGATGGGCGATAAGGTGCTTGGATACCAAACAGCACAGGTTTTGAAGAGGAGATTGTGACAATGTTCTGTCCTAATTGTGGCGATCCGTTGGTTGCGGGCAAACGGTTCTGCGGCAAATGCGGAGCCGACATTGTCGAATCGAGTTCAAGAAGTGCACCAGCGCCGTCTGAAGGCCCTAGCATGGGACCATTGGGCAGCACCGTGTCAGGCTCCCCGAAGCCGCCACAAGAGGACATGTATTCCCGGTTAGAAAAGCTGGCTGACTTGAAAGCTAAGGGCGTGCTGACAGAAGCGGAGTTTCAGGCAGAAAAAGCAAAGCTGCTTTCTGGTGGCGGCAGTCTTACTTCAGCATCTTCCATGCCCAGTCCCGCCCAGGAACAATTGGCGGCAACAACACGTGCGGTCGGCTCATCGCCAATCGCTACCGCACCGGCTCACAGCGCTTCAGAGAAAAAGCCACTTTCTATTACAAGAGCAGTTTTGATTACGCTGGCGATCCTCCTGCCCTGCGTCCTCATCGGACTCCACGACGACAAGACTGCCAGAGGTTTAGCTGCACTGGTATCGCTTGGCACTGCGATTTGGGCAAGCGTCGATGCGTCCCGCCTGAAAAGGCAGGTGGAAGACACAGCGGCACGTTCGATACATCCGGTTGGCGTCTTCTTCGCAATGTGGCTATTTTGGCTAGTCTGCTTCCCTTGGTATTTGGTCGTGCGGAGCAAGATTCGGGCGGGGCGTCTGGAAGAAGTTAAACGTGCAAATCGTCTCCTTCTTCTCCTTGTGGCCATCCTCGCACTGATTTGCTGTGCTGTGGCGTACATATTGATTGGAAACCAAGTCCAGGGAATCTGGAATAAGGCATACATGGAACAGCTTCCTTCCTGCGGAAGCGAGGAGGTTCTGTTCACATTAAAAGGGCTAGAGGTAAATATATTGAAAGAAAATGGTAACTTCAATGGGTTTCCTTTAACTCCGGATCGCTTTATAGCCACAGATCCCGTTACGCTGGCTTCCGATGAAAAACTGAGACGGCGCACATGCTCTGTTAAAATGGTTTACATGATTAGCGACCGTTCAAAGGAGCTTCTGCAATCTCTAGCTTCAGATAACAATAATGCTAGGCTTATTCCGATAGCACGAAGCTACATTGCCTCCTTAAACCTAAACTTCAATCAGATCGTCGCCTTAGGTAACACAAACCCAGTTGTTGCAAGGCTGGCCCTTCACCCGGAAGAATTGGTCGAATCTGATCCTCATGCGGCTGAAGTCGCTAAAATGGCGCTGGGGTCTGCAATTGCGTCATACTCCAACGAAATTAATAAATTGGGAACTGCTAAGGACTGGAAGATATCGCTTGCTCCATCAAAAGTACAATATACGGTAAGGGTCAATGAAGATCAAAATGTGAAAACATCATTTGTTGTCGATTCAGAACTGTCGAAGGACGCAATAAGGGCGGTGCAGGCGCTGGAGCTGCTGTCGATTTATTCGCAAAAGCCATCATCATCAACTACGGCTGCTGCGCCACCCAACTCACCTGCAACGGCCCCGGCCTCAAATGGCAGTGGCCAACCGCATCCTGCGGCGGGGGTGGCAAAGGATGACAAGCCAAGCGATGCCGAAATCGCATGCATGGAAGACAATGCCGAAAACCCAGGTGCACGGGACAAGTGCCTTACAGATCTTTGCAACAGGCAATTTGCTCAGTCCAGCAAGGAATGGACCGCCTGCACAGAGAAGATCAAGACGATTGGCAAGTAGTCCCTTGTGGGGCGAACGGGTCAGCCTGTAATGCACCCCATTTCTGAGACACGATAGCCGTCGCGAAGGTGACACTCAGCGGTCAAAATAGGAGGACCGATGAGTGAGCGATACAAGCGATACAGCGTGGAGTTCAAGCGAGAGGCGTTACG
>JBKQPN010000107.1:0-4943 GCA_052145015.1 Terriglobales bacterium
TGGTCTGGCCGCTGGCAGTCGGCAAGAACGCTAATTTTGTCTATCCGATTCACTGAGGGGACGCGGTTCAGTGCGGCGATTCAGCTCTGGGCGCGGAGGGTGAGACATGTCCGGCATTCTAGCCTCCATGATCGACGGCCTGCTGGTCGGGGCGGTGTACGGCCTCGCGGCCATGGGCTTGAGTCTGATCTGGGGAGTCATGGACGTCATCAATCTCACCCACGGCTCCATGATCGCGCTGGGCATGTTTGGCATGTATTTGTTGTTCGCCGCTGTCGCGATCAACGCATACGTGCTGCTGCTGCCCGTCATTGTGGCCGGATTGCTGCTGGGGATCGTCGTCTACTGGATGGCGGTGCACTGGGTCGTGGGCCGCTCGATGTTGATGAGCCTGCTCTCCACCTTCGCGGTAAACATGATGGTGATCGGCATCGGCACCGCCATCTGGAGCACCAGCCCTTACAACGTCAACTTCAGCCTGCCGGGCGTCACCATCGGCGCCTACACCTTCACCGGCAACCACATCGCGGCGGCCATCGCCGCGGTGCTGATCGCTCTGGCGCTGCAGTGGTTCCTCTATCACACGCGGACGGGCAAGGCCATCCGCGCCGTCGCCGATAATCGCGAAGCCGCCGAGCTGATGGGCATCTCCTCGACTTTGGTGCTGACCATCGCCTTCGGCATCGGCATCGCGCTGGCGATGACCTCCGGGGCCCTGGTCTCGACGCTGTTTCCTTTCACCATCCTCTCCGGAGCCACCTACCAGTTGAAGAGTTTCGTCGTGACCATCCTGGCAGGATTGGGTAAGCCTTTCGGCGCCTTGATTGCCGGCGTGCTGCTGGGGTTGCTGGAGGGCGTGGTGACGCCGTTTATCGCGGTCAGTTGGATCCCGCTGATCGAATTCGGGCTGTTCGTGGTGGTGCTGGTGGCATTCCCGCAGGGCATTTTCGGGAAGAGGGCAACCGCATGATCCTGCGGCGGCCCTTCTTCTACATCATCCTGATCATCGCCGCCCTGTTCGTGTATTTCCCGCTGCACGGCAACAATGTTTCTTTGCGGGAAGATCTCATCCTGGTGGCCATCGCCATCATCCTGGCCAGCAACCTGAACCTGATGATCGGCTACACCGGCTACGTGAACTTCGGCCATATTGTTTTCTACGGGCTGGGCGGGTACGTGGGGCTGTACCTGGCGACGGTGCGGGGCTGGAACCTGGTGCTTTCGGCGCTGGTGGCTGGCCTGGTGGTCAGCCTTTGTGCGCTTTTGTTCGGGCTGCTCATTCTGCGCTTGCGCGGCGCCTATTTTGCCCTGGCCACCATTGGCGTTCTCGAGGCGGTGCAGGCCTTCGTCTCCAATTTCGACCCCTGGGGCCGGTCCACGGGCATGTACCTTTCGTTCGAGTCCTACCAGTCGCTGGGCGGCGCCATGCGCGCCTTGTGGATCACCTACTACCTGATCATCGCGGTCATGGCTTTATCCATGATCCTGAGCCTGGCCATAAAAAATTCCAAGTTCGGGCTGGGCCTGTTCGCCATCCGCGAGGACGAGGACGCGGCCGTGGTGCTGGGCGTCAATGCCACCGTGTACAAGGCGATCATTTACAGTGTCTCCGCCTTTCTGCCCGCGGTCGCCGGCGCGCTGATGTTTTACAAGAACGGCATGATCGATCCCTCGATCGCTTTCGAGTTCATGCTGTCGCTCGAAGGCATCGTGATGCTGATGCTCGGCGGTCAGGGCGCGGTGATGGGCGCCGCCCTGGGCGGAGGCCTGTACGAGAAACTGCGCTCCTACCTGCTGACTTCTCCCACGCTGTCGAACTTTCACCTGGTGATCGCCGGCGGGCTGCTGTTGCTGGTGGTGCTGTTCGCCCCCGGAGGCCTGATCGGCTGGTTCTATCGCTTGGTGCCGCGCGCGCGCAAGGTGATCGAATGAGTTCCCTGCTCGAGGTGAGCGGCGTCAGCAAGCGTTTCGGCGGGCTGCTGGCGGTTTCTGACGTCAGCTTCAGCCTTGCCGAGGGCGAGATCCTGGGCCTGATCGGCCCCAACGGCGCCGGAAAGACCACCCTGTTCAATGTGGTGAACGGGGTCTACAAGGCCGACGGGGGAACCATCAGCTTCTTGGGAAAAGACATCACCGGCGATTCGCCGGACAAGGTGGTCCACCTTGGCTTGGCGCGTACCCACCAGATCGTGAAGCCGCTGAACGACCTGACCCTGCTGGACAACGTTACGGTGGGCGCCTGCTTCGGCCGCGAATACCTCGATCTGAAGGCGGCGCGCGCTGTGGCTCTGGAGGTGCTGCAGTTAGTGGGGTTGGCGGACCGCGCCGAGATGATCGCCCGCTCGCTGACCATTGCCGGCAAGAAGCGCCTGGAAGTGGCGCGGGCGCTGGCGGCGAAACCCAAGCTGCTGCTGCTGGACGAAGTGCTGGCCGGCCTGAATCCCACCGAGGTCGCGCTGATGATCGACCTGGTGCGCAAGATCCGCGACGGCGGGGTTTCGGTGTTCATGATCGAGCACCTGATGCAGGCCATCATGAGTCTTTCCGACCGCATCGTGGTGCTGAACCTCGGCCGCAAGCTGGCCGAAGGCCGGCCCGACGAAGTAGTGCACAATCCCGACGTGGTGGAGGCTTATCTGGGCTTCCCCGACATCGTCGACAAGCTGACGAGGACGGACTGATGGAGCTGGCGCTGCAACTGGAGAACATCGAGTCCGGCTACGGCGAGGTGCAGGTGCTGTGGGGCATCTCGCTCGAAGTGGCGCGCGGCAAAATGACCACCATCATCGGCACCAATGGCGCCGGCAAGACCACCGCCCTGCGCGCCATCATGGGCAGTATCCGTGCCTGGAAAGGCCGCGTCCTGCTGCAGGGAGAAGACGTGACCCGGCTCTCCCCGCACTCCAAGGCCAACCGCGGCCTGGTGCTGGTACCGGAGGGCCGCCAGCTCTTCCCCGATATGTCCGTGGAAGAGAACCTGGAGATGGGCGGCTACTCGCATCGCGCGCGCAAGCGGGCCAAGGACAACCTGGCCCGCGTCTATGAATTGTTCCCGCGCCTGAAAGAGCGCCGCAAACAGAAGTCCTCGACGCTCTCCGGCGGCGAGCAGCAGATGCTGGCCATGGGCCGCGGCTTGATGCAGGAGCCCGTGGTTCTGATGATCGACGAACTCTCGCTCGGCCTGGCGCCGGTGCTGGCGCAGCAGCTTTTCCTTACCCTGAAGACCTTGCGGGGACAAGGACTCACCATCGTCCTGGTGGAACAGAACGTGCACCTGGCGCTGGCGATGAGCGATTACACCTACGTGTTTGCCGAGGGCCGAATCAGCATCCGTGGCCAGTCGGACGAGGTCGCCAAGATGGACGAAGTGCGCAAAGCGTACCTGGGGCTGTAGCCACCGCGATCCCTGCCGCCCAGTCCACCCAATCGAAGATCAGCAATACAGCCCAGCCCCCGGAGATTACTTCATCTCCGATTTCGCTGGCTTGGCCGCCTTGCCTTTCAGCTCGACTAGGACCAAATCCATCCCGGTGTCACCGGTGTTCTCCGGCAAGTGGGTGGCGCCGGCGGAGTACTGCGCCGAGCCTGCCTTGGAGGTAAAGCTTTCCTTTTTCCCGTCGGGATAGGTGAACTGCCCCTTGGCGTCGGTGAGAAACACCGCCACCGTGGCGGGATGGCTGTGCATGACTGACTTCTCGTGCGGGCCGTAATGCACCTTCAGAATCCGTACCTGGTCGTTTTCGCTCACTACCGTGTAATGCTTGGGATCAACCTTGGCCGCGTCCTGGGCCGAGAGGATTGGGGCCAGACAGAGGCACAACATCGCACCATAAAGCGCCAGGGGAACTCGCATTTTGCTCTCCATAGTTTCTGTGGGATTTGTTGGCAAGGCGCGCAACCCTACTCCGGCCGGGCTGCTGATGTCAATCAGGCTTTCATCTTCCGGGGGTGCAGGCCGAGGTTACGACACAAAGAACCTCATCAGAGGCAAGCAGTTCCCGCAAGTGAGAGAAACATGGTGGAGCTAGTCGGGATCGAACCGCCGACGTCATCGTTGCGAACGATGACGCGCCCGCCATGCTCATGTGATTGATTACGCCCGACTTGTCTCCGATTTTCACCGTTCTTAACACCTGACTGTTGGACCAGTAATGGGACAGGAATTGCTACCTGCCTTTTTGTGAACTGAGCCAGCTTCTTCAGCGCTCGCCGTTGCGACTCTGGGACTATCTGCGCGAGCCTGCTGCCGGCGCAAACGGCTGAGCCTATGTGCGGGCTGGCACGCATCGACCTGTTCTGGGCTAGCCTCGTATGGCTTTCCGAGCGAATGGGTAGGGTTGCATTCCAGAAGGGCGTTTATTGGTACAAATCTTCCGAGGCATCTCCAGAAGCCGCGTCGATTCCGGCCATATGCTCTATTGTCGAGGTAGTAATCTCCGAACCGACGAGCATCCGGCCAGAACCCAATGCGAGAAGAATCATAGGCGCAGCATGGGTAAAATGTTGCTCGCGATTACCAAGCCATTTGGCGCATCCGCTCGAGAATGAGCTCGCTGTAGTTATTCATGCGCTCGGGACGTCGCTTCAGGGGAGCCGGCAGAATCGCGGCAAGCCGTGCCGCCTGTTGCCGGCCAATATTCCGGGCCGCGGTTCCCTCGTAGTAACGACACGCCGACTCTGCACCATAAATACCAGGGCCCCATTCGACCACGTTGAGGTAGATCTCCAGAATGCGCCGCTTGCCGAGGACGAATTCGGCCACCGGAACCAGTGTGAACTCCGCACCCTTGCGGAGAAAAGAGCGGCCCGTTCCGAAGAACAGGTTTTTTACGAGTTGCTGCGTAATAGTGGAAGCTCCGCGAGTGCGTTCGCCCTCCAAATCGTCTTCGGCGGCGATTTGGATCTCGTGCCAATCGAATCCATGGTGCTGGTAAAAGTGCGCG
>JBKQPN010000108.1:0-65563 GCA_052145015.1 Terriglobales bacterium
GCCAGCGCGTTCCCCTGCCGCGAACACGACGGATACTTCTGGGTCTACGTGCCGGAACGCGGTTCGAGCGCCGAGCCGCGCGAAGAAGCGCCGCGGCTGCCCACCTTCAGCGACCGCTACACCATCACCCACCTCTCGGCCGAACTGCCCTGTCACGTGGACCACGGCATCATCGGGCTGATGGATCCTGCGCACGGGCCCTTCGTCCACCAGGCATGGTGGTGGCGGACGCGGCACAGCATCCACGAAAAGCGGAAGCAGTTCGAGCCCATCCCCATGGGCTTCCGCATGAGCGCGCACACGCCGTCCTCGAACAGCGCGCCCTACAAGCTGTTGCGGATGTATGCCAAGGCCGAGGGCATTACCACCACAATCGATTTCGTACTCCCCAACCGCCGTTACGAGCAAATCCACGCCGGCAAATACTGGTTCTCCAGCATGACCACGGTGACGCCCATCACCGCCGAGCGCTGCCGCATCGACGTGGTGGCCGCGTGGAACCTCTTCCGCCACGTACCCTTCGTGCTGCCCATCTTCCGCTTCTTCGGCGAAAAGTTCATGGGCCAGGACCAGCGCACCATGGAGATCCAGGCCGAAGGCCTGAAGCACAATCCCAGCCTCATGCTGATCGACGACGCCGACCGCCCCGCCAAGTGGTACTTCGCGCTGAAATCCGCGTATTTGGAATCCCGCCGCACCGGGGAGCCGATGCAGCACCCGATCAGCGGGCCGGTGACGCTGAGGTGGCGGAGTTAGCAATCAGCCGTCAGCACTCAGCATTCAGCACAACCCAGGAAAAGCGGCCACGGATTCAACGGATCTGAACGGATCAACACTTAACCCGTGCTTGTCCATGAAAATCCGTGGCTGTCGGTCTGTCGCCTTCTCTGCTTTGGCTGAATGCTGAATGCTGAGTGCTGACTGCTGCCTACGCCGGCAGTCCCGAAACGCAGTTATCGTCGATCTGCTTGCGCAGGTATTCCTTCAGCTCGCCCTTGTCGCGCATTTGGATGAGGCTGTCGAGGAAGTACCAGCGCGCCCGCGGCTTTGCCTTGAGGATGGCCTGGTAGGCCTTGAGCGCGCCATCCACGCCGGCCTGGAACACGGCTTGCTGGTCCACCTGCTGCTGGGGGTGCTCGACAATAAACGCCGCGCTGGAATAGACGACCTGCATGGCGAGTTCGTGAGCGTAGTTGCGGTCGCTGCGCAGCAGTTGCGGCAGCAGGCCGGGACAGACGGGCACCACCACGTCTGGCACCTCGTCGATCCATTTCGCCAGCCAGACGCGCCACTCGTCCGCCTCCGGGTTCAGGGGATCGGTTTCGAGTTTGTGGGTCAGGTCGATGACCTTGGCGCGCTCTTCGGCGGTGGAAGGACCGCGCTCCGCGGCGCGCAGGCACGACGGCGCCAGTAGCGCGCAGCAGGCGAGAAGGGCGAAGAGGACCAATGAGATCCTTCGCTGCGCTCGGGATTTCCCCTCGGCTGCGCTCGGGGCAGGCTCCGGCGGGCTCCCCTCGTTGCGCTCGGGGTCGCTCACGCCCGCCAAACGCCTCAACTTCCGCGGTTGGTTCATCGTGGCTCTCAGCTTTGGGATTGTACCAGCCGGCGGAAGCCCGGCCTTCCTGTTATTGATGCAGAACCGCACCCTTCGACTGCATCACATCGTCGAATTTGATGCCGCCGAGGGCAAGCGAGTGAAAACGCAAGTTCGAGCTACAGGTGTTTCTTGAAGTCGTCTGCATCCACTTTGGCCAGTTTGAGAATGCCTCGCAGTGTCCCGGGCGCCAGTTCCGGGTGCAATGACGACGCAGCCAACGTCGCCAGCAGGGGCCCGCTTCTTCAGAATGACGTGACTGCCTCGCTGTCGGACCCGAACGAACTCCAGACGCTCGAGAGCGCGTATCGCTTCCGCGCCGGAGACCTGCGGCAGCCTAGGCATACTTTGCCTCGAACGTAGTCATCACCGGATGACCGACGTCGGGCAAGGGAAATTCCTCCAGGTACAGTTCCGTGGCTTCCTTCAGGTTGGCTACAGCCTCTTCGACGGTGGGGCCCTGGCTGACGGTACCTACTTCTGGGCACTCGGCGACGTATAGGCTGCCTTCTCGGTGCAGGACGGCGGTCAGTGTGTGTACCGGCATATGGCGGTATTCTAGCCGCGACTTTGGTAAAGCGATAGCCGCGCATTCCCACGCACAAACACGGAATCCTCTGTGGTCAAGAGATGTTTTCGAAGATGCCCGCTGCGCCCATGCCGCCGCCCACGCACATCGTCACCAGTCCGTAACGGCCATTCCGGCGCTTGAGTTCGCGAATCACGGTTGCCGTCAGCTTGGCGCCGGTGCACCCTAGGGGATGTCCGAGGGCGATGGCGCCACCGTTCGGGTTGACCTTGGCCGGGTCGAGACCGGCTTCCTTGATGACCGCGAGCGATTGCGCGGCGAAGGCTTCGTTCAGTTCGATCACGTCGATGTCCTCGAGCTTCAGGCCGGCCATCTTCAGCGCTTTGGGAATGGCGAACACCGGGCCGAGTCCCATCTCTTCCGGCTTATAGCCGGCGGTGGCGAAGGTGACGAAACGCGCCAGCGGCTTGATCCCCAGCGCCTTGGCCCTCTCGGCCGACATCAGCACGGCGGCGGCCGCCCCGTCCGACATCTGCGAGGAACTGCCGGCGGTCACCGTGCCATGCACATGGAAAGCGGGCTTGAGGGCTGCGAGCGCTTCGAGCGTAGTGTCGGCGCGCGGGCCTTCGTCCACTTTGAAGACGATCTCGATGCGCTTGGGCTTCGAGCCGTTCGGCGTGGTGAAGCTGACGGGCACGGGCACGATCTCGTCGTCGAATTTGCCCGCCTGGATGGCGGCGATCGCTTTCTGATGCGAGTGCAGCGAGAATTCGTCCGCCTGCTCGCGGCTGATGCCGAAGCGCTTGGCCAGCCGCTCGGCGGTGAGCCCCATCGAAAGGTAAGCGTCGGGATAGTTGTCCACCAGCCAGGGATTTGCCGAGACCTTGTGCCCGCCCATGGGGATCATGGTCATGGACTCGGTGCCGCCGGCGACCGCCACGTCGTACGCTCCGGCCGCGATGCGGTCAGCGACGATGGCGATGGCCTGCAGCCCGGACGAGCAGAAACGGTTGATGGTCATGGCCGCACATTCGACCGGCAGGCCGGCACGCAGCGAAGCGATGCGGGCCACGTTCATCCCTTGCTCGGCCTCGGGCATGGCGCAGCCGAGGACCACGTCTTCGATCTCTTTGGGATTGAGTTGTGGCACGCGTTCGAGCGCGCCCTTGATGGCGACGGCCGCGAGATCATCGGGCCGGGTGGCGCGCAGCGTGCCTTTGTAAGCTTTGCCGACCGCGGTGCGGACGGAGGAAGCGATTACGACTTCTTTCATAAGTTCACTCTTCGATAACTGAGACTAACGATGTTGATGTTTGCATTTTAGCTGCGGGTTCACGCCGAACGAGGAGACCTAAATCACCACCGCTTCCTTATACTCCCCAAACACCTTCCGCAAGCTGTCCGAAATCTCGCCCACCGTGCAGTAGCTCTCGACCGCATGGATGATGCGGGGCATAAGGTTTTCACCCGAGCGGGCGGCGTCCTCGATCGTCTGGAGGGCGGCCTTGGATTTCTGCTGGTCGCGGCGGGCGCGCAGTGCACGCAGGCGCTCCACCTGCTTGCGTTCCAGGGTTTCGTCCACGCGATACAAGGGCACGGACGCCGCCTCGGTGGTGGCGAAGCGGTTCACGCCCACAACCACGGTCTCCAGCCGGTCCACGGCCTGCTGGAAGTCGTAAGCGGAGTTCTGGATCTCCGCCTGCACGTACCCGCGCTCGATGGCCTTGAGCATGCCGCCCATGGCTTCGATCTTGTCGAGATACTCGCGGGCGCGCTGCTCGATCTGGTTGGTCAGCGACTCCAGGTAATAGGATCCGCCCAGCGGGTCCACGGTGTTGGGCACGCCGGATTCGTAGGCGATGATCTGCTGCGTCCGCAACGCGATGCGGACGGCTTCTTCGGTGGGCAGCGCCAGCGCCTCGTCGAACGAATTCGTGTGCAGCGACTGCGTCCCGCCCAGCACCGCCGCCAGCGCCTGCAGCGCCGTGCGGACGATGTTGATCTCCGGCTGCTGCGCCGTGAGCGTCACTCCGCCCGTCTGGGTGTGGAAGCGCAGCATCAGCGAGCGCGGATTCTTGGCGCCGAAACGCTCCGTCATGATGCGCGCCCACATGCGCCGAGCGGCGCGGAACTTCGCCACTTCTTCCAGGAAATTGCTGTGCGAGGCAAAGAAGAACGAAAGCCGCGGCGCGAACTGGTCCACGTCGAGGCCGGCATCGAGCGCCGCCTGCACGTAGGTCATGCCATTGGCCAGCGTGAACGCGACTTCCTGCACCGCGGTCGAGCCCGCCTCGCGCATGTGGTAGCCGCTGATGGAGATGGTGTTCCACTCCGGCACCTGCTGGTTGCAATAGGCGAACAGGTCGGTGACGATGCGCATCGCGTGCTGGATAGGATAAATGTACGTCCCGCGCGCGATGTACTCCTTCAAGATGTCGTTCTGCACCGTGCCCTGGAGCTTGCGTACATCCGAGCCCTGGCGCTTGGCTACCGCGATGTAGAGCGCGAGCAGGATGGACGCGGTGGCGTTGATGGTCATCGAGGTGGAGATCTTTTCCAGCTTGATGCCGTCGAACAGCCGCTCCATGTCCTCGATGGAATCGATGGCCACGCCGACCTTGCCGGCTTCGCCCACCGCCATGGGATGGTCGGAATCGAGACCGATCTGCGTGGGCAGGTCGAAGGCCACCGACAGCCCCATGGTCCCCTGCGACAGCAGGTACTTGTAGCGCTTGTTGGATTCTTCAGCGTCGCCCATGCCGGCGTACTGGCGCATGGTCCAGAGCCGTCCGCGGTACATGGTGGGCTGCACCCCGCGGGTGTAGGGAAAGTCGCCGGGATAGCCGACGTCGCGGTCGTAGTCCCAGCCCTGCATCTCGGCGGGGGTGTACAGCGGTCGGACGTCGATGTTGGACGTGGTCTGGGCGGGCTGAGTCTCAGCCTGCGCTGGAGTTGCGGCTTTGGTTTCTTGAGACATGAGAGCTGCCTTCCGGATGGATCAGGCCTTGCGCCGAGCCCGCCAGAACGAACTCAGGCCGAACCAGGCGAAAACAACCATAAAGCATAGCGCGGCCCCGAGGCGGACGGAAAGCATCTTGTGCTTGTAATAATCGTGCCAGGCGGCCAGGCCCCCGATTGCCGCGAAGGCCACGAAAAACAGGCCCGTCACTTCCAGCCAGAGCAGGTGGCCAACTTTGCTGACCGAGCGCAGCGCCACCTGCGCCGCCGAGCCTAGGGCGTTCGCGGTCCGGCTTTTCCGGACCATGTTGCTGCCCACGTGGGTAGCCGCCGCCCCCCACCATCCCCAACGAAAGCCCCGCCGGCGCGAGCTGGACATCTCGGCCATACTGGCGATTATATCCGTCCACAACCCTACTCCCTACTCGCTACTCCCTGCCTTCTCCGTGCATCTAAACAATTGCCGGGGAAAGTGATAGTCTCGGCCCAGCACGAGTCGCCGGCAAAGGGGGAGGGATCCGTGGACGACAAACTGAAGCAGCTCATGAAGGAACTCGGCGGTGCCATCAACGAATCCCTCTCCGAATCCGACCAGATCGCGGAGGTCATCTCCAAGATCAAGGCCGGAGGCTACGATGTCTTTCTGGTGCTGGAAGCCACCATCGGTTTCAACCGCCGTGACGACGACGAGGGCGCCAAGCCCGCCTCCGCCTCGCGCAAGACCGAGGTCGAATTCAAGGTCAACGCCCAGGACCAGAAGTTCCTGAAGTCGCTCAAAATCAGCCTCGATCGTTGATCGCGTAACAGCACTCAGCATTCAGCAGTCAGCACTCAGCCAATTTCTGCTACCATCTTTGGCTCGCCGCCCAAGGCGGCGTTCTGACCAAAGGCGATGAAAGACACGCTGGGAGTCCTGTTGGCCGGGGGCGCGGGGGAACGTTTGTATCCCCTGACGCGCGACCGCGCCAAGCCGGCGGTCACCTTCGGCGGCAATTACCGCATCATTGACATCACGCTCTCGAACTGCATCAACTCCGACCTGCGCCACGTCTACATCCTCACCCAGTACAAGGCCTTGTCGCTGAACCGCCACATCCGCGAGGGCTGGAACATCGTGGCCCGCGACCTGGGCGAGTTCGTCGAGATTCTGCCGCCCATGAAGCGGGTGAGCGAGAACTGGTACCTGGGCACCGCCGACGCCGTTTATCAGAACATCTACTCCATTGGCAGCGAGCAGCCCAAGCATGTGCTCATCCTGTCGGGTGACCACATCTACAAGATGAATTACGGGCTGATGCTGGAGCAGCATCTCGCCTCCAATGCCGATGTCACCCTGGCCACCATCCTCATCGAGCCCAGCGAGACCTATCGCTTCGGGGTGGTGGATGTCGACCGCCAGGGCCGCATCGTCGGCTTTGAGGAGAAGCCCGAGCGCACCGACATCCGCTCGCCCTACAACCCGCGCCTGGTGTCGGCGTCCATGGGCGTGTACCTGTTCAACACCGACGTGCTCATCCCGGTGCTGCTCAAGGACGCCGAGGACTCCAACTCCTCCCACGATTTCGGCAAGGACATCCTGCCGCGCATGGCGGCGGAATACCGCGTGTACTCCTTCAACTTCGTGGACGAGAACAAGAAAGAGGCGCTCTACTGGCGCGACGTGGGAACGCTGGAGTCCCTCTACGAGGCCAACATGGACCTGGTGGCGGTCTCGCCCGTGTTCAACCTCTATGACAAAGCCTGGCCCATCCGCACCTTCCAGCGGCAGTATCCCCCAGCCAAGTTCGTCTTCGGCGAGCCCGGGCGCATGGGCATGGCCATCGATTCCATTGTTTCCGCCGGCTGCATCATCTCCGGCGGCATGGTGCGCAACAGCATTGTCTCCCCCGACGTGCGCATCAATTCCTATTCCGACGTGGAATCCTCGATCATCTTCTCCCACGTCAACGTGGGACGGCACTGCCGCATCCGCCGCGCCATCGTCGACCGCGACGTGCACATCCCCGAAGGCACCGTCATTGGCTTCGACCCCGAAGCCGACAAGGAACGCTACTTCGTCACCGACAGCGGCATCACCGTCGTCACCCGCGATTATTCCCTGTTCGAGAGCCCGGTCACGGTGGACTACTTCACGGCGGAGTAGGGCGGGTCAGTCCGTTCCGAATCCAAGTACAAGATGGAGGCCCGCAGCTTCGGCGAACCCTCGGAAGTCCCGGTCTCGCGTGAGGAGGGGAATACCCTGGTCAATACAGCTCTGGGCGATCAGCGCGTCGCCGAGGCGCGCCTTGCGGCGTTTGGCCAGTGCCTTCGCCCGCAAGACTCCTGCCCGTTGCCAATAGCCAAGTCCGATCTCGATGAGGGGTACGTCCGAGAGGGTTTCGGCAACGCCGGAAGGAAGCTTTGGATCGCTCAACAGTTCGGTGAGCACAACTGGCACCATGAGCACCTGCCGGTCTCCAAGCGCCCGATCGAGCAGCTGTGCATCCTCGCCGACGCTGCCTTCTAGAAAGGCAATCCATGTGCTCGTGTCGGCCGCGATCATCGGTCGGCCTTCAGCTCCGCCCAGGTGCGCGTGAAACGAACCTTGCCGCGGAGCTGGCGCAGGCGAGCGTAAGTCCGCGATGCCGCCACCAGCTGCAACCCGGTGCGGACGGTCTGGGTGATGCCGGCACCGCTGGCTCGTTGCGCCTTTTCGAGAAGCTCCTGAGGTACCTCCACCGTGATCTTACGTGCTGTATCCATCTGCCTCATCGTACCATACTCCATACCAGCATCGAATATGGTATTTCCCCGACCGGCTGTAGCGAGGGCGAGACGCCCACAGGGACAGCCGCAGAGACGGCGACGCTACGTGGTCGGCGCGTCGCGGCGCCGGCTTGCGGCATAACAATTAGCGCTGGAACCGGCCCATCACTTCCGCCTGGGCGAGGATGTGCCCTTCCATCGCCGCCTCGACCATCTTCTTCGTAGCCGCTGGTTTCAGGTTGAGCTTGCGGTCGAGGGCGTACAGCTTGAAGTAGTAACGATGAGGCTTGCCGGGCGGCGGGCAGGGTCCGCCGTATCCTGCCTTGCGAAAGTCGTTCTGTCCCTGGACGCCGCCTCCCGCGATCGCCTCCGTCTTCGGCAGTCCTTCGGGAAGCTGGCGCGCGCTGGCGGGCAGGTCATAGGCGACCCAATGTACCCAGGTGCCGACCGGGGCGTCGGGATCGTCGGCGATCAGGGCGACTCTGGGTTCCGGCCGGGGGATCGTTCCAGCTCAGCGCCGGGGAAACGTCAGCGCCGGAGCAGGTGTACTTGCTGGGGATCTCGCCCCCCGGCGGGAAGGCGGTTGAGCTCAGCGTGAACGACATGGCGCTCACTCCTTGCCGCTGCTGCGGCCAGGCTGCGGCCGCGAACAGCAACATGACGCCGGAGAAAATTCTCATCCATCTCATAGTGCGCGGCGCCGCAGGGGTGCGGCAGGTGAGTCTAAGCCTCGGTGCGATCTCTGTCCAGACCGGGAAGCGTGGCTGGTTTATAATCGATTTTTTGCGCATGACGTTCGGAGTATCCAGCCAATGATTCGATTTCTGCAAAGACCTGGACCGCTGAAGAAGTATCTGCTGGGCGGCCTCTTGATGCTCATCAGCGCCACCATGGTGATCACCCTCATCCCCGGCGGAACCCTGGGCAGCGCCTTCGGCTTCGGCGGGGCGGCGCAGGGTGACTTTGCCAAGGTGGGTGACCGGGAAATCACCATGCAGGACGTGCAACAGCGGGCGCAGATGGCGGTGCGCCAGTCGGGATACCCGGCGTCGCTGCTGCCCTTCATCAGCGGCCAGGTGGCGCAGCAGATGGTGGTGCGCGCCGCCATGCTGGTGGAGGCTTCCCGCATGGGGCTGCGCGTCACCGACGACGAATTGCGCGAGGAGTTGCGCACCGGCCCTTTGGGAGCGCAGTTCTTCCCCAGCGGCAATTTCATCGGACAGGAGCGCTACGAGCAGTTCATCCTGCAACAGTTCAATATGGGCACGACCCAGTTTGAGCAGCAGATGAAGGACGACCTCCTGCTGCGCAAGCTGCAGGGTCTGATCGAGGGCGGCGTCAGCGTTTCCGACTCCGAGATCGAGCAAGAATCCCGGCTCGAGAACACCAAGGTCAAGCTGGATTACGCCGTGCTTTCCCTCGACAAGGTGACGAGCGAAATTCATCCCAACGAGGCTGAGCTGAAAGCGTTTTTCGACATGAGCCAGGCGCATTACGCCAACGCCATCCCAGAGAAGCGCAAGGCTGACTACCTGGTGATCGACAACGCCAAGGTCTCTGAGCAGGTCGAGGTCACGCGCGAGGATCTGCAGCGCTACTACAACCAGCATCGCGACGACTACCGCGTCCCCGACGAGGTGAACCTGAGGCTCATCCAGGTGCGTATGCCGCCTCCCAGCCCTGACGGGAAGGTGGATCCCAAGGCCGTGGATGCCGCCAGACAGAAGGCCGACGACATCCTGAAGAAGCTCAAGGCTGGGGCCAATTTCGCCGATCTCGCGAAAAAGGAGTCCGACGATCCCAGCAAGGAGAACGGCGGCGAGTTGGGCTGGATCGGGCGGGGGCGCATCCCCGATATTGAAGACCAGATTTTCGCCCTTAATAAAGGACAGACCAGCGACGTGCTGAAGAGCGCGCTGGGCTTCAACATCGTGCGTGTGGAAGACAAGCGCACCGCCCACGTGCAGAGCCTGGATGAGGTGAAGGTGGCCATCGAACCCATGCTGCGCCAGGAGAAAGCGGCGCGTGCCACCGAGACGCTGGCCAACGACGTCCGCACCCTCGCCCGCACCTCTGGGCTGGAAGCCGCCGCGGCAAAATACCATCTGACCGTGATTCACAGCGAGCTGTTCAGCCCTAGCAGTTCACTGCCCGGTATCGGCCCGTCTCCCGAGTTCATGGACGCGGTGTTCGGGGCGCACATCAAGGACCCGCCCGAGTTGACCACGATTCCGCTAGGCCGCGTGGTGTTCCAGGTGACGGAAGTGAAGCCTCCACAGAAGCCGCAATTCGACGATGTGCGCGCGAGCGTGGAGGCTGACTTCAAGCAGCAGCAGGCCGGCGCGCTGCTGCAGAAGCGAACGCAGGAGCTTTCCGACCGCGCCCGCGCTGCCCATGACCTGAAGAAAGCAGCCCAGGAGTTGGGCGCGGCCGTCAAGACCAGCGAACTGGTTACACGCAACAGCCAGGTGCCGGAGCTCGGAGCCATGTCGGGCCAGGCCGAGGTGGCCTTCAATATGAAGCCCGGCCAGATCAGCGCTCCCATCAATGCCGGGCGCAGCGGGGTGGTGTTTGCGGTGACGGAGCGCCGGGAGCCCAGTCCCGACGAGCTCGCCGTGTCGAAGGATCATATCCGCGAGAGCCTGTTGCAGAAGAAACGGCAGGAAGTGCTGGAGAATTTCGCCAGCAACCTGCGGGCTGAGATGGAAAAGGGAGGAAAAATCCGCTACAACAAAGAGGAACGCGACAAGCTGATGAATCCCCGCCTCGGAAACCCGGGTGGGTAAACAGCCAAACCGCCGGCAACCAAGAACCCACGCTGCTGATTACTGATGTCTTTCGAACGCGCTTCCGGCATCCTGCTGCATCCCACCTCGCTGCCCTCGCGTGGCGGCATCGGCGACCTCGGCCCCGCCGCCTATGACTTCGTAGAGTTTCTTGCCGCTGCCCGGCAGGGTGTCTGGCAGGTGCTGCCGCTCGGGCCTCCAGGGAAAGGGAATTCTCCTTACTCCGCGACCTCCGCCTTTGCCGGAAACCCGCTGCTGGTCAGCCTGGAGCGGCTGGCCGATCGGGGATGGATCGAGCCGGACCGTCTGGAGTCGCTGCCTGACGCCGTTTCCTCCATCGACTATGACCAGGCGCGGGCGGCCAAGCTGCCGCTGCTGCGCGAAGCCGCCTGGAACTTTCTGGTGCAGTCGCGCCCGCAGGAGCACGAGCGCTTCCACCGCTTCTGCCAGGAAAACGCCGGCTGGCTGGACGACTTCGCCCTCTTCGACGTCCTGCGCCAGCTCTACCGCAGCGAAAACTGGAACTGCTGGCCGCGGGATCTGGCGCGCCGCCAGCCCGAGGCCCTGGAAAACGCGCGCCGCGGCCTGGCGCGGGAACTGGACGTCGTCCGCGTGATCCAGTTCGCATTCTTCGAGCAGTGGCGCGCTTTGCACCGGCGCTGTGGCGAACTGGGGATCAAGATCATCGGGGATGTGGCCATCTTTGTCAGCTATGACAGCGCCGCCGTCTGGACCCATCCTGACCTCTTCCATCTGGACGAGCAGCTCGAGCCTTACGTGGTGGCGGGCGTCCCGCCGGACGCCTTCAGCGCGACGGGCCAGCGCTGGGGAAATCCGCTCTACCGCTGGGACGTGCTGCGGAGCCGCGGCTACGATTGGTGGATCGAGCGCATGCGCGCCGCGCTCGCTACCTGCGACATCGTGCGCCTGGACCACTTTCTCGGCTTCCACCACTACTGGGAGATCGCGGCCACCGAGCCTACCGCGGTGCGCGGGCGCTGGGTGGAAGGACCGCGCGACGATCTCTTCCACGCCCTGCGCCAGGCCCTGGGCAAGCTGCCCCTCATCGCGGAAGACCTGGGCCTGATCACGGACGAAGTGCGGGCGCTGCGGCAGCGCCTCGGCCTCCCCGGCATGCGGGTGCTGCAGTTCGGCTTCGGCAATCGCGGCGCGCACATCTACCTGCCGCACCAGTTCGAGCACGATACCGTGGTCTACACCGGCACCCACGACAACGACACCACGCTGGGCTGGTGGCAGCACGCCAGCGAGCAGGAACGGTGTCATGCCTCGGCCTATCTGGGCCACGATCCCGAGGGGATGAACTGGGCCTTCATCCGCGCGGCCGAGGCTTCCATCGCCGACCTGTGCGTGGTGCCGCTGCAGGACGTGCTGGGGCTGGGCAGCGAAGCGCGCATGAATATCCCCAGCCTTCCGGACGGCAACTGGGTGTGGCGCTACCGACCGGGATCGCTGACCTGCGAGCTGGCGTCGCGCCTGGCAACCCTCGCGGAAGTTTCGGACCGCGACCGGCATCTCGCAGCGGCACGCCAGCAGGGCCTCCGGGAAATGAACGAAGAGTTCGCGGCCTAGCTACCTTGAAAGCGGCGCCGGCAGGTAGGGAAGCGCGCGGCCGGCGATGATGGCGGCAGGGTTGTCCTCAACCAGCGCGCGGGCGATATCTTTTCCCGCGATCTTCGCCACCGCTTCACGGCCGGCGGAGAGCACCGGCGGGCGGTGTTCGGTGTCGTGCGCATCGGTGGCGATCACGTGTACCGCGTCATGCTTCAGCAGCCATTCCGCAGCCTTGCGTGCGCCGCTTCCCCAGCGGCCCGTGAACGAAGACGCGGTTACCTGCACCACGCAACCCTGCTCGACGAAACTCAGCACGTTTTCGGGATGGCTCTGCAGCATGCGGTTGCGCTCAGGATGGGTGACGATGGGGACGATGGCTTGCGCGCGCAGCCGGTAGATGGTGTCGTTGATGTAGCGGGAGACGCCGAAATCGCTGAATTCGACCAGCAGGTACGGCGTGCCGCTGATGGAGTAGCGCTCGGGAGTCTTGAGCGCATCCTGCACGTTGTCGAAGGAGAAATGGAAATCGCAGCCCAGGCTCAGGACCGGCCACTCTCCCGCCGCTTTCTGAAGTTCCTGCAAACGCGCGGCGTGCTCTTCGCGATGGTAAGCGAACTCCTCGTTGGCGTGCGGCGTGGCGACGACATGAGTGATGCCGTCGGCGGCCGCCATGCGGCACATCTCGGTGGCAACTTCCCAGCTTTTCGCGCCGTCATCGACCTGCGGCAGGATGTGGCAGTGAATATCGACCATAGTTCAGCCCCAGACACCTATTTTAGCCCGTCCTGAATTGTGGATAGGTGCCAAAGGCGGTTACAGCAGGTCCATGAGGTTCTTGAGCGGCTTGCCCTGCGATTCCGCCACCCCCGCGCAAGTGACATGTCCGCGATAGGTGTTGACGCCCTCGCGGAATCCCTCGTCGCACTTCACTGCCGCGAGGCCGTGCTGCGCCAGCTTCATTACGTAGGGGAAGGTCGCGTTGGTGAGCGCCAGCGTCGAGGTGTGCGGTACGGCCGCGGGCATGTTCGTGACGCAGTAATGCACGACACCGTCCACCACGTAAGCTGGATCGCTGTGCGTGGTGGGGTGCGCGGTCTCGATGCAGCCGCCCTGGTCGATGGCGACGTCTACGATCACCGCACCAGGCTTCATGTCTTTCACCATTGCCTTGGTCACCAGCTTCGGCGCCGCTGCGCCGGGGATCAGCACGCCGCCGATTACGAGGTCAGCATGCTTCACCGCCTTGGCGATGTTGTAGGAGTTCGAGGAGACGGTGTACAGGCGGCCATTGAAGATGTCGTCCAGCTCGCGGAGGCGGTCGAGGTTGAGGTCGATCAGCGTCACCAGTGCGCCCATGCCGAGCGCGATCTTGGCGGCATTGGTGCCGACGGTGCCGCCGCCGATGATGCACACCTGCGCCGGTGGGACTCCGGGAACTCCGCCTAGCAGCACGCCGCGTCCGCCACGTTCCTTTTCGAGATACGCCGCCCCGACCTGCACCGACATGCGCCCGGCGACCTCCGACATCGGCGTCAGCAGCGGCAGACGGTTGTGCTGATCGCGGATGGTCTCGTAGGCAATTCCGGTGACGTTGTTCTGGAGCAGATGGTCGGTCAGCTTCGGCAGCGGCGCCAGGTGCAGATAGGTGAACAACAGCAGGCCGTCGCGCAGAAAGCCGAATTCCGATTCCATCGGCTCTTTGACCTTCACCACCATTTCGGCCCGACCCCAGACCTCGGCGGCGGTGCTAACTATCTCCGCGCCAGCCTGCTTGTACTCGCTGTCGGGCATGGAGGAGAGATCGCCGGCGCGGGTCTCGACCATCACCTGATGCCCGGCGTCCGCCAGAGCCTTCACTCCCGCCGGCACGATGCCCACCCGGGACTCGTGGTCCTTCACTTCCTTGGGCACACCGATTCGCATGCGAGTGTCTCCCCCCACGAGCGGCTTTCAATCTCCAGAACGCGAAAGCTGCTTCGTGCGCGATCACGTGTCAGGGCACGAGTTTACTCGTGCCACTATTGGCCATCCCTCGGTCCGGGCTTTAGCCCCTGTGAATTTTCCCGCGGACGAAATCGATTCTTTGAAATCTGGCGTTGGAGCGACCGTTTTCTTCAGGGGCTAAAGCCCGCGCTTATGGCTAACCAAACGGCACGACTGAAGTCGGGCCCTGACACGTGATCGCCACGAAATCGACCCTTTTTTCGAGCACTGAAGCAAAATATCTTTGAGGCCGGAGACTCCAGAACCTGCCCCATCCCACGTTCCGCTACTCCGCCCGGTCGATCTGCGCCTTTTGCAGCCGGTCGGAATAGTCCACGTAAATGGATTTCCATTCCGTGTAGAAATCGATGGCCCCGATCCCGCCTTCGCGGTGCCCGTTGCCCGTGGCCTTCACGCCTCCAAACGGCAGGTGCACCTCGGCGCCGATGGTGGGGGCGTTGATGTAGGTGATGCCGGCGTGCAAGTCGCGCATGGAGGCGAAAGCCTTGTTCACGTCGCGTGTGTAAACCGCCGAAGACAGGCCGTACTGGATGTCGTTGGCGATGGCGATGGCATCCTCGAAGCTGTCGCAGGGAATCACCGAAACCACCGGCCCGAAAATCTCCTCCTGCGCGATGCGCATGCGGGGATCGACATCCCCGAACACCGTAGGCTCAAGGAACCATCCATTCGCGTACTCACCGCTGTCCAGGCGATGGCCGCCGCACAACAGGCGTGCACCTTCTGAGCGGCCGATCTCGATGTAGCTGAGATCGGTCTCGAGCTGTGCCTTGTTCACGGCCGGGCCCATGTCCGTGGTCTCGTCCAGACCATTGCCCACCTTCAACCGCCGCGCGCGTTCCACGAACTCGTGGATGAAGTCGCCGTAAACGCCCTTCTGCACGATGATGCGGCTGGTGGCCGTGCAGCGCTGTCCAGTGGTGCCGAAAGCGCCCCACAGTCCGCCCTCCAGCGCCAGTTCGAGGTTGGCATCGTCGAGCACGATCATGGGATTCTTGCCACCCAACTCCAGCGAGCAGTGCTTGAAGCTGCGGGCGCAGGTCTCGCCCACAATGCGGCCTACGTCGGTCGAACCGGTAAGCGAAACGGCGCGCACATCGGGATGCTCCATCAGAGGGGCGCCGATCTTCGAGCCGAAGCCGCTTACGATGTTGACCACTCCCCGGGGTACGCCGGCGTCGCTCAAAGTGCGCACGAAATTGAAAACGGAAAGCGGCGTATCCTGCGCCGGCTTGATGATGCACGTGTTCCCTGCAACCAGCGCCGGGAACAGCTTCCAGGATGGGATCGCCATGGGGAAATTCCAGGGCGTGATCATGGCGCAGACGCCCACCGGCTGCCGGACCGCCATGGCAAACTTGTTAGGCAGCTCCGAAGGGACGGTAGGGCCGAACATGCGGCGGCCTTCACCGGCCATGAAGAACCCGGTGTCGATGGCTTCCTGCACGTCGCCACGCGTTTCCTTCAGGATCTTGCCCATTTCGCGGGTCATATCGCGGGAGAAATCTTCCTTGCGCTCGATCAGCAGCTCGGAGGCGCGATAGAGGATCTCGGCCCGGCGCGGCGCCGGCACCAGCCGCCACTTCTCAAAGGCGCGCTTGGCGGCATCGACCGCCGCATCCACGTCCGCCTTGCCGGATTTCTGGAAGATCCCCACCAGGTCGCGGGTATCGGCAGGATTGCGGTTCTCGAAAGTTTCGCCGATGCTGGCCTCCACCCATTCGCCGTCAATGAAGTTCTTATAGACCCTCGAGTTGCCCATGCTGCCGACATCTTCAGTCGCGCGCATCGTGTCCGTGGCCATTGCCGAATTGCCTCCCGTGCAGAGAGCCCCATCGTAACCCCCGCATCGAGGGTGCGCAAGCCACGGACGCCAGCGGTTGCTCGAGCAGACGAGGGGCTGCGCCTGCGCGCAGCGTTGGAGAAATTGGAGAAGAAGAGGGGAGGGTAGGATCGTGGGGTGGAGACAACGAACACCCCGACTCGCCGAGTCAAGCTCCCGTGAAGACCCGGCGAGCCGGGGCCTGCGAGTGAACCGCAGAAACGCAGGCCGTGTTCGCTTCCTCTCGCGCCGCAAACAGCCAGCGCAGTCTCTCCGTGGAGGCACGCTTACTTATGCAGTTGCTATGCCGAATCCCTGCCGCTTGAAAATGAGTCGCTTGCGCGGGCTCAGGGGCCGCCGATTTCCTCTTATGGCACGCTGCTTGTCGGCTGTCCTTCCATATCTGCCTGTACTCAGAAGTGTTACGACCAATGGGGCGCAAGACTGTCGCGGGAATGTCTGTCCCGTTTCGGGCCCGGATTCACAGGCTTTCCTCGTTCCCGGAGGGCTTGTCCGAAACGGTCGTCCTTGCGGTTACTTCGGTGTGTCCCGCATGGTTTTTGGACTGCAAGACCGTGGTACTCTGCCTGCAAGTGCGCCTATTTTCGCGGACTGGGACCGGTTTGTCCAGAAAGAAGCCCAAATCCGAGTCGGTGATCGCCTGGATCACCATCACCTACCGCAGTGTTGCCATTGCGGCGTCTCTGCTGGTCCTGTTCGCAGGCTTTATTGTTTACCTCGTACTTCCTGACAGCAAAGCTTACACGGCGCGTGCCTGGCAAAGCACGCTGAGCCATCTCGACTCCTCGGTCCGGAGTCCCGACAGGCTGGTCCCTGGCAAGCAACAGGCCCACTTCACCGCCATCGAAGGCAGGGTTCGGGTCAAGAAAGCTAACAGCAATAGCTGGGTAGGCGCGGATTACTCGCTGCCCCTGGAAAAAGGTGACGTGGTGCAGACTACTTCGGAAGGGATGGCGAAAGTGGTCTTTGCCGACGGCACCAACTACACCATCAAGCAGGATTCGCTGATCGTGGTGGAGGAGAACTCGGCCAACGCCCAGCAACAGACCCAGGTCGCCGTGCAAGTGACCACGGGCACGGTCGACCTGACCACCGCGACCTACGCCCAGGGATCGAAGAACCAGGTGATCGTCTCCGGCGCCACCGCCAGCCTGTCCCCGGAGAGCGCCGCCATGGTGCGCAGCGACGCCACCGCCGATCAGCACGAGATCCTGCTGAAGAAGGGCTCTGGCGAAGTGGTGCGCAATGGCGAGATGGTTCGCCTGGCCGGTTTTGAGAAGGTCAGCTTCCAGGCCGAATCTTCCCGGATGGTGAAGGAGAAGGAACTCGCGCCGCCCACGCTGATCGGACCCGCCAACATGGCGCCCATCCTTGCCCCCGGACCGCACCCGGTGGGTTTTAGCTGGTCGCCGATGGGGAAAGGGTACAGGTTTCACATACGGATCTCGCGCAATCCTTATTTTTCTTCCACCGTCTTCGACCGCGAGGTGAAGGGGCCGGACGTGCAAGTGGTTGGTCTGACGGAGGGGCCGTACTACTGGGTGGTGCAGACGGTGGCGCCGGACGGTAAGCAGTCGGTGGAAAGCGACAAGAACCGCTTCACCGTCATCGCCAAGAGCAAGCAGGAGCCCTCGATCCCCCTTGAGTTGCAGCCCCTGGTACAGCACGGCCACGTGATCGAGGTGCAGGGCAGGACCGAGCCCGCAGCCCGGGTGATGGTCAACGGCCAGGAGGTACCGATTGTTACCTCCGACGGCAGCTTCCACTATTTCACTCCGCCGCTTCCCAATGGGGAGAGCCTGATCACGGTGACGGCGCAGAATTCCCGCGGGGGAGTCAATACCCAGCAAAAAAGAGTGGTGCTGCAGTAGCTCGTCCCATTCCTACACAAATTCCAGCTTGGAATCTTCACGGAACGGCAACCGCGCCCCCCAAATCCGGCAATTCGACTACAATATGAGCCGGTCTCCCCAATTGCGTGCATCAACTTTGGTAACTGGACAAATCACCCGCTCCGCGAGAGAAGTACGTTATGCCATCCAACGGTTTTCACTCACAGTCCTGGGTGCACAACCTGCGGTCGCTGTTTAGCTTGTTCTCCAGCGACCTGGCCATCGACCTGGGCACTGCCAATACGCTGGTCTATGCCAAGGGTAAGGGCATCGTGGTCAACGAGCCCTCCATCGTGGCCATCAACAAGAACACTGGCGAAGTGGAGGCCGTGGGCAAGGAAGCCAAGGAGATGCTGGGCCGCACTCCGGGCAACATCGTGGCCATCAAGCCCATGAAGGACGGCGTGATCGCCGACTTCAAGACCACCGAGAAGATGCTGAATTACTTCATCCAGAAGGCCCACAACCGCAAGATGCTGGTGCACCCGCGGATCGTGATTGGGGTGCCTTCCGAGATAACCCAGGTGGAAAAGCGCGCGGTGATGGATTCCGCCTACCGCGCCAAAGCCAGCGAAGTGCACCTGGTGGAGCAGGCGATGGTGGCGGCCATCGGCGCCGGGCTGCCCATCACCGAACCCAGCGGTAACATGATCGTGGACATCGGCGGCGGCACCACCGACATTGCGGTGATCTCGCTCAGCGGCATCGTCTATTCGCGTTCCGTGCGCATGGCCGGCAACCAGATGGACGAAGCCATCATGAATTACCTGAAGCGCAAGTACAACCTGCTGATCGGGGAGCGCACGGCGGAGCAGATCAAGATCGAGATTGGCTCGGCCTATCCGCTGGACAAGCCGCTCACCATGGAGATCAAGGGCCGCAACCTGATCGAGGGCGTGCCCAAGACCATTACCGTGGACGACAGCGAGGTCCGCGAGGCCCTGGGCGAGTGCGTTGCCACCATCATGAACGCCATCCGCGTGGCCCTGGAACGCACACCTCCGGAGCTTTCCGCCGACATCAGCGACCGCGGTATCGTGCTCACCGGCGGCGGCGCCCTGCTGAAGAACCTCGACAAGCGCATCCGCGAAGAGACCGGGTTGCCGGTCTCCATCGCCGATGACCCCCTCGCCTCGGTGGTTCTGGGCACCGGCAAGATGCTCAGCGATTTCAAGTTGCTGCGAAAGATTTCGATCGAGTAAGACCCGGCCATTGGCGAGCAGCAGCGCTCCAACCGGAAATCTGAAACTGGAACCCTAGACCTGCGCAGTGGAAAACTTCTTCAGCCGGTACCGCAACGCCAGCCTTCTGGTGCTCGTCCTTTTCGCGCAGGTAATGGGACTGGCGGTGCAGGTCAAGCGCACCGAAACCGGGGGCACCCGCCTGATCCGCTTCTGGGTGGTGAACGCCATCGCGCCTCTGGAGAAATCCCTGGTGAGCACCAGCCATGGTGTCCGCAATGTCTGGAGGAACTATGTGTACCTGCGCGGCGTGCGCCACGAGAACCGTGATCTGAGGGAGCAGGTCGAGCGCTTGCGCATCGAGCAGGTACGGTTAAGCGAGGATGCCGCCCAGGCCCGCCGGCTGCAGGCGCTGCTCGGGTTCAAGGAACAGTTCATCTCGCAGACGGTGGCGGCGCAGGTGATCGGCAGCAGCGGCAGCGACCAGTCGCACTTGGTCTACATCGACAAGGGCTCGAGCAACGGCATCAAACCCGACATGGCGGTGATCACCCCCGACGGCATCGTGGGCAAGGTGCTGAGCGTGTATCACGGTTACTCGCAGGTTCTGCTGATCAACGATCCTTCCAGCGGCGTAGGCGCCATTCTGGAATCGTCGCGGCTGCAGGGCATCCTGCAGGGTACCGCTGCGGGCGAAACCATGCTGAAGTACGTCATGAGCGATGAGAAGGTGGTGGCCGGAGAACGCGTACTCACCAGCGGGGGCGACCGCATCTTCCCCAAGGGACTTCCCGTCGGCGCGGTGCAGCAGACCAATCCCGGCAGCGATCTCTTCCTCAACATACGCGTCAAGCCCGCCGCCGACCTCGGCCGGCTGGAAGAAGTTTTGGTGGTTACTAGAGTCGTCGAGACCACACCGTCGACGGCGGAACCTTCGGGGCCGGTGCGCGCCGCCGACATTCTGGCCGAACGCCTGCCCAGCGTCCCGCCAAAGGCTCCTGCTGCCGCGGGTGCGGCCACGAAACCGACGACGGCTGGAACCAGCGTCCCCACCCCGGGCAACAGCGCGGCCGCCTCGAGCGCCGCCGGGGTGCAGCCGTCCAAACCTGTGGCGGTTCAGCCGCAGACGGCCGGCGCCGACACAACCACGAAGCCAGCGGCCGCGGCTCCCAAGCCTTCGACTGCGAACGCCGCGGGCGCGACGCCGGATGCGGTCGCAACCAAACCAGCCGCGAAGCCTGTGACGACGACTCCGCCAGCAAAGACATCGGGGGCGGCAACGGCTGATGGCGCCACCACTAAGCCCGCGGTCGTCAAGCCGGCCGCGACCAAGCCTGCGGGGAGCGGAGACGTCGGGAAGCCTAAACAGACCAAATCCGCAGGACAGCCTCCCAAACCGGCCACTCCCCCGCCGCCGCCGCCGGGCGAGGAAATCTCGCGATGAGCGACATGACCATTGTCCGAACCAGCCGCGAGGAGATTGAGGTTTATCGGTTTGGACCGGTTATCAGCGTGCTGGTTCCGCTGCTGGCGCTGCTCATCCAGGCGTTCGTTCCAGCAAGGTGGCACGGGTTCGCGGTGCTTGATTTGCCCTTGCTGGTGACAATTTTCTTCGCGGTGACGCGGCGCAGCCAGATGGCCGGGCTGATGACGGGCGCGATCATCGGCCTGGTCCAGGATGCCCTGACCCACCAGGCCATCGGACTTTATGGCATCGCCAAGACGGTGGTGGGCTATGGCGCATCGTCCCTGGGGGTAAAGATCGATGTGGAGAACCCCGGCACCAGGCTGCTGGTCACCGCTGGGTTCTACCTGGTACACCAGGCCGTGTATTTTCTAGTGGCAAGAAATATCTTAGGAGTTGCGCTGGAGTGGCTGTGGGCGCGCACTCTGCTCGCAGCGCTGCTGAATGGCGTGGCCGCGGTGGTGTTGTTCGCGGTCCTGGATCGCTTCAAGCGCAGCACGTAACCGGCAACTGGCTACTGGCAACCGTTTCCCATGGATCGCGACGACAAAATCCCGCAGTTCAAGTTGACGGCGGTGCAGTACGTGATCCTGGCGGTGATGGTGGTGTTGATATTCCGCCTGGCACGGCTGGAGGTTGCGGGCACGGAAAAATACGAGACGCTGGCGGAGCGCAATCGCATCCGCACCATTCCCATTCTCGCGCCGCGGGGCAAGATTCTGGACCGCGAGGGCCGCATCATCGTCGACAACTACCCGTCGTTCTCCGTGCTGCTGCTGCGCGACCAGACCCGCGATCTGAACGCCGACGTGGAGCGGATCGCCGCCGGCCTGCACATGACTGCCGACACCGTCCGCGACCGGCTGCGCAAGTTTGCCTACGCTCCCGGGTTCACGCCTCTGATGCTCAAGGACGACATCACGCCGGACGAACTGGCCTTCGTGGAATCGCACAAGATCGAGCTGCCGGAGCTGGAAACCATCATGGTGCACCGCCGGCTCTATCCCAAGAACGGCTTCATGGCGCACCTGGTCGGCTACGTGGGAGAGGTGAGCGAAGAAGAGCTCAACCAGCCGCAATACGAGCTCTATGAGCCCGGCGACGTGGTAGGTAAGTCGGGCATCGAGCAGTATTACAACGACATGCTGATGGGTAAGGATGGCTCGCGGCGGTCGCTGGTCAACAGCCGCGGCAAGGAGGTGGGACGGCTCAGCGAGACCACGGCCGTGGCCGGCACGCCTTTGAAGCTGACCGTCGACCTCGATCTGCAGATCGCCGCCGAAGAAGCCATCGATTCCAGCGGCAAGAGCGGCGCCATCGTCGCCCTGGACCCGCGCACCGGCGAGGTGCTGGCCATGGTCAGCCGGCCGGCGTTCGATCCCAATGATTTTGCGGTGCGCATCAAGCGCATCGATTGGAACAAGCTGGTCACCGACGAGAACCATCCTCTGCTGAACAAGGCCATTCAGGCGCAACTCGCTCCGGGATCGGTGTTCAAGATCATCATGGCGACCGCTGGTCTGCAGGAAGGCATCGCGCAGACACTGAACGTGTCCTGCGGCGGAGGAAAGACCTTCTACGGGCGCTTCTTCAAGTGCTGGATCACCTCGCAGCACACTACCCACGGCGAGGTGGGAATCAGCAAAGCCATCTACCAGTCCTGCGATTCGTTCTTCTACACCCTGGCCGATAAGCTGGGCATCGAGCGCATCGCCAAATACGCCATGGCGCTCGGCCTGGGACAGAAAACCCGCATCGACCTGCCCAACGAAGTCACCGGCGTGATGCCCTCGGAGGAATGGAAGATCAAGAACTTTAAGGAGAAGTGGTACGCGGGAGAGACCATCTCGGTGGGCATCGGGCAGGGAGCGGTGGCGGTGACGCCCATCCAGTTGGCGCGCGCCATCGGCGGTATCGCCTCCGACGGCGTGCTGCGCCTGCCGCATGTGGCGTTTCCCGATGAGTTACCTCCCAACTTCCGCCAGACGCAAGCCCAGCCTTCGGATGACGTGACGGTTCCCATCGATCCCGCCAATTGGGAGACCATCACCGACGCCATGGCCAACGTGGTGAATCCGATCGGGACGGCGCCCAGCGCCCATCTCGAAGGGATCGATTTCGCCGGCAAGACCGGCAGCTCGCAGACCATCAGCAACGTGGGCAAGGCCAAGCTCACGGCCAACAAGGCCAAGTTCAAGGACAACGGCTGGTTCGTCGGAGTCACCCCGCGCCGCAGCCCGGAGATCGTGGTGGCGGTGCTGCTGGAGGAAGGCGAGCACGGCTATCTGGCGGCGCGCGTGTGCTCACAAGTCATCAAGGCGTATGTCGAGAAGCAGCGCAAGCGCGCGGTGAAGATGGCGGAAGCTCCAGCGCGCGGAACCGTGGAGGTGGCTGCGCTCTGGAACCGCGCGGCGGAGGGCGAGCCCGACGCTATGCAGGCGGGCCGCTTCCGCGTCGAAGTATCGCCGCCGTCTCGGCGGCTGTCACCCGGGGGGCCCGCCCGCGCACCGGGCCGGCGGGACGCCCGCGCTCCGGGAACCGGCCAATGACCAAATACTTCTCCTTCCGTGATTTCGACTGGTTGCTGCTCACCTTCGTGCTGGCGATCTGCGCTCTGGGAGTGATGGAGATCTACAGCGCTACCCTGCACACCAAATTCATCGGCGTTCACACCAAGCAGGTGTACTGGATCATGGCGGGCATGGTGCTGATGTTCCTGATCAGCCTGATCGACTATCACGCGCTGCTGGACAAGATTCACTGGTTCTACATCGCATCCGTGGTTTCACTGGTGGCGGTGCTGCTGATCGGCAAGAAGTACCTGGGCGCGCGGCGCTGGATCCAGATGCCCGGCGGGCAGCACTTCCAGCCTTCTGAGTGGGTGAAGCTGGTGCTCATCCTGGCGCTGGCCAAGTACTTCGCCGACCTGCACCGGGAGGAAGCCTCGCTGAGCGACATCGTGAAGGCGGGGCTGGTGGCCGGTGTGCCCATGCTGCTGGTGCTCAAACAACCCGATTTGGGGACGGCCCTCACCTACATCCCGGTGCTGATCATGGCGTTGATCCTGGGGGGACTCCGGCTCAAACATGCTGCTGCCTTCATCCTGCTGGGAGCGATGGTTGTGCCCGTAGTCTGGCATTACGGGCTCAAGCCCTATCAGAAGCAGCGGCTGGTCAGCTTCCGCGAACCGGAGTCCGATCCCCAGGGTGCGGGGTACCAAGTCCAGCAATCCCTCATCGCCGTCGGCTCCGGAGGATTGTGGGGGAAGGGCATCACGAAAGGCACGCAAACACAGGGGATGTTCCTGCCCGTGCCGCAAACCGACTTCATCTTTGCCGCCTGGTGTGAAGAGCATGGATTTGTGGGTGCGGTGGTGGTCCTGCTGTTATACTTCCTGTTGTTGATGCGTTTGGTCCACAACGCGCAGACGGCGCCTGACCGCGTCGGCGCGTTTGTGGTCATGGGTGTGGTGGCCGTGCTGTTCTTCCACATCCTGGTGAACGTGGGCATGGTGGTCGGTTATATGCCGGTCACCGGGATACCTTTGCCGCTCATGAGTTATGGCGGCTCGTCAGTGTTGTTCATGTTCCTGGCGCTGGGCATTGTGATGAACATACGCATGCGCCGCTTCGTGAACTGACGGTTTTGCGCCGCGGGCGAGAGGCCGCGGCGGGATACATTCGCGGCCGCGGCAGGCGGTCCGATCAGGATTTTCGTATCGCCCCACGATTAAGAGGGCAACCCGGCCGGAGAGATGAGGGGCCGGACAGGATTGAAGCGAACAAGCGCCGCAGGGCGGGTAACGGCCCCGCCGAAGCCAGATCGCGTTGCCAGGCAACGGGATGGTTTCGGCAGGGAGGCCACAAGCCTTGCGATGACGCGTAGGTGAAAAGATTCCGAGCCGTAGCCTTAGAATCATCCCCGAGCGCCGCCGGGCCTTTCTGGAAAGTCCAGGGGCTCGCGCTTCCATGCTTCGTCCCAGACCCATTGCCGGGCGCAACCACGCCGCGGCGGCGAGTCTCTGTCCCCGCCTCCTGTTTCCGTGCCGGTAAAAGCTGTTCGCTGAGCGAGCGGCTGCGGAGACAGTATGTCGAAGGAACTCTACGTCTCCTCGACGCCACACGAGACCAAGGTGGCGGTAGTCGAGGAAGACCAGCTCACTGAAATCTATTTCGAACGCGAGAACGAGTACACCCTCGCGGGATCCATTTACCAAGGGCGAGTCACGCGCGTGCTTCCGGGCATGCAGTCGGCATTCGTGGATGTCGGCCTGGAGCGCGATGCATTTCTTTACGTGACCGACTTCCTGGAAGAGCAGGAAGACCAGGAGGAGTTCGAGCAGGTGGTCGCGCGCGCGCACGAGGATGCCACCCGCAACGGGACGCAGCCGCGCGCGGAAGTTCCCCTGCCCGCTGAGCCGGTGCAGGCCGTTGCCGAAGAGCAGGAGATCGCGCGTCCTGCCGCTTCCGAGCCAGCCCGTGGCCCCGAGCGTGACAACGAGGGCGACGGCGGAGGCCGCTGGCGTGGACGCCGCCGCCGCCGTGGCCGCGGCCGGGGTTTCCCGGAGAGCAAGTTCGCGCGCCAGGAGCAGCCGCGCCCGCAGGAGACTGCTAGTGCACCTCCGCCCGCGTATGCGCCTCCGCCTGCCTACCAGCCGATCATCCTGCCCGGTGAATCCATCTCCAAGTACCAGCGCATGGCGGCGCAGCGGCCGACTGCCACCGCGGTGAGCACCGGCGCTGCCGAACAAGCCGCGGATGCCGCCGCGCTGGCTGCTTCCATGGAGCCGCTCAGCGAGTCCCTGGAGCGTGAACACCAGGCGGAGTCGCGTCCGTTTTCCGCAGCGGGGGAAGCGCGCGGAGCCTTTGGCGCCGGTGTTGCTGCCCAGGAGCGCCACCAGCAATCACAGACTTTGGACGACGCAGAACAAGAGCGCTTTGACCAGATGAACGTGGCCGGAGTCTTTGCCGGCGAAGAAGCGGAGACGGAACGTGAGGAACCTGGGACGGCATTCTCGGCACGAACCGAGAGTGCTCATGCGTCCGACGAGCAGCATGCCGCCGCAGCATTCCAGCCCGGCTCCGGCCTGATCGAAGAGGAGGAGATCGAGGAAGACGAAGCCGACCTCCCGCCGGTGGAGGACGATCTCGACGTTGCCGAATACGAAGAACTGGAAGAGGAGACTCTGGATCGCGACACGCCGAGCAGCGCCGAAACTGTAGACGAGGTCGAACCCAGGGAAGAATCCGATGCGGCCCGTGCTCCGGGTGAGGCGGCAGAGGAATTCGAGGACGAAGGCGAGGAGGAGGGCGGAGAAGGAGAGTTCGAGGAGGAGGAAGCCGAGGCGAGCGCCAGCCCGGGAGAAGCGACCGAAGCCCGTGCCGAGACCCGCGGCACGCCGGGCACGGCAGGGTTCCAACAGCGGCCGCAACGGCAGCCGTTCGATCGCCGTCGCGGCGGCCGCCGTGGTGGACGCGGCACGCACTCCCGCCGCAACAACCAGCGCGGCCCTGCGCCCAAGATCACCGACCTGCTCAAGGAAGGGCAGGAGATTCTGGTGCAGATCGCCAAGGAGCCGATCGCCAAGAAGGGGGCGCGCATCACCAGCCACATCGCGTTGCCCGGACGTTTCCTGGTGTACATGCCGACGGTGAATCACATCGGCGTGTCGCGCAAGATCGCCAGTGACGAAGAGCGGCAGCGGCTGAAGCGCGTCATCCTGGCCGAGCACCAGGGTTCAGGAGGCTTCATCGTCCGCACCGCCGCCGCGGGAGCCAGCGACGACGATCTGCGCGCCGACGTGCGCTTCCTGTTCAACCTGTGGACGGAAATCCGCAGCCGCGCCGAATCCAGCAAGGCTCCGGCGCTGATCTATCACGATCTGAACCTGGTGGAGCGCATTCTTCGCGATCAGGTGACCGCCACCTTCACCCAGATCTGGGTGGATACCGAGCAGGAATACGAGCGCGTGCTGCGCTTCGTCAGCCGCTTCCAGCCCGGCCTGGTCAAGCGCGTCAAGCTCTACAGCAAGGAAACCCCGCTGTTCGAGCAGTTCAACATCCAGGAAGAGATCAACAAGGCGCTGAAGTCGAAGGTGTGGCTGAAGAGCGGCGGCTACATCGTGATCAACCAGACCGAGGCGCTGGTGGCCATCGACGTCAACACCGGCAAGTACGTGGGCAAGACCACGCGCCTGGAAGACACCATCGTCAAGACCAACGTGGATGCCATCCGCGAGATCGTGCGCCAGATCCGGCTGCGCGACCTGGGCGGTATCATCGTCATCGACTTCATCGACATGGACGAGCGCCGCAACCGGCAGAAGGTCCTGCAGGCGCTGGAAGAAGAGCTCCGGCACGACCGTGCGCCCTCGAAAGTCCTCAACTTCAATGATTTCGGCCTGGTGGCGATTACCCGCAAGCGCGTGAAGCAATCGCTCGAGCGCACGCTGGGCGCTCCTTGCCCGTACTGCACCGGCACTGGGCTGGTGAAGTCAGTCAGCACCATCTGCAACGAGATATACGTCGAGATGCGCAAGATCGCGAAGCACTCCGATCGCAGCGATGTCATGCTGCGCGCCAATCCCGAGGTGGTCAAAGCGCTGAAGGCCAACAGCGGGCGCTGGCTGCAGGAGATGGAAGAGTTGGTCGGACGCACGATCATCGTGAAGTCAGACCCCGCGCTGCACCAGGAGCAGTTTGATTTGAACTAAAGCGCTGTTGGTATTGCTGTGACCGGTGAAGGGGCACGGCTTCAGCCGTGCCGATATGTGCCACGAATGAATTGGCCTTTAGGCCCTGAGGTTCCCTCAGCGGCTAAAGCCGGGTTCTTACCTGCCCTTCACGGCACGCCTGAAGGCGTGCCCCTTCACCTTTCTGCCCGGCGCGGCTTCGGCATGAGCTTGCGCGAGTTGCCACGCGAGCACACGTTTAGCAGCTACTGCTTCGACCTCTTCCCGAATGCCCTCTTCCATCAGGAAGCTATCGAAGGTCGAACCGGTGTGCTCGGGCGACGGATTTTTCTTCTTGGCCTTCATTGAAACCTCGTGGGCACCAACTCGGGTGAGTTTCCGTAGCCTTCTACAGTTTGGCTGCTTTGCCCATGCTCACGATCCAAACTTCGCGGAAGGGAAGCTTTTGATCGCCCGACTCGCGGCGGAAACTCTCGACCTGTTCGCCGTCAAGGTGGGCGCAGCCATCGACTACAAGCGTCAGCTTCGCTAGGGTCGCCCTGTTATATTTCTTAGTCTTCTTTTCGATTGCAGCCCTCACCCAAGTCCCATCACGCGGAATCCAGCATCCCAGCGGCACTGACACGTCGCTGCGGTCAAATTCGAGGGGGAGTAAACGGACGTAATTGAAGAACTCACAAAACAGAGGCTCAAGCGCATATAGCTCGTCCTCCGCTCTAAGCAGCAGGAATCGGCGTCCGTCCCAGCGGGTTGCAATGAACCCTGCAAGCATCGTGACGACATTCAATGGAATGCCTGTTCTTTTCGCTTGATCCGTCAGGTTCACATGCGCATCAAAGCCGCGAAATCGGCGCAGGGCCAGCGCTTCCAAAAATTGGCGCCGGAATCTTTGCACGTTGTCATTGTCAAGCCGAATTGTATGGTCAATCGGAAGCGACACGACCTGCAACGATTGGGACTCGTAGGTGCCTGACCGGCTGACCAACAATATGTCGGCAGGTTCGCAAGGGCCGGGGACCGCATAATAGTCCGTGCCGCCTGTGCGATTCATTTCCTGCGCGACAGCCAAGCAGACGGTTAGTTCGCTTTCCTTCTTCAGTTCCCGGCTGGACATGTGCGTGGCGACACCGGCAGCTAGTATACCCAAAGCAGGAAAGGGGCCCTGAACTAGGGCAGCTTGGTTTAGCCGCGTGAAGTCCGACCACGTAGCCAGAATGAAGCTTGACGCCCGCGGCTGTTCTGCATATAGTTTCTACGCCATGCACGCCCTCCGATTTAGCGCCGGCTTTAGCTACCGCTACTGGTTTGAGAGTAGCGGCGCGGGCGCTCCGTGCGTGCCAGCCTGATGTAAGGCACACAAGTTCAGCAAGCCCGAAGCCGCGATCTCTCAAGGATCGCGGCTTTTCATTTGTCCTAAAGGAGACGAGGTCATGATCGTAAACATGAAAGACACAGCCACCGAGCAGCAGATCGAGCACATCATCGAGCGCATCCGCGAGGCCGGATACCAGGCGCACATTACACGCGGCGAGCAGCGCACCATCGTTGCCGCCGTGGGAAGCGGGCGTCGGCACGAGATTGAGGCGCTACAAGCCGCGCCCGGCGTGGATAACGTCGTCGCCATCGCAGCGCCCTACAAGCTGGTGAGCCGCCAGGTGCGTCCGGGCGGGACGGTGGTGGACGTTGCAGGGGTGCGCATCGGCAATGGCGAGCCCGTGGTGGTCATCGCCGGGCCATGCTCGGTGGAATCCCGCGATCAGCTCCTCACCACCGCGCGCGCGGTGAAGAGCGCAGGCGCGCGTCTGCTGCGCGGAGGTGCCTACAAGCCGCGCACGTCTCCCTACGACTTTCAGGGTCTGGGCGAGGAAGCGCTCGAACTGCTGGCGGAAGCGCGGCGCGAGACCGGCCTGCCCGTGGTCACCGAGGTGATGAGCACGGAGGACGTGGACACCATCTGCGAGCACGCCGACATGCTCCAGGTAGGCGCGCGCAATATGCAGAACTACGCCCTGCTGCGGCGCCTCGCGACCGTCGACAAGCCGGTGCTGCTCAAGCGCGGACCCTCGGCCACGGTCAAGGAGTGGCTGCTGGCGGCCGAGTATCTTCTCACCGGGGGCAATCCCAACGTGGTGCTGTGCGAGCGCGGCATCAAGACCTTCGAAACCGAAACTCGCAACACGATAGATCTGGCGGCAGTCGCCCTGGCCAAGGAACTCTCGCACCTGCCGGTCATCGCCGACCCCTCGCACGGAACCGGACGGCGCAGCCTGATCGCGCCGCTTTCGAAAGCGGCCATCGCGGTAGGGGCGGATGGGCTCATCATCGAGGTCCATCCCAACCCGGAACGGGCTTTGTCGGACGGTCCGCAGTCTCTCGACTGCCGCGAATTCCAGGTCATGATGCGCGAGCTGCCGCTGGCGAAATGCGCTGCGGCAGTAGCCTGACGGGACCGAAACGGGCTGCCGGCTCGACTTATCGCCCTGGGCGATAAGCGTAGTTGCATCAATAAGTTGCACAGGTGCGACGTTGGCTGTGGAGGGCCATGCTTCAGGCAAACAGTAGCTTTACTACTTCGGTAACGTACAGCGTGCCCAGCTTCGCATCCAGTGCGTTAATACCACTATCTATTGTGGTATCCAGAGAATAATCTACACAATCTTGACTATCGCTTGGGCCCACACCAGAAGTACATGGCCTAAAATCCCCATAAAACACGGATAAAACAGGGATTAGTGCCTTGACACTACATACCATAGGGCTGCTATAACTCGCGCAAGCTCCCCCGAAAAAGGTTCTGTGTGAGGTCCGGAGGTCCGGACCGGTTAGAGGCTTGGGCCGGCAGTTGCCGGAGCCTCTCTTGTGGAAAGGCGTAAGCAGCATGGCCGACGCGCGTGAAGTGATGAACATCCGGCAAGCCTCCCAGTATCTCGGGGTCAGTCCGGACACGCTCTACAAATACGTGTACGAAGAAAAAATCCCTGCTTTCAAGCTCGGCAACCGCTGGAAGTTCAAGAAGACCATCCTGGACGCGTGGATGGAGCGCAAGAGCGTGCTGGGCGAAGGCCGGGGCAAAAAGAAACCAAGAACCGCACGCACCGCGGCGGGGGACTAAGAGGCTCTCATGTTCGGATTCGGAGCAGCGAAAAACGTTGTGGGACTGGACATCGGGTCCAGCAGCATCAAGGCCATCGAGCTGAAGAAGAGCAAGGGGCAGATCGAGGTGACGCACATCGGCTTCGAGCCCCTGGCCAGCGACATCGTGGTGGACTCGATGATCGTGGATTCCGGCTCGGTCTCCAGCGCCATCAGCAAGATCTTCACCGAGAACACCATCAAGTCCAGGCTGGTGGCCACCTCGGTGAGCGGGCACTCGGTGATCGTGAAGAAGATCGCCATCCCCACCATGAGCGAGCAGGAACTGGCCGAGCACATCGGGACGGAGGCGGCGCAGCACATTCCCTTCGACATCACCGACGTCAACATCGACTTCCAGATCCTCTCCGAGGACCTCAGCGGGCCGCAGATGGACGTGCTGCTGGTGGCGGTCAAGAAGGACAAGATCCTGAACTACACCAACGTGCTCTCGCTGGCGGGCAAGAGTCCGGCTATTGTGGACATCGACGCCTTCGCGCTGCAGAACTGTTACGAGTACAACTACGATCCGGCGCCAGGCGCGACCGTGGCTTTGCTGAACCTGGGCGCCAGCGTGATGAACATCAACATCGTGAAGGGTGTGACCCCGCTGTTCACGCGCGATGTGAGCGTAGGCGGCAATCAGTACACCGACTCGTTGCAGAAGGAACTCGACCTCAGCTTCGACGATGCCGAGGCGTTCAAGCTGGGCCGGCAGGTGGGCACGGTCAGCGCGGATGCCAAAACCCCCATTTTGCAGCAGGTCACCGAGATCATCGTGCTGGAGATCCAGAAGACTTTCGACTTTTTCCGCGCCACCGCGCCGGGTGAGCACATCGAGCGCATTTACCTGGCCGGCGGCTCGTCCAAGGTGCCGGGACTGATCGAGGCGCTGCGCCAGGAGTTTTCCATCCCGGTGGAGCTGCTCAATCCCTTCCAGCGGGTGGCGTTGCCGCTGGGAGACACCACCGCCCTGGTGGACCAGAACGCGGGCCAACTGGCGGTGGCAGTGGGCTTGGCCTTAAGGAGTTTTGAGAACCTATGATCCGCATCAATCTGCTGAGCATTCCGAAATCGAAGCGGGGCAAGCGGACGGCGGCGGCGCCGGCCGCCAGCGGCTCCGGGCCCAACCTCATGATCGTCGCCCTGGTGTTGGTGGTCCTCACCGCGGGGTTCAACCTGGGCTGGTGGTACAAGCTGAACCGCGAGGGCCAGCACATCGCCGCCGACATGGCCAAGGCGGAAAAAGAGAACCGCGAGCTGCTGCAGGTGAAGGCGCGGGTGGAGCAGAAGAACAAGCAGGCCGAGGCCTACCAGCGGCGGGTGGACGTCATCGACCGGCTGCGGGCGGCGCAATCCGGCCCCAAGGAACTGCTGGCCATGATCGGCGACACGGTGAATGGCACCGACGCCGTGTGGCTGAACAAGATGAACGAGGACGGCCCCAACATCAACATCGAGGGCACGGCGCTGAGCATCGACGCCGTCGCCAACCTCATGGCCAACCTCAAGCGCACCGGTTACTTCAAGACCGTGGAGATGAAGGAGTCCTACCAGGACGACACGGTGCACACCATGCAGGCGTTTGTATTCACCCTGGTCTGCGAGAAGCAAGCGCAGCCGCAGAAATCGTAACCGGGACGGTCGCACATATGGCGAAGTTCAGTGAATTGCCGGGCAAGACACAAGTGGCCATCGTGGTGGTCGGAGCGGTGGCTCTGACGGTGGGCTTTTATTTCCTGCAGTTGCGGGGCATGACGGCAGCTAATCAGCAGGCCAGCGCCGCGCTGCAGGCCAAGCAGCGCGAGAACAACCTGCTGCGGCCCTACCGCGACAAAGAAAAAGAACTGGAGCAGAAGATCGCAGCCTTGCAGCAGCAGCTCGAGATCCTGAAGAAGATCGTTCCCGACGAGAAGGAAGCCGACCAGTTCATGCACATCATGCAGGCGACGGCCAATTCCGCCGGGGTGGAGATCCGCCGCTACACCTCGCGGGCGCCCGCGGCGCACGAGTTCTATACCGAGGCGCCGTTCGAGATGGACATCGACGGCCCCTACTACTCGGTGCTCAACTTTTTCGACCGCACCGCCAAGCTGGAACGGATCATCAACGTGGGCGGATTGCAGATGGCGTCGGTGAAGAAGCCAGGTGACGCCAAGGTGCGCAAGAGCTACCAGTATGCGCCCAGCGAAAGCGTGGTGGTGAGCTGCCTGGCGACCACCTTCTTCAGCCATGACATCAGTCCGCAGGCGACGCCGCCGAAGCCGGCGAACGCGCCCGCAAAGTAGGAAAACGGCAATGCTCAAGAAAATACTCTTCCTCGTGGTGATCGCAAGCTGCGGAGCCCTCGCCCAGCGGGTGGATACTCCCGCCAGCGTCCGCAAGATCGTGGGCGGCCAGGGGGCGGCGGCAGCGCAAGCCGCACCTCCGGCGCCAGCCCGCGTCGAGGTGACGAGCGCTGCGGCGTCCCGTCCCATCACCGCCAACAGCAGCAACGACGCCAGCGAACCGCCGGCCGTTGACGACGAGGTGCGTCCGGAGCGCAAATCCGGCCAGGGCAAGCGCGACCCCTTCGTCAGCCCCATTTCCACCGCGACCGGGGCGGCGCTGCCGGCGAGCAACTGCGCCAGCGGCAAGCGCTGCCTGGTGATCGATCAGCTGGTGCTGCGGGGAGTGGTGAAGACCGCCAGCGGCATGATCGCGGTGGTTGCCAACTCCATCAACAAGGCCTACTTCCTGCACGAGAACGATCCGGTGTTCAACGGATACGTGGTGCGCATCACCGGTGATTCCGTGGTCTTCAAGGAAAACACCGTGGATCGCATCGGGCGGCAGGGTACGCGGGAAGTGGTGAAGAAGGTTACGGCCCCGTCAGCGTAACGGCGGGGGGCGGCAGGGCCGCCAACAGAAACACTCAAGAGGGTCAAACCTCAGCGGCAGGGGTCAAGATTGCCGCACATCCCGCAGAAGGCGGGACGGGGAGACAGAATGATGAGGGGCAAGCAACTGCTGGGCATTTTCCTGACGGTGTTCGTGCTGTCGATCATAGCCGTGGCCGCAGGGCCGCAACTCACGGCGGTCAGCCTCAGCACCCAGGACAACACCACGACTATTACCATCCGCGCCAGCGGCGCCTTCACGCACACGGAATATCGGCCTTCCGAAAATCTGCTGCTGGTCGATCTGCCCGGCGTTTCCGCCGGCGTGCTGGAAGGACAGAGCCAGCCGGTGCAGGGCCCCGGCGTCACCGCCTACCGGGTGGAGTCGTTCCAGGGCACGGGCGGCACCGACGTGGCGCGCGTGGAATTGACTCTCAGCGGCGCTCCCTTCGTCACTTTCAACCAGGATAAAGGCACGCTGGACGTGCGCGTGACCGCGGCGGAAACACCGGCTGCGGCGGCTACCCCGGCCGCTGCTGCGCCGGCCGCGGCCTCGGACCACGCCACAGCCCCGGAGCACGCCACGGCGGCGCCGGATCCGCCGGCCAGCCAGGCGGTGCAGGCGGCGTCCCCCGCGGACGCGGCCGAGACCGCCCCGCACCAGGCGGCGAAGATGGCCCAGCCGGTCTGGGTGCGCAGCGTCAATGTGATTCATGGCCGCCAGGGTATCGAGCTGGAGATCCGCAGCAACGGCGTGCTCAAACCGACGGTGACCAGGCTCTCCGATCCTGACCGGATCGTGGTCGATCTGGAGAACGCCCGCACCCTTCGCCCGGTACAGGTGCCGGTCAAGAGCGGCGAAATCAAAGCCGTCCGCATGGCGCTGTACCAGGTGAATCCCCCCGTGACCCGGGTGGTGGTGGACCTGGAAGCGGCCCGCGATTATGAGCTGGTTCCGTCGGAGAATGGATTGCGGGTGAAACTGCACGCGCCCGCCCAGGTGGCGAGCCTGGGTGCGCCTCCGGTTCCGGCGGTGGCGGCGCCGACCATGCCGGTGCTGCCCAAGGCCCCGGCGATCGCGTCCCAGGCCGTGGAGCAGGAGAGCACACCGCAACCCGCGAGTGACGCTGCCGCCGCCAGCCCCGCGCCGGTGAAGGAAGTGGCCAGCGCAGCACCGCCGGCGAATCCGCCGTCCTCAACCCAACCAGCGCCCTCAACCCAGCCAGCGCCCTCAACCCAGCCGGCGTCCTCAACCCAGCCGGCGTCCGCCAATGCGCAAGACTTTGTGATGGTGCAGCCGAGCTATAAACCTAAAGCGGAGGCCAGTGAGCCGGTCGTCCGCGCCTCCGACGCTGCTGCCAAATTTTCCGGCGACAAGACCGAGGTTGCCTTGTCCAACACCCCGCACCTGCAGGGAGCCAGCGGCAGCCTGCGTGCCGCGGCTCCTGTCAGCGCGGCACAGCAGCCCACCGCGACCCCGGAGATGCCCATGGCCGGCCGGCCCAAGTACACCGGCGAGCCCATCTCGGTGAACCTGAAGGATGTCGATTTGAAGGACTTCTTCCGTCTCATCCACGAGATCAGCGGCCTGAACGTGGTGCTCGATCCCAACGTCCACGGCACGCTGACGCTGGTGCTGGATGACGTGCCGTGGGACCAGGCGCTGGACATCGTGCTGAAGAACAACGGACTGGAGCGTCAGCTCGACGGCAATGTCCTGCGCATCGCCACCGTGGATACGCTGAAGCACGAAGCCGATTCGCGCCGCGAGCAGGTGGAGGCCCAGGCCCTGGCGGCGTCGAAGATCACGGTCACCCGCTTCCTGAGCTACGCGCACTCCAAGGACATGGTGCCCATCATCAAGAAGTTCCTGACGAGGCGTGGTGAGGTCGTTTCCGACGACCGAAACAACGCGCTCATCATCATGGATATCCCGCAGGTCTTCCCGGAGATCGACCGCGTGCTGACGCAACTGGACCGCAAGACCCCGCAGGTGGAGATCGAAGCCCGAGTGGTGGCGGCCACGCGCAACTTTTCGCGCGACATCGGCACCCAGCTCGGTTTCGCCTTGGGCAACAACGCCACGGCCGTGGGCGGCGCCAGCGCCGTCGGCACCAGCCCCATCGTGACCAGCCCGCCCACCTTCAACGCCGGGAGCACCGGCAGCACCACTACCACCAGCGGCAGCAGCACCACGACCACCAGCAGCGTAGGCATTCCGTTGTTCAGCAGCCTGGGGGCAGTGGGTCCGACCAGCGGCCTCTCTCTGGTGAACATGGGTTCCAACTACCGTCTGGACGTCATCCTCACCGCGGCAGAATCGCGCGGATTGCTGAAGATCCTGTCGCGGCCACGCATCATCACGCAGAACAACATCCAGGCGGTGGTGCGGCAGGGCATACAAATCCCGGTCGTCACCGCGGCCCAGTTGGGTGGTCCGCCGACCACGACCTACGTGCAGGCGTTCCTGCGCTTGACCGTGACTCCACAGATCACCGTGGAGAACACCATCTTCCTGAACGTGGACGTGGAGAACACCGTGCCCGACTTCTCGCAAGAGGTTAGCGGCAACCCCACCCTGGACACGCAGCAGGCGACGACCCAGGTGCTGGTGACCGACGGAGGCACCGTGGTAATCGGCGGCGTCATCCAGACCCAGAACTCGGTGCACATCGACCAGGTGCCGCTGCTGGGCTCCATCCCGGCGCTGGGCAATCTGTTCAAGCACCGGGCGGTCTCCACCCAGACGCAGGAACTGTTCTTCTTCATCACTCCCAAGATCGTCCAGACGTAGTCAACCAGCTATAACTGGAAAATCGACCGACGGCCCCCGGCAACCACCGGGGGCTTTCTGTTCTGCCGCCGTTAGGCCAGCCATTTACAATCCCCAATTGCAGCAGAACCACCCAATGATTCAATGGCCCGATGACCCAATCACCCAATGAAGTGATGGACTACCGCGGGCGCCAGCGCCGAGTGGCGCAGGTGCTTGAAGCACGCCGTCTTGACGCGCTGCTGGTGACGCACTTGCCGAATATCCGCTACCTGTGCGGATTCACCGGAAGCGCCGGCGTGCTCCTGGTCGCCAACGGCAGATTCACGTTCTTCACCGACGGACGTTACCGCGAACAAGCGGGCGCCGAAGTCCAGGGCGCGCGGGTGGTTGTGCCCAAGGGAGCGGTTTTGGATGCCGCCGCTCGTGCGCTCGCTGACTGGCGGGTCAGGAGGGTCGGTCTGGAAAGCGAGCACTTGAGCGTGGCCGCCGCAGCCAAGGTCGCGAGCGCACTCCGCACCAAGGCTCGCCTGCGCCAAACCCTGGGGTTGGTGGAAGAGCACAGAATGGTCAAGGAACCGGCCGAGGTCGAATGTCTCCGCGCTGCTGTACGGCTGGGATCGAGCCTGTTCGACAAAGCTGTGGCCGCCATCCGTCCCGGAGTGCCGGAGCGGGTGGTGGCGGCCGAGCTCGAGTATGCCGCGCGCCAAGCCGGCGCCGACGGCATGTCGTTCGAAACCATCGTGGCGGCCGGGCCGCGCTCGGCTTTGCCGCACGGGCTAGCTTCCGCGCAGCCCATCCCCCGGCGCGGATTCGTGGTACTCGACTTCGGTGTTATACTTCGCGGTTATTGTTCGGACATGACCCGCACCGTGCACGTGGGCAAGCCGGCGGTGGAAGCCCGCAGGCTGTACCAGGCGGTGCGGGACGCGCAACAGGCTGCCATCGACGCAGTGCGGCCCGGTAGCGCGGTGAGTGAGGTGGACCGGGCAGCGCGCTCCTGGCTGCGGCGCGAGGGCCTGTCGCAGTACTTCACGCATTCCACTGGCCACGGCGTGGGGCTGGAGATCCACGAACCTCCACGCATCGCCCGCGGGCAGCCGGAGGTGCTCCAGCCGGGGATGGTGATTACCATCGAGCCCGGTGTTTACGTTCCCGGCTGCGGCGGGGTCCGCATCGAGGACATGGTGGTGGTCACGACCACCTCGTGCGAGGTGTTGACTCCCACCACCAAGGAACTCCTGGCTGTGTAGGGAAAGCGGCTCCTCTCGTCTGCCCATGAACCAAAAAGAGCTGAAGGAACTCATTGAGTTCTTAATCGAGAAGGACATCGCCGAGTTCGAACTGGAACGCGGCGACGTTAAGGTGCGGATCAAGCGTACCTCGGATGCTCGTGCCGCCGCTCCGTCGGAAGCCCGCTACGTGCAAGTGGCGGCGCCGCTTTCCGCACCTCCAGCCGATTCCCTTGCGGTTTCGCCACCCCCGCCGCCGGTTGGGGCGCTGGCGAAACCGGCCGCCGAGGAATCAGGACTGCACGAGGTCAAGTCGCCCATTGTGGGGACGTTCTATGAAACGCCGTCGCCGGGTGCGCCCCCCTTCGTCAAGGTCGGGGACGTGGTGCAGGAGGGACAGGTGCTTTGCATCATCGAGGCCATGAAGCTGATGAACGAGATCGAGGCTGACGCCGGCGGCGAGATCGTCAAGCGGCTGGTGAACAACGCACAGCCGGTCGAGTACGGGCAGGTGTTGTTTCTGATCCGGCCGCAGTCGTAGGAAGTTCATCCGCCGCGGATTGACGCGGATATACGCGGATCGAGCTTAGGAAGGCTGGGTATCCCAGGGGGAGAACCGACGCGGGTCGCAAAGGCCAGGATAATTCAGCAGGGTGGCGCAGGCCTTTAGGCCTGCATTCATGTGGCCTTTGAATTGTTGGGCTTCAGCCCCTGAGGTACCGTAGCAATCGCGGAGGCCGCGCACAGAGATCGGTACCTCAGCGGCTGAAGCCGAATCCTATCGCTACCGTCATTAATGCAGGGCTGAAGCCCTGCTCCACCCAGGTACTGGGACGAATTCATTTTGATCCACGTGTATCCGCGTTAATGGGCGGCGAACGAATTTCACCATGTTCCGAAAGATCCTCATAGCCAATCGCGGCGAGATCGCCCTGCGCGTGATCTGCGCGTGCAAGGAACTGAGCATCAAGACAGTCGCGGTGTACAGCGAGGCGGACCGCAACTCGCTGCATGTTCGTTTCGCCGATGAGGCCATCTGCATCGGCCCGCCGCGCTCGGCCGAGAGCTACCTCAACATCCCCGCCGTCATCAGCGCCGCCGAGATCGCCAACGTGGATGCTATCCACCCCGGCTATGGCCTGCTCAGCGAAAACGCCAACTTTGCCGAGGTCTGCGAGACTTCGCGCATCACCTTCATCGGCCCGCCGCCCGAGGTGACGCGCCTGATGGGCGAGAAGGAAAAAGCGCGCGGCGCCATGAAGGCTGCCGGCATCCCCATCCTGCCGGGCTCGGAGGGCCTGCTGGCCTCCGATGGCGAGGCGCAGGAGTGGGCGCAGCAGGTGGGATTTCCCGTGATCGTCAAGGCCTCGGCGGGCGGAGGCGGACGCGGCATGAGGGTGATCCGCAGCGCCGAGGAACTGCCCGTGCTGTTCCACGCCGCCAGGTCGGAAGCCGCCGCCGCGTTCGGCAACGGCGACCTCTACATGGAGAAATTCATCGAGCGGCCCCGCCACATCGAGTTCCAGGTCCTGGCCGATAAGTACCGGAACGTGGTCAGCCTGGGCGAGCGCGAGTGCAGCATCCAGCGGCGCCATCAGAAGCTGCTGGAGGAATCGCCCTCGGTCAAGGTCACGCCGGAGATGCGCCAGCAGCTCGGCGACCGCCTCGTCTCCGCTCTCAGCCGCATCGGCTACGTGAATGCCGGCACGGTGGAGTTCCTGATGGACGAGGATGGCAGCCTGCACTTCATCGAGATGAACACTCGCATCCAGGTCGAGCATCCGGTCACGGAGATGGTCACCGGCGTCGATCTGGTCAAGAGCCAGATCCTGATCGCTGCCGGCGAGCGCCTGGATACGGTGTTGAACGGCGATTGCATCGAGCGGCGCGGGCATGCCATCGAGTGCCGCATCAACGCCGAGCATCCCGAGACGTTCGTCCCTTCCGCGGGCAAGATCAAGGTGTTTCAAACGCCGGGTGGCATCGGCGTGCGCCTGGACACTGCGGCCTACACCGAGGCGGTGATTCCGCCCTATTACGACTCGCTGATTGCCAAGCTGATCACCCATGGCAGGGACCGGAACGAGGCCATCGCCCGCATGGCGCGCGCGCTGGAGATGTTCATCGTCGAGGGGATCTTTACCACCATTCCCCTGCACCGCAAGATCATGGCCGACCCGGAGTTTCGCGCCGGCGACTTTGATACCAAGTTTATGGAGCGCTTCTTTGCCAAGCAGAAAGCGGCGAGGTAACAGCCGCGCGATCATGCTCCTTCGCCTCTACGCCATCATCGATCCCGCTCTGCTCTCTGGGTCCGGCGACCAGGCATCCCGCGTGGTTGCCTTCGCTCGCGAGTTGGTGAAGGGCGGCGCCACGCTTATCCAGTACCGCAACAAAACCGGCAGCGGCCGCCAGATGCTGACCGACGCCCGCGAACTGCGGCGAGCGCTTGGTTCCGAAGTGCGTCTCATCATCAACGACCGCGCCGACTTGTGCCTCGCCGCGAGTTTCGATGGCGTTCACGTCGGCCAGGAAGACCTTTCGCCGGAGGGCGCGCGGGCGGTCGTCGGAGACCGGCTTTGGGTGGGCGTTTCGACGCACTCGGCCGAGCAGGTGATAGAAGCCGATAAGACCTCGGCGGACTACATCGCTATCGGCCCGGTGTTCGCGACCGCTTCCAAGCAGAATCCCGATCCCGTGGTCGGACTCGAAGGGGTGCGCGCGGCCCGCGCCGCTACCCGCAAGCCCCTGGTCGCGATCGGGGGAATCACCCGTACCAACTGTGCCTCGGTCATTCAGGGGGGCGCGGATTCGGTCGCGGTTATTTCCGATTTAGTACATGGCCCAGCGAAATCTGTTGCAGCATTCCTGCGTGTTTTAAGGTAAAACAAGCACACAAATGAGCAGCCAGGCGCAAGCCCAAGCCGTCCCCGAACAGGAACTGGTCAAGGGGCTGGGCCTGACCAGCGCCACGACGCTGGTGATGGGCTCCATGATCGGCTCCGGCATCTTCATCGTCTCTGCCGACATCGCCCGTCTTGTAGATTCCCCCGGCCTGTTGATCCTGGCCTGGGCGGTAACCGGATTCATGACTATCACCGGCGCGCTGGCGTATGGCGAGCTTGCCGCCATGATGCCCAAAGCCGGCGGCCAGTACGTTTACCTGCGCGAGTCGCTCGGGCCGCTGTGGGGATTCCTTTACGGCTGGACCCTGTTCCTGGTGATCCAGACGGGAACCATCGCTGCCGTGGGCGTGGCCTTCGGCAAGTTCCTCGGCGTGTTCTTTCCCTCGATCTCCTCCACGAACTGGATCATTCACCTGTGGAAGGCGCCACCCATCCACCTTGGGCCGATGGTGCTGGGCGATATGCACGTGGGTCTGAACACGCAGAACCTGATGGCCATCATCACCATCGTGGCGCTCACCGTGGTCAACGTGTTCGGCATCAAGACCGGGGCGGCCATCCAGAACGTCTTCACCTTTGCCAAGACCGCGGCCCTGCTCGGGCTGGTGATCGCTGGAACGCTGCTCTTCCGCAATCCTGCCGCCGTGGCCGCGAACTTCACCAATTTCTGGCAATTGGGCGCCCAGCACGCCGAGATCGGCATCGCTTCGCCGTTCCTGCTGGTGATCACCTTGCTCTCGGTGGCGCAGGTCGGGTCGCTGTTCTCCGCCGACGCCTGGAACAACGTCACCTTCACCGCCGGAGAAGTGAAGAATCCCAAGCGCAATCTGCCGTTGTCGCTGGCTCTAGGAACGGGCGTGGTGATTGGTCTATATATTCTCGCCAACTTCGCCTACCTGAACGTGCTGCCGCTGCACGGCGACCCGCACGGCGCGAGCGTTATAGCCCGCGGCATCCAGTTCGCGACCGAAGACCGCGTGGCCACGGCCGCCATGATCGGCATGTTCGGCGCCGCCGGCGGAGCTTTGATGGCGGCCGCCATCCTCGTGTCCACCTTTGGCTGCAACAACGGCCTGATTCTGGCGGGCGCGCGCGTCTACTACGCCATGGCCAAAGATGGCCTGTTCTTCCGCCACGCCGCGCACATTCATCCCAAGTACCGGACACCGGTATATGCGCTGGTGGTGCAGGCTATCTGGACCTGCCTCTTGTGCCTCTCCGGCACCTACGGCCAGTTGCTGGACTACATCATTTTCGCCGTGCTGGTCTTCTACATCCTGACCATCCTGGGGCTGTTCGTGCTACGGCAGACACGGCCCAATGCCGAGCGGCCATATCGAGCGTTTGGTTATCCCGTGCTGCCGGCGATCTATATCGTAATGGCCGTATTTATTGATGTCGTATTACTGAGATATAAACCCCAGTACACTTGGCCGGGCCTCATCATTGTGCTGGTGGGGATTCCCGTGTATTTTCTGACGCGCCGGGCCGGACTGGCTCCGCACGCGAACGCCGACTAAGGAGAGAGCATGGATCTGCTCAAGACCAAGCCGCTGGAGATGCTTCGCGAGGAATCTGAGGAAGCCGGCGAACACACGCTCAAACGCGCCTTGGGACCCGTCAATCTGATCACTCTGGGCATCGGGGCGATCATCGGGGCCGGGATTTTTGTGCTGACGGGCGCGGCGGCGGCGCAGTACGCCGGGCCGGCCATCGTGCTGTCGTTCATCCTGGCGGGCGTCGGTTGCGTCTTTGCCGGGCTTTGCTACTCCGAGTTCGCGTCGCTGATCCCCATCGCCGGCTCGGCCTACACCTACGGCTACGCCACATTGGGCGAGATCTTTGCCTGGATCATCGGCTGGGATCTGATCCTCGAGTATGCCTTCGGCGCGGCCACGGTGGCTTCGGGATGGAGCGGATACGTGGTCAGCTTCCTGCAGGATTTCGGCATTCACCTCCCGCCGCAATTGACGGCCACTCCCGGTACCGCCCTGGTCCTCTACCACAACCGCTGGGAGCGGCTGGCCACGATCCTCCCCACCTTGCAGAAACACGGCGTCGATCCCGGCAGCCTGCCGCACGTGTCCGCGGTGTTCAACGTCGTCGCATTTGTGGCGATCGCGGCGGTCACCGCCATCCTGGTGATCGGCATCAAGGAGTCGGCGGATTTCAATTCCGCGATCGTGATCGTGAAGGTGGCGATCGTGCTGGTGTTCATCGGCATCGCCGCCCGTTATGTGATGGCGCACCCGGCGGTAGCAACCGCGAACTGGCACCCCTTCATCCCGCCCAATGCCGGCGATTTCGGCAAGTATGGCTGGTCGGGGATCGCACGCGCCGCGGGTGTGATCTTCTTCGCCTATATCGGTTTCGACGCGGTCTCCACCGCCGCCCAGGAAGCCAAGAACCCACAAAAGGACATGCCGATCGGCATCCTCGGCTCGCTCGTCATCTGTACCATCCTTTACATCCTGGTGTCGGGATTGCTCACGGGCATCGTTTCCTACACCACGCTGAACGTACCCGACCCGGTCGCGGTAGGCATTGATGCCACCGGCGTTCGCTGGGGCAGCATTCTGGTGAAGCTGGGCGCCATCGCCGGCCTGGGCAGCGTCATGCTGGTGATGTTGCTGGGACAGTCGCGGGTGTTCTTCTCCATGTCGCGCGACGGCTTGCTGCCGCAGTGGGCGGGCGCCGTGCATCCGCGCTTCCGCACGCCTTACATTTCCTCCATCACCGTCGGCATCTTCGTTGCGTTCTTCGCTGCGCTGATTCCCATTGGCATTCTGGGCGAGCTGGTCAGCATCGGAACCTTGCTGGCGTTCGTCATTGTCTGCGCCGGGGTGTGGGTCCTGCGTGTGCGCCGGCCGGAACTGCCACGCCCGTTCAAGACGCCTTTGGTGCCGCTTGTCCCCATCCTGGGTATCCTGGTCTCCGGATTGATGATGGTCAGCCTGCCGGGCGACACCTGGCTACGGCTGCTGGTGTGGCTAATAATTGGCATGGCGGTCTACTTTGGCTACGGTCGCCATCACAGCCGTGTGCAGGCGGCCGGCAAAGCCGCAGGGCGGGCGACGGCGGACTGACGGCGGTTTTTCATATTCATGCCCTCCGCCGTGGCGGAGGGTTTTTCTTTTTGCTTGAAACTTGAAACCCGAAACTTGAAACTGCCACCGTGAAGGCCCTGCGCAACCTGAAGATCATTGTGGCCACCCTGGCGGTGCTGGTCGCCGCCGGGACGGCGGGCTTTCACTTCATCGAAGGCTGGCCGTGGTTCGACGGCTTCTACATGGTGGTGACGACGTTTACCACCATCGGCTACCAGGAAGTGCATCCGCTTTCGCACGCCGGCCGCATCTTCAATGTCACGCTCATCATCCTCGGCGTGGGCATGCTCTTCCTGGCCATCGGGACCGCCACCCAGGCTTTGTTAGAATTCGAGCTCGGACAGTTCTTCGGAAGACGCCGTATGGAGCGCGAGATCGAACGCCTGAAGGAACATTACATCCTGTGCGGGGCCGGACGCGTCGGGCGCAGCACGGCACGCGAGCTGGCGCACGAGTCTATTCCCTTCGTCATTGTCGAGAATGACGCCGAGAAGCTCGCGAAATACAGCGACGCGGGCTGGCTGACGCTCGTCGGCGACGCCACACAGGAGAAGATCCTGCGCGATGCCCACATCGAGCGCGCCCGCGGGCTGGTCGCGGCCACTACCACCGACGCCACCAACATGTATATCGTCCTCACCGCGCGCAGCCTCAATCCAAAACTGCGCATCATCGCCCGCGCCAGCGAGGAGCAGGCGGAGAAGCACCTGGTCTCGGCTGGCGCCGACACCGTGATCTCGCCCTATACGTTCGCCGGCCATCGTATCGCGCAATCTTTTCTACGCCCGCACGTGCTCGATTTTCTCGACATCGCCACCGCGCGCGAAGGCAAGCTCGACCTGGAGATCGAAGAGGTCCACGTGGAGAACGGTTCCAGCTTTGCCGGCACGACCATCGAGAGTTCGCGCATCCGCCAGGAGATGGGCGTGATCGTGCTGGCCATCAAGCGTGCCGGCGCCGGCATGCGCTTCAACCCCGCGCCGGAAGACCGCATCGAAGCCGGCGACTACCTGATCGCCATGGGCGAGCCCGCGAGCCTGCGCCGGCTCGAAAGCACCGCTACGCGTGCGCGATGAAGATCGTCACTGCTGCCGAAATGCGCGAGATCGACCGCGCCACCAGCGCGCGCTTCGGCGTCCCCTCGCTCACGCTGATGGAGAATGCCGGCGCGGCGGTTGCCGATTTCGTGCTGCGACGCTATTTCGGCGCCGAAAGCGTCGGCGTCATCTGTGGCAAAGGAAACAATGGCGGCGATGGCTTCGTCGCGGCGCGCAAGCTGCACGAGGCCGGGATGCAGGTTTCGATTTTGCTGCTGGCCGATCCCGCGGAACTCAAGGGCGATGCTGCCGCGATGTTCAAACGTCTGCCGCTTGAGCCGGTGCTGGCGCGCAAGGAAGAAGAACTGCGAAGCCTGGCGGCTCAGCAGGTGTACCAGACTGACGTGCTCATCGATGGCATCCTGGGCACAGGTTTTCGTCCGCCAGTGAAGGGGTTCTACGCGGACGCGATCGAGGCGTTCGCGAAGTCCGATCGGCCAATTGTGGCCATCGATATTCCATCGGGCCTTGATTCCGACGAGATGCGGCCGCGCCCGGATGCGGGCAGTCCCATTGTCCCCGCCCGCGCCACGGTGACCTTCACCGCACCCAAGCCGGCGCACCTGTTCAGCAGCGCGGTTCGCGGACCGGTCATGGTGGCGCCCATCGGTTCTCCCGAGGAAGCGATCATCTCCAGCTTGGATCTGGAAGTCCCCACCTGGCGCGATATGGCGAGCCCGCTTGCGCCCCGCGATCCCGAGGCCAACAAAGGCATCTTCGGACACGTGCTCGTGGTCGGCGGTTCGCTGGGAAAAGCAGGCGCTGTCGCGATGGCCGGCATGGCCGCGCTGCGTTCGGGAGCGGGACTGGTTACGGTGGCGTGCCCGCGTTCGGTGCTGGCGACGGTCGCCGCCTTCAGGCCCGAGTTGATGACGGAGCCCCTCGACGAGACCGAAGCCGGGACGATCTCCCTGCGCGCTCTCGAGTATGGCCGCATGGATACGCTCATTCAGGGCAAGTCGGTGATCGCGCTCGGCCCTGGCATCGGGCGTCACGCCGAGACCACCGAGTTCGTGCGCACGCTGACCGAAAAATTTCGCGTGCCCATGGTAATTGACGCCGACGGATTGAATGCGTTCCAGGGGGCGGTGGAGAAGCTGGATGGCTCGGCGCACCCGCTGGTGCTGACGCCGCATCCCGGCGAGATGGCGCGACTGATCGGCCGCACAGTCGCCGATGTCGAAAAAGAGCGCCTGGCAATCGCCCGCAGGTTTGCGCAGGAGCACAAACTCGTGCTCGTCCTCAAGGGACATCGCACGCTGACCGCGCTTCCCGACGGACGCGTGTGGGTGAACCACAGCGGCAATCCCGGCATGGCGACCGGCGGCATGGGAGACATTCTCACCGGCATGGCCGCCGGTCTTTGGGCACAAGGGCTGCCCAAGAAGCCCGCGAGCCCGAGCGTTGGATCGCCCGCTTCCGAGGCCATCGTCGTCGCTGTTTACTTGCACGGCTTGGCCGGCGATGTGGCTTGCGAAGCGCAAGGCGAGCTCTCGTTGACGGCTACCGACCTGCTGGCGGCGCTGCCCGAGGCCATTCGCCGCATCAAGGCATCCGCACGCGAGAAGGATGTTTGGCTGAACGAGCTGCCCTCGCCCGCCTGGTCATGAAGGAGTTCCTCACCCACTCCGCCGAAGAGACCATCGAGCTGGGACGGCGCCTTGCGCCCGAGTTGAGCCCGCCCAAGCTGGTGGTCCTGCGCGGAGCTCTCGGGGCAGGGAAGACCACTCTGATCAAGGGAATCGCCGAGGGCTTCCAGGCAGCATCGCAGGAAAACGTGACCAGCCCCACCTTCACTCTGATTCACGAATACCGCGGGCCCGCAGTGAACGTGTATCACGTCGATCTTTACCGCGTTGACTCACAGCGCGAGCTGGACACGCTCGGCCTCGACGACCTCTTCGACGAGAACAGCGTCGTGCTGATCGAGTGGGGCGAAAAGTTTGCGCGATTCCTGCGCGAGCGCAACGTGGAGATCACGATCGAGCGCCTGGGCGAGAATGATAGAAAGATCAAAGTCGCCACGGATTAGCACGGATTGGTCCCAATTCATACCGCCGAGACGCCGAGTTCGCCGAGGTTCATTCTTTTCATGGTTCCCTCGGCGTTCTCTGCGTCTCGGCGGTTAAGAAATCCGTGACAATCCGTGCAAATCCGTGGCCGCTTCTACTCAGAACCCCATGATGTTGTAGCCGCAATCCACGTAGATGACTTCGCCGGTGATGCCGGCGCCCGCGTCGGAAGCCAGGAAGACCGCGGTCTCCGCCACTTCGTTCACGTCCACGTTGCGTTTGAGCGGCGCCCGCTCGGCGTGCGCTTTGAGCATGTCGCCGAAGCCGGAGATGCCGCGCGCGGCCAGCGTCTTCACCGGCCCGGCGGAGATGGCGTTGACGCGAATGCGCCGCGGACCCAAATCAAAGGCCAGATAGCGCACCGAAGCCTCGAGCGCCGCCTTGGCGACGCCCATGACGTTGTAATGCGGCACCACCTTGGTCGAGCCGTAGTAGGTGAGCGTGAGGATGGAGCCGCCATCCTCCATGAGGGGCGCCGCGGCACGCGCCAGCGCGATCAGCGAATAGACGCTCACATCGTGCGCGATGCGGAAGCCTTCGCGCGTGGTGGCGAGAAATTCCCCCTTGAGCTCATCGGCGGGAGCAAAGGCGATGCTGTGCACCAGGGTGTGCAGCTTGCCGTAACGAGATTTGAGCTGGGCGAACAGGTTGTCGATCTGCTCGTCGAAGGACACATCGCACATGAACGCCTCGGCGCCGGGCAGCGCCGCGATCAGCTCTTTTGCGTCCTGCTCCAGCCGCTGGTTCTGGTAGGTGATAACCAGCCGCGCACCCGCTTGTTGCAAGTGCTGTGCGATGGCCCAGGCGATGCTGCGCTTGTTGGCCACACCAAAGACGACGGCAGTGCGTCCTTCCATGCTTTCGGGCATCGAGAATCCTTAGCTGGAGCGGCTTCGCGGTTGGCATACCCTCCCAGCACTGTCATCCTGAGCGCGCCCGATTGTTGGCGCGCGAGTCGAGAGCCTGCCCTGAGCGAAGCCGAAGGGGACCCTTATTCTTTCCTCCGAGGTCCCTCGCTGCGCTCGGGATTTCGGCAGCGGGCTCAGACGCCCGCCACACGCCTCAACTTCGACTCGTGCGGGCAAAAGCGGCCCGCACTCGCTCAGCATGACAGACGAGGTGGGTGGATACATTCACCATGAAACCGCTCTACGCTCCGTTTGAAACAAAAAAGGATATCAGAAAGGCTCAGTCCGCCGTGGTCTCGGCCATGGACTCGAGCGGGGCCGCGGCGCGCACCGGCCAAAGCACGGTTGCAGCGGAGAGCAAATACACCCCGGCGATCATGACGAAGCCCCACAGCAGCCCCACACGATGTGACACCAGACCCACCATGAATCCCAGCCCCAGTTGCAAAGCGGTGCCGAAGAACATGAACGTATTCTGCACGCGCCCCATGAAGTGAGGCGGGACCAATTCCATAATGCTGCTGTTGATGGCCACTCCGCCGACGCCGCGTCCTGAGCCCATGACCGCATAGAGCATGACGGCAATGGCCAGCCAGCGCGAAAATGGCAGCGCCACCAAACTGAGTGCCAGGAGCGAGAACGAAACTCCCACCGAGGGCCGCTTACCCAGCGCACGAATGACAATCGGCACATAGAAAGCGCTGGCGAACGCGCCTATCGCCCATCCGGCATTCAGCCAGCCATAGCCGACCGCTCCCGTCTTCAGGATGCGGTCGCTCAGCGGCGCGGTCACCACACCCTGCGCCAGCATCGCGCCGAGGAAGCAGGCGTAGCTGATGCCGAGCATCACCAGGTGCGGTTTGCCCCGCAAGTGGGCGATGCCTTCGTGTAATTCGTGGGTGAAACGCGCCACCGCGCCTTCGGGCAGGACGGCGGCATCCGCCGGACGCACCACCACGCGGCCCTTCCTGACCGCGAGATAACAGAGAAACGAAACCACGTAGGAGCAGACGTCGATCAGCAGCACCCCACCCAGGCCAATGTGGTTGTACACAAACCCCACCATCGCGCCCGCCATCAGCCAGCCGGCCTGCACCGCCGCGAGCAAAAACGTGTTGGAGGCGACGAACTGGCCCTGCGGGGTTAGTTCCTGGATGAGCGCATTGATGGTCGGCCAGAACATCCAGAAGCCGCTAGCCACCAGCATCGCCATGGCATAAACCTGCCAGAGCTGCGCCTGGTGCCGGAGAGCGAGCACGGCCACGATGAGGATCACCGCCGCGCGCGCCGCGTCCAGTCCCATCAACAGCCGCCGCCGGTCCTCGCGGTCGATGATGACGCCGCTCACCGGCATGATCAGCATCGCGGGCAGCGTCTGCAGAACCAGCAGGGTGCCCAGCGCGACTTCCGAATGCGTGGCCTGCAGGATGTACCAGATCACTGCGGCCATGTTCATGCCGCTGCCCACCATGGACACGGTGTTGGCGATAAAAACCAGCCGCAGCGGCCTGTGTTGCAGGATCGCGCGCATCCTTGCCACTGTAAACGAAAGCCGGCAGGGCCGCCAACGCGCGCCATTGTGGATATCGTGCGACGCTCCGACGCCAGGCCCGGCGAATCCGATGTGTGATAATGGCGCTTCCGTTCAGCCGTTCACTGGCATTCGGCGCAGCGTTCCCATGGCGAGACCAATCCGCAACTGGCTGAAAGACTTCGTGCGCCACCGCCCGGAGCTCTACTTCCTCTATCACTTCGGACGGGTGTTGAAACGCCAGCAGCTCGTGTTTATCGATTATCGGGTCACGCCATCGGCGCGGTATGGGTACGGCAAACCGCCGCATCCCAAGCTCTACGACCTGATCGCGAAGGACCGCACCGGTTACCAGGCGACGCTGGAGAAATTCTGGGAATTCAAGGAATCGCTGCTGAAGATTCCCACGCAGCCAACGGCGCCTCTGGAACCCTCATGGGTGAACGGATGGCTGTCGCCTTTCGACCTTGCCAGTCTCTACTGCCTGGTGGCGCTCAATCACCCGCAGCACTATTTGGAGGTGGGTTCCGGCGTCTCCACGCGCGTAGCGGGACGGGCGGTCCGCGACCACCAACTGCGCACCCGCATCATCTCCATCGACCCGCAACCGCGGGCCGAGATCGACTCCCTCTGCGAAGAGATCATTCGCCAGCCGCTGGAGAACGTCGAGCTGGAGGTCTTCGACCAGTTGGCGCCCGGGGACATCCTGTTCATGGACAGCTCACACCGGGTTTTTACCAACTCCGATGTGACGGTGCTCTTCCTCGACGTGCTGCCGCGTCTGCAGCCGGGCGTTCTCGTCCACCTGCACGATATTTTTCTTCCTTACGACTATCCGCCGGAATGGCGTGACCGCTACTACTCCGAACAATACCTGCTGGCGGCCATGCTGCTGGGCCAGAGCTCGCGCTTTCGCATCGCGTTGCCCAACGCCTTCATTGGCCATGACCCGCAACTGAGCGCCGTGCTGGCGCCGTTGTGGCGCGACCCTGGGTTTGCCCGCGAAACCGCCACGAACGTCCAGCCGGCACCGGTGGCCGACCGGAGCGGTCTGGGCTCGTCCTTCTGGATGCGTACCACCTAGTAATTTGCTTTCGGCAGGCGGCGGAGTCGGCCATAATGACGGCCCCGGGAGGAGGTTGGTTTGCGCCTGCCGCCGATGCACTGGAAGTACATGGCCTGCGGGTTGCTGCTGGCGGCCATCGTGTACGCTGCCGGACCGGTTGACACCGGCCGCATCCAGATCGACTCCGCCTACTACGAGGGTGAGGCTGTCCCCTTCCACGTAGCGGAACCTGGAAACCAGCGATCGCAACTGCGCGTCGGCCCCTGGCTGCTCGGGGTGCGCGCCGAGGACCCGAAGCCCCGCGATCGGCGCCGCAACCTGTACGTGGTCTTTCCCGGCAGCCAGCACCGGGCCCCCGGCTGGCCCGACTATGACCACAACTGCGTGCTGAGCGATCTTCCCGCGACCGAGGAGCCGGTGGAGTGGGATGTTTACTGGGCCGTGGCGCTCGATCCCACCCTGCACGACGACTTCCGCAGTGAGCGGGAGTTGGTGCTGGCCGCGCAATCCGGTTTTTTCCCTCCCGACCTGCTGGAGTTCAACGACCTTCCCGCAGAGGGATTTCTGCGGGCGCAAATGCAGCTCCGCTCCCTCGCCGATCTGGCGCGCTTCCGCCGCAAGGACGGAACCTTGCCGCGGCTGCTGATCACTCCTGCGGGATATGCGATTCGCGGCAGCAGCGAGCCTCGTACCGACGAACACTGAAAGATTAAAACCACAGAGGACACAGAGGACGCTGAGGGATTCTCGCTAGATTCCTTCGCGTCCTCTGCGCCCTCGGCAGTTTTCATTTTCACCACGCCTTTGTGGCTTCTTTATACTGATGAAAGGAGCCTACGTGTTCCCCTTCATCCAAGTCGGCCCGCTGCGGCTGGGCACCTATGGGCTCATGGTGTGGCTGGCCTTCTTTTGCGCCTATTTTGTGTTGAGCGCGGATCTGCGCCGCCGCAAGATGCCGGGTGACCCCCTCAACATCATCCTGCTGTTGGTGGTCGCCGGTCTTGCCGGGTCGAAGTTGTACCACCTGCTGGAGCGCCCTTCGGAATTCTTCGCTGATCCCATCGGCCTGTTCTTCTCCAGTTATGGCTTTGCATGGTTCGGAGGGTTTCTGGGAGGCCTCGCAGTCCTGCTCTGGCTGGCGCACCATCATCGTGTCCCGATCCTGGCTTTTCTGGACGCGTGCAGCCCGGCCGGTGCGCTGGGTTACGCCATCGGGCGCCTGGGATGCCTGCTCTCCGGCGACGGCGATTACGGCATCGCCACCAGCCTTCCGTGGGGGATGGCGTTCCCACCGCTCGAAGCTGGGTGCCGCGTGCACCACTTCGTCTGCCTGATCCACGGCAGCCTGGAGGCGAGTTACGGCACCACGGTGGGCCTGGCCACGCATGCGATCGTGCGCGTCCACCCCACCCCCATCTATGAATTCATTGTGGGCGCGCTGATCGCCTGGTGCCTCTGGCGGCGGGGCACGCAGCGTCTGCGCGACAAGGCACCGGCAGGCGCGGTCCTCGCCGAATACCTTGTCCTTACCGGCATGGCGCGGTTCCTGGTGGAGTTCATCCGCATCAACCCGCGCTCGGCCTTCGGCCTGCTCACCAACGCCCAGGTCGTCAGCCTGCTTTCGATTGTCGCTGGCGTGGCGCTGATCTTCAGCGTGCGATCGCGCTGAGGGCTCCAGCCTATTTTTTCAGGAAACGTTCCAGCGGACACCCTGCGCAGTGGGCCTCGGCCTTCAGGCAATGGTGTTTGGCGGTCTGCACCAGCAGGGCGTGGAATTCATCGAAGGCGCGCGCGGCCGAGGTGGCGCGCCGGATGGCGAACTTGTGCCGCCGTCGTCCGGCGAGCGGTGAGGCCGGCGGCTGATCCCACCCGGCCGGAATGTCCCGGTGAAAGGCCTGCTGCACCAGTTGGCGTATCTCTTCGTACCGTGCCTTGGCGGTGATCAATCCGTGGCGCTCGAAGATGCGCCGGGTGTATGTGTCCACCACAAAAACCGGGTGTCCGCCAGCATAGAGCAGGATGGAGTCGGCGGTTTCCGGACCTACGCCGTTGAGCGCCAGCAATTCTTCCCGCAGCTTCTCGGTCGGTTGTGCGAACATCCGCTCCAGCGAACCGCCATAGCCCGCGTCGAGATAGCGCACGAAATTCTTTAGGCGCTGGGCTTTCTGGCGGAAGTACCCCGAGGATCGGATCATTCTGGCCAGCTTGGGCAAGGGTGCCCGACGGATGCCATCGCAATTGAGCGCACCCTCCTCGCGCAGCCTGCGCAAGGCCCGTTCCACGTTCGTCCAGGCCGTGTTTTGGGTCAGGAACGCCCCCACGATGACCTCGAAGCGAGTGTAGGCCGGCCACCAGTCCTGCGGCCCCCACGCCGCCATGAGTTCCTGGTAGTAAGCCCGGAGGCTCGCCGCTCGCCCCGAATCGGCACCCATCCAATCCAGTTTAGCGGACCGCAGGAATGGTTGGCGGGATACGTTGACAACTTTTGTCAATGGTCGATAAGGTCCATGAATACGTACCCGAAGTACATGCCCGAACGGGTCTAACTAGTTATTATTCAATGACCTAAACTTTAATGACAATTTCTGTCAGCAACCCCGGAGAAGAGCGCAATCCGGCTGTTCTCCGCTTGGCTGGTTCCGGTTGCTGAGCTGCCGTGTGTGTCGGCAGCGATAAGGGAAGCGGCAATGTCGCAACGGCTCGGTGATCTTCTGGTCAAAGAGAAGGTCATCTCGCAGGAACAACTGGATCGCGCGCTGTCGGAGCAGAAGCGGAATGGCTCGCGGCTGGGTTCCGTGCTGGTGAAGCTGGGCTACGTTTCCGACGAAGACGTCACCAACTTCCTCTCCCGGCAATACGGCGTTCCTGCCATCAATCTCTCGTATTTCGACATCGATCCCTCGGTGGTGAAGCTGATTCCGCCGGAAACCGCGCGCCGCTATCAGATCCTGCCCCTCAGCCGGGTCGGGGCCTCGCTCACCATCGCCATGGTGGATCCCACCAATGTGTTCGCCATGGACGACATCAAGTTCATGACCGGCTTCAACATCGAGCCGGTGGTGGCTTCGGAAGCGGCGATTCTTCAGGGCATCGACAAGGCCTACGGCGACACCCACGAGGAAGACCTGGAAAAGGTGATGGCGGACATCGGCGAGAGCGATGCCGACATCGAGCTGCAGGCAGGCGATGAAGACACGTTTTCCGCCAGCGAACTGGAGAGGGCCGCCGAGGAAGCGCCCATCGTCAAGCTGGTGAACCTGATCCTCACCGACGCGGTGAAGCGTGCCGCCAGCGACATTCACATTGAGCCCTACGAGAAGGAATACCGGGTGCGCTTCCGCGTGGACGGCATCCTGCAAACCATTATGACCCCGCCGCTGAAGCTGAAGGACGCCATCATCTCGCGCATCAAGATCATGTCCAAGTTGGACATCAGCGAGAAGCGGCTGCCGCAGGATGGCCGCATCATGCTCAAGGTGAATCTGGCGGGCAAGCGCAAGACCCTCGATTACCGCGTCAGCACCCTGCCCACCATCTGGGGAGAGAAAATCGTCCTCCGGCTGCTCGACAAGGACAACCTGCGGCTGGATATGACCCAACTCGGCTTCGAGTCCGAGTCGCTGGTCAAGTTCGAGAAAGCCATCCTGAAGCCCTACGGCATGGTGCTGGTCACCGGCCCCACGGGCTCGGGCAAGACCAATACGCTCTACTCCGCCATCGCGCGGCTGAACACCCCGGAGACCAACATCATGACCGCCGAGGATCCGGTCGAGTTCCAGATTCCCGGCGTCAACCAGGTGCAGGTAAAGGAACAGATCGGGCTGAACTTCGCCGCCGCCCTGCGCTCCTTCCTGCGGCAGGATCCCAACATCATCCTGGTGGGCGAGATTCGCGATTTCGAGACGGCGGAGATTGCCATCAAGGCCGCGCTGACCGGGCACCTGGTGCTCTCCACGCTGCATACCAACGGCGCTCCGGAGACCATCAGCCGCCTGATGAACATGGGCATCGAGCCCTTTCTGGTGGCTACCTCCGTGCACATGATCGTGGCCCAGCGCCTGGTGCGCCGCATCTGCAGGGAATGCACTGAAGTGGTCGACGTCCCGTACCAGACTCTCCTGGAATCCGGTTTTTCGCCGCAAGAAGCCAAGACACTGAAGATTCACAAAGGACGGGGCTGCGTCGTCTGCAACAGCACCGGCTACAAGGGACGCACCGGCCTTTACGAAGTGATGGAGATCGACGACGACATCCGCGAGCTGGTACTGGTCGGAGCCTCGGCGGTGGAGCTGAAGAAGAAAGCCATCGAGCACGGCATGATCACCCTGCGGCGTAGCGGTCTGACCAAAGTGATGGACGGCGTCACCACCATGGAAGAGGTGGCGCGCGAGACCGTCCACTAATAGGGAGGCTTGAGGAAACCATGCCAGTTACTCTCAGTGAGCTGTTGAAAAAAATGTTAGAGATGTCGGGCAGCGACCTGCACATCACCACCAATTCGCCTCCCCAGATCCGGGTGCACGGCCATCTCACGCCTCTGGATCTGCCGCCGCTGACCGCGGCCGAGACCAAGCAACTGGCCTACAGCGTCCTCACCGACGCCCAGAAGCAGCGCTTTGAGGAAACCCTGGAACTCGACTTCTCCTTCGGCCTCAAAGGACTGGCCCGTTTCCGCGGCAACTGCTTCAACCAGCGCGGCGCGGTGGGCGCGGTTTTCCGCGTGATCCCGTTCGAGGTCAAGGGATTCAAGGAGCTGGGCCTGCCTACTATCGTGGGCAAGCTCTGCGAGAAGCCGCGTGGCCTCATCCTGGTGACCGGCCCCACCGGTTCCGGCAAGTCCACCACGCTGGCCGCCATGCTCGACAAGGTCAACAGCGAGCGGCACGAGCACATCATCACCATCGAAGACCCCATCGAGTTCGTGCACAATCACAAGTCCTGCATCGTGAACCAGCGCGAAGTGAACTCCGACACCAAGTCCTTTGGCGCGGCCTTGCGCGCCGCGCTCCGCGAGGACCCCGACGTGGTGCTGATCGGCGAGATGCGCGATCTGGAAACCATCGAATCGGCCCTGCGCATCGCCGAGACCGGACATCTCACCTTCGGCACCTTGCACACCAACACCGCGGCCTCCACCATTAACCGCATCATCGACGTCTTCCCCGCCCACCAGCAGCCGCAGATCCGGGCCCAGGTTTCCATGGTCCTGGAGGGCATCCTGTGCCAGACGCTGCTGCCCAAGATCGGAGGCAGTGGCCGGGTGATGGCGATGGAGATCCTGGTGCCCAATCCAGCGGTGCGGAACCTGGTCCGCGAAGACAAGATCCATCAGATCTATTCCGCCATGCAGTCCGGCCAGGACAAGTTCGGGATGCAGACCTTCAATCAGGCGCTGGCGACCCTGTACTTCCAGCGGCAGATCACGCTGGAAACCGCCATGCAGCGCTCGTCAATGCAGGATGAGTTGCAGGACATGATCAATCGCGGGGCCGTGAGCGCAGCTCGCGGTTCCACCGTAGCAAGGAAGTAAGCAAGTAGGGACCCTGGGCCCGCGCCGGCGTTCTGCGCCGTTGGCGGGCCAATCGAGGAAGCGGAGGACCAAATGCCGGTTTTCACCTACAGCGGTACCAACGCCGCTGGCACCAAAATCAGCGGGGAGCGCATCGCCGAGAATAAGCAGTCCTTGACCATGGCGCTGCGCCGCGATCGCATCAACCCCACCACCATCAAGGAGAAGGGCAAGGAGTTCGCTCTTCCCACCCTGGGCCGCGGCAAGGTGCCCACCAAGGACCTGGCCATCTTTTTCCGGCAGTTCTCGGTCATGATCGATGCCGGCCTGCCGCTGGTGCAATGCCTGGAGATCCTCGCCGCCAATCAGGAAAACATGACCTTTCAGAAAACTCTGACCGGCGTGCGTACCTCGATCGAAGGCGGGTCCACTCTGGCCAATGCCATGCGCCAGTATCCCAAGGTGTTTGACGACCTCACCACCAACATGATCGAGGCCGGCGAAACCGGCGGCATCCTCGACACCATTCTGCAGCGGCTCGCCACCTACGTGGAAAAGGCGGTGAAGTTGCGCTCGGCGGTGAGGTCGGCGCTCATCTACCCCTGCTCGGTGATCAGCATCGCCGTGCTCATCGTGGCCGGGCTGCTGAAGTTCGTGGTGCCGATCTTCGCCAACCTGTTCGTTGGCCTGGGCGTCGCCCTGCCGCTGCCCACCCGCATCGTGATGAAGCTAAGCGACATCGTCAGCAGCTTCTGGTGGATCGGTATCGGTGGCCTGGTGGCCCTCTTCTTCGGGATCCGCCAGTTGCGCAAACATCCGCGCGGGCGCCTGTTCTTCGACAAGCTGCTGCTCAACATGCCGGTGATCGGCATGCTGCTGCGCAAGATTGCAGTGGCGCGCTTTACCCGCACCATGGGAACCCTGATCACCTCCGGCGTGCCCATTCTGGAAGGCCTGAGCATCACCGCCCGCACCTCCGGCAATGCCGTGCTCGAGCAGGCATTGTTGAAGGTGCGCAAGTCCATCGAGGAAGGCCGCACCATCGTCGATCCCCTGAAAGAGAGCGGCGTCTTCCCCAACATGGTCACCCAGATGATCGGCGTAGGCGAGGCCACCGGCGCCATGGACGCCATGCTGCAAAAGATCGCCGACTTCTACGAGGACGAAGTGGATGCCGCCACCAAGGACTTGCTGACGCTGCTGGAGCCGATGATGATCGCCTTCCTGGGCGTGGCCGTGGGCGGCATCGTCATTTCGCTGTACATGCCGCTGTTCAGCATGATCGCCAAACTTTCGGGCGGCGGGTAGACCCGTCCCCGGGCGGACGGCCGGGACTCCCAGGTTCTGCCGCCGCGCACAGTTGCAGAGAGAGGAGGAAACGGCCGGGGCGGCGGAGCCACTCCGGCTTGCATCGATGCATAGCGAACTCAAGGAACGTACCTGGCTGGCGTGGCTCTCCAAGGTGCGCATCATCGTCATCACCTTCCTGCTGGCCATCGAGCTGGCGATCATCCGGCTCACAGCCACCGCCGTGCCCGAGCGTACGTTCATCAGCGTGATCGCGCTGTGGTACACGATCTCTCTCTTCTACGTGCTGCTGCTCCCGCTCTGGCGCGAGCAGTCGACGCAGGCCCGCTTGCAGGTGGTGACCGACCTGGTGTTCGCCAACGCGGTCATCTACCTGACCGGCGGTATCGACACTTCCTTCAACTTCCTCAACCCGCTCATCATCATCATGGCCTCCATCCTGCTGTCGCGGACCTGGGCCTTCTTGAGCGCGTTGCTGTCGTTCATCCTGTTCGGCGCTATTCTTGAGCTCTCCTATTTTGACTTGATCCGTTCGTACTCCACCAGCCGTACCGATCCCAGGTTTCTGCAACTCGTCATCTTCATCAACCTGATCGCTTACCTGGCGGTGGCCTACCTGGCCAGCAAAATGGCCGCCCGGCTGCGCCAGGTTCACGTCGAGCTGCAGGACAAGAGCGGGGCACTCGAGAACCTGCAAGCGTTGCACAAGAATGTCATCGACTCCATGAGCGGCGGCCTCATCACCACCGACCTGGAGGGGCACATCACCATGCTGAACCCGGCCGGCGAAAGACTGCTGGAGAGCTCCGCCGCGGCAGTGTTCGGCAAGCCGGTGGCCCAGTTCTTTCTCGACCGGCTGCCCGCGATCGGGCCCCACTTCGTGCGCACCGAGGTCCGTTGCCTCACTCCCAGCGGCCTGGAAAAGACCTTCGGAATCACGGCTTCGGAGTTGACGGTCCCGGAGCGTGGTTTGACCGGATACGTGTACGCCTTCGCCGACCTGACCGAGATTCGCCGCCTGGAACGCGAGGTGCGCATGCGCGACCGTCTGGCCGCCATCGGCCGCATGGCCGGCGGCATCGCGCACGAGATTCGCAATCCGCTGACTTCCATCGCCGGCTCCGTCCAGGTGCTGGCTGGGATCTCGGAACTGAACGCGGACCAGAAAGCGCTGGTGGAGATCGTGCTGCGCGAGTCCGACCGCTTGAACGCGATCATCACCGACTTCCTCCTGTACGCGCGCGAGAAGAGCTACAAGATGGCGCTGATCGACCTGGTCCCGCTGCTCGACGATACCCTGGCGGCGCTCGAGCGTAACCCCAGCCAGCCGCCGGTTGAGATCGTGCGGCGCTTCGCGGGCGCATCGGCGTGGGCGCTCGCCGACCGTGATCGTATCAGGCAGGTGTTTGCCATCCTCGCCGACCATGCCGTCCGCGCCATGCCCGAGGGAGGACGGCTGGTGGTCAGCCTCACGCCGGCGCCGAACCACTGGCACATCCGCTTTGCCGACACCGGTGGGGGCTTGACGCCGCAGCAAGTCGAGAAGGTCTTTGAACCGTTCCAGCCCGAACTGAATGGCGGCACCGGCCTGGGCTTGGCCATCGTGTACCAGACTCTGCAGGCGCACGAGGCCCGCGTCTCCGTCCACTCCGCCGTTGGGGAAGGGATCGAGTTCTCCATCGAGCTGAAACGCTCGGAACCGCCGCCGCGCCGCCAGCTCGGACTGGCGCCGGCTGCCGCTGCCAATACCGATCATCCCGCGACGCCAGCCGCCGGCGTGTCGGGGATCCCGAGCGGGGTGAAGCATGGCTAGTATTCTGGTCTGCGACGACATGCGCGCCATCTGTGGCGTGCTGGAGATCGCTTTGCGCAAGGAGAACCACCGGGTCGAGACCGTGACCGCCGGCTCGGAAGCCAAGCGCAAACTCGATTCCAACATCTACGACGTGGTGGTCAGCGACATCAAGATGCCGCAAACCGACGGCATCGAGGTGCTGCGCCATGCCCGCCGGGTTTCGCCCGAGACCGCCGTCATCCTGATCACCGCCATCGAGGACTACGAGGCTGCGGTGCAGGCGGTGAAGGCGGGAGCTTTTGATTACATTCACAAAGGGCCGCACCTGATCGAAGAGGTGGTGGTCGCCATCAACCGGGCGCTGGAATCGGTGGAGCTGCGGCGCCAGAATTTCGCCTTCAAGCGCGATGCCGGGATCCGCAATTCGCTGGACAACATCGTGGGCGCCAGCTCGGCCATGGGCAAGCTGAAGCAGACCATCCGCACCGTGGCCTCCAGCGCCAGCACCGTCGTTATCCAGGGGGAAAGCGGTACCGGCAAGGAACTGGTGGCCCGCGCCATCCACGCTTGCTCGCCACGGGCCGCCGAGCCCTTCGTCTCCATCAACTGCGGCGCGTTTCCGGAAACCCTGCTCGAAAGCGAACTGTTTGGCTACGTCAAAGGCGCCTTTACCGGCGCCACCCAGAACAAGGCTGGATTGTTCGAGGTCGCCAGCCGCGGCACCGTCTTCCTGGACGAGATCAGCGAGATGAGCCTGGCCATGCAGGTGAAGCTGCTGCGGGTGTTGCAGGAGCGCGTGATCCGCCCGGTCGGCGGCACCGCCGAAATCGCCATCGACGTCCGCCTCATCGCCGCCACCAACAACGACCTCGACCGCATGGTCGCCGACGGCGCTTTCCGCGAGGATCTTTATTACCGCATCAGCGTGATTCCCATCGAAGTCCCGCCCCTGCGCGAGCGCCGCGAGGACATCCCCCTGCTGGCCAACCACTTCCTCAAGAAGTACGTTGCCGCTTCGGGGAAGAGCATCGTGCGATTGGCCTCGCCGTCGCTGCACGAACTCCAGGGATACGACTGGCCGGGCAACGTGCGCCAACTGGAGAACACGATCGAACGCGCGGTGGCGATGGAGTCCAGCGACGAGCTGAACGTCGAGCTTCCGGCAGAACGCTCGAAGATCCGCGTGGCCGCCATCTCCGGTAACGGATCAGTCCCCATCCCTTCGGATGGGCTTGACATGGAGCGCTATGTCGCCGACCTGGAGCGCACCATGCTGCAAACCGCCTTGCGCCAGTCCGGCGGGGTGCAGACCCGCGCCGCGGAATTGCTGCGCCTGTCCTATCGCTCTTTCCGCCATCTCGCCAAGAAATACGACATTTAGAAGCGCTCTTGGCTATTGGCTCTTAGCTCTTGGCTTGTTGCCGAGCGCTTAGGGCCAAAAGCCAAGAGCCCAGAGCCGTTGACGCTATACTCATTCCGTCATGTGGCAGATCCTCCGCCTGCTCTGGAACGCGACGCGCGGCCACCGCTTTGCGCCCTGGCGCAGTCCATACCTGCGCTGGCGCATCGAGACCTACTGCGGCGTCAAGATGAGCCAGGTAGGCTTCTTGGAATTCTGGGGATTCATGTGGAGAGAGCGCTCCGAGATGCTGCGCTACCTGAAGTGGACGGCCCAGATGGACCGCTATGCGCGCGTCAAAGCGAAGAACCCGTGAAGCAAGGGGGAAGTGACAAGTGGTAAGTGGAAAGTAAGAGCTGAGAGTCGCCGCCCGGCTTACGGCTTCTCACTTTCCACTTCCCACTTTCCACTTACCACTATTTCCATTCCTTTCCCCACTTCCAGGGCGCGAGCGGCCGACCCCCGATTCGTCGAAAGCTCCAGAAACCCCATGCTGCCCAGAATCCCGAAGACCTCTCCCGGAGCGCCATCGGCGTAAGCGGTCTTCAGGCTTGTGATTTCGTGCTTACTGACCAGGATCTTGAACTGCGGCGGCTCCGCAGCAAACAGTTGCGGAACGTCCTGCGGGGTGATGTTGGTGACCACGTTCCCGAACTTGTCCACTTTCAAAACCACGCCCTGGATTTGACCGCTCTCCATGCGTGTCGGCTTGGGCATCCGGAAGCGCACATAGTCACTGATCTCATCGCCGAAGTTAGCGAACTCCACGCCCTTGCTCAGCCAGCCCGCGACCACCGCGAAGACGTCCCGGCCCTGGAAGGTCTGGCTCACCGGCTGTTGGAAGTAATGTTCGGAACTGATCTCATGCACATGGACCCGGCGCTCGCGCTCCAGCGCCAGCGACAGCACCCCGTTGTCGGGGGCCACGAAGAAGTATTTTTCCGTGCGGGCCAGGATGGGCCGCCGCGCCGATCCCACGCCCGGGTCCACCACCACCACGTGGATGGTGTCGGCGGGGAAATAGCTGTAGGCCTGGGCGATGGCGAGCGCGCCGTCCAGCAGGTCGTAGGACGAGATGGCATGCGAGATGTCCACCACCTGCGCTGAAGGATTGATGCCGTACACCACGCCCTTCATCGCGCCCACATAATGGTCGCTGACGCCAAAATCGGTGGTCAGGGTGATGAACCGCTGCTGAGGCATGGGGCGTTTCCCTCCACAGCGAACTTAGCGCGCCGGAATCGCCGCTGTCAATTTGCCACAGGCGCGGCAACGGGTAACATCCGCTGGGGGGATGGGAGATGGGAGATGGGCGCATGAGAAAACTGCTGGCCGTGGTGGTGCTGCTGGCGATGGCTTCGGCGCTGGCCGAAGCGCAGAAGTCCCGCCCGCAGTCGCGGGCTCGCCGGGAAGACCCCGCCGCTACGGCTACGGCGGCCCTGCTCCAGGTGGACCGTGATTTTGCCAAGACCGGCGTCGCGAAGAACATCGATGCCTTCATGAGCTACCTCGCCGAAGACGTCCGCTTCTATTCCGCCGGCGTCATGCGCACCGGCAAGCTGCCCTTCCGCGAGGGCTGGGCCAAAGGCTTCGCCGATCCCAATTGGACGATCACCTGGGCGCCTCTCTACGCCGAGGCCGCGCAGTCCGCCGACCTTGGCTACACCACCGGCAGCTTTGAGATCCACGACAAGTCGTCCGACGGCACGCCTGTGGTGCGCAAGGGGAGCTACGTCACCATCTGGCGCAAACAGCCCGACGGCTCATGGAAAGTGGCGCTCGACATGGGCAGCTTCGTGCCACCTAAGCCGGCGGCACCAAGTGCAGCAACCCAGTAAGGCAGGCAATTCGAGGTGTGATTCAGAGCGACCGAAGGGAGCGAAGAATCTATGCATTTTGATTTTCAATACATAGATCCCTCGCTCCACCACCCCAGCAAACCAAAAGCGGGTTTGCCGGGGACCCCGGCTGCGCTCGGGATGACAGAATTCGCCGAATCCCCAACCCTACGGCTTCACTGCCAACTGCCAGAACAGGAACGACCAGATGTCGGTGCTTTCCTCGATCTGCTTGGTCAGGGGTTTGCCTTGGCCGTGGCCGGCTTTGGGCTCGATGCGGAGCAGAATCGGCCGTTCGCGGTCAGCGCCGTTCTTGGCCTCGGCCTGCATGAGCGCGGCCATCTTCTTGGCGTGCATCGAATCGACGCGCGTATCCGAATCGGCGGTCATGAACAGCACCGCCGGATACAGCGTCCCCGGCTTGACGTGGTGATAGGGCGAGTAGGCGTAGAGATACTCGAACTGCTTGGGATCGTCGGCTGAACCGTACTCAGGAATCCACAGCTTGGCGATGAGGAAGTTCTGGTAGCGCAGCATGTCCAGCAGCGGCACCTGGCAGACGGCAGCGCGAAACAGATCGGGATGTTGCGTGATGCTCGCTCCCACCAGCAGACCGCCGTTGCTGCCACCCATGATCGCCAGATGATCGCGGTCGGTGTACTTCTGCGCGATCAGGTATTCGGCAGCGGAGGCGAAGTCGTCGAAGACGTTCTGCTTTTTCTCCAGCATTCCCGAGCGGTGCCAGGACTCGCCGAATTCGCTGCCGCCGCGCAGGTTGGCCAGCACGTAGACGCCTCCGCTCTCCAGCCACAAGAACACGCCGCGGCTGAACGCCGGGGTCTCGCTCACCTGAAAACCGCCGTATCCGTAGAGCAGAGTCGGATTCTTCCCGGTCAGCGCCAGCCCTTTCTTGCTGACGATGAACATGGGCACGCGGGTGCCGTCTTTCGACTTGCACCAGACCTGCTTGACCTCGTAGCCGCCGGAATCGATTGGCGCCTCCACCTTGGCGAACAACGAGGTTTTTCCGCTCTGCATGTCGTAATGCAGGATGGTGGGCGGCACGGTGAACGACTGGAATCCGAAGAAGGCTTCCTGGCTGTCCCACTGCCCGCCAAGGCCGGCCACGCTGCCGATGCCGGGCAGCGGCACTTCCGCCAGCGGCTTGCCCTCGCCCGAAAAGATCTTCAGCAGCGAGCTGACATTCTTCTCGTACTCGGCGACCAGTTTGCCGCCGATGATCGACAGCCCTTGCAGCACGGCGTCTTCAGATTCGGGGATTACCGGCTTCCAGTGGCTCTGGCCGGGCGTTTCCGCGGGCGCGGCGAACACCTTGTAGTGGGGCGCGTCTTCGTTGGTGACGATGTACATCACGCCGTTGAACACCTCGCCGCTGTAGAGAAAGTTCTTGCCGGCGATGACGGTGACCAGCGGGGTGTTGGCTTGCAGATCTTGCAGGTAGATCTCGCTCTTGGTCCAGCCCTTCTCGGAAACGACGGTGAGCCAGCGGCCATCGTTCGAAAGCGAGACGTTGGGCCAGTCCTGCGAATCTTTGGGTTCGAAGATCAGCGGGTCCTTGGCCGCATCGCCGCCCAGGGCGTGGTAATACACGCGGCGATGGTAGTTTTCTTCTTCCGCCGGGACGTCTCCCTTCTTGGGATAGCGCGTGTAATAGAAGCCGGAATCATCCAGCTTCCACGCCACGCTGGCGGCGCGGGTCTGCTCGATGGTGTCCGCCAGCAGTTTCCCTGTGGCGGTCTCGATCACGTGCAGAGTGCTCTTCTCCGATCCGCTGGGAGAGGTTCCGTAGGCAACGTACTTGCCGTCGTGCGAAATCTGCCACCAGTCCAAGGCGACGGTGCCGTCGGCGGCCAGGGCATTCACGTCCACCAGCGCGCGGTCCGTGCCCTTCAATCCTTTGCGCACATAGAGCACGGGCTGGTTCTGCATGCCTTCGCGCCGGGTGTAGAAGTACCACTCGCCTCCGACCTGCGGCGTGCCCACGTTGCCGATGCTCAGCAGTTGTGTGAGCCGGGCATGGATCCTCTCACGGCCGGGCAGCGGGTCCAGCAGGCTGCGGGTGTACGCCAGTTGCGCCCGCACGTACTCCTGTGTCTCGGGGCTGTCTCCGTTTTCCATCCAGCGGTAGGGATCGGAGATCTTGTGCCCGTGCAGGTCGTCGATCGCGACATCCACTTTGGCTTTAGGCGGTCCCGCAGGCGTTGCGGCGGACGCCGCATTGGTCCCGGGATTGGAACTGGCGTTGTCCGCCAGCGCGATGGTGGCCACGAGCAGCAGCAGGAAGACGGCGTAGGGCAAGCGAGTTCCTCCCATCATGCACCTCTGGGTGGTTTAGACGAAAACGGCGGGGCAACGTACTCGGCAAGCGCTGCCCGTCAGTGTAACTCAAAGGCGCTTACCGGTTTGGGAACCGGAGTAAACTGTGCCGATTCAGGATAAGACGGAACCGCGCGGTTTTTTGACGCGCCGTTCCACCTGCGATAAACTAGACTCAGTGATTTGTCGGTCGCTTGATGGCCGCACGGTCACCGTACTCCTCAGTAGCTCAATGGCAGAGCATCCGGCTGTTAACCGGAGGGTTGTAGGTTCGAGTCCTACCTGAGGAGCCAATTTTTCAATAACTTAGCTCGCCTTGCGCTCTGTTTGCGCTCCGTTAAACGCCAATCCCACTACTTTGCTGTGTGCCTGCGCCATCTCGTCCGTGACTACATCACCATAAATATTCATCGTGGTGCGGATGTCGGAGTGACGCATCATTTTCTGCTGGACCGCGATTGGAGTCCCGACAGCATCCAACCACGAGCGATACGTGTGCCTGAACGCATGTGTGCCAAGGTGCCCGATGCCTGCCGCTGTTGCTGCCCGCTCAAGCTCCCGCCATACTCCTGTGTAGGAATACGGCATCCTGCCGATCTTGACCGGACTGGCGAAAATCCAGTCCTCGGCTCCTGGAAATTGCGTTAGCTGTTTCCAGGATTTCAGCCGTGCGAACAGATCACCCGCAAGCGCGAACGTCTTTGCGGAACCTTCAGTTTTGACATCGTCCACAACCTGTTCAACGATGCCCCGCTTGACGCTGAGCCGCGAGCCAAGCCAATCGATATCCGACCAGCGGAGCGCAAGCGCTTCGCTGATGCGCAGTCCAAGGCAAAGGCTGAGCAGAGCCATCGTCGCAAACGGCTCGTGGAGTTCTGGCAATAGAGCGTGAAACTGTTCGACTGTCAGACTGCGAGCTTTCCGCGTCCGTTTGGTCGCGCCTTTGTTCACAACCAGCGACATCGGATTCCGCGCGATGTCGATAATTCCCGCCCACATCGCAAAGTCCAGCAGACCGTGCATGAGGCTGCGGACGTGAGTCTTCGATTTCGGCGAGAGTTCTAATTGGCGCAGCCACAATTCCACTGGACGCGGCTGCACATCGCGAAAGCGCATCCTCGGTGAGCAGCGCCCCGGCCGATTCTTCCATTTCCGCGATGAATTCATCGCGGCCGCATTGAATCGCGCGCGTGCTGGCCGAGATCGCCCCACTGCTCACCACATTTCCGCGATGAATTCATCGCGGCCTCATTGAAGCAGCGAGTTGGCCGTGACGTACACACCGAACTGCTTATTTCCGCGATGAATTCATCGCGGCCTCATTGAAGCTAGAGCTGGGAGAGCTGCGAGACACCGCCCTTAATGTTATTCCCGCGATGAATTCATCGCGGCCTCATTGAAGCTAGGCAGC
>JBKQPN010000109.1:0-48494 GCA_052145015.1 Terriglobales bacterium
GACGCGCCCGACACGCTGGTCACTTCAGTTCCGCTCTATGCCACCACGCCGGGCAGCAAGGCCGTCTACCTGGGACGCGTTTTTGCCGACGGACCCGAGACCGAGTTCCACCTGCCGGCGCCCGCCGGAGCGCGCAGTCTGGTGATCGACCCGCACCAGACCGTGCTCACGCGCCCGTAATCGCGGCTCTGCGAGTCGGTGGATTCCGGTTATAATGGCAAAGCCCACGTTGGTGTCCGCACGCCGGAGAGGTGGCCGAGTGGCTGAAGGCGGCGGTTTGCTAAACCGTTATACGGGCCAAAACCTGTATCGAGGGTTCGAATCCCTCCCTCTCCGCCAGATTCTTCCTGCAAGGTCCTTCGCTTCGCTCAGGATTTCGGCCTGGGGCTCAGCTTCCAGCCCGGCTGATTAGATAACCGTGTCGGCTCCAGCCGAGTTTGGCCGGCATGGCTGACCACGGACGCCGACGATCCTGACGCGAAACCGCCCGCCATCCGCACTCCCGAGGATTATTACGCAGCCGCGGGCCGGAAGCGGGCCGCCGCGGTATTGCCGGAGCAGGCGCCCAGCGAGCAGAATGTGAAGCAGTCGCGGGTTACATAGGGCAAGGCTGGAGGCAAGTGAAGGGGCGCGGCTTCAGCCGTCCCGATGTCCGCCGCCATTGAATTGGCCTTTAGGCCCTGAGGGCACATCCCTCAGCGGCTAAAGCCAGATTCTCTAGTGGCGCTTTCGGCACGCCTGAAAGGCGTGCTCCTTCACAAAAGCGGACACCTAATTGTGGAGGCCCTCTACCGCGCCAGCACCGGCGTGGCTGCCGGCGCCTTCGCCTTTTCCACGTGCTCGTAGACCTCGGCGCTGGTGCAGGCTTCGTAGTAGCGGAGATCGGTCCAGCGTTTGAAGGCGAAGGTGCGGGGATCGACGTGGGCGACGCGGCCCTCGCGCACCACCAGCTTCTGGAAGCCGCCCGAGGGCAGCGGCACCACGCCGCTGTAGAGCCGTATCGGCTCGCGGCCCCAGAGCATCGGCAGTTGCAGATTGTCGGTGCGCAAGGAGATCTCCTGGCGCAGTTTCTGGAACGCGGCTTCATCCAGGTGGACGCCCCCGATGTTGTAACGCACCAGGGATTCCTCGGGATCGGCGCCGTTACTCGCGCTCTCCGCACTCTGGAATGCGAAAACGTTGAAGTGCGTGGGATTCCTGGCCAGACAGCGGCGCGCCACCCGGCTGCAGGAAGACAAGCGGTCGCTCTCGTTGAGCGCGGGCGAGATCATCACCCGGGTGGCGCCGTCCATCAGGTAGAGCGGCGCCGAATCCTGGTAGGCGATGCCGATGCCCAGTTCCAGCGTGGGCAGCCCGGCCTGGCGCGACTTCTCGTTGTAGGCCCGCACCACGCCGATGATCTCCCGGGCCAGCACGCAGCAGCGCGCCACCGCGAATTGCGCCTCACCCTGGCGCTCGAACAGAGCCATGATCACGGCGTCGCCCTCGAGGAACACTTTTTCCGCGCCGAACAGCGGCAGCAGCCGGTTCACCGGCTCGTAGAAGTTCAGGCTGAAGTAAGAAGCCGGGTTGAGCCCGCGTTCATACAGGGTGCGGGTGACATGGCTGGAATCGCGCAGGTCGGCCTTGAGCACCACGTGGTCGAGCACCCTCTCTTCCGCCGGCTTCTGCTCGTCGGGAAGCATGAACTCATAGAGCGTGTTGTTGATGGCCGACAATTCACGGACCTTGGGGTTGATGATCACGTTGACCCGGTCCATGGCCGCGGTAAGCGCCTCCAGCTTGCGCACGTCGCGGTGGTAGCGGATGAAGTCCATCAAGAACCGCCCGGCGACCTTCGCCCGCTCCTCGCCGCGGCAGCCCAGCACCCGCTTGATGGCGTCGTGCATGGCTTCCACCGAGAGCTTCCCATGCCCTTCCAGCAACTCTTCCACCCGCAGGCGCTCGGCCCGTTGGATGAGAGCATTCTTCAACTGCTGCGCATTGATGGGCGGTGAGTACTCGGGAAGGATGGGCACCACTTCGTAAGCCGCGATGACGTGCTGCACCATGCCGTGCTGCTCAAGCGCCTCCAGCCAGGCGGTCAGGATAGCTTGCTGGGCGCGGCTCTTGGGGTCGGCATCGCCGGGCGTGCCGCCTGCCACCAGTTCCTGCGCATTCTCCGGAACGCTGAGCACGGCGCGGATGTCCCGCTCCTCACGCACGTCGCCCAGTTCCAGCGATTTCAGGAACAGGCGGGCGATCTCCAGGATGGCGAAGAAGCGGTCAGGGTCGCGTTCGTAGTTGCCGAGCATCACGTAGTGCTCGGCGTTGAGGTAATCGTCACGGCCTTCTTCGGTGAACAGCAGCCGGTTCAGGAAGATCTCGTACACGCCCGCTTCTTCGTCGCCGAAGAGCGAGCGCCGCATGCGCGCCAGGGTCTCCTTCTCGAGGTCGCGCTGGGTGCGGAACAGCTCCTCGCCCACCTTGCGCAGCACCATCTTTTTGCTCACCTGGAAGCGGGCAAAGCGTTCCTGCAACACATGGGTGCGTGCAGGCAGGGAGTGCTTGGAGTCCTCGTTCACCCGGGCGCGCACGCGATCCAGCACCTGGTTGAACTGCCCCAGCAGCTCGGATTTGAGGAACTTCAGCACCGCCACGTGGGCCAGCAGGTCGAGTGTGAGGTTCCCTTCGCCCTTGGCGCAGCTCAGGGCGACGGTGTAGATCTCGGCGAGCGTCCGCCGGAAGTCGCCCGGCTCCGCGCCGTTGGTGGGCTTGCGGACCACCGGCCTCACATCCCAGGGCGGACGGGATGCCCCCGTCGCCTCCTCGGCGACCAGATCCTGCACGTCTCCGTACTGCACGATCAGGCGCCCGAGATGCTGCCGGGCCAACTGCATGAACTTGGGGCTGAGGAAGACATCATGGCGTACGTTGTCGACGCCCGGCACCAGTCCTTCCAGCGACACGGAAGGCACGTACTTCGCCAGCTTGAAGTAGCCGGCGTGTTCTGCCAGGTCGCGCCGTTGTAGGAACTTGAACCGCGCCATAAGGTGACGAGCTACTGCCCCTACCTCTTTCGTGGGACGGCCGTCACCACCAAAGTGCTACCGGGAGGCGTGGAACCGCTCGAGCGTGTGCCTCGGACAGGCTCATCCCACGCCGCGCTGGTCCCATTATTCGGCAGCGTAACATGACGCTGGAGTGGGCCAAAGTTACCTAAGTTTACTGTGCTGGAGTTTCGTCTAGCGCGCACCGGCCGTGGCTTCGCTCTTCTTACGCGCGGCCTCGAACTCGTCGCCGGCCCGCCATTCGGGCAGCTCCGGCAGGCTGGCGGCCTTCCATCCCAGCACGAAGCCGAAGCGCGCCATCACCGCGTCGCCGCTAAAGTCCATCTCCGGACGGTACTCGTCGCTCGGCTGGTGATAGCGCTTCTGCTCGTAATCCAGGTTCTGCCGCGCGCCCCACTCCGCGTTATGGCCCTTGAATTTCTCCCCTTCCTTGATGCTGAACGAGGGAATGCCCACGCGGGCCAGGCTGAAGTGGTCGGAGCGGTAGTAGTGGCCGGATTCGGGATGAGGATCGGGACGGATCTGCAGTTCGAACTGCCGCGCCGTGGCTTCCACGATGGGATACAGGCTGGTGCGCTCGGCGCCGGGGACCTGCACTTCTTCGGCAGTCCCAAGCGCCAGCAGGTCGTCGTAGTTCAGATCCAGGGCGATCTTGCCAGCCGGGATGGGAGGATGCTGGCCGAAGTACTCCGAGCCACGCAGCCCCTGCTCCTCAGCGGTCACGGCGGCAAAGAGGATGGAGCGCTTCGGCCGCTGCGCCGCCGACGCATACGCCCGCGCCAGTTCCAGCAGGATGCCGCACCCGGTACCGTTGTCCATGGCTCCGTTGTAGATGTTGTCGCCGGGCATGTCCGGACGGATGCCCAGGTGGTCGTAGTGCGCGGTGTAGAGCACGGCTTCGCTCTTCAGCCTGGGATCGGAACCGGGCAGCATGGCGACCACATTGCTCGAGGTGAACGACCGCACCTTGCTGACCATGTGCGCTTTGAGCGTCAGCGGCAGCGGGATGGGCCGGAAGTCACGTGAGTTGGCGCGAACCAGCCACTGATCGAGATCCTGGCCGGCTGCCTGGGCGATCTTGCCCGCCGTTCCAAACGAGACCCAGCCCGCCGCTTTCAATTTCGGGCCTTCTGTCTTCAAATAGGAATTCTCACCCGACCACGAATTGCGTACCACTTCCCAGCCGTAGCTGGCCATGTCGGTCCTGTGGATGAGGATGGCGGCCACGGCGCCGCGCCGCAGCGCTTCTTCATACTTGTAGGTCCAACGGCCGTAGTAGGTCAGGGCCTTGCCGGCAAAGAAAGCGGGATCGTCGGAGAGCGGCTCGTTCACCAGCATCAGCAGCACCTTGCCGTGCAGGTCCACGCCCTTGTAGTCGTCCCACTTGTATTCCGGGGCTTCGATGCCGTAGCCGACAAAGACGATGGGGGCGTCGATATCGCTCGCGGTCTGCTGCGATTCGTCGGTCGCGACGTAGTCCTCGAGAAGCCGGGGGACGATGGCGTCGCCGTGCTCGGGCGCGATGGCGAAGCTGGTCTCGGGCTGGGTGCTGACCCCGACCAGCGGCACCGGCTGCAGATACCCGCCGCCACTGCCGGCAGGCTTCAGGCCATCCAGCGCGAATTGGCTGGCGATGTAGGCGGCGGCAATGTCGCCTCCGCGCTGGCCCGTGCCCCGGCCTTCCAACAGATCGTCAGCGAGGAATTTGACGTGCGCGCGGATGCGCTCTGCATCGATGGTCTTCATGGCCGCCAGCGCCTCCGCAGGCACAGCGTTGGGATTGGGACCGGCTTGAGTGTGCTTATGCTTGGTGGTCTTGTTGGCGGCGCCCGCTGGCGTGGCTAGAACGGCCAGCATAAGCATGAGCGCGACAGTCAGAAGTCTGCGCATGGATGGGCCCTCCCGAATCTCCGAGATCGAAGAGGCAATATTGTACGTTATGGGATTCGGCACAGCGCACCCCACTCGCCACCGCCAGCATAAACGGCAATGTCCGGTTGTAACCCGCTCCGCGGGTCAGTTCAGGGAGCTTCAACCCGCCTTGGAAGCTGGTACGTCCTCTCCCTTGCGGAACAGCGGCTGGACGGACACACCACTGGCGCGGGCGACCTCTGCGTTCAGCCTTTCCATATCCCGCTTGTCCCAGCCGACGATGGAAAGCTTCACCTCGCCCGCGGCGATAAAGAAAATCGAGGGCACGTTGGTCAAGTCGTAGGCGTTCGAAGACGGATAACGGTCCACCGGGTCGAGCAACAACGGAAAGGTGATGCCATACTCGCGCGCGAACTCTTCGGTATAGCTCTGCTCGTCCTGCGACACCCCAACGATGGTAACCGCGCTTCCCGGGTATGCCTTGTAAATCCGCTCCAGGTAAGGAAGCGTGAACTGGCACACCGGGCAACTGATCTTGAAGAACGCCGCCAGCACCGGCCCGCGCTTGAGGGCCTCCTGCAGCGAAAACTTCGTCCCTTTGGTGGTGGGCAGATTGATTTCCGGCGCAGCGGTCCCAACGGTCAGAGCAGGCATCCTCACCTCCGTTTCTTAGATGAGCTTCGTCCGGCGCAGGATTTTCTGCGTGAGTCCGGTCAACGGCAACCGCTCGGCCTCGGCGAGCTTCACCCATCGTCCCCGCGACCCGTTCGCCGTCCTCGCCCGATAGACACTCACCTGGTAGTCGGTGCTGGTGATGGCATGCCGTAACCGCAATGCCGGATCTCCCGCCCCCGGCCGCGTTTGCGGCAGCTCCCACATCCCCGGCATCAGAGACTTGTGGTCTTCCCTCTGGACCATGAAGACAGTTTGGTTGCGAATGGCCAGGCGGTACGCAATCGGTTTCTTGCGACGCAGCGATGGTGAGCGTGATGCGCCTGCGCCGCGCGTTCGGCACCAGGCAAAGACCGGGCACTGGACGCACAGCGGCGCTTTGGGCAGGCAGACGGTCGCGCCTAGCTCCATCATCGCCTGGTTGAAGTCGCCTGGGCGGCCTGGGCTCAGCAGTTCTCCAGCGGCGCGCCATGCCTCACGTTCTCGGACTCTGAACAGCCGGCCGAGCACGCGCTCAACGTTGCCGTCTACTACCGCACAAGGCTGATCGAAGGCGATGCTGGCGATAGCCGCCGCAGTGTAGCGGCCGATCCCGGGAAGCGATGCCAGTTCCTCCGCAGTTCGGGGAAATCTGCGGCCGTCTTCGACGAGTTGCTGGGCGGCGGCGTGCAACGCCCGCGCGCGCCGGTAGTATCCCAGGCCGCTCCAGGCCGCGAGCACTTCAGGCAACTTTGCCGCCGCCAGCCGTTCCACGCTGGGAAAGCGCCGCAGAAAGTCAGCGTAGCGATCGCGCACCACAGCTACCCGCGTCTGCTGCAGCATGATTTCAGAGATCCATACGTGATAAGGATCGCGGTCGGCCCGCCAGGGAAGCTCGCGCCGATTCCCGTCGAACCAGCGGAGCAGCCGCTGCCGGAACCTGCGCCTCTGGCTCGGCGCCAGCATCAGTTGCGGTGACTTGGTGCGATGGCACGCATTGCAGCGGAGGTCGGACCGGCTAGTTGGGACCGCTCGCCAGCGTCTCACTGTGCGCGATCGCTATCCAACTCTTCGTCACCTGCTGCCACACCGTCATCATGCGGATGGGTTCGGCGGGCAGCGGCTGGCCCTTGGACGTCCCGGTGACCCGTGCAGTATAGGTCACAACCATGTCGGCGCCGTTAGTGGTGGTGTTGAAGTCGCCGAGCGTGTAATCGGCGAGCGCAAGCGATTTGAGGTAATCCATGGTGGCGGCCCGGTCGCGGGTCGCATTGGGGTAGAGCGAGACAAAGGACGGCGCCAGATGGCCCTCGACCTCCGCCCAGTGCTGGGCTTTGACGTCGCGCCACATCAGCCGTTCGAAATGCTCCCCGCCGGTGGCGCTCGACCAGGAATTGGCCGGCTTTTCTTTCCACATGGTGCAGGCGGAGCAGGCGGCCAGAGCCGCCGCTAATACGCAGAGCCACGGGATGCGAGCCTTCGTCATCGCAGGCATTCTACAACCTGTCGGCGCAAAGCGTGAGGCCGTCGCTAATGATTGTCGGGTTGCTGCGGCGGAGGGCTCTTGGCGGGAGCACACGGCGGCGGCGCGGTCGGCCCCATCACCATCTCCTCGATCTTGGCGACGCGCGGGCTCTCCTCCAGCCTCTGGATGCGCCTGGGCTCATGCTTTCTGAACCTGCGCATGATGTCGGGCCAGAACTCGCGCAGCAGGTTCATCTCGGCCACGCTCAGAAAGCCCCCTCCGGCGCGCACCGCCGTATCGCCCCAGCCCCGATCTTCGCGCGGATAGTAGGCGTTGGACATCCCGGAAGCCGCAAAAACGCTCAGAATCAGCGAGAAGTTCGCCTGCTTGTTGCCGCTGTCGTCGTGGGTCACCAGCACACGGCTCAGCGCATACCCGATGCGCGGCTTGGTGTGCAGGCTGGTGGAGCGCAGATATCGCGGGTCCTGATGCAGCAGGACGGGAAAGAGAAAACGCCCGAAGAAGGCGCCCGACTCGCTGTCCGCCAGCGACGCACCGTACCGCTTGCCGTAGCCTTCCATACCTCCGCCGTAGGAGTACCAGGCTCCCGCCGCCTGCGCCAGCCCGGCATCAAAGGCCGCGCCTGCGAAGGTGTAGGGGGAATACGTGTATTGCACGAAAACGTCGAACTTCTCGCGATTGCTGAGTTGCTGGTGCGGAAGCGACGGCTGAAGTCCGCTCTCCTCCGGTCGCGCCGGCTGGACGGCCAGTGGAGGGGTTGCCGCCGCCAGTTGTTGTGGCAGCAGGCATGGGTTGGCGTCTGCCGGCTGCGTTTGTGTCCAGCCGGCGAGCGCGCACAGCACCATCAACAGCCCACCCCGTGAGACTCCCCAAACCCCCATCTGGTACCTTATACGACGACAACAGACCTGTAACAATGATATTAGAAGCCGCAGTTCGCGTCAGGTTTGTATGGATGCGTAGAGCGGGTTAGCTGGGAAGGTCCCTCGCGTTGACCCGCGCGCTGCCTAGGGGGATAATCACAGCGCCTGGCGTTCCCGTCTATCCCGAGGTGAATCAATATGAAGCGAAATCCCAGCGACCGCGCCTCCAACCTGGAGGAAACCGGGCGCCGAATCGGCCGCCAACTGGGCGAGGCCGAGCGCCGCTTCCAGAAGGAACTGCAGCAGGTGATCGACTATCTGGACAAGGAGATTGTGCCCACCGTGCGCAACGAGTCCTCGCGAGGCTTGCGGACTGCAGCCGACAAGCTGAGCAAGCTCGCCGATCTCATGGACCAGCAGCGGCGGCAGAAGCCCTGACCTGGCGCCGGCAATTCGCGGTCCTGCTGGGCCTGCTGCTGCTGGCGGGGTGCGGCGAGAAGAAGCCGGCGAGCGCACGTATGCCGCCGCCGCCATCGATCACCACCGTACCCGCGCCGGCCCAACAAGCTTCGTCGCCGGGCATCACCCTTCCCCCCGGCGCCGTCCCCCTGTTCAGGGAAACGGGCACGGCGAGTTGGTATGGACCGCCGTACCACAACCGGCAGTCGTCCAACGGCGAGATTTATGACATGAACGCCATGACGGCGGCGCACCGCACACTGCCCTTGAACTCGGTGGTACGCGTCACCAACCTGCGCAGCGGCGCCTCGACGCTGGTGCGCATCACCGACCGCGGTCCTTTCGTGGAAGGCCGCGTCATCGATCTTTCGCTGGCGGCCGCCAAAGCTATCGACGTGTGGCGTCCGGGCACGGCTGCGGTTCAGCTCGAGGTGATGGACACGCCGGCACCGCTCGAAAGCGGCGGGCGCTGGTGCGTGCAGATTGGCGCCTTCCACGAGCGGCGTACGGCGGAAGACTTGCGTGAGCGCCTCTCCCGCCGCTTCCAAACCGCGAAAGTACTGGATTTCTCCAGCCCGGTCGGCGACTGGTGGGTGCGAGTGCGCGTGTTGAACGATGAGCGCGCCCGCGCCGAAGAAGTCACGCGCGACACCCGCACGGATGAGGGCGCAATCTTCCTGGTGAGGCTGGACTGAGCGCGGGTGTTACAACGCGCACGAACTCGAGGAGTCCCAAGGCATGGCTGACGCGGCACCCATTCCGCCGGATACAAACATGCTGATTTTTCCTGCTGAGATCACACCTGGAGCATTGGCTGTATTCTGCCCGTATAGACGAATTCAGGAGATTCGAGAACTCGAACAAGTGCATGAACGGCGGACGTGGGAAGTACGGGCTGTTATTTCCGATCACGTTCCTCTCGCTGGTGATGCCGCAGCTGCCCGAGGTAGAAATTCCTATCACTTATTCGAAGTTAACGATGGTCGCCAGTGGATTTACCTCCACAGTGGCGGGCGTGCAGCGGTTTATTACGAATTGGTCGGGGGCGGTGACAGGCGATTACAATACATCGCCGTTCGGGTTGAGACCGCACTTCCCAGCAATGCTTTACTGCTCGCACGCCAGCCGCTGAATGCCCTACTGGATGTGTTCACCAGGGACAGCAACATGCCGCTCCTCATTCAGCGCCTTGAACTGATGTCACCGCGAGACGGAGGCCTGCTGCTGACACAGATGTTACTGCCCTCGAGAAACGGCGTTCAGTTTGGACCGCTCGGGGGGATCCTGCAGGCTGTTCCTTTTGCTCCTTATGATGCGCTTTACCGTGAAGCGTTGACGAGTTCAAGCCCGTTCTACCGGCTGTTGTGCGCATGGAAGATGTACGAGGGTACTGGGCGCATTCGGCGTTGGATTCGTGAGGAATGTGAGCGACGAGGGATCGATGAGCGCCAGCCCGGCGACCCGGAGGTTGACCGCGACCAACTAGTTCGAATGGGCTTGAAGGCCGAGTTTGCGAACGGAATTACCCATGCCGGTCAATTGTTCGAGCGATTAGCCGAGCAACGACACGCGATCGCCCACTTCCTCATTGAGCGCGATGAAGGAGAGGCACACGTCTACCTGGCCGACGGTTTCGGGCTCCAGGCATACGCGATCGGAGCGGCGGTACTTCTGCACTACGCACACAGGGTTCTCGAGTCTCTGCGACTGTTCTGCATCCAGCACTTGCCGATGCTGATGAGAGGCGGGCCCATGATCCTGCCAATGCCCGAGCACCGGGACCGGTTCATTGTCCGAGCCTCGGATTTCGGAGTGGAGTAATTCAAGGAGCGGAGCTTGGACATACAGGAACAGTCGCGCTCCTTATGGGCAACACGCCGAAGTGCTGAGCAGGCTCTTGAGGGGCCGCTAAGCGCACATGCGAATTTGCTGACCGAGGCGTTCGCGTGGTTCGACGTTTGTACCGACCGAATCGCGCGAACCGATACGCAGTTTGGACGCGTGTGCGCCCTCGTGGTCATCAAGGCGCGAAACTTGGCGTTGGGCTGCTATAGCCTCGCGCTTGATGCGCTCGCGCAGGAAGCGGGAGCACTCTTCAGGCCACTTATTGAGTCGCTTGAGCTCCTGGAGTACCTGCGACAGGACCCGAGCAGGATCGCCGAGGCGGTCGAGAGCCGGCTACCACCGGCTGGCATAATCGCCCAGCGGATTGAGGGTAAATTCAAGGACCTGCGGAAGTACCTGAATGAGCACGCATCCCACCTGTCCCTGAGTCCGGAGGCGATGGGCCACTTGGTAAGCCTAAAGGACGGGCAGCTGCGGACAGCCCAACCGTACAACGAGCGGGTCCTCCGTCAGAATCTCAAGGTCCTGCTGGCGGTGGTGGTCGCCGTCGCGAGGGTGGCGGTCACGTGTGTCTCGGTTGCGCAAGGTGAAGTTCAGGAGGCTCTCGCGGCCGATGTCAACGACCTGTCCCAACGCACTTACGGGTTAATCGATCAAGACCAAAGTTCGGAATGACCCGCGCCTTTCCATACGCGAGAGCAGGTGGCCCAGACAAACCTCGTCACGACACTGGGGCACCCATGTGCTGGCGCCAGCCTCCAGGTGCTGCCCCGCGCGCTGGATTCCGCCAACCTTCCCTATCCCGGGGGCCAGCGCAGCACGCGTCCTCCCAGCAGATGCAGGTGAAGGTGGAAGGCCGACTGGCCGGACTTCGGCCCCACGTTGAAGCAAGTGCGGTAACCGTCTTCGATCTGCCGTTCCCGCGCAATCTGCGCCGCGATCAGGTGGCAGTAGCCGATGATCTCCGCGTCTTCCGGCGCGGCGTGCTTCAGGTCAACGATGTGCTTTTTGGGGATGATAAGGACGTGGGTCGGAGCCTGCGGCCGTATGTCCTCGAACACGTACACGCGGTCGTCTTCGTAGACTTTTTTCGACGGTGATTCGCCCCGGATGATGCAGCAAAATAAGCAGCCCGGCATGGGCTGAGATACTACAGCATCGGGATTACGCTCACGCTTCCGGCTGGCCCTGGGCCTCTTCCGGATGCTCCTGCTCAGCGCCGTGGCGGCGCAATATCTGCGGCAGGTTCTGGGAAAACGCCGAACGCGGCATGACGGCATCGCACCCAATTTCCAGCGCCTTCACTTTCAGCTCGCCCTGCAGGTGCGAGACGAAGCCCACGATGGAAGTCCCCTTCTTCAACTTCGACTTCAGCTTGGGGATGGTGGTCAGCGGCTTGGCGCCGGTGTTGTTGAGGTCGAAGATGATCAGCGATGGCTGCTCCTCGCTGGCCTCGATGCGCTCCAGCGCTTCCTTCTCGGTCTTGACGAACTCCACCTTCACGTTGAGCTTGCGCGCCGTCTCCTGGACCTTGGTGCGGAAGAAGAGGTCGTCGATGAAGGCGAAGATGCGGGTGCCGGCATCCTCGCGCACCGGCAGCGGCTCGACGTCGGCATGCTGGAAGAATCCCGTGCTGCCGCTGGTCATCGGTCCGGGACGGAAGCGGTTGCTGCTGCCGCCGCCCGGTCCGTTGCCTCCGCCCTGCTGGTTGTTGCGATAGCTGTGGTCCATGGGACCGACGAAGGCAGTGCCCCGCCCGCGGCTCCGCCCAGAGCGGCTGCCGGGCTGTCCCGGATTTGCTCCGGTGCCATGCTTGCGCCGGCGGCGGCGTCCTCCCCCTCGGGGAAAGTTTGGTTTGTTCATGTTCCTCGTGCGGCCGCAGTGCGCGGCCTGCTTACTGCCTTCCTGGTTTCAGTCCACGCTGAGATGTGCACTCGCCCGGATGGCGCAACTGCAGCGCGTTGGGAGAACCCGATGCGGATCACGCTCCCTCACGCTCCTGGCGTGAGGGGAAGCCCCGTTTTCAGGGACAATCGAAAAACCACTCTCGCTCGTTCAGCGCCCTGGAACTTCTGCGCGGATTGCCAGCACGGGAAGGTGTGGCCGTTTGGAAGACAGCCACGATGCTACCACGTTACTGCGCCCGTGCAAATGCAAAAGGAAACCCTATTTCCACATCCCGGTTGCGGAAGGCGGGCGAGAGAAACCCCCCACCCACAGATGAATTGACCGGGGAAAAGATGTCAAGAAATTTAGCAGAAAAAAGGGCGTCGCCAGGACGCCCACAAGGGAACTTTCACCTTGATTCGTCGAGCCGGGTTAGGCTCACTGCGGCCTGCCTCCGGAACCCTCCCCCCTACTTCAAAAGTGCTCCGTTACAGGGCGCACCGTTCATGGAGCAACTCGTGAGCCACATCGCCGCGCTGATTACATTGCGGTTACGATTGGCCGACGCTGCCCGTCTACAGCTTTCTATAAGTGCCTCCGCTTCCGCCTATGAGTTTTTGTAGCCGGAAACCGGCAAGCGGTTTGGCATCCCCGCCGCACTTCTGATATAGGAACCGGGTGCCTGACTCGCCGCACAAAGCCGTGGTGCAGGAAGCGTTCACGCGGCAAGCCGACGTGTACGCAGTCACGCCCACGGTGGCGGACCCGGCCCGCATCGCGCGGCTGGTGGAGACCGTCGATCCCACGCCAGAGTCGCGCGTGCTCGAAGTCGCCTGCGGTCCCGGGTTCCTGGCGCTGGCCTTTGCCGCGCGCTGCCGCGAGGCGGTCGGGCTCGACCTTACCGACGCTCCGCTCGCCATCGCCGAGAAGAACCGGCGCGAGCGCGAACTCGCAAACGTCCGCTTCCAGCGCGGCGATGCCGACCGGCTGCCCTTCGCCGAGGGCGAGTTCGACGTGGTCGTCTGCCGCTTCGCCTTCCACCACTTCGAGGAGCCGGGACGCGTGCTGCGTGAGATGGCGCGCGTCTGCCGCCCGCTGGGCAAAGTCGCCGTCGAAGACCTGGTGTCGAGCGAGCACCGCGCGCGCGGCGATTATCAGAACCGGTTTGAGCGCCTGCGCGACCCTTCCCACACCCGCGCGCTCGCGCCCTCCGAGCTGCTCGCGCTGTTCACCGCCGCGGGACTCGAACTCGAGCGGCTCTACTCCAGCGAGCTGGTGCAGAACCTGGAGCGCTGGCTTGCGAACAGCCAGACCCCGCCCGACCGCTCCGCCGAGGTCCGCGCCATGATCGAGCGCGACGGCCGCGAAGATTTGAGCGGCACGCGTCCTCATCTCGAAGACGGCCAGTGGTGCTTCCGCCAGCCGACGCTGGCAGTGGTGGCAAGCAAGTTAACTTAGACCACACATCAAAAACCCGCCCGTCGTAATCCTCTACATGTACAACTTTCGATAGGAGAGAAAGAGGCCCAAGGCAAGAATCACGAACACAGCCAGCCAGAACCACGCGCTGTGCAAGATTAATGTCCAACCGCCGGCAACCGCGCCTAATCCTGTGGCCCTTTGGCGATTCTCGAAAATCGACGCAAACAACAGAACAGTGATTGTCATGCCGAATGCCGAGAGGACTGCGACAACTCCGCCCAGCACGAGCTTCAGAATATTCACGAGATCCAGCCTCTCAAAATTTAGGCTTGCGCGGACTGCGATTCCGGCTGTGCGCCCGGTTCTTCCGCGCCGCCGCCGAGGTAGGCCTCCTGGACGTGCTGGTTGTCGAACAGCATGTCGCTTGAGCCCTCGAGGACGATGCGGCCGGTCTCCATGACGTATCCGTAATCGGAGACCTGCAGGGCGTAGTCGATGTTCTGCGCCACCAGCAGAATGGTGACGCCGTGCTTCACGATCTCGCCGACGAACTTGAAGATTTCGTCCACCAGGATGGGAGCGAGGCCGAGCGAGGGCTCATCGAGCAGCAGCAGGTGGGGCTCGGCCATGAGCCCGCGGCCGATGGCGCACATCTGCTGCTCGCCTCCAGAGAGCGTGCCGGCGAGCTGGTGGCGGCGCTCCTTCAGCCGGGGAAACATGCCGTATACGCTTTCGAGGTTGTGCGCCACGCGTGGGCGGAAGGCGGGTGGGAAGGCGCCCATCTTGAGGTTATCTTCCACGCTCATGCCCGGCCACAACTGGCGGCCTTCGGGGACCAGCGCGATGTGGCGCTGGACGCGCTCGTGCGGCGGCAGGCTGGCGATGTCCTGGCCCTCGAGCATGATCCGGCCGCGCTTGGCCTTGAGCACGCCGATGACGGCGTTGAGCGTGGTGGTCTTGCCGGCACCGTTAGGCCCGATGATGCACACCACCTGGCCCTTGGTGACCGAGAGCGAAATGCCCCATAGCACCTGCACGGCGCCGTAGGACACTTCCAGGTTCTGGATTTCGAGGATCGGGACTGGGCTGCCGTCAGGCAACGCGGCCCTTCTTTTGGCTGCCGGCTTTGCCCAGATAGGCTTCGATGACCGACGGGTCGTTCTGAATCTCGTGCGGGTTGCCCTCGGCCAGCTTCTGGCCGTAATTGAGCACCATGACCCGATCGCAGACGGCCATGATGGCCTTGACGTCGTGCTCGACGTACATGATGGTGGTTCCCTGCTGGCGGATGCGCCGCAGCAGGTCGAGCATGGTGCGGGTCTCCGTGGGGCTAAGGCCGCCGCAAATCTCGTCGCAGAGCAGGAGTTCGGGGTCGGTGGCGAGGGCGCGCGCCAGTTCCAGGCGCTTCTGGTCACCCAGGGAAATGTTGGCCGCGAGCGCGTCGGCCCGGTGGTCGAGTCCAACCCGCGCCAGCACTTGCATGGCGTAATCGCGCGCCGCCGCGGTGCGAGTGATGTTCTTGCGGCCGAAGTGGGAGGCCACCTGCACGTTCTCCAGCACCGTCATGGCGCGAAATGGGCGCACCACCTGGTGCGTGCGCGCGATGCCTGACTTCACCAGGCTATAGGGCCGGCTGCCGGTGACGTCCTTGCCGCGAGAGCGGATGTGCCCCGCCGAGGGCTGCAGCGCGCCCGCGATCAGGCTGAACAGCGTGGTCTTGCCGGCGCCGTTGGGACCGATGAAACCGTAGATGTGCTGCTCGGGAACAGCAAAGCTGACGTCTTTAACCGCCGCCAGCCCCCCGAAGTACTTCGTCAGCTTCTCGACTTCCAGAATGGGCGTTGCCATTTTTCCTCTTGGATCTTCGCAGTCGTCGGAAAAGCTTGCCCAGCAGGCCCGCGAGGCCGTCGGGTTCCAGCAAGATTATCAGGATCAGCAGGGCGCCATAAAGCAATAGATGGATTTGGGGAAAGTTGGCCACCAGTTGCTCCTCCACAATCCCGAAGACCACTGCGCCCAGAACCGCGCCCCAGACCGTGCCGATGCCGCCAATCACCGGCATGAGCAGGATGTAAACACTGGTTTGGAAGGCGAATACCCCCTGGGGATAGATGAAAGCGGCATAACGCGCGAACACACCGCCGGCAATGCCGGTGAAGGCGGCCGCCACCGCGTGGATTGCCAGCTTGTAGGAGTAAGGGTTAACGCCGAGGTCGGCGGCGGCGTCCTCGTCCTGCTTGATGGCTCGCAAGCCCATCCCGAACTTGCTGTGCATGATGAGAAACGACGCGGCCACCGCCAAGGCCGCCATGCCCAGCGCCGTGTAGTAATGGTCGACCTGGTGGAATGGCCGGTGCTCCATGATGCGGAAGCCGCTGGCCCCGCCGGTGATGGCCAAGTTGTTCATGATGACGCGGGTGGCCTCGCTGACGCCGATGGTGGCGATGGCGAAATAAGGCCCACGCAGGCGGAAGGTCGGCAATCCGATGAAGACCGAGGCCAGCGCCGGGATCAGGCCCGCAGCCAGGAAGGAGAGATAGGGATTCACGCCGCGGTCGATCAACAGCGCAGCACTGTAGGCGCCCAGTCCGTAAAAGACGGCAAAGCCGAACGAGACCTGCCCGGTGACGCCGCCCAGCAAGTTCCATCCCAGGCTGGTGGTCACCCAAACGAAGGTGATGAACAGAAGACGAATGATGTTGGGCGTGAGTCCGGCGGCCGGAAGGAACGCAAGCACGCCCAGCAACAGCCAGGGCAACAGCAGCCGGATGCGTTTCTCCAGAGGGGATGGAACGAAGGCGGCGGGGCTCATGCCAGCCGGCGCCTTCTCGCCCACAGGCTGGCGACGCCGCCGGGCAACACCACCAGCACCACCACCAGCATGCCGAATGAGATCGCCGGCTGGTACTGTGCGGGAACGAAAAGAATACTGAAGGTCTCGACCAGGGCGAGGATCAACGCGCCCAGGGCCACGCCAGAGACCGATTCCAGTCCCCCCAGCACGATGATCACAAACGCTCGCAGCAAAAAGGGACGCCCGAAGTCAGGGTCAAAAGAAAAGAGAGTGGCGAGCAGGGCCCCGGCGACACCGGCGAAGGCGATGCCCATCCCGAAGGTAAGGCGGGCAGTCTTCTCGTCGTCCACGCCGACGATCCTTCCCGCGTAACGGTTCTGGATGAGCGCGCGCACCGAGCGGCCGAACCAGGTGCGGCTGAGCGCGATCTCCAGCACCGCCATGCAGCCCACCGCCGCTACGAATACCACCAGGCGCAGCGTCGAGATGGTGATCGGCCCCAGGTGGATGATGGCCAGCGTGCGCGGCGTGAGGATGGAGCGGTCGGTGTTTCCCCAGACCAGATAGCCGATGTTCTGCAGCACCAGCCAGATTCCGAACATGAGCAGGAGCGATTGCAGGGTGGGCCGGTCGGAGTGCGGCAGCCAGCGCACCAGCAGCCAGTGCACCGCGATCCCCACCAAAAAGAAAAAGGGAAAAGCCAGCAGCGCGGCCAGGATGGGATCGAGATGCAGGCGTTCATACAGCTCGTAAGCGAAATAGGCGCCCATCATCATGAAGCCGGCGTGGGCCAGGTTGACGATCTTCATCACCCCGTAGATGACGGTCATGCCCACCGACATCACGGCGTAGATGCCGGCCAGCAGCAGAGCGGCGATGAGCAGGTTGAGGAAATCGACGAAGGTCATGAAAAACCAGGGAGCAGGGGGCAGGGAGTAGGAAGCAGCAAAAACATCCGCTTCCTGCCTCCTGCTTCCTGTCTCCCGCCTCCTGGGTGCTGCCGGCTTACTTCTTCCCCGCCGGGATCGGCGCGATGACCTCACCCGTCGCGGCGTCCTTCGGATAGACGATATCCACCTTGGCTTCGGGCTTGTTCTGCACGATCACGAAGGCGTAGCCCACCTGCCCGTTGGGGCCGAACTTGAGCACCTGGCCGGGCACCAGCGAGTCCTTCATCTCGAGCTTGCGCAGTTGGTCGCGGATGGCCGTCTTGTCCAGGCTGCCGGCCGCCTCAATGGCGGCTGCCAGAGCCCGCATGGCTTCATACGCCGTGGCCGCGTACCAGGAATCGACCTTGCGTCCGGTGAAAGCCAGGTAATCGGCGGCGAACTTCTTCACCTGGGGATAGGGCAGCTTGTCCGACCACCAAATGCCGGCAAAGATGTAGTCCACGCCATCGCCCAGGGCCTTGCGGGCGTCGGCTTCCGGGCCACGCGCGCCGTAGCTGATCATCTGGTGATGCATGCCGCTCTGGATGTACTGCCGGTGCATGGTGATGTAATCCTGCAGGTGAGCGTCGGAAAGGAAGATGTCCGCCTTGGCCTGCTTCACCTTCTGCAACAGGCCGGAGAAGTCGGTGCCGCCGAGATCGAACTTCTCGCTGAACACCACGTTGAAGTAGCCGGGATGCTGCTTGAGCCAGTCTTCGATACCCCTGCCATAGTCGACGCCGTGGTCGGTGTTCTCGAGCGCCATGGCGACCTTCAGACCTTTTTTCAGCCTGCCCTGGTCCACCAGCGTGCCGAGGAATTCGGCGGTGGTGTAGCCCAGCAGGTTGACGGGCGTCAGGGTGCCGAAGGCGTACTGGTAGCCGTGGGCGAAGATGCTGGAGGCGGCGGCGCCGGGAGTGATCCAGGGCGTCTGATAGCGGTCGGGCATAACGGATTCGGCCTCGCCCAAGGCGGTCGAGTAGCCGCCAATCACTGCGGTGACGCCGTCGGAGCTCATGGCGCGCTCCGTCAGTTGTGCCGACTTGGCGGAGTCGGAGCCGTCATCGTAGAAGACTTCTTTGAGGGGAAGCTTGCGGGCGCCGACCTGCAGGCCGCCGGCGTCGTTGATCTGCTTGATGGCCAGCTCGATGCCTTCCTTCTGATAGGAGCCGGGCTTGCCTTCGCGTCCGGTGGTGGGCAGCACCACACCGATCTTGATGCCTTCGCTTTCCGCGGTCTTCTTGCTGCAACCCGCCAGCGCCAGCCCCAGAACCGCCACCAGCAGAACCGCGGCGGCCACAGCCTGCCTACCCACGAATGATGCTGAAGAGTTCCTCATGCCCTTCCTCCTGAAGATGGATGTGCGCAGCCGCCGGAGGTGGTCCCGTGCGTGGAAGATTGGGCTGCACCAGAACTGCGGCGCGCATCATAGCCCCACGGCGGGCGATGCGCAAGGTTCAGGTGCGCGGGGACACTGGTCGATACGACTTGGCCGCGTCGGGCACCGGCGTCCCCAGGATCCGCAGGTAGGTAGAGAGTTGGGCGCGGTGATGCACTTCGTGCTCGTTGATGCCCAGCAGGATGACCCAGACCTTGCGCCGGATTCCCAGGTCCGGGCGCACGCGTTCTTCCTCGAAAACTTCGGCCGGACAGGCGCCCACCGCGGCCAGGGTCTCGCCGTGTACGCGGGCGATATTGGCCAGGTCCTCTTCCAGCGTGCGGCGCGGCCCAAGGGTCGAGCGCAGGCCCTTGGGGATGCGCGTCTCGTAGTAGGCGAAGTCGCTCTCGAGCGCGACCCGGCGGACTCCCTCCTCGGAGACCCATAAGTGCTGCAGCATCTCCCCGACCGAGAGCGCGTCTTTTTCCGGACGCCAGTCCATGTGCTCGGGGCGGACCATGCCGAGGATCTCAACCATCCGCTTGTGGACGGCTTCTTTCTGCTTGAGGAAGATCTCGCGGAATTCCATGGCGCCAGATTATAGGCCAGTGGGCGGAGTGTTGCCCGGTCAGGCAAACCGCGGGCAATCCCTCAGTTGATGGGGGAGCCGCCGCGGGCCTGAATCCACTTTTCCAGTTCAACACGCGAATCGCCGGAAAGGCTGACGAAGCGGATGCCCACCCCGCCCTGGGGATCGGCCCATACGATCTCGCCCTGCGCATGGATCACCGTCGTGGTCCCGGGCAACTGAAAGCGCAGGCGAAGGATTTCGTCTTCTTTGATCGGGTCGCGGAAGCGCAACCCAATACCAGCCATGGCGAGATTGACGAGGTCGGCGCGGCGGTCGATGATGCGGCCAAAGCTGACGTAGACCTCGCCGGAGGCGGGATAGCGTGGGTGGCGGCGCTCGTCATTGCCGACCAGGGCCTGCACCCGCCGCAACTCCTGGCGGGCGCGATCACAGTTGACGGGCTTGTTGAGCACCAGGTTGGCGCCCATATCCACGGCATCGGCGCCCTGGGTGTCTCCATTCAAGATGGCGAGCACCACCGCGGCGCGGTTGGCGCGCCCCTCGCGCACGCTCTGCAGCACGGTGCGGCCGGCGTGGGTGTCGTCGCAGTCGATCACTACCGCATCGTAACGGTGCTCCCGCAAAGCGCTGCGGGCCTCCCGCGCTTCTTCGCACAGATACAGGTGGATGCCCATCTCCCCGCTGGTGCGGCGGAAGGCGGTGACGGTTTCCAGATCGTGCGAAAGCAGAAGCAAGTGCATAGGCTCGGAGGCGCGTCCTCATTGTGCCCAAGGCAGCTCCCAAAAGCGCAGGAAATTCGCTGGAGTAGCCGGCAGACTACATTACAGAGGTACAGGACCGTGGCATCGGTTGAAGCCAAGGCACAGGCGCAAGCTGCCGGGAACCAGCAGCTTGCCAACGTCTGGTGCAGGAATGGGAGCACCCGCCGCAGCGGGAATCTTGGCCATCACTTCGCCGCCGTCGCCGGCAGCCGCATTTCCACCAACAACCCGCCGCCGGGAGCGTTCGAGGCCTGGATAGTACCGCCGTGCAGGCGGACGGCGCGTTCGCTGATAGCCAGGCCCAGTCCGGTGCCGCCGGTCTCGCGCTCGCGGGCGTTGGCCACGCGGTAGAACGGCCGAAAGACGTTGTTCAGCTCCGACTCCGGCAGGCCGGGGCCGTGGTCGCGCACGCGGATGGCGGCCCACCTGCTGCCATCCGAGCCCACACAGGCGAGGTCGATCTGCACCTGGGTGCCTTCGGCGGTGTAACGCACGGCGTTGCGGACCACGTTGTCCACCGCGCTGCGCAGCAGGTCGGGGCTGCCGACAGTGGCGCAGTCTTCCGCGGCATTGACTTGCACGCTGCAATGGCGGCTCTCCGCCTCGAACCCGGCATCTTCAGCAACTTCGCGCACCAGCTCGGAAAGCGAGACTGGCTCCTGTTCGGGCGGAGTTCCGGCGCCTTCCAGTCGGGCCAGGGTGAGCAGGCGTCCAATCAGCTCGTTGAGCCGTTCGGCCTCCCGCTCGATGCGGTCGAGTTGGGGAGCAGCCTCGGAGCCGGCGCGCTGCCGCGCCAGACCGAGCGCCACGTTCAGCCGCGCCAGCGGCGACCGCAACTCGTGGGAGATATCGCGGATGAGCTGGCGCTCGGAGTCCAGCAGTACTTCGATGCGGTCGGCCATCTGGTTGAAGTCGCGGATCAACTGGCCGAGCTCGTCGCGGCGCTTTTCCATGTCGCCGCCGGCCCGCGCCCCCAGGTTGCCGGCGGAGAGTTCGCGCGCAGCCGCGCGCAGCCGCAGAATCGGCCGGGTAATATAGCGGGTCAGCAGGTAGCAGATCACGCCGGAAATGAGGATGGCCAGCAGCCAGCGCAGCACCTGGGTGGAGGTAGTCGCACGGAGAGCGAAGAACGGTCCCGCCCGCGGCATTTCCGTGACCAGCACGTAATGCCGGCCGGAGGGTCCGGTACCGAGCTGCGCGTTGTAAGCCAGGCGGGGCTTGATCTCGAACTCGGGTTGCCCGCTCTGGACCACGTGGGCCGCCACCCGGGCCGCTTCGCCGGAAGGCTTGCCGATGAGCGGCTGCCCGCTCTCATCCAGCAGTACAGCCTGCATCCTGCCCACGAAGTTGAGGCGCTGGATATAGTTCGCCGCCGCGGCCGGGCCCTGGCGCTCAAAAATCTCGGCAGCGTTCTGCGCGTGGGTGGCAAGGGCTTCCGTCATGAGCGCCTGCCAGCGGGTGAAGACGATCTCCGGCTGCAAGCTCCAGGTGACCACGATGGCCATGCCGATGAGCAGCACCGTGATCCAGAAGAAGAGGAATATTTTGAGGAACAGGCTGCGCATCGCTCAGTCTCCCGCCTCGCTGGAGCGCGCGTAAATATACCCGACGCCGCGCACGGTCTTGATGCGCTCGCCGTCGCTGCCGGGCTGCGGCCCCAGCTTCTTGCGCAGCTTGCTGACGTGCATGTCGATGCTGCGGTCGTAGGCCATGAAGCGGCGGCCTAGAACGGTCTGCGCCAGGAACTCGCGGGTGACCACCTGGCCCGCTGAACGCATCAAGGCCTCCAGCAGGGAAAACTCGACGGCGGTCAGCTCCAAGGGCTCGCCGTCGCGGGTAACGGTGCGCGCGCCGGGATCCAGCTCGACGTCACCCACCGCGACCGGCGCCGCGGTGGACGCCGGGGCTGCCTGCGAGCGGCGCAGGATGGCGCGGACCCGCGCCAGCAGCTCGCGCGGGTTGAAGGGCTTGGCGAGATAGTCGTCGGCACCAATTTCCAGGCCGACGATGCGGTCCACGTCCTCGCCGCGCGCGGTCAGGATCAGGACCGGCGTCCGCGACTCGCCGCGCAGGCGGCGCAGCACATCGAGGCCCGTGATGCCCGGCAGCATGATGTCCAGCACCACTAGCGCGTGGTCGCCCGAGAGGGCGCGCTCCAGTCCCTTGTCGCCGTTGTGTGCCGCCTCGACCTCAAACCCTTCCTGGGTCAGGTATTCCCCCACCAGCTCGCAGAGCTCGACATCATCGTCAATGATCAGGATCTTGGCCATCCGGCACTTCTAATTCTGGAGGCAGGAAGCAGGAGAATCTGTGGCGCCGCTGCTTTTCCTGCACCCTGCCTCCTGCTTCCTGCTTCCTTCATTATTTTGTAGCACTAATCGGGACCGCGCGGCGGTAAAGATGTGTCAAAGGCGGCGGGGTCTCGTTGACAAAACTTTACGTCCGGCTGACGAACACTTTACCGCCAGAATACGTAACCCTGTGTTAGCAGTATTAGTAACACGTGCAGCATGGCACGGAGGGGAGACAAGCGATGAAGACCAAGTATCTTGCGATCGCGCTGGCGTTGGTGATCGCAGCAGGAGGAGTGACAGCTGTCTGGGCCAACGCCCGCGGCGGCGGACCGGGCGGCATGATGTTCGGGCATCACATGGGGTTTATCGCACACAAGCTCGGTCTGAGCGATGCCCAGAAAACGCAGATCCAGTCGCTGATCCAGGCGGAGCGGCCGAATTTCGAGCCGCTGGTGAAGCAGTTGGCCGCGAATCATCAGCAGATGCTCGTAGCCACCCGCGGCGGCAGCTTTGACGAAGCGCAGGTGCGTACCCTGGCCAACCAGCAGGCGCAGACGCTGGCCGAGCTGATGGTGGTCCGCGAGCGCCTGATCGCGAAGGCGTACAACACGGTGCTCACGCCTGACCAGAAGACCAAGGCAGACACGCTGCGCCAGCAGATGTTCGATCACATGAGTAAGAGATTCCAGGAGCAATCCAGCCAGCCAACCACAACCACCAACCAGTAGGGCCGCACAACCACCCCAGCAAACCAAAACCGGGTTTGCTGGGGACCCCGGTGCAGGGCGGGCGCATTCATACCTGGGACCAAGCGTCCGCCTTCCTCTTGTTGAATGCTTAGTGGAGGTAGAGAGCGCCAGCTCGGGCGGGCAGCAGCAGCGCGTGGCCATTGCGCGGGCAACGAAGTTGCGGCTCAAAACCTTCTTCCCTGATGGACAGCCGGAACTTGAACCGCTATAGCCCTTACCCCTGCGCAAAACCAAGTTCAAATGTGACGCATGTCACTCAAAGGCGTGTCCTTTCGCACAGCCCTGTGGGCTGGTGATCCGATTAAATTCCGCGTGGGATCCCAGCTACAGGCTCGCGGGGGATGAGCGATAGCCCCCGTTCTTGAGAGGTGTTGTGCGACGGCTCGTCCGGCTTATTCCTGTGGTTCTACTTCTTGCCCTCAGGTCCATGGGCCCTGCCCTGGCGCAGAGTGAGAGCGCGGCGGAGACTCCGGAGACCGGTGCTTTGCCGGCCAACGATCTTGGCGCCCTTTACTATCTGGGAAGCTTCTCTTCGGCACAGGACCTCCCGACACCCAGCGGGATTTGCGGCGCCTTCGGCCTGGTGGGAGGCCAGCCGGTCCCGCTTTCCGAAGTCGTCCGGAAATCATCTGCTTCTCCTTCTCGTTGCGACGTTGTCGTTGATGCGGTGGCTGGCAGCCGCGAATTTAGCCCCGACGAAAGGCTTTCCCAGCCGTATAAGATAACCTCCGATTCCAAGAACCGCGTTATGGTCGCCGATGGTGGCAGGTACTCCAGATACCCATCGATACACATCTTCGATTTCGCCAGGCGCAGACACTCGCGTATTGCGGGCGGCCCCGGCCAGCGTCTGCAATCTCCTGCCGGCCTCGCCGTCGATGGGCAGGACCAGTTGTACGTCACCGACGCGCAACTCGGGGCCATCCTGGTTTACCACGCGAATGGCAAGTTCCGCCGGTACCTTGGCAACCGAAAGGGAGAGCGGCTGTTCGAGCGGCCTAGCGGAATCGCCGTGGACCGAGCGTCCGGACACATCTACGTAGCCGACCCTCCGCGAAATACGGTGGTCATGCTCGATGCCGACGGCAAGATCCTGGCAAAGATTGGTAGTGAAGCCGGTGGCAGCGGCCCAGGGGAGTTCGCGGCCCCAACCGACGTGGTGGTCCGGAACCAGGAGTTGTTTGTACTGGACTCGCAGAACTATCGTATTCAGGTGCTCGATCTGGCAGGACATTTCCGTGCCAGCATTCACCCGGAATACCCGGAATCTATCGGACCTTCGCGTGCTCTCGCAGTGGACAGCGAGGGCCGGATTTATCTCGATGGACCGCTGGACACGGTTCGGGTCTTCCGACGCGACGGACGGTTGCTGCTTCGATTTGGTGAAACCGGCACTGGTTACGGGCAGTTCAACCTGCCGAGCGGTATCTGGATCGACTCGTCGGATCGCATCTACGTCGCGGATACAGGAAATAATCGTGTCCAGTCGCTGGAATGGGGAATTAAACACCTGACGAAACTGCCGCATCCTTATTGAACATTGTTGCCACAGCCGCGGGTCCGTGCGCCCGCTATCGTTAACAGAGATTCGCCGGAACGGATCGAATGGGAAAGCTCTTGGCTTCGCAGTCGGCGGGCGTGCGGTGTGGTATTCGTGTGCTGGTCGTTTGCTTCCTCGCACTCGCTAGTGGAGCGGCCCAGGTTGCCGGAGCATCGGCTTCGAAGGCTCCCTCGTCAAACCACGGCGGAAAAGGAACCTCTGAACACCTGAGTTTTGTCCGCGAGTTCTCTTCTGCCCGGGATGTCAAGCGAGCGCACCCCGTTGTGGATCGGACCCTGGATATCATCGCCGGCCCAAAGCAAGATGGGCGGGCCGTCGACATTTTGGAGACACCCTACGCTGTGACGACGGACTCTTCACATCGTGTTTTCGTAACGGACATCGGCGCCAAAGCCGTACACGTTTTCGACTTCGTTCATGCGAAATATTCCCGCCTCGAAGGCAGCGGTGATCTCCTTCGCCGACCGGTTGGCGTCGCCGCTGATCTTGAGGGCAATGTGTATGTAACCGACAGCAGCTCCGGAGCGATCCTGGTCTTCGATTCGAAGGGCAGGTTCCGCCGCTATTTGAAGGAATCGAAGGGGCGCGAATCCTATTTCGAAGCTCCTATGGGGATAGCGGTGGACGCGGCAACGGAGCATATCTACGTGTGCGACCCGCCACGCCACATGGTCATCGTGCTCGACAAGAAGGGTCATGTCCTAGGCCGCTTTGGCAAGCGCGGTGGCGGGACGGAACCAGGGGAGTTTAGATATCCAACCCAGCTTGTCGTGGCAGGGGGCGAGCTCGTCATACTTGATTCGGGGAATCATCGGGTTCAGATCCTGGATGTCCGAGGACACTTTCGGCGGGAGATCAAAGTCGGATATACCGACGACCGCACCGGCCTGGCGGTGGATGGGGACCGGAATATTTACGTCACCGATGCCATGCTTAACCGCTTCCAAGTGTTTAACCATGACAGTCAATTGCTCTATGAATTTGGACGAAGCGGGAAGGAAGCCGGCGAGTTTAACGGAGCTTCAGGGATGTGGGTGGACCCAGGGCATTGCCTGTACGTAGTGGATGCCCGGAACCAACGCATACAGGCATTTCAAATCGATGGACAAAATACGGATGGATGCCAATGATGGCCGACCTGGCCCGCACCCAAAGCGCCATCTGGCAGGATTCCAAACTCGCTGGCGGCTCCGCCGTACGCGTGTGACGAAGGTCACACGGGAGTGTGCCAGGTGCCGCTGATGATGACCGACCGCCAATTTAGCCTCATGTTTAAGGCATTCCAGATCTTAACATCAGCATGCGCACAAAACAGCCCGTACCGCCGGAGATGGCCTTGCCGGCCCAAATCAATTTGGGTGGGCGTGCCACCACGGCCTGCCTCGAACGGAAGCTGAACCTCTCGGATGCGACCGCCCTCGTCGTCTCAAACGTGATCGGCGTAGGAATTTTTACGACGCCGGCGATTGTTGCCGGCCTGGTGCCTAGTCCCAGGGCCATGCTGGCCTTGTGGATCGTCGGCGGCATGCTGGCCTTTGCAGGCGCTATTACTTACGCGGAACTTGCCAAGCTTTGTCCGCAAGCGGGCGGCGAATACAACTACTTGTCGCAAGCTTTTGGACCCTTGGCCGGCTTCCTCTCCGGTTGGACGTCGCTGATCGCAGGTTTTTCCGGCGCCATTGCGGCGTGCGCGGTAGCTTTGGTGAGCTACCTTGGCCGATATTTCCCGGCACAGACCTCGGCCGATCCCATCGGCTCGGTCTCTGTTCTCACCTTCACGATCGACATATCCCGGCGGAGCCTTTTGGCTACGGCCGTCATTCTGCTGTTTGCCATCATTCATATGTGCGGGCTTGGCCCCGGCAGACTCGCGCAAAAGACACTCGCGCTGCTGATTCTGGGTGCGCTGGTGGTCTTCATTGTGGCCGGGTTCGCTTTTGGCCGAGGCTCCTGGCTGCATTTCCACGCTGCGGAGGCGAGCTTCTCCCGCAAGGATTGGCTGCTGGCGTTGATCCCTGTGATGTTCACTTATAGTGGCTGGAATGCCGCCGCTTACGTTTCGGAGGAGATGCACGACTGCAAGCGCAACGTGGGAAACGCACTGGCCCTGGGAACCGGGATCGTGCTGGCGGTCTATCTCGCGCTCAACGCTCTCTACATCAAGGCTCTTTCCCTGCGGGAGATGTCCGCCGCCATCAATGTTGGCGACATCGCTGCCCAGCGGTTGCTCGGAGTGGCCAGCGGCTTCATCACGCCGGTGCTGGTGATTGCTCTTTTGGGAGCGCTCAGCGCGATGACTATCGCGGGACCGCGCGTCTATTTCGCCATGGCCCGCGATAAGGCGCTGCTGGCGCCATTCAGCCGCGTGAGCCCAAGGTTCCGGACGCCCGCGCTTGCCATCGGCTTACAGTCGGCGTGGAGCATTGTCCTGGTCCTGCTGGGCGGCTTTGAGCAGATCCTGATCTACACTGGTTTTGCCATTGTCCTCTCCTCCGGCGCCACGGTGACCGCCTTGTATGTGATCCGGCGCCGCAGGGGATTGCGGGAGCGCTGGCTTCGCACCATTGCGGTCCCAGGCGTTTTCCTTCTGGCGAGCTTGCTGATGGTCGTCAATGCAGTTTACCGCGCTCCGAAACCAAGTCTCATAGGACTGTCTGTGATCGCAGCCGGAATTCCCGTATTCCTCTTTTCGCGGAAGAGATACGCCCAAGTCGATGATGTCTCCGTGTATTCGGCGGATGCTGAGGCAAGCGAGTAGAGAACGTACTTACAACTCATGGTCAGAGAATTCGCTCCTGGCGTTCTTTTGCTACTGCTCTTCTGTGACTTGGCAGCCGTGGGCCAGGCTGTCCCAAAAACCCAATTCATATCCTTCGAAGCCGCACAACCGGTTCTAGCCGGGATGACGGAATCGCTCCCTCCGGAGTTGAAGAACGCCGGCCACCTGGATGCCGCGAAGTGGTCCGGCTGGGTCCAAGCCAAGGACCGCGAGACCCGGGCGCGTCTCGACCGGGGCGAGGAAGATACGCTGACGAACCTCCTGCGTTTTGGCGTGACTTTCACGAAAGAGTTCCGGATCGATGACCAGTACCTCGTGCGCTACGGCAACAGCACTCTGGTGAACTCGTTCGCCGAAAACCGGGCCAATGATCTCATCCGGGCCCTGGCGGCGCCGAACGCCTCCGAGGGCATGTTGGAAATGCGCGCCTTCGTGGAGAAAAAAAGATTCACCCTCAGTTCCCCCGAGGGGAGAAAGAAGGTCAAGAAGTACCTGCTCGCCAACCTGGCTCGGATGCGGGACGAGTTCATCCAGTACCACAACACCGCAAAGGACGAACGCCGGTTTCAGCTTTTCAAGGACCGCGGTATCTCGCTGGACACGAACCTTTGGCCCGATTACCAGCTCGAACAGAGTTTTCGTGACATGGTGCAAAAAGGATTACTGAAGCCACGCAGCGTGCACAGGATCGCCATAGTCGGTCCCGGCCTGGACTTCGCCAACAAGGAGGCGGGAAACGACTTCTATCCTCCACAGACGATCCAGCCGTTTGCAGTGATAGATTCGTTGGTCCGGCTCGGACTGGCAGATGCAGCTACTCTGGAGCTTTACACGCTGGACATCAGTTCACAAGTAAACCTGCACATCGCGCGTGCCCGCAAGAATGCCGCCGCCGGGCGTCCTTACACGGTGCAACTGCCATGGAATACGGCCCGCCCCATGAGCCCGGAGTTTCGCGCCAGTTTTGTTGACTACTGGCAGAAGCTCGGAGGCGGCATTGGCAAGGCGGTCCCGCCGATCGCTGTGCCAAGCGCCGTTGAGGGGACCCAGACGAGAGCCGTGAGAATACGGCCAGAAATCGTGAAGCGAATCACTCCGCTGGACGTAAACATTGTATTTCAGCGTCTGGAGGTTCCGCCGCAGCAAGCCTTCGACCTGGTCATCGGCACCAGTATCTTCATTTACTACGAGGGGTTCGAACAGTCTCTTGCTCGCGCCAATGTAGCCGCGATGCTACGACCAGGTGGATTCCTCCTCTCCAACGACAAGCTACCCGACACCGTCCCGTCAGGGCTGGAGAACGTTCTAGAAACGAAGATCGAGATGTCCCACGACCCGCAGATCCTCGATTACATCTTCTGCTATCAACGAGTCAGATAATGTGGCAGGGAGCTGCAGTTTCGGCGGGGTACGCCGCAAGGCTGACTTGTGACGCTGGTCACAATATGGTGTGATTGCTACCACAGTCGGTGAGCACGTGTGCCCAGTATCGTTGATATAGATCCACTGGAACGTGCGTGGTAACGCTCGAGGGGAGCCAAATGCCAGAAGACGCTCAGAAACGCTCTATTGCCTGGACCAGCGCTCAGGCGTATGGGCTTGCCATCGTGTGCCTGCTGCTGGGAATCGCCGTCGGGTATCTACTGCGGAGGTCAAGTCCAGCCCCGGCGTCGCCTGCTTTGGCGCAAGGCCCAGCCGGCCAACCGGCCGAAGCCGCGCCCGGCATGATGGCCCCCGGCCAGGTCACTCCCGAACAATTGAAACACATGGCGGACAAGCAGGCCGAGCCGGTGCTCGGTCAATTGAAGGCGAAACCCAATGATCCCGCACTGCTGGCGCAGGCCGGGAACGTCTATTACGACGCCCAGCAATTCAAAGACGCAATCGACTACTACACGCGCGCCCTCGCAGGCGATCCCAACAATACTGACGTCCGCACCGACATGGCCACTGCCCTCTGGTACCTGGGCGACGCGGATCGCGCGCTCGCGGAGTTCGACCGCGTTCTCCGCCAAGACCCCACCAAAGGCAACGCCTTGTTCAATCGCGGAATGGTAAGGTGGCAAGGCAAGATGGACGTGAAAGGCGCGGTCTCCGACTGGGAAACCCTGCTCAAGGTGGACCCGAACTACCGCGATCGTCCTAAGGTGGAACAAATGCTCGCGCAGGCAAAGAAACACTTGAACGTCAAGCCCGGTGAGAAGACCTCACAGCCGGTAATGTGAATTCCGCACCTCCTGATGCGCGAATAGCCCCGCGGCTAAAACTGTGGGGCGCTTTTATGAGCACGCCGCCGAGCTAGTGGAATGGCCATGAATTCGAGTTCGCCAGATCAAGCGGCTGGGTATCCCGGCGTGCCAGCAACGAGGCTTCCGCTCGAACGGATCCTGTTTTACCTGCTCAGCGCAGTCGCACTCATCTATGCGTTGTCGGCTGGGCTGAAAACCATTGCCGAATTCGATCTCGGATGGCAGATGGCCACCGGCCGCTGGATCGTGCAGCATCATCAAATTCCCTCGACAGAGGTCTTCTCCTACACCGCCGCGGGCCAGCCGTGGATATATCCAGTCGGAGCCGGGCTGCTGTTTTATGGCCTATTTCTGCTGGGAGGATATGCGCTACTGTCGTGGCTGGCAGCCGCAGCATGCGTTGGGGTCGTCGTTCTGCTGTTACGGAGAGGCTCGGCGGTTTCCGCAGCGCTCGCCATCCTGGCCGTGCCCTTGATCACATCGCGAACGACTCCACGCGCCGAAATGTTCACGGTGGTGCTTTTCGCAGCGACTCTTTCACTGCTGTGGCAACAGCATGAAAGCGGCGACGCCCGGCTTTGGCTACTGCCGCCGCTGATGATCGCATGGGTCAATTTGCATCCCGGATTCGTCGCGGGCCTCGGACTGCTGGGTGCATACGTAATGGTGGAGGCGCTGGATATGCTGCAGCCAGGCTTGCGTCCCGTCGCCGTCACCCGCCTGCGGCGCACCTGGCCGTGGCTTGTGGTCACCTTCGCCGCGACGTTGGCCAATCCCTGGGGCTGGAATGTCTTCCAGGTGATCGCGCGCCAGGAAGCCGCTATGGGAGCGCACTCCCAATTGATCCTGGAATGGGCTCCCATACCGCTCAACTGGGTCCACATCAGGAACGGCCTTTCACCTCGCGATCCCGACGAATTCTACGTGCTGCTCCTGGTGGTTATTCTTGCGGTGGCGATCGCCCTGATGCGCCGGCAAATCGGAGCCGCGATCCTGATGTGCGGCGCGGCTTTTTTCCCCATCCGGCATATGCGATTCGTCGGCTTATTCAGCGTCGTCGTGGTGATTGTCGGCGGCGCTGTACTCACCCCATGCGTTGGCACCCTGAAACACAAAATTGGCAGCAGGCGCCTGCGTTCGATTGTCGCCATAGCTGCGGTTCTGCCGCTGGTTGGGCTGGCCGCCACGCGAGTGAGCAGCGTCATTACGGACCGAACCTATCGCTCAGGGGCCAATCTGGTCTCGTTCGGCGCCGGATTGTCCTGGTGGTTCCCCGAGAGCGCGACAGCATTTGTGGCGCGCGAAAATCTGCCGGGTCAAATCTTCAGTACTGGAAGCGAAGGCGCCTACATGGCCTGGCGGCTTGGCCCGAAGTACAGGAATTACATCGACGGCCGCGCCATCCCGTTCGGTACGGAGCTGATGCTGCGTGCCCTCAGGTTGAGGGCGAGCGCACCGGACTCTCCGCAATGGAAACAAGAGGCGGATCGCTACGACATCAACGTTATCCTACTTCCGATCGGACGATTCAGTGCGTTACAGTTCTTTCCCGTGCTGAAGCAGTTTTGCGAGAGTGACTTTTGGCGTCCGGTGTACTTGGATGAAGTCTCTGTCGTGTTCCTGCGTCGGAGGCCGGAGACGGAAGCGCTGATCCGGCGTTTGCAGGTGAATTGTTCGAACGCCCCATTACCAGCCGTCCCTCCTGCCGCCACCGGCACTGAGGCTTTCAATCAGTGGGCCAATGCTGCTTCGGTTCTGCGCGCTCTGGGACGAAATGACGAGGCGCTTGGCGCAGCCAACAAGGCCTTGGCAATCTTCCCGGATAGCGGATACCTGTATTTTCTGCGCGGCCACATGTTCCAGGAAGCCGGCAAGCCGCGGGAGGCTGAGCAAGACTACCTGCTGGCGACCAAGCTGGAACCGAATCTGGTCGCGCCCTGGTCGGCTCTGGCTGCCTTCTATCAAAATACCGGCCGGCTGCCCGCGGCCATTGATGCCTGGGAACACGCCGCCGGTGTCTCACGTTGGCCTTGGGACCCGCTGGTGAGTCTCGGCTATGCCGATCTTCAGGTCCAGCGCCCCGAAGCAGCCCTTGCGGCGTTTAATGCTGCCGCTAACAGTCTGCCCGTCCGCTATGAATTGATGGTCGACAACACGGTCTTGGCCAACATTGCACATGGACGCGCTCGCTCCTGGTATTACCTCGGAGACTTGCGTCGCGCGATTTCGTTTGACGAACAGGCCGCGCGGCTTCTTCCCGACGCCGACCTGTGGCTGCAGCTTGCGGATCTGTACGATCGTGCCGGCCGGACCGAGGACGCCAATCGAACTCGCGCGCAGGTGCTGGCGCTTTCGCAAAGCCGATGACGATCAACGCCACACTAATGGACCAAACCAGGGTCAACGAGCAGTCCATTTACCGTCATCGTTTGGACGATTCTCATTCGATCCCCCTCGCCGTAATAAATGTCATTTTTCATTGCCCTGAGTAGTGCGTTGCACGCTAATTGGGCGTCATCCCTTTGCCCCACGTAGAGATATGCCTGGCACATGCGCAGATAGGCAAGAGGGTTTTCAGGGTCGAGTCTGGCTGCAATCTTCGCTTCTTCGAGCACCCCCTGCGGCTCGTGGACGTCAGCGCCAATCCTAGCGAGATGCTGCATGGCAATGACAGGGCTGAGATTGAATGTCCCTTCGTAAACCAGAAGAGCGCTGCCGCCAATCTGGGCTTTCGGCGTCAAGTCTCGAAAAATACGAGCTGCGCGGACACCGCCCGAATCCCAAGTTACGCCGTCCACCGCGCTGGAACTCACGATGAGGGTGCCGGTAAACGGTAAGGGTGGAGTGTCGCGCTCCAGTTCCGAGACGGACCCGCACGGTATGCCGTAGTCACGTTTGCTATTGGTATATGCCTGGACGATAAAACAGGACTGTGGCTGCGTCCGCTTGAGGTAAGAGCGCGCCATCTTCTGCGCTTGTCCCCAATCCGCGTTCGAGTCGGCGAGGTATTTGTACACGTTATCCGGACCGCCCCAAAGCTCGTTGCCGTAGCTAATGTAGTTCGGGAAGGCATGGAGCGAGGTTGTGGCATGGGCCATCAGCAGCACTATCAGCGCGCCGATCACGACATTGCGACGCACAGGCAAGTGCCAGATCCCGGCGGCAGCGAAGATCGCCAAAAGAGGGACGATCGGAAAAACGTGGCGGAACCCGATGTTTATTCCCGAAGCTGCGCTCACTGTCATGTAGAAGGCCACGGGCAACAACAAGAAGATGATTGCTCTGACATGTGTTCGCCAGAAGCGGAACGCTGCGAAGGAAAGGAGAGACATCGCCAGAAACGGGAGCGTCAGCTTGATGGCGGCCGCAACCGGAAAGTAATACCAGCGACCGCCGAGATAGTTGTGTCCCAGCAAGTAGGCTGGCCGACCGATCTCCGACTCTACCGATACATCCTGCAATCCGATCAGGTAGGCTTCCGGCAGTAAACGCAGTTTCTCCATTTGTGGGATCACCTTCGTCGGCACGATCCCTCGAGCTTCGTCAGCTCGCGCGTTGATCCATGGCTCGGCTCCGCCGGGCCTTGACGCATATCGAAAACCGTAGCTTGCCCAGAGGACGATGACCGCAACGATCATCGCCAGAGCGAAGCCTCCCATGCTGCGCAACAGCTTGCGCCGCCGCCCGCCGCGCTTTGTTACCAGCGCATCAACCAAGAAAAGGGCTGGGATGATGCCGATCAGCGTGATGCTGGAGAATTTCAAAGCCAGCGCCAAGCCCATCGCCAGGCCGAGCACGAGTATTCGATCGATTGTGGGCCGGACCAGATATCTGTAGGAAGCATAGATCGCGAGCAGAAACCCAAGCGCTGCCGGAACATCAGTGGTAACAAGTGCACCGTGGCCAATTAGATTCGGCTCGAAGGCGACCAACGCGCTAGCGATAAGAGCTACATTTGTGCCAAACAACGTGCGAGCAAAGAACCATGTCGCGATCAGCAATAATATGGCAAACAGCGAAGCCGCAGTACGTGCGGCCATGAGCACGGATTCGCGATTCGCGAATAAAAAGGCATGCCCAACGCGGAAGTCGAGCGCTCTGCTGCTCGGCAGACCGCAGGCATTCCGAATAGGATCGTTGACCTGCATCGCCAACAAGGGCAACGCCGCGACGATCTTCGCCAGCGGTGGATGCTCGGGGTTCCATCCGAAGTCGTTACACTGCAAGTAACGATATCCCGCGTGTAAATGGTCTATTTCATCCGACGTCACAGAAAGCTGCCGGATGCTGGCCCACATCTGTGCAGACATGACAACAGCGAGAAGAAGCAACGGAATCCATTCCCCAGATCTTCGCTGGTCCGAACCTGTGATTGCGGTAGCGAGCGGCGCCGCTGGCGGTATGACGTGTTCTTGCCCGTCAAGGGCCTTTGCTTCGTTTTTCACTTCACTTGAGGACAACACTCCCTCAGCAGCCAAAGCCGAGTCTCATGCTGCCCTTTACGGCACGCCTGAAAGGCGTACCTTTTCACATGACCCGCGTATAACTATTGCGAATCTGCTCTAGCTTTTGGTGCGTTGGCCACGGTCGTTCGCCCATGCTGTTTGGCTTCAGCAATCAACCGCTCAACCGCAGCCTTTCGTTCATAGTTCGGATAAAGGCTTAGAAGCTTTTCCCAGGCCGCTATGGCCCCCTGTGCATCGGATTTGCCTTGCCATCTGATCATCCCCAGATTGAACAAGGTACCGGCATGCTTGGGGTCGTACTTCAGTGACTGTTGCAACTGGGCAATCGCCTTATCCACGTCGCCAGTATAGTACAGGCACGAGGCCATCTCGGTGCGAGCGGTTACGTTCTTAGGATCGATCTGCAACGACCTATCGAAATACGAAGCAGCTTCTTTGAACTGGTGAGCCGACTTGTAGACGTAAGCGATCTGCATAAGGAGTTCCGCATTCTTGGGCTCGCTTTGTAGTTGCTGGAGCAGAGGCGCCGCCGTTTTGTCAGCCATCTGCTTCATCTGCTCCATGGTCGGTATTTGCTGCCCCATGCCGGGAGGCATATTGGCTGGCGCCTGCATCTGCGGACCTGGTACGGCGGACACGGTGGCCGCCGATGTCGCCGGGCTGTGCAGCAGGTATCCAATCAGAATGCCCAAGGCAAAACACACGGCGGCCATGACGTAAACCTGCGAACCGCCCCACGCGGATGCTGAATTTTCTGCCGTATTCGGTTGGTCAGCCATTTGAACTAGCTCCTAAAAGATGTTTCGTTTCCCGCTATCTCCCGGTCAGCCCTGAAGCGCTCATGTCTCACCTGGTCCGGGGGAGCTTCACCGGCGTATTCGGAGCCGTCCCCGCCAGATTATGCGCATGCCCGTGACAAGTCAGGCTGCATGAATTCGAGGCCCGTCGGTATGCGATCGGGGTGGTGCCGTTGGGGGCGACTACGTTGACATCGAAGTTCACCATTCGCTCACCTGACACGGTGGCTGCCTGGGCCCCCATTCCGTGCGCCGTGTGGCAGACGGAGCATGAGAAACCATCGTTGATGTGACGCGCATGTTCGCTGAAGCTGGCATTGCTGACGACATTGGCCAGGTCGTGACACTTGGCGCAAAGAGCGTAATTCCCGGTCGTACTCAGGTTGGGAGGGAGATTCAGGTTCGTGATCGGCCGGCCAGGTAGCGCCGCCTGGCTCATGTCGTACCGGCGCTCCAGGATATGGGTGTACTTTGAGCCGTGGGGGCCGTTCGGTCCCGTGCCGCCGAATTCGCGGTTGTCGTCGCTGTTATGGCAGTCGGTGCACAGGATGCGTATCCCCATGCTGCGCGCCTGCCTGCTGCCATCGAGATTCAGCATGTTAAATCGCAAGCTGGGCTGCGCGAATGGGCTGCTGCGATCATGCGTGACCGGATGGCTTGAGGTGGAACTGGCGCTGAACTGCGGAATCACGTTGAGAGGATCGGGAGCGGACACCCCCCAGTTCGGCAAATACCCAAACAGGGTCGGATTGACTCCTTTTCCCGTGCTGGCGCCGTGACAGCGCAGGCAGTTTTCATACTGGTTGTTGGCCGGAGAGACGACGCTCTGCCCGTCCGAGGCGCTGATTCCCACCACTCCCTTTTGCGAAGCACGAACGACCGGCGGCGTGGGAAAACTTATTCCCACCTGATTCGCGGCATGAGAATTATGACAATCCGCACAGGTGGCGTGGCGGTTGTGATTCAATACCTCGCTTTCATGGGTGTCGTGCACGTTGTTCCCACTTGCCGCGAACAGGTGGCCAGTCTTAGGCGAAGCCATTTCAGAAAAAATATTGGGGGCGGGAGGAGAAATGTTCGAGCCGCCATTGTGGCAGTTGATGCACGCCTGGTCGTCGGCTCCCCGCAGCAGCGATTTCGGAACGGCGTTGTGATTGGTGTGACAGGACAAGCAGCCGTTTTTTCTAACCGTGTCGTAGCCGCCAAGGGATGCCTGCTTCGCGATCATCTTGGCCACCGCGGAGTTGCCGCCACCGGGTGCCTGGCCGGCAATCCTGTTGGCTGCGGTGGCATGGATGCTGCCAGTCCACTGTGCAAGCGGGTTTACCCGATTTGCCACCACCCTGGGGGCAACCTGCGTGCTCATGCCCGTCTTGGCCTCGGTGGCCAGGCCCATCCCCGTCCCGGTCGGGACAGTATTGTGGCAGGCGAGACAAAGCGCGCTGCTTGAATTGTTAATAACCAGGAAATCCCCGCTCGAGTCGATGTTCTGCACGTGAGCATTGTGGCAGCTCGTGCACTCGACGTTGCCGTTGATGAGCCGCACCGCCCCAGTAGCATCGGCGGTCTGGGGCGGGTTGGAGATCAGTGACGGCCACAAGTCTGGAGCAGACTTCAGCGGCAGAACCAGGCTGAAGGGATGCGTCGATTGCAAGTTGGTTCCAAGGTCGGTGGGGGTGTTGTTGATGGTGGTGTTCATCGGGATCACACCATAAGGCCGAAGCGTTCCCGGCGCCACCGTACCGTCATGGCAGCTCAGACAGAGTGTGCTGTCAGAGCCCAGAGGTGGTGAGGGGTTGCCCGCATTCACCATCGTGGTGCTGGTGTAAACCTGGTAGGACGCGACGCTGGAAAGCTTTTGACTCCACAGCGGCGTCCCGCCAACCCCCGGGGTGCCATTTATGCCGGAGTGCGGAGCATGGCAATATAGACAAGGGCCGGAGAGGCTACCCCTGATTGGAGCTACGCCCCCTGCCCCCCCCGGCGACAAGTCATGGAACCCGAGTACGTCAGTCGCGATCTGTTGTGCCAGGGCCATACCCGCCGCTAGCACCACCACTACCGCCGCGGAAATGAATCTAGACTTCAATGCTTAGCTCCTTCGGCCTGCTTCGCCAGTCCGAAGTAGCGAAAAACCTGAACCCGGCGGTTATAGGAATCCACCACGAAAACCCGGTCATTGCGATCGATAAACAAACCGGTAGGCAATTGAAATTCTCCGAACCCAGTGCCCTTCTGTCCGAAGTAGTACAGAAGATTTCCCTCCTGGTCGAACACCTGCACCAGTCCGCTCAGCCCTTCCACCACGTAGAGATGGCCTTCCGAGTCCACCCCCACGCCCTTCGGCCGAAACATCTCGCCCCGGCCGTCGCCAATGCGTCCGATGGCATAGCGGAAGTTTCCGGAGCGGTCCAGTACCTGGACACGGAAATTCATCGCATCCACGACGATCAGATTGTCGCCGTACAGACGCAACTCCGTGGGAAGGTTGAATTCGCCGTTACCGGTGCCGCTTTTGCCAATCGTCTGCAATACGCTGCCCTGCATATCGAGGACGAAGATCTGGTTCCGCAGCGTGTCCGTCACGTAGATACGCTGCGCCTGTGAATCCACGGCAATTCCGGTGGGCCGCTTGAAGAAGCCCTCGCCGCCCTTGAGGCTGCCGATCACGCGCTGGAATTTTCCGCTGGGCTCGAAAACAAAAATCTTGCCCGATTCCGAATCCGTGGCGTAGATATTGTCCGCGGCATCCACGGCGATGCATTGCGGCGTCTGCAGCCCGTCCTTCTCCTTGTCGCGGGAGATGAACTTGTACTTCTGCTGCCCAAAATCGAAAATATGGATTCCACCCGCCGCCGGATCGGTCACGATGATGCGGTCATGGGAATCGGTGACCACGCCGTAGGGACTGGCCAGGCCGTGAAACTCCGGTTCGCCCGCCACGATGTCGATTAGCTTGGTCCAGAAGCCGCGCTTCAGCTTCACCTCGCGCTCGGACCAGAAGCTGCGCTCGAACGTGAGCCGCCGCCCGCCTTCCAGTTGCAGCTCCGGGACGATCCCCGGCTGCGGCTGCGACTTGGGCGACTTGGCCGCCGCGCACGGGGCCAGCGCCAGGGCCATGGCGCAGACCAGCAACCCTCGAAAAACCGCCTTTAGAAGAACTTGAACCACCTGGAGACCCCAATGTAGAACGACGAGCCCGAAGTCGGCGGCCCGCCGATAAGGCTGAAGCCCTGTGTCAGCTTAAGGTATCCGCCGGTGATCCACAACTGCCGCAATTTGTACTGCAACATCGCGAACTGTTGTTGCGTGTTGTTCTGGGAGTTGGCGGACGCCTCGACGGTATTACTGTTCGCCTTCGACCAACCGGCCGAGAGCGTCAGCCCGCGAATCGGAGTGGCGCCCGCGCTGAAAGAGTACGACTTGCCGCCAAACATAATCAGTTGCCCCGGGGTCACAATGGGAACGGGAGCCGACACCGGCACGAGCCCCGTGGGGGTGAGTATGGAGGTGCCATCGGCCTTCGCATAAGTGCCGCTGACGCTGAATTTTTTCAGCGACAGCGCGGTCGAATAACTCTGACTGAAGTTTCCCGAGCCGGATACATTGTTGAAAGTGGATTTCGTCGCGTTGGCGCTAGCGCTCCAATGAGAATACGTTCCGATTTTGCGGCCAATCCCGGCCGAGTAGCCGTACCCCGAGGTGGTATAGCCCACCAGCACCGTCTGCGTGTTGCGCGTGTAGTTCAACGAGCCGCTCAGGTTCCACTGTTGGACGCGGTGCGTGTAGGTGACGGTCTCAAAAAAACCCAGGGTGCTTGGGCTGTTGGCCAGGCTGCTTGGGCCGTTGGCCAGGCTGCTTGAGCTGTTGGCTAGATCCACCGAGGTCTCTGTAACTCCCCCGTTGGCAGTAAGGAAACCACCCAGCAGGCTGTTGGCGTAACTCGCTATTTCGGTAAAACTATTCGAAGCAATCGAAGCCCCCAGTGCTGTTTGCTCGATGTGGTCAGCAGTGGCGCCAAAGGTGAGGTGCAGCGTGGGCACCACATAATTGGCGTGGCCGTCGATGCCCAGCGAGTGGGTAGAATACTCCAGCAGCGACGGCGGCACCACGCCCCCGGCGGCGATGATGGACTGGTAAAGCGTCCCCCCGAGGTTGTCCGTGTACTGGGTGTTGACCCCAAGATTCAGATTGCGCAGGGGCTGGAAATTGGCGCCGGAGCTGAACGTATCGATCGTGGCGTTGTAGTTGCCGCCGGTGTATTCCGAGCTGATATCGGACCGGCTGACCCCCGCCGAAATCCCGCCATTCAGCGGCAGGGCGTGACTGACGCCAAAGTTAAAGGAATTGCCGGAAGAATTCGAGGTCTCCGGCGGCTGGCCGGTGAGGAAGTCCGGAGTCACCGCATCAACCTTGTTGTACTGGTAGCCGCCGGCCAGGTGGAAACCGGCCAAGGTATGAGATACGTTGACTCCAAATGTCTCGGAATGGGAAGTGCTTTCCGAGTTTGTTCCGAACACCGAGTTGGTATTGTTGCCATCCATGAACTGGAACGAAACGCTGGGTAAATCCGGGAGGTGAATCCCCCAGCCAATGCCGAGGTTCTCGTTGTTCCCGTGGGTGGTGATGTTCCCCAGCCCCGGCAGGACGAATCCCCCCTCACTGTTATAGGCCTTGCTATAGGTGATCGTTCCCGGGAAATGGCTGCCGCCGAAGATGGATGCGTTGGTGCTGACGCCGCTGGTGTCGAAAATCGATTGGAAGTTGGAGTTTTCCCGCGACTGGTTGTAGAAGGGCTGAAGGTCGAAGGATAGGAAGCTGGGGCTATAGTAGAAGCCAGCCAGGTCGGCATTGCCGCCGATATTAAGGCCATGGTCGGAACCGACGTAGTTGGAGAAATCGCCGCTATACCCGGTCGACAGCGTGCCGTTCAGGTTCAGGTTGACATTGTCGCCCACCTGAACCTGCGCCCGCGCGGGCAGCGCCAGTGTTAGCAACCAGATGCTCGCCACGAAAAACCCGCGCTTGTTCACGTCAGCCTCGCCATCCTTACTATTGAGAAAGTAAGCATTTGAGTTTCCGTTCGGCTTCGGCCAGCGTGGTTTATAACCCTTTGAATCAGTCGATTGCACGGCGCATTCAGGACCGGGAGACGAGGCCGCTCCAGCTTGCGGAATACGCCGCTGAAATCTGCGCCGTTTGGCGCAATGGCGGGTGGATGTCGAGCGGCTTGCCTTAAGGTGTCATCCTGAGCGAGCGCGCCTGACCCTTCGACTTCGCTGAGGGCAAGCTTTAGCGCGCGAGTCGAAGGACCCCTATCCGAACGATATTGTGGGGGTAGGGGTGCTTCGACTCGCCTCGGCAAAAGCAGCCGAGGCTCGCTCAGCATGACAGCGTCACTATGAAACTGCCCTAAATGTTCGCCCACACCACTCACCGCCCCCACCTCATCCTCAGAGCTCCTCAGAGCTCTTCCACTTTCGCGCTCTTCCTCAGCCGCGCATCCAGATTACGGCGCAGCTCCTCGGTCTTCTTCCTTTGCAGTCGCTGACGGAGGTCTTCTTTTACCTCGCCGAATTTCTTTTCGCCCGGAGCGATGTGAGCATTCAGGCGCACAATCGTGTAGGCATGATTTCCCAGGTCGATCAAACCGCTCACCTGTCCCGGCTGCAGGCTCAAGGCCGCCTGTGAGACTGCCGGCGGCAGTTTGGTGCGGTCCACGGCCTTGTGGTCGCCCATCATCACCCGGAAGTCGTCCTCGGAAATCTTTTCCGCCAGCAATCCGAACTCTTCATAGCTCTTGGTCGCCTTGGCCTGGCGCAGCGCATCCTCCGCTCGCTTGCGCGCTTCTTTCGCCTGCTCGGGCGTCGCATTATCGGGAGGAATGATGGAGATGGTCTGCACGGCAAACGATTCTGGAACAAAGAACTGTCCCCGGTTCTTGTCGTAGTAGGCTTTCGTTTGCGCGATCGAAATGTTGGACTTGTCATTCACTTCCAGCTTGAGCAAGTCATCGATTAGAAGCGAACGTTTGATTTTTTCCCTCAGCAGCGCCTGTGAACCCTTGAATTCCGCATTGAGCAAGTCTTGGAAATCTGCCGCGGCTGGGAACTGTTTGCGAAATTCGGCTTCGGCGCGTCGCATGCGAGCCGGCGCCACCGTCATCTTGCGGCGCTCGGCTTCCTGATAGACGAGTTCCTCGAAAACGATCATCTTCATAGCGCCATTGCGGATGTCGGATTCCATCGCCTTGGGAATGCCGCCGTTATGCTGGCGGGCATAAGGAAAAATCGTGTACATCTCGCGCAACAGATCGCGGTCGGTCAGCACCGCCCCGTTCACCCGGACCACCGGCCTGGCCACCGGCTGCAGGGCGGCGCCGGATTGCTTGGCCACGGCGGTAGGGGCGTGAGAGCTGGCAAGCTGGGCTGAGGCCGAGCCGAGTGCGACCAGCAATAGCGTCAACAATGCAGCGGCTCTAAAGAATCTGCTGTCATCCTGAGCGAGCGCGCCCGACCTTTCCACCTTACCAACGGCAAGCTTTGGCGCGCGAGTCGAAGGACCCCTACTCGAACGATATGGAATGGATAGGGGTGCTTCGACTCGTGCGGCCAAAACCAGGCCGCACTCGCTCAGCATGACAGTTGAATGACCGTCGTTACCCTCTAGCAAGCTGTGCTTCATAACTTCTCTCCGAAAAAATGGGGGAGGGAACTCCCTCCCCCCAGGTTAAAGACAAACAAGCTAGGTGGTCGGGACGCTCAACTGTCCAGCCATCTCGTTCGAGTTGCCGCCGTGGCACTGACGGCAGAACTGCGCCGCATTGTTGCCGCCGGTGGACGGGTTGTAGTAGCCGCGCAGGAAGAACATGGTCTGGTAGGACCCCGCCACGCCGCCCATCGTGCCAGTGTAGACGGTCTCGAAGTGCTGATTGTGGCAGGACGTGCAGGTTACGACGTTTATGGTAGTTCCGGACGATGCCAGGCTGACCGCAAAGCCGTAGTTGAGGAGGAACTTGCTCGAGTTAGTTCCGTTCATAGTGGTCGCAGTGATTTTCACGGTGTTGCTACCCGTGCAATCCCAGTTGTATTGGCCGCCACAGGCGACAACCGCACTCGGACCCACCGGGTGATCGTTGATGTAGTTGCCAGCGGTTGTGCCGTCGTTGCCGAGAAACGTTGGAGCTTTGCCGCCGACAATGGGCAGGGTCTCAACGGTGGTGCCCGTCATCATGCCGACTTTTGCCAAGTTGCCGTCGTGGCAGCTCAGGCATAAGAGGACGATGGTGGCGGCGTCACTATTGCTGAGGGTGCCGTTTTGTCCGCCTGTATACGGCCCCGCCGTTGGGGGCACTGGGGTGAAAGTGGCAGGCAGTGTAACTGGCCTGGCGCCGGCGAAGTTCAGGGTCTGGCCGTAAAGAGGAGTCAGGTCCTGGCCCCACAGAATGTAGTTACCAGTGGTGGGGTCCGTTGAACTTACGTTGTTGCCGTGAGCGCCGCTGTGCGGAGCATGGCACATGATGCAGCCACGGCCATAGCCCAGGTGGGCGCCCAGGGTATCGGCGCTTGATTGGGGAGCCAGAGGTATTCCTCCGGCCATCGCTACGGCAGTCGCAGCGAGGACTACAAGCAAGACTAACATTACTTTCTTCATAAAATGAAAACCTCCTGAATTGTGTTGCAACACTTCACTTCAGGGCCTGGGAGTCGGATGTTTGTCCGGCTCCTGTTTTTGGCAGCCCCGCGCGCGGGACCACCAAAATCCGTTGCGGCTACTTCGCCGCAGAATCCTTCCCTGCCGCGCTCACCGCCTGCTCACTTGTCGGCTTCTCCTGAGCGGGAGCACTGCCTGACTTCTGATCTCCGTCTTCGCGGCGCTTCTTCTCTGCCGCGGCCTCGGCATCGGTCACGTAGCGAAACACCTGCACGCGGCCGGGGAATGTCTCGCTGGTGATGACACGGTTGTTCTTGTCGATCGCGAGTCCCCAAAGGCCCATGAACTGGCCGGGATAATAACCGTGCTGCCCGAAGTAGATCAGCAGGCGCCCCTCTTGATCGAAGACCTTGACCCTGTCCTGGGTCGCATCCGCCACCCAGATGTGACCGTCGCAATCCACCGCGATTGACTTGGGCCGCTCGAAATCTGGCGGCCCATCACCGTTCTTGCCGAACGCGCTGATGAAGCCGCCATCGGCGTCGAAGATCTCAACCCGGTCGTTGAAGGTATCGGTGACGTAGACGTTCCCATCCTTATCCACCGCAACCCCCTCAGGGAGGGAGAAGGTTCCGGGAGCGGTCAGCGTGTGCTTCTTGCCGGGAGTGCCGATCTTACGCAGCAGCTTGAAGCTGTCGGCGTCGAACACGTCTACGACATCGTTTTGCGTGTCCGCGACGTAGACGAAGCGGTTCTCGGTGTCGATGGCGATGCCCGCAGGAGTGGCCAGTACGTCGCCGCCCAAGGCAGCTTCCAGTTGATGCTTGGAATTGAAAATGTCCACGCGGTGCAGCTTGGCGTCGCCGACGAACAGTCGGTCGTTATCGTCCATGGCCAAGCCGGTGATCATCCCCAAGTGCGCCTGCCTGCCGTTGGCGATAAACTCTACCGCCTTGGTCTCCGGGTTGAAGATGAAGATGGCGTCCACCCCCTGGTCGGCGGCATAGATCAGGCCCTTGGAATCAACCGCCACTCCGTAAGTGCGGATCAGTTGGAAAGGCAGGTCCTTAATTTGAACCTCATTGGCCGGCTTGGCGCCGGCCAGGCGGTCCATCCACTTCTGCTTCGGCTGCTCTTTCTTCTTGGCGAAGAGGCTGGGATCAATCTTCTCGCCGGTGTAGATATCAACGAAGCGAATGCGCGCGATCGCCGGGGGGTTCGGCCACACGATTTTGCTGATGTCGAAATAACCGGTGACGCGCTTATCGCCCGGCTTGGTAGTGTCCGCGGCGGGAGCGGGCTTCTTCTTGTCGGCGTAGGCCGGAGCGGCGGAAGCGAGAACCAGCGCGAGCAGCGCCACCACGGCTGCCAGGAGCTTGCGAGTGCGGTCTGATTTGCAATGTGCGAACATTACTGTTTGCCTCCGCCGAATTTGGCTCCGGATTCCATAGCCTTCAGATCCAGTGGATTGCTGTGGCAGCCCCTGCAGAACGCCATGTTGGGCGCCTGATCCTTCACCAGCATCCCGTTGTCCGACCCGGCGTGCGGCTGATGGCAGGTCAGGCAGTTCATGGGCGTGACCGCCTTGGTCGTAAAGTTCGTGACATCAGAAACGGGGTGGCGCTCGGTCGGGTGACCGACACCATATTCGAGCGGCAGCACCGGCGGGCGCTTGGTACGGAAATAGTCCTCAGGCAGCTTCACTTTGCCGTCGAAGATGGTCAGCAGGTGCTCGCTCTCCAGCTTGTCCGGGCTGCGATCCGGACCGTGGCACTCCAGGCAAAGCGCGTTCACATTGGCGGCGCGCAGCAGGTGTTGGTTATCGCCGCCGTGGGGCTCATGGCAGGTGGCGCAGCCCTGCTGAAAAGCGGGCTGGTGCAGATGCTGCTTCTTGTGCAACTCCGCCTGCTCGGCATGGCAGTTCAGGCAGGCGCTGACCGGGTTCGGCTGCACAAATCCTGGGGTGCTGCCGGCGTGCGGATTGTGGCAGTCGGTGCACTCGCCCTGGGCGCCCGGATGCTGAACTTTTGCCGAATCGATCTTCTTGGCCTGCTCGTCGTGGCAGGTGACGCAAACCGCCTTGGCGCTGGCCTGGGTCAGGACGACTTTGCCGTCCTTCGCCGGCTGGTGGCAGGTGTCACACTGCTTCTCGGCGAACGGCATGTGGACGAACTTCGCCATCAGCTTGGGCGCCTGCGATTGGTGCGGATCGTGGCAGGTCAGGCAGTCGGCTTTTGCGAACGGCTGGCCCTGATGTGCCTTGACCAGGTTCGCGTCCTTCGCGTCGTGACAGTCGAGGCAGAGCGCGGGAGCGTCCTTGGTCAGATGGTCGGCGAACTCACGCTTGGTCGGATCACCCACTTTGTGCGTGACGTGGCAGGTATCGCAGCCCATGTCGAGCGCGGCATGGCGGCTGCCCTTGGCCGGCGTGTTCAGCCCTTTGTCGTGGCATTGCAGACAGAGATTGTCGTTCTTAGCGGCGCCGGAGGTGGGCTTCAGTAACTGGTTCTTGTTGTCGGAAGCGTGGGGATCGTGACACTTAACGCAGTCGCGGACCGCGGGGGGGTGAACGTGGCCCTTAATCTGACTGGCATCCTTATCGCTGTGGCACTGGAGGCAGAGCTTAACGGGAGTAGTTGTGATCAGCTTGATACGGGTAACGTCCTTGGTGGTGCGGATCTCGTGGCAGCTCGTACACCCCATCGCAATCGCGGAGTGGACTGCTTTGCCTTTGGTCTTGTCGGCGTGGCACTCGATGCACTTGGCGGAATCCGTCTTCGGGTCCAGCGGCACCGGGTGCTGCTTCGCCATGGCTGGGACGGCCAGCGCGGCCACCAGGACCAGCCAGTAAGCCACCCTCTCTACGAAACGTCTTGTTGCTGAGGTGTCCACATCCCACTCCAACCTTTGGGGTAAGCACTTGGGTAACCGCCGCCCCCAACCAGGGGCGCCAGAAGCAGGCCCCCAAGTAGCTGAAAACACGCGGCTTGTGGTCGGCTCTTTGGGGGTAGAATCGGACCCCGCTCCAGTCTGGGACAATTCGCCCATGGGCCTCCGTGAAATCACACACTTTGGTACCAACCCTTGACGCTCGCCGTGATCTGGCTCACAGAACACCGTGATTTCCTCCCCAGTGACCGGCCTGACAGCCCCTTCTTGCACATCGCTAGACTATGTAGGGGGGGAACTGCAAGATGTGGCAGCCAGCACATGTCAACGTGACGTTCGTCACTAACCGTCCGCCTGTCTGAGCCGGCGCGGGCCTGGCGGGAAGATGGGAAACGTGTCCAGCTAAGTCTCTACAGCTCAAACAGCGGACGAGGATTGCTCCGTGGCGGAGGGACGAGTGCGGAGCAGGCGGCCATGCTTCAGGACGAAGCGGTCGCCGCGCCAAACTACGGTGTGGCCGGCATAGGACGCCGCCCACACCAGCAGAGCATGCACATCGCGGAGGGGAAGCAGCCACAGCCGGCGCAGCGTGCCACGATCGTGGCAGACGCCGATCCCCACCACCAGCAGGGCCGCGATCCTGGCAGCATAGGCGCCCGCGAACAGCGCCCAGGCCCAGGACGCGCCCGCTGCAGCTAGCACCGTCACGGCCGCCCATTGCACTCCGAAGACGAGCACCAGCCCGGCGTTGCCGCGCGGGCTGGCGTCGCGCACGGTGCGCCCCCAGCGCAGTTGGTGGTTCCAAAAATCGCGCAGCGAATAGTCGGGCAGGTGGGTCTCGACCACCACCTCGGAAAGAACGATGCTGTATCCGGCCTGGGCAATCAGTGTGCCGAGCTGGTGGTCGTCGGCCAGATACTCGGCGAGCGTTTCGAACCCGCCGATACGCTCCAGCACACGCCGCGGGAATGCCAGCGTCGATCCAAACCCGTAGTGGAAGGCACGCCGGTTTGCGTAGGAGATCAGAACCGCGGTGGCGAAGTCGCTGATGCTCAAGGCTTCCAGCTTCGAGCCCAGGGTGTGCCCCGCGGCGGCGCGGTAGAGAGCGGTGACCAATCCGATCCGCGAATCTGCCAGCGGCGCCATGATTCGCCGCAGATAGTCGGGCGGCACGCGGATATCTCCGTCGCTTACCAGCAGGTGATCGTAGCGTGCTGCAGGGAGCATCTGAATAAGGTTGCTGACCTTGCGGTTGGCTCCCAGATCCCGCGGGCAGACGACCAGCTCGATGCGCCGGTCCGGAAACTCTTTCCTTAACCGCTCGACCAGAGCCACGGCGGGATCACGCGGGTCGTGCACTCCAAAGATGATCTCGTACTCGGGATAATCCAGCAGGCAATGGCTGCGGAAGCATTCGTAGGCGTGCGGGTCGGCGCCGCGCACGGGCTTCAGGATCGAAACCGGCGTTGCTTCGTTGGGGTGGGCGGCCGGACGCGGCAACCGCAGGAAACGCCATGCGCAGATGATGGAAACCAGGTAGTACGCTGTGCCGCACACCGCCCCGGCTGCGGCCACGATCTCGACGATGGTGCGGATCATGCTCGGGTGTTTATAGCCCTTCCGGCGGCAAGCGGTCTACTGGTGGGCAACATCCACTATAATGAGGTGGTTGACAGCCGGACCGGACGGTCGCTCCTGCCCTGCGAACGCTGGATTCGTCCAGGCCGCGCGGGATCAGGGGAGGAAAGTCCGAACTCCACAGAGCAGTGTGCCGGATAACGTCCGGGCGGCGTCTCTCAAAGGGACGTTGACGGAAAGTGCCACAGAAAATATACCGCCCAGGCGCGCGGGAAACCGCTGCGCGGGGTAAGGGTGAAAAGGTGCGGTAAGAGCGCACCGCCGCCCCAGTAATGGGGCGGGCAGGGCAAACCCCACACGGAGCAAGACCAAATAGGGAGGGAGTGGCGCTTCGCGGGGTCCCCAGTGCGGGTCTTTAGCCCGCGATGGGGTGCCGTGGGTGTCCGCGCGCTGACTCGGCGCGTTTCACCTCCGGGTAGGTCGCTAGAGCCGTGCAGTGATGCGCGGCCCAGAGGAATGACCGTCCTGCCCGCCGCAAGGCGAGCAGACAGAATTCGGCTTACAGGTCCGGCTGTCACTATGTTCTACGAAACTTATTGGACACCCCGCAAAGCTAACGTCCCGCGGCTGCGACTTTCCGCTTGGGACGGAGAACGAATTCCAGTTTCAGGCCGAGTGCGTCCGCATACCGCATCAGCGTGTTGATGTTGGCATGTTCCGGCTGCCTTTCGGTGCGACTAAGCTGAGGGGCGCTGGTCCCCATCCGCTCGGCTATGTGCTCCTGGGTGAGCCCCCGCTTCTGCCGCTCCTGAGCCAGGGCGGCACCGATTGCGAGGGCGCTCCATTCCTCGTCAAACGCTCTTTTCACGCGCGGATTCTTGAGCTGCTTCCGAAGATAACGGTCCCAGTTGCTTCTCATCTTTCCCTCTTTTTGGCATGTAATCGGTTGATGTGGTCTGCCATCCTGGCCGCAGCGATTTTCTTGTCGGCCTCCGGAACAGCCGCTGTCGTCTTGATGAATCCGTGGAGCAGGATGCCGAGGCGCCTTTCATCGAAGAAATAGAGCACTCGATAATTCTGGCCGTCTATTTGTGCTCTCAGTTCACGCAGCTTGCCGTCAATTTGCGACGTGTGCGGAAAATCAAGCGTCGGGCCGTGTTCCGCCAGCAGTTGAACATTGGCCAGCAAGCGGCCTCGTATGTCCTCCCGTAAACTGTCCAGCCATTGCTGCACTGGCAGCCGCTTCAGAGCGTCCTGGTAAAATTCGAGGTTCCAACTGCGCCTCTGCCTCTTTGTGCCACCCAGACAAAATATCAAATTTGATAAGTATTGGCAAGCCGGTACCGGGCATGCCGTCCCATAAATCGCTGATTCCAAACGGATCGACAACAGCGGAGGGCTGAGGTTTACGCCGGAGAGTGCTACCATGCCCGCACCCGAACACCAAGGGGGACCGTCGATGACCAACCGCAGCGCTGATGCCATGGGGA
>JBKQPN010000110.1:0-41773 GCA_052145015.1 Terriglobales bacterium
CGCGGAAGCCGACAATCTCCATTTCCTCGCCCACCTTGGCCTTGCCGCGCTCGATGCGCCCCGTCACCACCGTGCCGCGTCCGGAGATCGAGAAGATATCCTCGATCGGCATCAGGAAGGGCTTATCCACCTCGCGCTGCGGCATGGGCACATACTTGTCCACCGCCGCCATCAGCTCGTCGATCGACTTCTCCCACTTGGCTTCGCCGTTCAGCGCGCCCAGCGCCGAGCCGCGAACGACCGGCACATCGTCGCCGGGGAACTGATAGCCCTTCAGCAGTTCACGCACTTCCAGTTCGACCAAATCGAGCAGTTCAGGATCGTCCACCGCATCGCACTTGTTCAGAAATACGACGATGCAGGGCACGCCGACCTGCCGCGCCAAGAGCACGTGCTCGCGGGTCTGCGGCATCGGACCGTCGGTCGCGGCCACCACCAGGATTGCGCCATCCATCTGCGCCGCGCCGGTGATCATGTTCTTGATGTAATCGGCGTGGCCCGGGCAGTCGACGTGCGCATAGTGCCGCGCCGCGGTCTCGTACTCGACGTGTGCGGTGGCGATGGTGATGCCCCGCGCCTTTTCCTCGGGCGCATTGTCGATGGAGTCGAAGGAGCGGAACTTCACCTTGGGGTTGTTCTTCCCCAGCACTTTGGTGATGGCCGCCGTCAGCGTGGTCTTGCCATGATCGATGTGCCCGATCGTCCCCACGTTCACGTGCGGCTTGGTGCGATCAAATTTTTCCTTGGCCATTGCTTGCTCCGTCAGTCAGGGGCTGAACCCCTTGCAATCTATTCCGGCCCTGCGGGCCTGATCCTTCCGTCTACCTGCTCACCGTTTTTCCCTGCACCCGCGCAATGATCTCCTCGGCCACCGAGCGCGGCACTTCTTCGTAACGCGCGAAGTGCATTGAGTAAGTGGCGCGGCCCTGGGTGCGGGAACGCATATCGGTGGCATAGCCAAACATCTCCGACAGCGGCACGTGCGAGCGGATCACCTGTGACCCGGCGCGGTGTTCCATGCCTTCGACGCGTCCACGGCGCGAGTTCAAATCGCCGATGATGTCTCCCATGTACTCTTCCGGAACCACCACCTCGACCGACATCATGGGCTCGAGCAGCACCGGCGACGCCCGGCGCGCGGCTTCCTTGAAGGCCATCGAGCCGGCGATCTTGAACGCGATTTCGCTCGAGTCCACCTCGTGGTAGCTGCCGTCGTAGAGCGTGGCCTTGACATCCACCATCTCGTAACCGGCGAGAACGCCGCCTTCCATAGCCTCGCGGATGCCCTCGCCGACCGGCTTGATGTATTCCTTGGGGACGGCGCCGCCGGTGATGTCGTCCACGAACTCGTAGCCCTTGGCCGGGTTGGGCTCGATGCGGATTTTCACGTGCCCGTACTGGCCGCGGCCGCCGGTCTGGCGGATGAACTTGCCCTCCGCTTCGGCAGCCTTGCGGATGGTCTCACGATACGCGACCTGCGGCTTGCCCACGTTGGCCTGCACGCTGAACTCGCGCATCATGCGGTCCACGATGATCTCGAGATGCAGCTCGCCCATGCCGCTGATGATGGTCTGGCCGCTATCGGGATCGGTGTGAACCTTGAAGGTAGGGTCTTCGTTCGCCAGCTTGGAGAGCGCCACACCCATCTTTTCCTGGTCGCCCTTGGTCTTGGGCTCGACTGCCACCGAAATCACCGGGGCCGGGAACTCGATGGTCTCCAGCACGATGGGGTGCTTCTCTTCGCAGATGGTGTCGCCGGTGGAAATGTTCTTGAGGCCGACACAGGCGCAGATGTCGCCGGCATAGATCTCGCTGATCTCCTCGCGCTTGTTGGCGTGCATCTTCAACAGGCGCCCGATGCGCTCCCGCCGCTGCAGGCGCGGGTTCCACACGCTGTCGCCGGTCTCGATCTGCCCCGAGTACAGGCGGATGAAGGTGAGCTGGCCGACGAACGGGTCGGTCATGATCTTGAAGGCCAGCGCCGACAGCGGTTCGTTGTCATCCGCCTTGCGGATGACCTTCTTGTCAGGATGGTCGGGGTCAAGGCCTTGTACGGGAGGAATCTCGATAGGCGATGGCAAGAAATCCACGGCGGCGTCGAGCAGCGGCTGCACACCCTTGTTCTTGAAAGCGCTCCCGCAGATCACCGGAAATAGCTTCAGGGCGATGGTGGAGCGCCGCAGCGCCTGGCGCAGCTCCTCGGCGGTGATGTTCTCCCCTTCCATGTATTTGTGCAGCAGCTCGTCGTCGCTCTCCACGACGGTTTCGACCATCTGATTGCGGAAAGCGTTGGCCTTCTTCTTCAGCTCTTCGGGGATGTCTTCGGTCTCGAACTCAGCGCCCAGGGTCTCCTCATTCCAGATGATGGCTTTCATCTCGAACAGGTCAATGATGCCGCGGAACTTGGCTTCCTGGCCGATGGGGAGCTGGATCGCGATAGGGCGGGCGTTGAGGCGCTTGCGGATGGTGTCGACGGCGTGCTCGAAATCCGCGCCCATCTTGTCCATCTTGTTGATGAAGCAAATTCGCGGGACGCCGTACTTGTCGGCCTGGCGCCAGACGGTCTCCGACTGCGGCTCAACCCCGTGCACGGCATCGAAGACGGCGACGGCGCCGTCGAGAACGCGCAGCGAACGCTCCACCTCGGCGGTGAAGTCCACGTGGCCCGGGGTATCGATGATGTTGATGAGCTCATCGCGCCAGGTACACATCGTCGCCGCGGAGGTGATGGTGATGCCACGCTCCTGCTCCTGCGCCATCCAATCCATGGTCGCCGTGCCTTCATGCACCTCGCCCAGGCGGTGCGTCCTGCCGGTATAGAACAGGATGCGCTCGGTGGTCGTGGTCTTGCCGGCGTCGATGTGCGCCATGATGCCGATGTTGCGGCATCGCGATAATAGGACCTGTCGGGGCACTGTTTCTTTCTAACCCTTCTTCTTTGGCTCTCTTGTAAAACGCCCGTGGCTTTTGGCTCTTGGCTTTTGGCCAAGAGCTAATAGCCGAAAGCGCAGCGCTTCGCGCTGCTACCAGCGATAATGCGCGAACGCCTTGTTGGCTTCCGCCATGCGATGCACGTCTTCCTTCTTCTTGATGGCCGCGCCGCGGTTGTTGGCGGCGTCCAGCAACTCGTTGGTGAGCTTGTCCACCATGCCCTTCTCGCCGCGCCCGCGGCTGTAGCTGATCAGCCAGCGGATGGCCAGCGAGGTGCGCCGGTCGGGATTCACCTCCACCGGCACCTGGTAGTTGGCGCCGCCCACGCGGCGGGTCTTGACTTCCAGCACCGGCTTGCAGTTCTCCACCGCCTTCTTGAACAGCTTGAGCGCCTCATCGCCGCCCTTTTCCTGCAGCTTCTCGAGCGACTCGTAGAAGATGCCCTGGGCAACGCTCTTCTTCCCGCCCCACATCATGCAGTTGATGAACTTGTTCACCAGCGGCGAATCATAGACCGGGTCGGGCGCGACTTCGATCTTGCTGATATGTCCTTTTCTCGGCATTGGTAGCTCTTAGCTCCTGGCTCTTAGCTCTTGGCTCGCGCCTCGCGACTACGCCTTCGGCCGCTTGGCTCCGTACTTGGAGCGGCTCTGCTTGCGGTTGGCCACGCCGACCGTGTCCAGCGTCCCGCGGATCACGTGATAGCGCACACCGGGCAGATCCTTGACGCGGCCGCCGCGGATGAGCACGATCGAGTGTTCCTGCAGGTTGTGGCCGACCCCGGGGATATAGGTGGTGACCTCGATCCCGTTGGTCAGGCGCACCCGGGCGACCTTGCGCAACGCCGAGTTCGGCTTCTTTGGCGTCTGCGTATAGACGCGCGTACACACGCCACGCTTCTGCGGGCAGGCCTGCAGCGCCGGACTGGCCGTCTTGTAGTTCGGCCTGTGCCGTCCCAGGCGCACCAACTGATTGAAAGTAGGCACTGTTCCCAGCTCCTTCACGCGCGCACACACCTGCGCGCATCGGCTCGATCCTCATTTCAGGACTGGCGCGGCTTTTCGCCGAACCATACTTCCCCGCAGCGCGGGGAGATTGGTTGGTTTCCGTATGGCGGCCCGGCGACGGTGGCTTTCAGACCCCGAGAGGTGAAGCTCCGTTTCGCCAGCCTCGGCCTGCATACCCTTGCGCGTGGCGCAAGGCAGCGCAGGCTCGTTTCAGCGAGGGCGCCCTGTTAACGGACCGACCTGCTGTCCTCGGGCGCGTGTCACCCACAATCTGGAAACACAGGCACTACCCAAGCTGCTCGCAGAACCTCTCGAATATAACAACTCTGCCGATGAGCGTCAACCGCGTGCGGCCCGGCAGGATTGACGTGGTAAGTACACTTTGGCATAGGCCGATGCACTAGCCGGTTGGTCGACTCGCCAAGAACGCGCGCGCATACGGCTGCCGAACCAGCCTCGTCAAGCCAGGCCGGGAGTTGCCGAAACAATCTTCAGCTTCTAAACTGACAAATCCCCCTGATGGCAATCGGCCAACGCGGGAGATGGGCGCCCCGGAATCACTCTGGGGTGGAGGGTACATGCGGCGGTTTCTGGTTCTGGGCGCAGGCGTCCTCTTATTCTTGATTATTGGAGTGGTATTGCTGGGTTGTGGCGGCGCCGCCGTCGGCCCGAGCGTCAGCATCAACCTCTCGCCGGCTACGCTCTCGCTGAGCCGCGGGGCCACGGCCCAGATCACGGCGCAGGCGGTTGACATCAATCATAACCCTGTCGCCACCCCCGCAGTGGCGTACGACTGCGTCTTTACTCCGACTGGAGCACCGCCAACGGCGCCTGCAGTGGCTTGTTCCAGCACCAATGCGCCGATCACGGTCTCAAGTAATGGCCTGATCTGCGCCGGGCAATGGGATGTAAACTTCATCCGCTGCCAGACCACTGGCAACGGCAACAATCTGCTACCGCTGGGCACAGCCAGCATTACTGCTTCCGCCACCACGGCGAACAACATCTCCTTTAAGAGCAGCACCGTCGTGGTCACCGATCACGAGCCCGTCGACACCCTTCAGATCATCCCCGATGCCGGCAATCCGACGCCCGGGCCCGGCAATCCGAGCGGCTGCTTCTCCCAGAACGGCACTCCCACGACCACGCCCAATATAGGCATGTTCACTGCCCAGGCTTTCAGTAACGACCCAGCCGCCTGCCAGCGCATCACCGGCTCCGCCAGCGTGCCCTGCCAGGTTCCTAGTAGCACGATTGGGAACACCAACTGGGCCATCTCTCCGGTACAGGTGGGTACAGTCAACGCGACCACCACGACCGCGGCCGACCCGCTTGGCGTTACTGTGACCGCGGCCACTCCCGGCCAAGCGACGGTGGTGGCATCGATAGGCGCAGCCGGTTCGCTCGTCTCTGGGTCCGCTACCTTCACTACCTGTGCCGTCGCCAGTATTCATGTCCAGAAATCGGACACCGACCCTAGCACCTCATTCACGGCACCGGTCAGTTCTACCGTAACCCTGGCGGCGGAGGTAACCGATAGCCAAGGCATCGCGCTGAACAGCTCTACTAGCAACCTCTCACTCATTTGGTTGAGTTCCCAGCCGGCGCTGGCGGCGGTAAGCCTGGGGACGGTAAACACGGCGGCGCCGGGCACCGCCGAGATCACGGCTGCCTGCCTGCCGCCATCGTGCAATGTCAACTTCGTCCCCCCGCGGCCGGTTTACAGCGATAATGCGGTGACCGCGACCATCACCGGCACCGTCGACAGCACCGTGCTCGTGACTACCGCGACCGGCCCCCCTTGCACCGCTACGACCGCATGTACCAACAGCAACGCCATCATTCCCATCGATACCACCACCAATGTCGCTGGAAACCCATTCACCTTGCCGGCCGGCGTGCAGGTAAATTCCATGGTAATGACGCCAGCGGGCGATCCCGCATTTCTGGGCACCATCTGCGCCAACGGTACTACCGGACCCAGCGGCGCCGCCTGCTCGGGCCTGTTGCGATTCGACCCTACGGTCGCCACTGTGGCCGCGCCGAATCCGACTATCACCGGTACGGCGTTGGTCACGGACGGCAACCATGTAGTGATTTCCGACCCAGGGACTAACCAGATCTTCATCGCCACCTCCGTCCCCGGCATCGAAGCGATTCCTAACATCAGTATTGCCAGTTTCATTGCCGCCGCTCCTACAGGAGCCACGGAGAGCGGAAACACGGTCACCATTACTACCAACGCGCCCCATGGCCTGATTGCCGGGCAATCGGTGCTGGTGGCGGGCGTGGAGGTGGCGGGCTATAACGGCCCGTACACCGTGCTGGCGGCGCCTTCGCCCACCAGTTTTACCTACGCCGATCCCAACAACAGCGGTTTGGCGGCGTCAGGCGGAGGTTACGTCACGGCCGGCTCGGCGGCCGCAATCAGCCCGGACGGGTCGAAGATCTATATCGTGACCGGCGGGAAGCTGTACATCTATGATCCCAGCCTGCCCCTGCAGGCCCGATCCTTGAGCGGCACCATAAGCGCCACCTCATCGCAGGCGGTGGCCTTCTTCGCCACCGGCCCCATGGCGTATGTGGCCGATTCCGCCGGCGACGATGTCGTCGCAAGCTGCAGTGACACTCTCTTCACCACTGGGCCCGTGCTGGCACCCGGATTCCCTACCCACATTGCGGGTGTACCCAACGCTAGCTCCATGGTGGACGCCAACGGCAACTCCTCGAGCATCGACGAGATCGACGTCACCCCCAACTCGCCCACCGCCTTTGGGGTTTGTCCTCCCGACATAACCAACTCTCGTAGCAGCGCCAGCTTTGGCACCAGCTTCACCCCCAAGCAGCTCATCGTGACCTCCAACAGCACATTCGCCCTCATCCTCAGCGATAAGGGCGTCCTGGCATACAACCTGGGAACGAAGCAGACCTCGGTTGTTCCGCTCACGGGCGGGGTACAAGCGCTCTCAGGCGGCGTCACGCCCGACGGCGCCAGTCTTTATGTCGGCACCAGTGATAGTACGGTCCACCGGGTGGACCTCACAAAAACACCGTTGGCTGACGTCCAGAGCATCCCGGTGAACCCCTGCCCCACGGTCCCCGGTGGCTGCAACCCGGATTTTGTCGTGGTCAGGCCCGTCGCCACGGTCGCGACCCTCACCTCGCTGGTAGTCGCGCCTACGAATCCGACCATCGGTGTCGGCCCGACGCAGCAGTTCACAGCTACCGGCACGTTCTCGGATAAGACCACCCGCGACATGACCAACTTTGTCACCTGGACCTCCAGCAACACCATCGTGGCGGTCATCGGACCCACCACCAGCGTGAATCCGCCGATCACAACCCCCGGTTTAGCCAAAGGGCTGGCCACCGGGACCGCCACCATCACTGCCAGTTCCGCCGGCGTCAGCGGCTCCACCACGCTGACGGTGAACTGAGGCATACGAATTGAATCATTGGGTCATCGGGTCATTGAGCCATTGAAAGGCGGAGGGTCCTGGTTCCAATGCCACAATGACTCAATGACCCAATTCTCTGGGCGGCATGTTTCATGAAGAAAAGGCAGTCTCGTAGTCTTCGGGATCGATGCCTTTGTAGGAGAGGGTATGCTTCAGGCGCTCGCGCAGGTCGCGGGGGGTGGACTCGATGAAGGCGCGCACCGCAGCCTCCAGGCCCACCCGGCTGGCCGAGGCCTGTTCCGCGAGGCTCTCCGCCCGGTAGTTGGCCGCTTCCTCGATGCCGCCGCGCACCGGCAGGGGCAGCTCCTGCAGCAGGTCCTGGATGATCTCGCGCGCTTCGTCAGTCCAGATCATGGCTTGGTGATTACGACGATTTCGGCAGTGCCTCCAGCTCGCGCGCCACGCTATCCAACACGCCATTGATGAACTGCACCGACTCAGGGGCCGAGAACCGGCGCGCGATCTCCAGCGCCTCGTTGATGACCACCGGCCGCGGCGTCTCCGGGTAGCCCAGGAATTCCGCCACTCCCAGCCGCAGGATGTTGCGGTCCACGGCCGCCATGCGCTCCATGCGCCAGTGCTCGGCGTGCCGCTCAATCAAGGGGTCGATCTCCCCGGCGCGGTCGCTGGCTATGCCGAACAGGCCGTCGGCGAAGCCGCGCGTCTCGTGCTCCACCTCGGCCCGCTCGCGCCAGAAGCTGCGGCGGACTTCTTCCTTGTTCTGCTTTCCCATGTCCGACTGGAAGAGCATCTGCAGCGCCAGCTCGCGAGATTTTCTTCGGGCACCCATGACGGCAGCAGTCAGTTGTCAGTTGCCAGTTCGAAAAGTTCAACGCCGGCCGCGTCCCTGCTTCTTTTTCCCTGCCTCCTGCTTCCTGCGGCCTGCCTCCTGCTTCATTCCCGCCATCTCCACCGCCGACAGCGCCGCGTCCCATCCCTTGTTGCCCATCTTCAGGCCGGCGCGATCGATGGCCTGCTCCAGCGAATCACAGGTAAGAACACCGTAAGCGTGGGGCACGCCGGTTTCCTGCGCCGATTGTCCGATGCCACGTGTCACCTCGTTGGCCAGATGCTCGTAATGCGAGGTTTCGCCGCGGATGATGCACGCCAGACAGACGACAGCATCCACCTTCCCGCTGGCCGCGAGAGCCCGCCCCGCCGACGGCACTTCGAACGCGCCCGGCACCCGCACCACCTGGATGTCCCGGCAGCGCGCCCCGGCGCGCCGCAGCGCCTCCAGCGCGCCCGCCAGCAGCCGCTCGGTGATGAACGCGTTAAAGCGGCTGACCACGATCCCGAAGCGCTTCCGGGAGGCATTGAGCTTGCCTTCGCCCACTTGGGGCTTCGCACGCCAGTCCTCATTGTAGGAAAAGATGGCCAGCCGTCCCGCGCCCGCCGGAAGCTCCAGGGTGAACATGCGCGCGCCCCAGTCGTGATCGGCGATCTCTTCCGCAATCCGGAAGCTGCGGCGCTTCGCTACCGCGTACAGGATGTCCGCCGAGTCGCACTCGACCACCAGGTCCGCCTCGGGGAAGCCGTGCCCCATGCCGATCTCCACTCCGGCCTCGGGCGCGTCCAGCTTGATGCCCTGGCTGCGCCGTCCTTTCCAGGATTCGCCCCGCGCCAGCCCCAGCGCGTCGAAGAAGTCCGCCAGCGCGTGAAAGTCAGCCTCGCGCTTGGGCACTAGCAGCTTGTGGATGGATTTAATCATCGGGTCATCGGCTCATCGGGTGATCGGCTTCCCAGGCAATAGCTCACCCGATGACCCGATCACCCGATCGCCCGATCCTACTTGCCTTTGAAGTTCGCTGCCCGCTTCTCCAGAAATGCCGTGGTGCCCTCGTTCTTGTCCTCGGTGCCGCAGATCAGGCCGAACAACGTGGCCTCGAGATAGAGGCCTTCCTTCAGCGGCATGTCCATGCCGTGGTTGACGGCTTCCATCACGTACTGCACCGCCAGGGGCCCGTTGGCGATGATCTTCTTGGCGATGGCTTCGGCGCGCGGGATCAATTCGGCGGCGGCCACCACCTCGTTCACCAGCCCGATGCGGTGCGCCTCCTGAGCCGAGATCATTCCCCCCGTGAGCACGAGTTGCATGGCCACGCCTGTGCCCACCAGCCGCGGCAGGCGCTGCGTCCCACCGTAACCGGGGATGAGCCCCAGCGTGACCTCCGGCTGTCCCAGCTTGGCGTTCTCGCTGGCCAGACGCATGGTGCAGGCCATCGCCAGCTCGCAGCCGCCGCCCAGAGCGAAGCCATTGACGCAGGCGATCACCGGCTTGCCCAGGTTCTCGATCAGGTCGAGAACGGACTGCCCGGCATGGGTCTCCGCCTTGCCCTCGATGGGCGTGAACTTCCGCAGTTCGTTGAGGTCGGCGCCCGCCACGAACGCTTTTTCCCCGGCGCCGGTGAGGATCACGACCCGCACTTCAGGATCGTCCTTGGCCGTGGTAAACGCGCGCCGCAGATCCTCCATGGTTTGCGCGTTGAGCGCGTTCAGAACTTTGGGACGGTTGACGGTGACATAGGCGATGTGGTCCTTCTTGTCGTAGAGAAGGTTCTCGAACTGCGTGAGTGTTGCAGATGCGGCCATGTTTATCTCCAGTCGTGAATCTTGAGACTTAATGAGATTGTTCCTTACTCTTCAATTCCTGTTTTGCCCGCTGCAGCTCGGCGTCGCCCCACAGGCCAGTTGGCCAAATGCGGCTAGGGCAACCATCTGGCCACACGGATTTAAGCTGCTGCTCCGAATAGTGATGGATAACAGCGCCATCATCAATCCGGACTTCGTAACCGCCGTAGAGACCCATGTCTTTGCCGCAGTCACTCGTTGGATACACTTGGGTAGCAATGAGCAACGTGTCCGATCCATTCACCCACCGAATCGCGAACACGTTATTTCCACGCGTTTTGCAGTAGTGGCTTTGAGCAAAATCACGTTCAGCCTGCTCCGTTGCAGGGACCTCTTTGACGCTGTTGCCAGCCGTTCGGAAGACGCGTACGGAATAGCCACCTATCATCCCACCATTGCTCCACATGAGGTAAAAGGCTCGCGAATCTGGGGCCCACTGGACGAGAATCCCTGCGCTCAATTCCTGCAAACGAAACTCTTTAAGCAATCTCTCGTCGTGGAATACATGCAAGGAGCCGGTCTCCTGATCCTCTTTGCCGATAAGCATGACCCGATAGCGTCCGTCCGGAGATCCAATGACCGGCTTCTTCTCCAAGCTTTGCGGCACGAACACTTCGGCTTGACACGAACTCGTTGGCTTTGACCCAGCCGCAGCCGAGGGCAACAAAACTGCCGTCGCGCTCACCAGCCATACGAATGACCTGAGCTTGATCACGCCCCTTGTGCAGCCCCCTTCAAAGCTGAATCCATTGGAACTGGCTTCTTCGGGTCCGTGTAATCGTAGAATCCCTTGCCCGTCTTGCGCCCGTACCATCCCGCCATGACCAGACGTTTTAACAAAGGAGGAGAGGCGAACCGCCGCTCCTTGAACTCGTCGTACATCACGTGGGTGATGTAGTACGTGGTGTCAAGCCCCACGAAATCGAGCAGCGTGAACGGCCCCATGGGATACCCGCAACCCAGCATCATCGCCTGGTCGATGTCCGGAATCGAGCCCACGCCCTCTTCATAGGCGCGGATGGCGTCGAGCAAGTATGGCACCAGCAACCGGTTCACGATGAACCCGGTCTTGTCGCTGGTCCTGACCGGCACTTTGCCCAGTTTCTTAGCGAAGTCGAAAACTGCCTCGTACACATCGTTCGCGGTCGCAATCGTCCGCACCACTTCCACCAGCTTCATCAGCGGCACGGGATTGAAGAAGTGCAGCCCCACGAACCGCTCCGGGCGCTTGGTCGCCGCCATCAGCTCGGTGATGGAGATGGACGAGGTGTTGGAGGCGAAGATCGCGTCCTTTTTCACCACGGCATCGACCGCCGCGTACATCTTCCTCTTTTCTTCAACGTTCTCGATGATGGCCTCGATCACCAGGTCGCAGTCGCGCAGGTCCTGGGCGTTGGTGATGCCCTTCAGCCGCCCGCGAATCTCGTCCTTCTGCTGCGAGGTGATCGTGCCCTTCTCCGCGAACTTGGCCAGCGACTTCTCGATTCCGGCGAAGCCTTTATCCAGGAACTTCTGTTCGACCTCCAGCACGGTCACGTCGAACCCGGCCGTCGCCGTGACTTGGGCTATGCCGGAGCCCATCAGACCACAACCGAGAACACCGACTTTTCTTATTTCCATATGATTGCCTCTCACACTCGCAAATCAGAAATCACAAATCGCAAACCCTCTGTGCCTCCGTGGTGAGACTACTGCAAGCTCTCCACAATTACCGCGATCCCTTGCCCTCCTCCGATACACGCCGTCGCCAGGCCATACTTCTTCTTCCTCCGCCGGAGCTCGTAGAGCAGCGTGAGCACCAGCCGCGTTCCGGTCGCGCCCAGCGGATGCCCCAGCGCAATAGCGCCGCCGTTCACGTTGACCTTGCCGCGATCGAGCCCCAGCTCTTTCTCCACCGCCAGATACTGCGCCGCGAACGCCTCGTTCACTTCGATCAGGTCGATGTCGTCGAGCTTGAGCCCGGCTTTTTCCAGCGCAATGCGCGAGGCCGGCACCGGTCCGCGTCCCATGATCTTGGGATCGACTCCGGCGATGCCCCAGCTCACGATCCGCCCCAGCGGCTTGAGCCCGCGCTTCTGCGCGTCTTCGACGGACATGACCACCACCGCCGCGCCGCCATCCACAATGCCGCTGGCGTTCCCCGCGGTCACTGAGCCGTTCTTGCCGAACGCGGGCTTCAGTTTGGCGAGACCTTCCATGGTCGTCTCGGGCCGAAGATGGTCATCCTTCTCGAACATCTCGCCGGTAGGCTCGCCGCGGCGATTCTTGAGCGGGACCGGGGTGATCTCCTCCTGCAGGCGGCACGCCTTCTGCGCCTCGCCCGCAAGGTGCTGCGAACGCAGCGCGAATTCGTCCTGCATCTCGCGGGTGATGCCCTGCTGCTCGCCGTAAAGCTCGGCGGTGTTCGCCATGTAGAGTCCGCAGTAGGAATCGAGCAGCGCCACCATGAGCGAATCTTCGAGCTTGCCTTCGCCCAGGCCCACGCCCCAGCGCAGACCGCGGATCACGTGCGGCGCCTGCGACATGGATTCCATGCCCCCCGCCAGCACCGACCGCGCTTCGCCCAGCATGATCATCTGCGCCGCGCTCACGATGGCCTGCATGCCCGAGCCGCACAGCCGGTTGACGGTGAGCGCCGGGGTTTCGATCGGCAATCCCGCTCGCAGCGCCACGTGGCGCGCGCCGTAGAGCGCGTCGCCCGACGTCTGCTGCGCGTTGCCGATCACGCAGTGGTCGAACTCCTTGGGATCGAGACCAGAACGGCGGATCGCTTCCCTGCTCGCGATCGCGCCCAGCTCCATGGCGGTGAAATCGCGCAGCACGCCGCAGTAGCGCGCCATCGGCGTGCGCGCGCCGTTCACAATGGCGATATCGGATGGCTTGAGCATCGGGTTCTCACAGATGGCCGCCGTGGCGCGTTGCCAAACCCGCAAGTTTAGCAGCGGGCGAAGAGACGCAGCAAGGACGCGTTGAAGCCGAGCGGCTCGCCTTTTCCGTTGACACCCATCACCGAGGCACGGAGACACAGAGGAATTCCTGATTTGCAAGAATCAGGATTTAGAAATGATCCCTGCCAATCCGTGTAGATCCGTGGCGTTTTTCTCACGCCACGGCGACCGGTTGCAGGTTGGGCGCGATCGAGTGGGCGCTGTTGCCGCCTTCCGCTTTGGCAACCTCCAGCGCGGCTTCGGCGCGGTTGATGACTTCGGTCACGATATCCACCGGGTCGAAGCTGTGCTGGATGGCGGCTTCGGCGATTCCGGCCGTCAGGGTGGCCTCGCGATCGCTGCCGGGAATCTTTACCGCGGCCAGCGCCTTGCGCATCTTGTCGGCCACGAAGAAAGAGTTCTTGGTGCCGGTGTCAGCCAGGATCAGGGCGATGGTGGTGAGATCGTAGCGGACGGCCATATCGCTCTGGCGTATGTTCGCGGTCACGATCTGCCCGGCCTGCAGCATCATGTCCTTCACCGCCGCCTCGCCGCACTCCTTCACCAGGGCAGAGGCCTTGCCGAAGTAAAACAGCATGACGGTCACCGTGGATTTCTGCTGCTGCGCCCGCCGCGCCTCCGAGAGCAGCACATCCAGGTAGGACGAGCGCTTGAGCAGGCCGGAGCGCTCGTCGGTCACCGCCAGGTTCTTCACCAGGCTGCGCAGGCGGGCATTCTGGAAGGCCTGCACCACCTGGTCGGCGATGGTCTTCAGCACTACGATGTCACTCTGGCGCCACAACCGCGTCGCACCGCACTGCTCCAGGATCAGGATGCCGGCGACGCTCTCTCCGTCCATCAGGGGAACGGCCAGCAGCGAGCGAATGTCCAGCGCCGCAACCACCGGGTGGATAGCCGCCAGTTCCGGAGAATGCGCGGCATCGGTGAGCGAGACCACGCCTCGCTGCTCGGCCAGCGGCAGCACCGCCCCGATCAGCTTCACGATGGCCATCACCTCCGACTGCGGCACGTTGGGCGCGCAATATTCCAGCGCCGCCGAAGGGGGCTTGCCGGGAACGCATAGCCCGGCGATACAGCGGCTCACCTGCCAGTGCCGTCCCACCTCGTTCACGGTGGTGAACAGCACGCTTTTCACGTTGCCCTGCCGGTAGATATTGCGGGTAATCTCGGTAACCCGCGCGATGTTGTCCACCGCATCTTCGTTGGCCACGGCCGGCATCGCGGTCTGCGGCGAAGCCGCCGGAGCGGAACCCGGCGCCGGCATGCCCGCCGGGCGCGGCACTCCCTTGTAGTTGGGAGTAAACCCGGCGGCGATGAACAACTGCTGTATCTTCTGGTTCTTCTCCTCTTCGTAGGGGAACAGCTTGCTGATGCGCTCCAGCCGCTCCAGCGCCTTGGAGCGCATGGAGTACTGGAGGAAGATCTCCGCCTGCAGCACCAGGTCTTCCAGCACCGTGGTCTGATCGTCCTCCTGCGCAGACTGCGGCTCCTGTTCCCGCACCGAGGAGGCCGTCTGGAAGCGGTTGGCGATCGCGTTGAAAAGGTGGTTGTCGATCTTGCCGCGCAGCCGTTCCAGGCGCTGCTGGTGGCCAGGCTCGTAGGGATCCACCTCGGCGGCCCGATCCAGGGCATCGCCGGCTTTAAAGAAGTTGCCGGCGGCGTAATACAGGTCGAACAGCTTCAGGAGAGTCTCGCAATAATCGTGTTCCCGGCTGGCGTTGTTGAACACCTGCACCAGATATTCCAGGAACTCGAGGTCCAGCAGGTACTGGTCGGCGACATCTTTCAGGGTCTTGGCGAACTCGCGGCGGCGGCCCAGCTTATGCTCGGAGGCCTCCAGCCTCTGGGCCAGCGCCAGCGCGGGAGCATGCTCCTGGGCCTTCAGGAAGGCCCGCAGCAATTGCTCCACATAGCCCGCCTGGCTGGGATCACGCTGATAGAGCGGCCAGATGAACGGTTCCGCCGCCTTGGGCCGGCCGGCGGCCAGCAATGCGCGGCCGTAGATCTCACCCAGCTCCAGATTGCTGGAGGCGATCGCGGCGAAGCGCTCCAGCACGGTGATGACGCGCGCGGCATCGCCGCGGTCCAGCAGCCCGCGGCCGTAAGCCAGCGCCACCGGCAGATTCTCCGGGTCGGCGGCATACGCCTGCTGGAACCAGGTCATGCCGTCGTGGCCCGCTTGCCGCGCAATCCGTCCCGCCTCGAAGAACGCGGCCGCCGCTGCTTTGTTATCGCCCAGGTCGAGCGCCAGGTCGCCTTCGCGCCGGTAATTCTGCTCCGTCGGCTCCAGCGCCACGATGCGTTGCAGAATGGGACGGGCTTCCAGCCGACGCCCGGATTGCTCCAGCCCGTTGACCGCTGTCTCGTAGGCTTCCAGCGCCTCCCGGCGGCTGGATTTCTCGATCAACTGGCCGAAGCGGAACCACTGCTCGACCGACGGCGTGGCCAGGCGCGCGATTTTCTTGAAGGTGATGACGGCCCGCGCGTTGTCGCCGATCGAGGCCATGCGGTCGAAGAGCGGGCTGAGCAGGGAGGCCGCGTCCGCCGGACGGTTCAGCGTGACAAAGAGGTCGGCCGCCGCCTCGCGCACCTTGTCGTTCTTCGGATCCTCGCGCAGGGCCTCCAGGTACTCCTCGAGGGCGAGGTCAGGCTTGCCTTTGGCGATGGCTTTCTCGGCGCGTTCGAGACGCTTGGCAAGCTCAGAAGACATGGACACCGGCAGACGCTTGGCGCTTGGAAGTGATCGTATTGTATTGTGCACTGCGCAAGCGCGGCAATGTTTAGGAGGTGTCATGCACCTCGGGGGTGATTCCCCGGGGCTTCAGCCACGAGGAATCTGCTATTAGACCGATGTCCTCTGCCTCACAAAACGCTTCCGATGCCGGCCTCCGCCGCCAGCTTACCGCCGGACAGATGGCCATGGTGGGCGTGGGAGGCTCCATCGGCACCGGCCTGCTGCTGGGGTCAGGCGCGGCCGCGCGCATCGCCGGACCGGCAGTCATCCTCAGCTTCACCGCCGCCGCCCTCATCACCTGGACCGTGACCATGGCCCTGGGCGAGATGGCCAGCCTGCATCCTTCGGCCGGATCGTTCGGCACCTACGCCGAGCTCTACCTCAATCCCTGGGCCGGGTTCATCTCGCGCTATGGATACTGGCTGGCGATCGCCATCGCCATTGGCGGCGAGCTGGTCGCTTCCGCCACCTACATGCATTACTGGTTTCCCAGCGTGCAGGCCATCGTCTGGATCGTGGTCTTCGCTGCCGGCCTGCTGGCGGTCAACCTGCGCACCGTCGGCGACTACGGACGCTTTGAGTTTTGGTTCGCCATGATCAAGCTGGTAACCATCCTTGCCTTTATCGTGCTGGGAGCGGCGCTGCTCGTGGGACACCGCGTCGCGCCGCAGTACACCGAAGCCGGCGGATTCTTCCCCAACGGCCACAGCGCGCCGCTGCTCGCCATGTCGTTTTCGCTGTTCACTTTTGCCGGCATCGAGATGGTCGCCATCTCCAGCGGCGAGTCGCGCTCGCGGCAGGAGATCCCGCACGCCGTACGCCTGACTTTTAGGATGCTGACGCTGGTTTATATGGGCGCGATCGTGGTGCTGGTGGGGGTCATGCCATGGAACGGCGCGGGCGTGACGGAAAGCCCGTTTGTGACCGTCTTCCGCCATGTCGGGCTGCCCGCCGCCTCGCACCTGATGAACTTCGTGGTGCTGAGCGCCGCGCTCTCCGGCGCTAACGCCAGCCTGTACGTGGATTCGCGGACATTGTTCTCACTCGCGCGCGGCGGCTATGCCCCGGCTGCACTCGGCAAGCTCACGGCCGCCGGCGCACCGCTGCGCGCGCTCCTGGTGTCATCGTTCGGGATCGTGGTAGCCGTGGTCATGGAAAGATGGGCGCCCGAGGATGCCTTCGTCTATCTGCTCGGCGCCGCCGTGTTCGGAGCGATGCTGGCCTGGCTGGTCGCCCTGGCCGCGCATGTGCGTTTTCGCGCCCGCTTGACGCCGGACGGATTGGCGGCGCTACCGATGCGCTCGCCCGGCGGTGCCACGGCGTCTGTCGTTGGATTCATCGCCATCGTCGCCTCGCTCGTCGCGACCTGGTGGTACTCGCGGGTGACCGTCCTTAGCGGCGTGGTGTACATCGTGGGGCTGAGCGCGGCGTACGTGCTGGCAAGGCGGAAGCCGCAGGGCTGACCTCGGGCACGCTGCGACTGTGCGAAACTGACGCATGCCAAATCTGGCTTCTCCCGGCCTGAGCCTTGCTGCCGCCGTCTCGTGGGGCGCCGCGGATTTCAGCGGTGGCCTTGCCGCTAAGACCGCCAACGTCTTCGGCGTGGTTGCGGTGGCGCATGCCGTGGGCTTGGCATTCATGTTGTCGCTGGCGGTTGTGTTCCACGAGACGGTCCCACCCTCGTCTGCGCTGCTATGGGGAGCTGTTGCCGGACTGGTCGGCGGCATCGGTCTGGCGGCTTTCTACAAGGCGCTCGCCATTGGCAAGATGGGCCTCAACGCGCCCCTTGCTTCCGTCATTACCGCCATCCTGCCGCTGCTTTTCAGCCTGTGGACGGAAGGCGCGCCGCACGTATTGCAACTGGCGGGATTTGCGCTCGCCCTGGTGAGCATCTGGCTGATCAGCATGCAACGCGGCGCGAGTGGCGGCTCGAGCAGAGGGTTGGGACTGGCGGTGCTGGCCGGGATCGGCTTCAGCGGCTTCTTGCTGTTCATCAAGCTGGCGGGCTCGGCGTCGGTGTTCTGGCCGCTGGTAGCGGCGCGTAGCGCGTCGCTTCTTCTCATGACGACGATCATCCTGACAAGCCGCGGCAGTTGGAGACCCGGGCGCGTTGCGCTGCCCTACATCCTGATTGCGGGCATTCTGGATTCGGGAGCGAACGCGCTGTACGTCGCCGCGGCACAGCGCGGACGCCTGGATGTGGCGGCGGTGCTGTCGTCTCTTTATCCTGCCAGCACGGTGATCCTCGCCCGGCTGGTGCTGAAGGAGCGCCTCTCCGGAACGCAAAGCGCCGGCATGGCGGCCGCGTTGGTTGCGGTGTTGCTGATCGCCGCCCGGTGAGGGGACGCGCTCAGACTGCGCGCGGGATTAGAATGTCTGGTCATGAGCTGAAGGTCTGGGTGGCGCAACAGTCGATGAATTGAATACGTTACCTTGACAGACCGTGTGACAATCTTGCCTGACCGCTACGTGGGTTGAGCCTTCGCCTTAACAAAACATGGCATCCAGCGCACTTGACTACATCACGGTTCGGGGCTTCAAGAGCATCGCGTCCCTCGAGAAGCTCCCGCTGAGGCCCGTAAACGTGCTGATCGGCTCGAACGGCTCGGGGAAGTCGAACCTCATAGGCATCTTTGCATTTCTCCATGCGATTCGCGAAGGACGATTGCGGGACTATGTGACTGAGGCCGGAGGCGCGGAAAGGGTGTTGCACTTCGGTTCCAAGACCACGAAGGAGATCCACTTCCATCTGTCGTTCGAAGGAGAGGTTAACCAATACGAACTCACTCTTTCCCCGACACAGGATGACGGCCTCTATCCGTCCTCCGAAATGGCGTTCTTCTGGGACAAGGCAAGGCATCCTAGTAAGCCCCTTGATATTCCGCTGTTGTCAAGAGATCAGGGCCGCGAAGCAGGTATTAGCGATCCAAAACTTCAAAGGACTGCAGGGTGGGTACGAGCACGTCTTGGTGACTGGCGCCTCTACCATGTTCATGACACCAGCACTTCTTCGCCGATGCGTAAAACGGCGAAAGTGGATGACAACGAGTTCTTGCGAGCTGACGCGTCGAATCTCGCCGCCTTCCTCTACTACCTTCAGGAGAAGCATCAGACGTCCTACAGCCTAATTCGACGCACGATCCAGCGAGTGACACCGTTTTTCGATGATTTCAGGCTGAAGCCTTCTAGGTTGAAACCTGATGACATCAAACTGGAATGGCGGCACACGGGCTCAGACCAGTACTTTGACGCCTCATCGTTTTCTGACGGAACTCTTCGTTTCATTGCTCTGGCTACGCTCTTCCTGCAACCTAAGCAATTCTTGCCGTCGGTGGTCCTTGTCGATGAGCCCGAATTGGGCCTTCACCCCTACGCCATCGAGATGCTGGCGGCTCTGATTCGACAGGCCTCAGAAAGCACACAGGTGATTGTTTCCACTCAATCGTCTCTGTTGTTGGACCACTTTGATCCCGAGGACGTGTTGGTGGCCAATCGTGTGAGCGGCGGCACGAAGATAACCCGGCTGGAGCCCAACCAATTGAGCCGTTGGCTTGAGGATTACAGTCTCGGCCAGCTTTGGGAAAAAAACGAGTTCGCCGGACGACCGGTCTCGGAATGAAGATGGCACGTTTGCTCGTTCACGTTGAAGGCCAAACAGAAGAGGATTTCGTAAACGAAGTCCTTCGGGACTATCTGATAAACAAAGGGTACCACGCAGTGAGCGCGCGCATCATTGGCAACGCTCGCCTCCGCCGGCGCCGCGGAGGGATTCGTCCTTGGCCGCCGGTGAGAAAGGACATAATCAACCACCTGCGGGAGGATCCTGGTTGCATAGCCACGACAATGGTGGACTTTTACGGCTTGCCCAGGCAAGGGGATGGTGCATGGCCGGGACGGGCGGAAGCGGTTCAGTTAGAACAGCAGCGCAAGGCATCAAGCGTTGAGGAAGCTCTCACGCTGGACCTAGCGACGGAAGTTGGAGCAGGCTTCGATACCCGGCGGTTCATCCCGTTTGTCGTTATGCATGAATTCGAGGGCTTGCTGTTTAGTGACTGCGTCGCGTTCTCACGAGGCATAGGTCAAGGGAAGTTGGAGCCGGACTTCAAGCGTATTCGGGACGATTTCGAGACGCCGGAGCACATTAATGATGACCCAATTACCTGCCCGTCGGCGCGAATAAAACGACTTGTGCCAGAATACGAAAAGCCTCTCCACGGTACCCTCGCAGCGCTTGAGATTGGGCTGGCCCGAATTCGAGCAGAGTGCCCTCATTTCGATGATTGGTTGGGGCGGCTCGAAGCGCTAGTTACGTAAAGGGCATTGGGTTTTAGCCCAGCCTGCCCGGTAGAATGTCTCCCCATGTCTGACGATTTGTTGCATTATCGTACCGAGTTCCCGATCCTCGAAACCAGCACCTACCTCATCAGCAACTCGCTGGGGGCGATGCCGCGCGCCGTGTATGACGCGGTCCATCAATACGCCGACACCTGGGCAACGCGCGGCGTGCGCGCCTGGGAAGAGAGCTGGTGGATGCTGGCCGCCGAGGTGGGCGAGGAGATCGGGGCGCTGATGAACGCGCCCCCTGGCTCGGTATCCACCCACCAGAACGTGACCACCTGCCAGGCGGTGGTGGCTTCCTGCTTCGATTTCAGCGGCCGGCGCAACAAGATCGTCTACGACGACCTGAACTTCCCGTCGGTGATGTACTTCTGGGAAGCGCAGCGCTCGCGCGGGGCGCGCGTGCACATGGTCGCGACCGACGGCGTGCACGTGCCGATCGAGCCGCTGCTGGAGGCCATCGACGAGGAGACGCTGCTGGTGCCCGTCTCCCACGTCAGCTTTCGCAGCGCCTACCTGCAGGACGCAAAGGCGATCGTCGAAAAGGCGCACCGCGTGGGCGCGCGCGTCATGCTCGACACTTATCACTCGGCGGGCACCATCCCATTCGACGTGCAGGCCCTCAACGTGGACTTCGCCACCGGAGGCGTCCTGAAGTGGCTGTGCGGTGGTCCCGGCGTGGGCTACCTATATGTGCGCCCCGATCTCAGCGCGAAGCTCGAACCGACATTCACCGGCTGGCATGCGCACGAGAATCCTTTCGGCTTCGAGGTCGGGCCCATCCGCTACTCCGAGGGGCCGTACCGCTTCATGAACGGCACACTGCACGTGCCCGCACTTTACGCCGCGCGCCCGGGACTGAAGATTATTCGCGAAGTCGGAGTCGGACGCATCCGCGAGAAGTCGCAGCGCCAGACCGCCAAGCTGATGGCGATGGCGGAGAAGCGCGGCTGGTGCGTGAATACGCCGCGCGATCCCGAGCGCCGCGGCGGAACCGTCTCCATCGACATGCCCAACTCGCAGCAGATCGCGGCTGAGCTGATCCAGCGCAACATCCTGGTGGACTGGCGCCCTAATGCCGGCGTCCGCTTCGCGCCCCACTTCTATAACCAGGACGAGGAACTGGAGCTGGCGATCGCCGCCGTGGACGAGATTCTGGCGGGCATGCAGTCCGCGGCGAAGTAGGCAATCCATGGAACGAAAAATCTTCTGGGCGAGCTTTATCCTGCTTTCGCTGATCGCGGACTTCTCTCTGCCGCTGCTCTGGGGTTTGGTGGCCACCATCCCCATCGCCCTCGCGAGCTGGTGGATCGCCTATCGCAGCGGCTGGTTCTAAAATCAGGCCCGCCGAGGATGCATCGTTATCTATGCAATCCATCCAAATAATTCATAATCCGTTCACTTGTATTGGCGGTGCGAGCACCGTAAGCTGATTCTCACAGTGGATGAACCAAAGGGGGGCAGAACGATGGGCCACGAAATCAGTGTTGAAGCGCGCACTAAAGACGAGAGCGAAGTCCAGCCGCTCCGCGATTCCTATGACTCCGGCTACGAGCACAGCGGGGAGCATTGGATTGCCATCCGCCAGCTAGTCGAAGAAGAATACTAATCCTTGACATTTCGCCTAATATTCGCCCATACTTCGGACGATATGGCGATTACCAAACGGCAGCGCGAGATTTACGACTTCATCGCCCGATTTGTGGCCGAGCACGGCTACTCGCCGTCGTTCGAGGAAATCGGCGAGGGCACCGACCTGAGCTCGCTAGCCACGGTGCACAAGCACGTCACTAACCTGGAGAAAAAGGGGCTGCTCAAGCGCGACTACAACCGCAGCCGCTCCATCGACGTGCTTCCACCCAGGGGGGCGCTGAAGAAGTCGATGGAGGTGGCGGCGAGCACTGCCATGGAGTTGCCGCTGATGGGACGAATCGCCGCCGGCCGGCCGGTGGAAGCGCTGCAGAACCCGGAAACCATCTCCCTCGCCGACTTCACCCGCTCGAAAGAAGTCTTCGTGCTCCAGGTGAAAGGCGACTCCATGCAGGATGAAGCCATCCTCGACTGTGACTACATCCTGGTGGAGAAAACCAGCGCCGTGCGCAATGGCGAGATCGTGGTGGCGCTGGTGGACGGCATGGAGTCAACCCTGAAGCGCATCTTCAAGGAAGGCGATAAGGTGCGGCTGCAGCCCTCGAACGCGGCCATGCAGCCGGTCATCGTCTCCGCCGCCGCGGTGCAGGTGCAGGGGAGAGTGATCGGGGTGTTGAGGAAGTACTGAACGGCGGCGAGTGAACCGTGAGGCTAGTAGCAGTTATGGTGGCCGATGACGAACTTTTGAGGGCGGTGCTTGATTATTTCGTCCTATCACACGACTTCAATGGAGTCCCGGCGAGCCATTTGGTCAAGGCGTTCAACATTGGCTGGCCAGAATTACAAGAGCGTCTTGGCGAGCTCATTGCCGCGCAACAGGTTAGTCTGGCTTTTGCAAGCCACTCGGTAACCCCTCACATCAAGCGACTGCCCGACCTGCCTATTGACGTGCAGCTTGCCAAGCTTGCAGAGGAGGGCATCAATTGCATTTGCATCTATCCGAGTGCAGATAATATCGCGACTCGCCCAGAGCTGCGTCAGTACGACGACCGCCCGTATACACGTCGCTTGGCACTCGTGGAACCGCAGCTGGTGCCCGTATTCTTCGAGCTAAGCGTTTTGGAGAAATACTTTCGCGATCCCCGGTATGTGTGCTGGTTTGGAGATCGGGCTGGTTCGATTTCTGTTAAAGACGAGCATTACCAGTCAGAGCAGATGGCCGATCGCGATAAGGTGCTTCTCCAGACGTTCGGCATCGGGTACGACCAAGCTCGGAACCGCGTCGTGGTTGTGTACCTGCGGTATCTCTCAGATTTGTCGGCTGAGCACCAGCAGACTTGGAGAGCTCAGGAGGTTTCCGGCCGATGTACTGTAAATAGTGACTACTTTCGTGCCTCTATTCTGGGGGAATGGCCAGAATTCCACTCAGTGTATGAGGCATTCATCCAGGAACAGGTCGAGATTAACAAACTCGCCTCGCTGATTGGAAAACCAAACCTTTTCAAATGCACGTTTGAAGAGCGGCCAATCGAATTCTCACCCATGCTACGGCCAACGCGACGGAATTTTGAGAATTTTGCTCACGCGCTTGACAAAATGCTTTCTGAAAATCTAAATCGCGCATTTTTCAAGGGCGACATACCACTCGAAGACATGATTGGAGCAGCCGGCGGAGGTGTGGAGAGGCGTCCGGTGAATACCATTACTGCTCTCGAACGATGGCTTAGCACGCATTACCGGACTCGTGACGGTGAGGATGTTGCGCGAGAGGTCGTGGAGCCTTTTCGGGAAGTGCGCAAAGCACGCCAACCGGCAGCGCACACTCTAGGTTCAGATGAATACGACCAGTCGTTCCCAAAGCAGCAGGACGAGACCCTCGGTCGGGTAACGATCTCCCTTACGAAGCTGCGGCTAGTTCTTTCGTCTCACCCTGGGGCAAAGGACTATACCCCTCCCGAGTGGCTAGACGGCGACAAAATAGTCTTCTATTAGGCTAAACGGGAAGCCGGAACTACCACCCGCCTCCACCGCCCCCGCCGCCACCGCCGCCCGATGAACCTCCTCCACCGAAGCCCGAGCCGCTGCCCGGCGAGCTGGACGACGACGCAATCGCGCCCGACATCGAGTTGCTGAGCGATGCGGCCATCACGCCCACGTTCACGCCGGCCCACGACCCATCCGAGCACCAATCGGGCGAATACTTGGCGCGCTCCAAGACATCGGCGAAACGCCCCGCCCACGCCTGCTCGACTCCGAGAGCGACGGCATAAGGAAGATACTTTTCAAACACGGCGGGAGTCTGCTCGGTGGCGGCCAGCGCAGCCAGACGGTCTTTATCGACCGCACCCAGAAACATCTTGAAGCCTTCCACTTGATCGAGCAGCACCCTGCCAGCGTGCGTCGGCGCTTTCAATAAGTGATGGAAGAGCACGTTGAGGAACACAACCAGCGCCAGCAATCCGACGGCGCTGAGCCCGCTGGAGCGCGCCAGCATGGAGATGCCGAACACTTCCCCGGCCAGGAACGGCACCGAGAAGAGTGTCAGAAAGAGGGCGCCACCCTTGGCCGCCGCCCCACCACCGCCAGACAGAGCGGCTTTCCACGAGGCCACCACCATGAGCAGCAGCATGACCACCCCAAAGCTCCATCCCGTCAGCCAGACCGAAATGAAGGCGCCCGCCGTCATCGCCACTTTCGATGGCGCCAGCAGGACGTTGGCCGCGATCAGCAGCGCGGAAAAAACCACGCCAAGCATCAGGTAGCGGCTGTTGGTCAGGAAATAGATCTTCTCTTCGCTGGTCTTGAGAGAAGTCTTCAGGGCGGTGATGGCGCTCTGCACGCGCGTGTGATGCGCCGGGCTCAGCTCCAGACTGTTGTCGGAACCGAGCAGCTTCTCGGCGAGCAGGCGCTCGTCGGGGGTCAGGACGATCTTCTCGCCGGAGGCGCGAGTCAGCGTATAAACCGTGTCGCTCTTACCGATGGTGACGTACTTCTTCACCGCCATGTCGAGCATCGCTGCCGCCGCGACCTTGTTGTCGAAACCCATCTTCACCAGGTAACGCATGCCGGCAGGCGACAAGCCCGCGGGAGGCTCGTAGCGCGGCATTATCACACCCCGCTGCGGGTCGCGGCCCACGCGGAACCACACCACCAGGTAATAGACGAGCAGCACGAGAACGCCGGCGACCCCGACCAGCAGGCTGCGGTTGTCGTTGAGCATGTAGCCGAGCCGCTCGGAAGCGCTGGGTTCGGCGACGAAGCCTTTCGGCCAGCCGACCACGATTGTCAGCCCTTCGCCCGCGCTCAGCCGGCGCGCAACCTCGAAGCTGGCCCGCGGTCCCGGCTCAATCACGCTGCGCAGCGCCTGCTCCCGCGAATTCTGCCGGCCGGTATAGCCGGCGAGTTCGATCTTGTCCGGGGGGATGCCGCCTGGCAGCGTCACCGTCGCCGAGGCCTCGTCGATGGGGAAGATCCAGCCGTTGCCGGTCACGTTCCAGTAAAGCTCGTCGTGATCGGCAAAGAATCCGAGCTGCCGCCGCGTCTGGTAGGTGAAGGCGTATTCGTGCCGGCCGGGAGGAATGAAGGTGTTCTTGTCGCCGAAGTAAAGCCGCAGGCCGTTGAGCTGCGGTTCCGAGCGCCAGCTTTCAGGCTGCCCGTCGCGCTCCACCGCGAGCACCTCGAAATCCACGATCACCCGATTTCCGAAGCGGTCGCGGTAGCTGGTGGGGAAATCGCGGTAGATGCCGTGGCGGATCCGGCTTCCGGCGGCGTTCACCACGATGGTTTCGCGCACCACCATCGAGCTGTCCCCGTACACGTTGATATCGCTGTGGAAAGAGAGGATGCGCTCGCCCGCTTGCTGGGCTCGCAAGCAGGCCGGCAACAGCAGCAGGAACAAAAAGATGAGACGGCGCATATGCTCGGTAAATACCACAGTTGCCGCCCGGCATGCCCGTCCCGTTCGCCCCTGAACTAACGGGGTATCAGGAGCTAAGAGGAAAAAGCCCGGCTCGTCACCGGGCTCTTCAATAATCCTTGGGCGGCGCTCAGCCGGAAATGTGCTTGTCGAGTGCCTTCTGGATGGTCTCTTTTGGAACGTAGCCGACAATCTGCTCCTGCACCTTGCCGTCCTTGAAGATCAGCAGGGTGGGAATGCCGCGGACGCCATAGCGCTGCGGGGTGGCCACATTCTTGTCCACGTCCATTTTGCCTACCTTGATCTTGCCGCTGTACGCCGTGGCGACTTCGTCCACGATGGGCGCCAGCGCCTTGCACGGACCGCACCATGCGGCCCAGAAATCTACCATCACCGGCTGCTCCGACTTGAGCACATCGCGATCGAAGCTCTCGTCGGTCAATTCCACAATCCCGTTCCCTGCCATCTCTCCTCCGAAACACCAGTGCGAATCGCGCCGTTCTGAACCGCGCAATATCGTACCACCTGTGCTTGGATGCACAAGCGTGGGAGAAGTCGCAATTAAGAGCAATCACTCGGCCGTCGGCACTCAGCCGTCAGCAACCAGCGGCCAGCAGTCAGTACTTCCTCCGCTCGTTCTTGCCGAGTGCTGACTCCTGAATGCAAATTAAAAGCGCCCTGAATTTTCATTCAGGACGCCCACGGCAGCCCTCCCCCAGAACTGCCTAACTACGGGCCGAAGTCTAGGGCTGGAGGCTGTCACCTGTAAATATAACTAAGGTAACGTCAAGGTAACCTGCCCATAAGGATGCGTCAGAGGCAGTGCACACCCGATGATGGCAAACCGCACAGTCCCCGATCATTGATCCCTTGTTTTCAATTGGATGTGGAGGTCTGGATAAATGCAGTCGGGAGCCATCCCGCCGGCTGCATCGGCAGAAATCGGGTCGGCTAGATCACTAACTTATTCTTTGCAAAGCTCCTGCCGCCGCCCGCGATGGTAGTCCGCCAGCCGCGCGTTGGCGTTCGCGATGGTCTCGGCTTCCGCAGCGACGCGCTCGACATCGGCGCCACGCACGGCGACGTACAATTCGTCGTCGCCGATCTCGGTGTAGATGCGGTTGCCCACGCAACCCGTGCTCAGCGCCACTCCGCGATCCAGTGCAGCGGGAAGCGCCATGCAGGTCGGCCGGCCGAGAGTCGCGGACTGCGTCCCGACTCCCGCGCGCAGCGCCGCCTCGTTCAAGAGCATGATCGCCGATGGCTTGCCCGCGAACAGGACCACGTCGGGCGCGACCGGCGCGTCGCCCAGCGGCGCGTAAGCGACGAACCGCGGCGTCTCGCGCAACTGCGCGATATGAGCGAGATCCTCGGTCTTGAGGTAGCCGAGCTGCATCATGAAGGCCAGCGTCTGGTCCATCTCGGAAGCGCGTTCGGCGGGCAGCGCGATGCTGTGGGTAAAACACCCGACCGCGCAGTTGTAATGATCGCCGGGCTCGGTGTAGAAGACGCCGCCGCGCTCCGCCAGCCGCCAGAAGGCGCAGCCCGCCGGCTCGGTGCCCGAGAACTTGCGCACGCCGGCGGGTGCCGTGGGGGCGAAGGTCACGGCGACCGGCCGGCGATTGAGCCCGAGAGCTTCGGTGATTTGACGTTCCAGCCTGCGGTAGTCGGCCATCTCTGTCTCCCCTGTGAGGATAGGTCGAAACAGCCATGCTATCGCCGCGGCAGAAGATTGGGCAAGCGGTGGCCAGTACCGAGTACCCGGTACCGAGCACCCCCAAGCAGTGATCTGAGAAAGGGCGAAGAGAAGCACTTGGTACTGGGCGCTTGGTGATTCGGTACTCTGGTACAATCCCGTGCTGCAGATTCGCACCATTGCGAGGGACTTATGGCGCTGAAACGCTTTCTGGTATTCGCATTCGATCCCGCCGACGCCGCTGGAGGCTGGCGCGATTTTCGCGGTGACGCCGACACCAAAGAAGAGGCTGAGCACCTGGCGGAAAAACATCACGGCCGCATCCAGATCGTCGATACCGGCTTCGAGGAAAGGGTCGGCGGAGCCCCCGTCCATCTTGTGTACACCCTGTACCGGGAATTCGAGTACCAGGAGCACTAGGACTTCGGCGTTGGGTCGCTGGCCAGCAGGCCGAAACGACCCCGCCGATTCGGCTGGTCGCTTACGAGTTGCCGTGCCAACCCCAACCGTGCCGCATGTGATGCATCTTCTGCAACTGGTCGGGTGTGAGGATTGAACCGAGTTGTGTCTGTATGTTTTGGCGAATCTGCTGAAGCTGCGCCTGTTTCTGTACGTTGCTCAGTGACGCATTGTTGAGTACGGTCTCACGCTGCTGCCTTACCCCGGAGAACAGGCTCTTAAGCTGGGCCTGCTGCGCCTGTGTCAGACCGAGTTTCGCCTGGCGCGCAGCCTTCATCTGCGTGAGCTGCTGCTGCTGTTCTCCGCTCAAGGTCGGATCGTGGCGGATGATCGCGATCTGGTCTTGCATCGATGTACGCAGGTTGTGCAGTTGCGTTTTCTGCTGCTGCGTAAGGCCCAGGCTAAACCTTCCGGACCGTGTTGTCGGCGTGCTCGATGCCGGAGCCGAAGCCGTGTTTTGGGCAAAGGCCAAGCTGGCACAAAGCACAGCGCTGGCAATTACTGCGAGAGGTTTTGTGCGTTTCATTGTTGGACCCTCCTGCTGCATTCATTCATAAAAACACGAAAGCAAATGGAGTTGTTGCGGCCCTAAAGGTAAAGATTCATCAAGCAAACGTAAAAGTTGTGTCAATGTAATCCACCAGTCTCAACTTCCGGATGCCCCGTCACTCGACCGCGCGGCGCTGGCCTGCTCCTTCCATCGTTGCTCGTTCACGCCCTTCACGAGGAGCCATAGCATCAGCGATGCTTCCGCGAGGAAGCCGAGGACCTTAAGGTAGGTGGACAGATGGTTTGCGAGCGGTGACAGAAAGATCAGCCAACCCAAACCGGCAAACGCCATCAGCACGCCCAGAATTCGAGGCAGGAAGGTCGACCTGAAAATGAGGTAGCCGATCATGAGGCAATAGGGCCCGAAAAATATCAGGGTTCTGATTCTGTAGGGAGCGAGATTAAAGAGGCCAAGTACATCATTGGCGCATCCCACGAAGCTGAAGAGCGCCGCGAGCAAAGAGAGACTCCTGTTCACCGGCTTAAACATGTAATAGAGGAGCAGCGTCACAGCGATGTAGAACGCGTACGCGATGAGGTTGACGGCGTCATATACAACGAGCCGGCCGCGGCCAACGAAGACCTCGGCGGATACTGCCGTCAGAAAGTAAAGCAAATAAACGACACCGGTAATCCTGGCCCTGGGACGCGGCGAAGCTTCTGCAATCCGTTCCATCATTTCAGAGCCCCCAGGAGGAGCCACCACATGACCTGGCGATCCCGAATATTCCCACGCCCATGAGGACTCTGAGCCCGCAGCCGAAATCCCGAGCGCAGCGAGGGACCCTGCTAGCATTTGGTGCCGGGAGGGGGAATCGAACCCCCAAGGGCCGAAGCCCGGCGGATTTTGAGTCCGCTGCGTCTGCCAGTTCCGCCATCCCGGCAAGGGTAGGCAGCAACAGGTTACCACGCGCACCGGCGCGGTTGCTGATGGAGTGTTGGAGGTACTTGTAGAGACGCAGCAAAGTGCGTCTCTACATTTCGGCGGGAACGCAGACGTAGGAGGGCCAGGTCTCCACGTCATTGTTACTGCTTGTCCGAGGAGCCCGTGTCACCATGGCCACCGCGCTTCCCCATGTGCCCCTTGTGCTCGGCCTGCATCTGGTCGAACTTGGCCTTCTGCTCGTCGTTTAGCGTCCCGCGGATTTTCTCTGCCGACGCCTGGTGGATCTGCTGGAATTTCGCGTGTTGATCCTCCTGCGACAGCGACATATCCTGCTTCGGCGACGTCATCTGGTTGTGCTCATCCTGCAGGATGGACTTGATCTTGGTCTGCTGATCGCCGCTCAGGTTGAGCATTTTGGTCAGGTGTTGCACGCGTTCGTCTACGCTGGGCATCCCGTGATGCGGACCTTGGCCTTCTCCCCCGGCGCCGGCTGGGCCGCCCTGGGCCAATGCCGGCAGGCTCAGTGCCGCGAACGCAAAGGCCACGATCAGAAATCGAATTGCATTTTTCTTCATCGTCTCTCTTCTCCTCACAAAACGACGCGCCCGGCAAACCCGCGGAGTGTCTTTGCCCGCAGTGCCCCCCGAATCTCGGACGCGTCGCTTATCAGTTGGAGCGCATATACCGGCGATGATGTTGTGCGGTGAAAGGTAAAGTTTTGTAAAGCCTGGCTTGACCCGCAACGACCCGCCCGATAGGCTGGCTGGCTCTTCGCGCGACGGCGCGCCAGGAGGTGCGAACTATGGGCGGGAAGCAACTCGACATCGCTACACGGCTGGTCCATGCGGGTGAACGCCAAGTACCGGCGGCGGTTCCCGTCGTTACTCCCATCTATGCCTCCGTCACCTACACCTACGGATCCATGGCGGAGGTGGACAAAGTCTTCGGCGGAGAGATGCCCGGCTACGTCTACAGCCGCTACGCCAACCCAACGGTCACGGCGCTGGAGAACGCGATACACGCGCTCGAAGGAGGGTTCGCCGCCAGCGCTTTCGGCTCCGGCATGGCCGCCCTGCATGCCGCCTTGCTCGCCTGCGACATCGCTCCCGGCGTCACCGTGCTCGCCTCCCAGGACCTCTACGGCGCCACCATCGGGCTTCTCAACACCGTTTTCACAGCCTTCGACGTCAGCACCATCATGGCCGATTATTCCGACCTGGACGCGCTCGAACAGAAAGCACGCCAAGCCAAGCCTCGCATCATGATCGCCGAGACCATCTCCAATCCGCTGCTGAAGGTCTGCGACCTGGCGCGCTGCGCCGAGATCGCTCACGCCGTTGGCGCCAGGCTGATCGTGGACAACACCTTCGCGACCCCCTATCTTTGCCGGCCGTTCGATCTCGGCGCCGACGTGGTAGTGCACAGCGCCACCAAGTACCTGGGCGGGCACGGTGACGTGATGGGCGGCATCGTTATCGCGCGCGAAGAGCCGCAGCACAACGCGTTGCGCAGCATCATGAAGCTGGCCGGCGGCATCATGAGCCCCTACGACGCCCATGAAATCATGCGCGGCCTGAAGACGCTGGCGCTGCGCGTCGAACGCCAGTGCGCGAATGCCCAGACCATCGCCACCAGGCTCTCTGCGGACCGTCGCGTCGCGCGCGTCCACTATCCCGCGCTGGCCACCGGTGATGCCCGCCGCCAGCTCGAGCGGACACTGCGCCCACACTACGCCGGCGCCATGGTCGCCATCGAACTCGCCAACAACACCAAGGAGGGAGCCTTCCGCTTCATGGACGCGCTGCGGCTGGTGGTGCGTTCCACCAGCCTGGGAGACGTCTTCAGCAGCGCGCTGCATCCCGCCACCGCCTCCCATCGCGACGTGGCCCCGGCCCGCCGCCGCGCTCTCGGCATCGCCGACGGCCTGGTGCGATTGTCGATCGGCATCGAGTATGTGGACGACATTCTCGCTGATCTGGACCAGGCGCTTGATGCAAGTGCAACGTAGCGCCGGCGTCTCGCCGGCTTCCCTGGCGGCACACAGGCTGGTGGTGTAGCCTGACCACCATGTCCACGCTCAAGCGCATCTGCGTCTTCTGCGGCTCGAGCGTCGGTTCGCGGCCTCAGTACGCTGCGGCTGCCCGCGAACTTGGCCGCATGCTGGCGGAGCGCGGCTTGGGCGTCGTCTTCGGCGGCGGCAAAGTCGGACTGATGGGAGTGCTCGCCGACGCCGCGCTCGCGGCCGGCGGCGAAGTCCTCGGTGTCATCCCGGAGGCGCTGGTGGCGCGCGAGATCGGGCACAATGGACTGACCACGTTGCACGTTGTCCGCTCCATGCACCAGCGCAAGACGCTCATGGCCGACCTCGCCGACGCCTTCATCGCGCTGCCCGGCGGCTACGGGACTTTTGAAGAGTTCTTCGAGGCGGTCACCTGGACTCAGCTCGGCATCCATACGAAGCCCTGCGGCCTGCTCAACGTGGACGGCTACTACGACGCATTGCTGGCGCTGCTCGGCCGCGCCGTCGCGGATGGATTCATCCAGGAGAAAAATCGCCAGCTAGTGATCGATGCGCCGGATGTGCCAACGCTGCTCCAGAAGCTGGAAGCCATCCGCCCGGCCGCGGCCGAGCTCGGGATCGGCAAAGCCGAGCGATAAACAAAAAGCGCAGGCAGCCGGTTCGCTGCCTGCGCCTTTGTGCCCCGGAGTTGATTACGGCAGGGGCAGGTTCTCCACGCGTCCCGCCACCAGCACGGGATTGCCGCTGCCATCGCGCAGGAGCAAGCCGACCACACGCAAGTTCATCGACGGTGTGACCGCGCTCAGGCCGCTCACATTGATGAACTGCGTGAAGTTGGTGGTCAACACGGGCACTGGCGCTCCCAGCACGTATCCCCAGAAGCCATTGTTCTGCAACTGGAACGTGCCCGTGTTGAGGTTGATGGTTCCCGACACCGCCTGCCCGTCAATACCCTGGCGGTGCAGCACCACGCGACGCGCATCCAGGGTCGGTGGGTTGGTGGTGTTATCCACGGTGCCACCCGCGACTACCGCCTGTCCCATCACCATCATGGAGTCGTTAAAGAGCAGCTGGGAGATGGGCAGGTTCAGGTGGTAGATGTCGAAGATGGTGGTGTTGCTAACCGCCACATTCGCCGTGTTGCCGATGGAAATGCCCGGCACGACCGGGATCTGGTCGCGCACCAGCAGGGTCAGGCTGGTTGCGGCTCCGCTCGATGGGGTGGTGTTCAGCACGATGCCTTCGAGGAACTCGCGGTCGGTGGTGTAGCTTTCGACGGCATCCGCCAGAATGCTGCCATCCTGCTGTGCTTGTCCTGAGATCTCCACCAGCGCGCCGGTGGGCAGGTTGGTGATGCTCGACGCCACGCCTTCGAAATCGGTCTGCAGGTTGACGTCAACGGTGAATTGCCGGCCGTTCACCCGCTGCAGCACGAACGAGTTGGGAGCGCTTACCGACACCACGGTTCCCCGCAGCTCATCGATCTCCCAATCGGGATCGCTGGGTATCTGCAGCGCGCGGAAGGTGATCATCGGATTCACGCTGGTGATGTTGCCGGTCCCGTCGGTGACCAGCGAGTTGCGCAGGTCAAAGTGCATGGTGACCCCGCCCAGTTCGTTGGTGGCAACCGTCATGCCGGGATTCAGGGCAAGGTTCAGCGTGACCGTGCTTCCACCCGCGGAGAAGGGCAGCGCCTGCGTGCTCACAGAGGGAGGCGGACCCAGGTTCAGCACCGAGATCACCGGGTTTTCCACGACGACCTGCGCCACCGTGTACGTGCTCGGCGGCACCGACTGCAATCCCAACATCGTGCGCAGCCCGAGGAAGCGCGCAAAATCCACCGTGGTGGGCGAGCTCAGAACCGTCTGCGCGCCGGTCACCGTGCCGTTGCTGATCCCGGTGCCCAGCGTAATGCTGTCAATCGTGACCAGGAACGACAGCACCGAGGGAATCGGCGAATCCTTGCCGGTGACTACCACCATACTGTTCTGTTGTGCTGTTGGAGAACTTAGGCTGCCGCCACAACCGCTGAGAGTGGCCAGCGTGATGAGAACAATGAGGAACAGACCGAACGCCAACCGCCGCATACTTCCTCCCGAGATCGGAATTTGGGGAGCGATGAACAACCCAAACAACCTGGCTGCTCATCCGGAACCTTCAATCGCTTGAACAGCGCTAGCGGTGAAAAGTTGCGGCGCCGGCGGAGATGCCGCGCACCGAAATCTGGAGTGAACAACGTACCGGTGGCAGACGCATTGTCGGCCTTTGGTAACCGCGCTCCATATCCGGATGCCCGTCCCAAACTCAGGCTGGAGGGCTTGACGCTGCGCCAGCAATAGTCAATAGTTGTGGGTTTCGGCTTCGCCGCTAGTCGCGGCTGTACCACATAGCTGAGGAGGAACCAGCCATGATCCGTGAGGATATTCTCCAGAAGTTCCCGGACCTCTTCGGGACCAAGCAGGTGAACGGCCGGGAAGTTAACGTCGAACAGACCATCACCACGCTCACCCGCGAGCTGGGTCCGGAGATCGCCACGGCCCTCAACGCACGCCGGGAGTTGCTCGCGTCCCCCGCGCCGGTCACCAAGAAATATGCCTGGCCGAAGTGGGACGAGGCGTTTGAAGATCCGGTGAGCGGGCAGCCTTGGACATTTCGCCAGATCGTCCAGGGCATGATCGACAATTTTCTCGGCCGCGACAGCAAGCTGCGCTGGCGCCTCAACGACGAAGTCCCCATCCCCAAGGACGCCCACCCGCTGACCAATCCCGGCCTGGAGCTCACTGGGCCGTGGCATCCGCTGGACATGGCCTTCAACGCCTTGAACAGTCCGGCGCCGGTGAATATGCCCGACTGGGAAGACGCTTCACCGCCCCATTTCCAGCCCGATGGCACGCCCACGAATCAGCCGATTGGGATTTTTGCCGCCCTGCAGAACGCCAAAGACATTCTCGAAGGCAAATGGACCGACCGCCTCTATGAGGTGGTGAAGAAAGGACAGAAGCGCACGTACAAGATCAACAAGCCGCCATCGGGGTGGCCGACCCGATTCTGCCGCCCTCCTGGCAACCACGTGCGCTTTGATTACATAACCGTTGACGGTGAACCTGCCCCTGGTCTGATTGCCGTCGCTACTCTGTGGACCTTCATCGGTTACGACTTGCTCAAGCGCGCCGGCACCGGCGTGTACTTCTACATCCCGAAGATTCAAACGCCTCAGGAAGCCCTGATTCTGGAGAAGCTGCTGTCGCGCCTCGAAGGCATGATCGGCGTCCCGGCTGGCACCATCAAGATCAAGGTCCTTTATGAGGAGGGCAATGCGGGCCGTTCCTTGGCGGCGATCGCCTGGGTCTTGCGGCGCCGGCTGCTGGGGACGAACGTTGGCCGCTGGGACTACACGGGAAGCATCATCGAGATGTGGAAGGACGACCCCAAAGGCGTCTTTCCGGATCCGCAGACCATCGGCATGGCCACCCCGACCATGATTGCCTATCAGCGCTACAACGCGCTCCTGATGCTGATGGCCGGCATGAAGAACGGCGAACTCAGCCAGGGCGCTCCCATTGGTGGAATGGCAGCCGTGATGATCTATCAAACCAGCGACCCTTATGGCCGCTCGCGGTACAACCCGCTGGCCCTGCGCGCGATGGCGGTGGACAAGGTGCGCGAGCGCCTGCTGGGCCTGATGTTTGTGCCCGACGGTCCCCTGCCCGCGGGGCAACAGCCTGCGCTCGACGACATCCTTGCCGGCCGGGTGAAAGGGCGGCTCTATGATGCCTATCGGCAAAGTTGGGTCGCCAGCCCGGAGACGGCCTACGTGGCCGCCGGCAATGCGCCTTTACGGGCTCAGGCGAGCGAACTCCAGGGGATCCTGAATGCCCCGCTGGAAACGACCGACGTGAAAGGCAAGCCGGTCCCGACCGTCGCCAGCGGGCTCAGTGACACGGAGCGGGCCCTGCTGCAATCTCGTGGCTTGTTGAACTCGCAGGGCAAGATCACGCCCCAGGTCATCACCAAGGAAAGTCTGGACGCGCCGGAGAAGATCTTCACCCAGGAACTTTGGAACGACATCTACGGCGTGCCCAAGGGCGACATCACCATCGAGCACATCCAGCACGCGTTTTACATGGCGGCGAACTACGGCTTCCAGATTCTCAACGGCAACTTCGCGGCGGCCATTGACGACTACGAACTCAAGCTGCGCTTCATGAATGACCTTGCTACCTACCGCATCAACGTGTCATGGCTGTGGGCTCTCGCCCATCATCAGGCCACCATCACCAAGGACGGCTGCCTGCAGCGGGCGGCGCTCACTGAGGATGGGGTCGTACTGGGCAAGAACGCCGAGCCGATCAAGGCCGGGACACGCTTCACCCAGGAGCTGTTCAACAAGGTGTGGGACTACCACAACGAGTGGACCTCGGAGTTCTTCGCCGAACTGGACCGCCGCGGCGACCCCGGCCGCTTCGACCGCTCCAAAGCACCGGTCATCATGGACCTGCTGAAACGGCAACTGCTCTCGCCTCACTATATACAACACAGTGCTCGCGTGCTGTTTGTCGTGGGGCAGGCAAACCCGCAGGAGCGCGCGCAGATTCTGGACGCGACTTTCGACCTCTCGCGCGAGGAAGTCGTCAAGCGCGTTAAGGCAGGCACCCTGGGCAAGGCCGCCCTGGCCGCGCATGACTATGTCTATGACATCTTCGAAGAAAAGCAGCGCCCGGCGCTAAGGGCGGAGGAGAAAGCTTCCGTCAGAGGGTGAGTGTAGCCGTTAATTCTGTCATCCTGAGCGGAGCGGAGGCAAAGCCGGCGGAGTCGAAGGACCCCTATGACTAGAACAAAAATGTACTACGTGTACATTCTTTCGAGTCTCTCTGGCACGCTGTACATCGGAATTACCAGCAACCTCAAGAAGCGGATGGCTGAACACAAAGAGGGCCTGATCCCCGGCTTCACAAAGCAATATTCTGTGCACCGTCTGGTCCATTTCGGGGGCTACGATGACGTCCATAGGGCAATCGCCCGTGAGCAGTAACTGAAGGGCTGGCGGCGCAAGAAGAAGATTGCGTTAATCGAGGAAAAGAATCCGAGCTGGAAGGACCTCGCGAAAGCATGGCATGAGAGTAGGGGTCCTTCGACTCGCGACCGCGATACGGCTGCGGTCGCTCGCTCAGGATGACAGCTCGTTAGGAGGAACCATGGGTCCAGGTGTGATTGTGCTGATCATCGTTCTGGCCGCCGTCGTCGTGATCGGGCTGATGTACAACGGCCTGGTGCAGTTGCGGGTGCGCGCCGAGTCGGCCTGGTCCGACATTGACGTGCAGCTCAAGCGGCGCCACGACCTGATTCCCAACCTGGTCGAGACCGTCAAAGGCTATGCCGCACACGAAAAGGGCGTGTTCGAGAATGTTGCCAAGGCGCGCTCCATGGCCATGGGGGCCACCACTCCCGAGCAGGCCGGAGCGGCCGAAGGAATGCTCACCCAGGCCTTGCGCGGGCTGTTTGCCGTGGCGGAGAATTACCCCCAGCTCCAGGCATCGCAGGAGTTCACCCAGCTCCAGGGCTCACTCAACGAAATGGAAGACTCCATCCAGAATGCGCGCCGCTACTACAACGCCGTGGTGCGCGACCTGAACACGCGCATCCAGAGCTTTCCCACCAACATTCTCGCCGGGATGTTTGGCTTCCAGCAGAAGCAGTTCTTTCAGGTGGACGGGCCGGCCGACCGGGAGAACGTTGCCGTAAAGTTCTGAACCCTATGCTTCGCCTCCCCAGACCGGCGCTATTGGCACGGCAACTCGCGCTCGGCATGGCCGTCGTTCTGGCGCTCGCCCTGCCGGCGGCAGCGCGTAGCTGGCGGATCGCCAATTTCGACGCCGCGATCGACGTCCACCAGGACGGCTCCGCCTTCATCACCGAACGCATCACCGCCGTGTTTACCGGCCAGTACAACGGCATCTACCGCACCATCCCCATCGAGTACCCTGGGCCGCACGGCGCTAATTACACGCTGTTCGTGAACGTCATCGGCGTAAAGGAACCCGACAGCGGGCGCGCGCTCAAGTACGAATTGCATCGCCAGGGTGATTATCGTCAGATCAAGATCTACGTCCCCGGCGCGGTGGATACCGACAAGACGGTCGAGATCGACTACGAGGTGAAGAACGCCACCCGCTTCTTCGCCGACCACGACGAGTTCTACTGGAACGTGACCGGCAACGACTGGCCGGTGCCCATCGACCACGCTTCAGCGCTGGTGATGTTTCCGCCGGCGGCGGGCGGGCAATTGCGCGCCCAGGGCTTCACCGGGATTTACGGCTCGCGCCAGCAGGAGGTCACCTCCGAGATCCGCGAAGCCGCCGCCACCTTCGAGACCACCAATCCTCTGCCCATGCGCGCCGGCCTGACCGCCGACGTCTTTATCCCCAAGGGCATCCTGCACGAACCCGGCGAACTGACGCAGATCACATGGTTCGTGCAGAGCAATCCCGTGCTGTTGCTGCCGGTGATCGTCTTCGCAGTGATGTTCGGGCTGTGGTACACGGTGGGCCGCGATCCCGACCCCGGCATCTCGGTGGCGCCCATGTACGAGCCCCCCAAGGACATGACTCCCGCCGAATGCGGCACGCTGGTAGACGACGCCGTCAGGCCTCGCGACATCACCTGCACCCTGGTGGACCTGGCCGTCAAGGGCTACATCAAGATCGAAGAAGTACAGGAGCAACACCTCCTGTTCAGCGGTCGCGGCTACATCTTCCACCTGCTGAAGCCGCGCTCGGAGTGGAAGCAACTGGCCGCGCACGAGCAGGTCATGCTGCAGACCCTCTACGCCGGCGGCGGCGAGAGCACCACGCTCTCCCAGCTCAAGAACCACTTCTACACGGCGATCCCGGCCATCAAGGACGATCTGATCTCCGAACTCAAGCAGAAGGGCATGTACACGGTGGACCCGGATTCGGCGCACGCCTACCTGGTCGGCGCCGTGGTGGCCATCGTGGTCGTGCTGCTGCTGCTGAACCACTTCGCGAATTTTCCGCTGCTGCAATCGGGCGTGTGGAGCGTCGCGGCGGTTATCGTCTCCGGCATCATCGTGTACCTGTTCGGGCGGAAGATGACGGCCAGAAGCCTCAAGGGCGCGCGCACCTACGTCCAGGTTCTCGGTTTCGAGGAATTCATGAACCGCGTAGACAAGGACCGCCTCAAGCAGATGCCGCCCGATACCTTCGAGAAGTTTCTGCCCTATGCCATGGCGCTGGGCGTAGAGCACCGCTGGGCGCAAGCCTTCGCGGGGATCATCCAGAACCCGCCGAGTTGGTACGCCGGCCCCACCCCGGTCGGCTACGCATTCAACGCTATCCTGTTCACCAACAACATGAGCTACATGTCCAGCCAGGCGCACGAGGTGTTTGTCTCCGCCCCGCGGTCGAGTTCCACAGGCTCCGGCTGGAGCGGCGGCGGCTTTTCCAGTGGCGGAGGATTCTCCGGCGGCGGCTTCGGTGGCGGGGGCGGCGGGGCCTTCTAGAGTCCCATTTCGGCGGGGCGGTTACCCCCCGCCGCAGACCCGCACCAGCAGCGGGATTGATGCAAAGGATGCACCTACTGTCCTGCCCACGATTTTCGTGATATAAACCAAGCACTGGGTTTCCCGCACTGAATGAGGACGGCGGCCAAATCGCTTCGGCCCCTTGGCGCAACAGGTGCGATGCCTGACGTGCGTACGGGACAACGCTTCCCGCTGCAGTTGCCGATTACCATCTCGGAAGAGCAGTCCCCACGCAAGCACCGGGCGACGACAGCGAACGTCAGCGCGGCGGGCGTATATGTCCGGGCCGAGAAGCCCTTGAAGGTGGGTTCCAAGATTACCTTCGACATCATGTTGCCGCGCCAGGTGCTGGGCACCGCGCACGATGTGAAGATACGCTGCGCCGGGCGCGTGGTGCGGGCCGAATCCACCCGCCGGGTTCCCAGAACGAAACCAGCCGCGGCACGGGACAAGCTGCGCGGCATGGCTTGTGTGATCGACCAATATCGGTTCGTCCGTAACAGCACGGAGTAGCATGCTCAAGATCATTTTGGCGGATAACCAGGCGATTTTCCGGGCGGGAGCGGCCAAGGTGCTGGCCGTGGAAGACGAAGTGCGCGTCATGGCCCAGGCGCAGTCAGCCGAGCAGATGATGATGGCGCTGGACAAGTTTCGCCCCCACGTACTCATTTTCGCCGCTGCCTTGCAGGCGGACCTCAAGGAAATGGCGGCGCAGGCGGCGCGCAGCAAGACCCGCCTGGTGGTGATCGCCGAGAACGGTGAACAGCCGGCCCGCTATCTCAGCGCCGGCATGCACGGCATGGTGTACCGCAACATCGGCGGTCAGGCCTTGGTGGACTGCGTTCACAAGGTGGCCGGCGGCGAGAACTGGGTGCAGGACATGCGCGCTCCCAGCGAGATCGTCAATGAGAACGACTTCGTCGGCGCCCGCGTACGCGACCGCCTTACCCCCAAGGAACTGCGCATCGTCGCCCTCATCGTCCAGGGCTTCAAGAACAAAGAGATCGCCAAGCAGCTCGGCACCACCGAACAGGTGATCAAGAACTATCTGCGCAACGTGTACGACAAGATCGGCGTCTCCGATCGGCTGGAGCTGGCGCTGTTCACCGTGCACCACCGGATCCTGGCGGAAGCCGCCGCCGCTACCGCCGCCGCGCACGGCACTCCCGCGCCTCCGACCCCGTCCGAGGTCCGGCCAAGCTAAAGCGGCTCTTGGCTTTTGGCCGTTAGCTTTTGGCTTCTGCTCCCTGGTTCTGAAAGTTTTCCCTGCACAAAGGGAGAGTTTATGCTTGCGCTCCTGGGAGAACGAGTGCGGGCAATGGCTAAAAGCTAAGAGCTAACAGCCAAAAGCCTACTCCGGACGCGAGACACCGTTACCACCCGCCTTGAGCAGCTCATTCACGATGGTAACCAGCTCTTCCGGGTTCACCGGTTTTTCCAGATAGAGGTCGGCCAGGGGCTCCGTGTGGAAGGCCTCGGCAACATAGCCTGAGACCACGACCACCGGCATGTGGGAATGCTTCTTGGCCGCCGCGACCACTCCCGAGCCATCGCCATCGCCGAGACGCCAATCGGTCACCACGGCGTCGAAGGCGGTGTGCTGGAGTTTGTCGATGGCGTCGCGCGCGGAGGTCGACGCCGTCGCCGTATGGCCGGCTTGCTCCAGGATCGCGCACTTGAGCGTGACGACGTGTGGCTCGTCGTCCACGCAGAGAATCCTCGCCATCTCGGGTCCTTGCCGCGCGAGAGTGAACTGGAGCGCGGCGCCGGCTGCCGCCCCGGGCAACCGCTGAAAATACGCCGTAACGTTAATTCGCCCTCCTGCCCATGTCAATGAATGCGGTACAAAAAGCGAGGCCCTGTAGCCAGGATACAGAGCCTGCGCTGTAAGTGCCATCTGTTCAATTGTTTACGCCGGTTTTTCTCCGATGCTCTTGGCCTGCGTGAACAGCAGTAGGTAGTCCGGCCCGCCGGCTTTGGAGTCCGTGCCCGACATGTTGAACCCGCCGAAGGGATGCGCGCCCACCATGGCGCCCGTACACTTGCGGTTGATGTACAGGTTGCCGACGTGGAACTCGTCCATCGCTCGCTTCTTCTTCTCCGGTGAGCTGGTGTAGACGGCGCCGGTGAGGCCGAATTCCGTGTCGTTGGCGATCTCAAGCGCGTGATCGAAATTGCGCGCCTTGGTCACTGCCAGCACCGGCCCGAAGATCTCTTCCTGCTCCAGCTTCGACTTCGCCGGAATGTCGGCAATGACCGTGGGCTCGACGAAGTAGCCGTCCTTGCCTGTGGCTCGTTTGCCGCCGGTGATGATCCGCCCGTCTTTCTTTCCCTGCTCGATGTAGCCGAGGATGGACTTCATCGATCCTTCATTGATCACCGCCGCCATCCCCGGGTTCTCCGTGGGATCGCCCAGCGTGATCTTCTCCACGCGCACCTTCAGCAAGTCAAGGAACTTGTGGTAAATCTTCTCATCGAGGATCAGGCGCGAACAGGCCGAGCACTTCTGTCCCTGGAAGCCGAAGGCCGAGGCCGCAACGCCCTCGACGGCTGACTCGATGTTGGCGTCGGCGTCCACGATAATCGCGTCCTTGCCGCCCATCTCCAGCACCGTGCGCTTGATCCATATCTGGCCCTGTTGCTGGGCGGCCGCCACCTGGTTGATCCGCAACCCCACTTCCTTCGAGCCGGTAAAGGCGATGTAGCGGGTCTTGGGATGGGACACCAGCGCGTCGCCGAAAGTCGCGCCTGCGCCCGGACAGAAGTTCACCACACCCGGCGGCATGCCGGCTTCCTCCAGCAGCGAGAAGAAGAAGGCCGCGATCGCAGGCGAATCGCTCGAAGGCTTCAGGATCACGGTGTTGCCGGCGACAATCGACGCCATGGTCATTCCGGCCATGATGGCGCCGGGGAAGTTCCACGGCGGCACCACGACGCCGACGCCGAGCGGGATGTAGCGCAGGTAGTCGCGCTCGCCCGCGAGTTGCAGCGGAGGCTCAGCTTTATCGAGGCGCAAGGCCTCGCGCGCGTAGAACTCGAGGAAGTCGATGGTCTCGCCGGTGTCGGCGTC
>JBKQPN010000111.1:0-17684 GCA_052145015.1 Terriglobales bacterium
GCCAGCACCGGCTTGCCGGTGGAGTGGGCGTAGGGCCGGAGTTGCTCGGCGATCTGGGTGGGATTGGTCATGCCCTGCGGGGTCAGCACCACCAGCATGCCGTCGATGCCGGGATCCTTGGAGGCGATCTCCAGCGCCTTGGCGTAACGCTCGGGTTCGGCGTCGCCCAGGATGTCGATGGGATTGTTGTGGCTCCACGGCGGGGGCAGGAAGCTGTTGTAGGCAGCCATGCTCTCCGGCGAGAGTTCGGCAAGCTGGCCGCCCAGGGAGATCAGGGTGTCGGTGGCCAGCACGCCGGGACCGCCGGCGTTGGTGACGATGGCTAGGCGCGGCCCGCGTGGACGCGGCTGCTTGGCCAGCACCTCCGACATGTAAACGATGTCGGAGATGGAGTTCACGCGCAGCACTCCCACGCGGCGGAAGGCAGCCTCCAGCACTTCGTCGCTGCCGGTGAGCGACCCGGTATGCGAAGCGGCGGCCTTGGCGGCGGCGGCGCTGCGTCCTGCTTTGATCACGATGATGGGCTTGGAGAGCGACACCTCGCGCGCGGCGGAGAGGAAGGAGCGCGCGTCGCCCACCGACTCCATGTAGATGACGATGCTGTGGGTGCGCGGGTCGTGGCCGAAGTAGTCGATCAGGTCGCCCCAGCCGACATCGAGCATGGAGCCGACGGAAACGAATCCGCTGAAGCCCACCATCTCGCGCAAGCTCCAGTCCAGCACCGCGGTGCACAGCGCGCCGCTCTGGCTGATGAAGGCCACGTTGCCCGGCCGCGCCATGGCGCTGGCGAAAGTGGCGTTCAAGCCGCCGACGGGATTCATCACTCCCAAACAGTTAGGGCCGATGATGCGCATCTTGCCGCGGATGATTTCCGCGATCTGGCGCTCCAGTTCCTTGCCGGCTTCCCCGTGCTCCTTGAAGCCGGCGGAGATGACGATGCCGGTCGGCACGCCCAGCTCCACTGCTTCCTGGATGATGGCGGGCACCGTGGGCGCCGGGGTGGTGACCACGATCAGGTCAGGCTTCTCCGGCAGTTCGCGCATATCCTTGTAGGCGCGGATTCCCAGCACGCTCGGGCGGTTGGGATTGATGGGGTACACGGTGCCGCCGAAGGGCGAACTCAGCAGGTTCCACAGCACCGTGCGTCCTACACTGCCCTGGCGCTCGGTGGCGCCGATGACGGCCACATTCTTGGGCGAGAAGATGGGCTCGAGCGGATGGCCTTCGTCCCGCAGCAGGTCGTGCGCGGGATCGATGACGATCTTCCCTGCCCCGACCTTGGCCTGGATCTTTGTAGCCAGCATAGTCATGCGTGCCTCACAAGCGTGAACATTATCTTCTTAGGAACTCAAACCGCGCCGCACTTCACGCGAGCAGCATGCGCATCGGTTCCAGAGTGCGTTTGAAGGGGTGGAGGATCAGGCCCAAGATCTCCAGCGTGACCGCTCCGAGCAGCGGTTGGTCACCCGGCTCCCCCAAAATGACCGGCGTATGTCCCTCGCCTTCGGGAAGCCGGAGGTGGCACTCGGAGACGGCGCGCTCAATCGTAGTGCCATCAGCAAGCGTGAAGGTGACGGTACGCTTGGGCTTGAGACCAAGCATTTTTGAAACTTCATGCGGCAGCAGCGTGTACGTCGCCCCGCTGTCGACCAGGAAGCGTATGGTGGCCCGCTTGCCCCTGGGGCCCGTGACGACTCCTTCGACATACGTTATGCCCATCCCCCTCACCTCCTTTCTGCGTGCAACACGCCAGTAGTATGCCACAGCGGACACATCAGACGCCGCCCCGCACAAGCGCAGGTTGTGTGGGATAGACTGATCGAAGTGTCTACGCGCATCCCTCCGGCGTCGCAACAGCCTTCTCGCAGCGCACGCGATCGGTTCCTAGGTACCTGGAAGCTGGTAAACATGCAGGAGGGCCCCTCTCCCGACAAGATGCAGCCGGTTCCTGACCTCGGCGCCCATGCACAGGGCTTCCTCATTTACACGCCAAGTGGCCACATGTGCGCGCAACTCATGAATCCCGAGCGCGCCAGGTGGGCCGACGCCGCCACGCCAACCGACGCCGAGCGCGCCGCAGCCATGCGAGGCTTCGCCAGCTACTGCGGCCGTTTCGAGGTCAGCGAAGCGGATCGAGTGATGATCCACTATCCCGAGACGGCATGGAACCCGAATTATGTCGGGACCGTGCAAAAGCGTCCGTACCGCTTCGAAAGCGACGACCGGCTCGTCTATTCGGGAAAGAATGAGGATGGCACGTTTTGGAGAGTTGAGTGGGAGCGGCTGCGTTAGGCCCGGTGCCCCCGATACGAACTTGAGGGTGCCCCACCCTAGCCGGTTTTGCTAGGGTGGGGTAGTCCAATCTCTTCTGACAGGAGACGCGCGGGGCAGTTCCCGTGAGTATTTCGGCCCCTTGTCTTCAGCGAGGCTTGCTTTACTCTCGAATCCGGTGAAGCGCGGATTGGTCTCTCGGCCGGAAGAATGGCCGTGGAGCAGCTTTCGTCACTACGCAACCGGTTGCCAGGGAACGGTGGAGATCGAATCAGAATGGACCGCGCGGCGGGTGGCCCACATGATCAGCCCTCACGGGGCGGTCTAAAATCCGACATGTGGGTGCCCCACACGAGCGTCCTTTGCTCGTGTGGGAGTGCAACCCTTCTGCGATTCTACCAAGGGGCGTGCCCACGTCGGCGGCAGGATTGCATTCACCGCCACCATGCCCTTCTCTCCGTAGGCGTAGTGGCGGAAACTGCTCCAGCGCCACAACTCCCGGACTAGCGACCAGTCCCCGCTTCACGGGGTTGCGGTGCATGTAACGTAGCTTCTCGACCCGCTTCTTGGCCGTCCAAACGTTGAAATCATAGAAGCGCGCCTGCCAGAAGCGCTTCAACTCGCCGCCGTCGCCGAACAGGCCTGGCTGGCGGCAGCCTCGCCGCAGCCGCCGCAGGACGCGGCGAGAGACGCCTTGCTTCAGGGCTTTGAGGGCCGTGGACAGATTCGCCCGCTGGGGTTCGCTCACCAGCAGATGAACATGCTCTGGCATGACCACATAGCCCACCACCAGCAGTTGGTAGTTGCGGCGCGCGGCCTCCAAAGCCCGTAGCACGAGGTCGCGGCGCTGCCCTGAGCCCAGCAGCGGCAGCCGCTGGTAACAACTGAAGGTGACGTAGTGCAGGTCACCGGCGCCGTAATATCGCTTAAGGTTGCGGGGCACAGCGCGGCAGTGTACCGAAACCCCTCGCTTCGCCCCAAGGATTTCGTTCCTCAAGTTGCAATGTACTGGGTACAAGTCGTCCCACACGAGCAAAAGACGCTCGTGTGGGGCACCCACGGTTACCTGGTCCACCCGCCGCGCACGCGAACCTGCCACCGCCGCTGGATTTTCTCTTGACAAGACGCATTCCCATTGTTATGATTGTATCAATGTTGTTCGCAAATAGCTAAGTCATTACAGATCAAGATTTTGCCTTTAACTCCTTTCTTATCATGGTCCCCAGAGGAGGATATGTCGCAAGTTGATGATTCTATTGAGGACGGGGGTAGGGGGTGGGGTTGACGAGAGGGTAAACACCGGTAGCGCGAGCAACCCGGCAGGCGAGCGGTTTACTGGCGGCTAGGCTTCTCCGTCCACACCAGCACCCCGATAAACGTGGGCGCCAGCACGAACAGCACTGCCAGCAACGACCATAGAATCGTCATGCGTCGTACTCCTCGGGTTCTTCACCCGGACTGCCGGAAATTTCGCTCCACCACAGGTCGCAGCGCTCGGACTCCAGGGTCTCGGCGATGTATTGCCGCCCGGCCTCCACCATCTGCTTCCACATCCGGTGGGCGCGAGAGCCATCGCGCAGGAAGAGCTGCGCTTCCTTGGTGCTGACCGGCATGCCCACTTCGCGGGCGATGCGGAGCACGTCGCTGGTGGTAATCTCAGCCGTAACTCGCTCGCTATCGGTCTCAATGCTCAACATAAATGCCACCCCACAGCGGATGTCTTGGCCCGCACTTATAAAACCACTTTGGCCGCCCGCCCGCCTATGGCAAGGGTCACAGCCGAATGTGATTTCAATCACACCGCGGTCCGGATTCGGGAGTTCCCGGAAAGGCACCACCCCGACCCTTGCGAACCCGCCCAGCCAGCGGTAAAACCCTGATTACACGCGCTTGGCGCGGGCTGGCGGAGTATAATCACGACACTATCCCCCATGATCAAATATTCCATCGTAGTTCCCTTCCACAACGAGCAGGAGAATGTCACCGTCCTCTACGACCGCCTGAAGGCGGTGATGGAAGCCGCCGGCGAGGCCTTTGAGCTGGTCTTCGTCGACGACGGCAGCCGCGACGCCACCTTCCGCCTGCTGCAAGAGATCGCCGCCGTGGACAGCCGGGTGGTGGTGGTGAAGCTGCGCCGCAATTTCGGCCAGACCTCCGCCCTGGCCGCCGGCTTTGACCACGCCCAGGGCGAGTACATCATCGCCATGGACGGCGACCTACAGCACGATCCGGAAGATATCCCCAAGTTCCTGGAAAAGCTCGCCGAGGGCTTCGACATCGTCAGCGGCTGGCGCAAGCGCCGCCAGGACAACCTGTGGATGCGCCGCATCCCTTCACGCTGCGCCAACTGGATGATGGCCAAGCTGAGCGGGGTGAGCATCCACGACTTCGGCACCACCTTCAAGGCCTACCGGCGCGACGTGCTGCAGCAAATCCCGCTGTATGGCGAGATGCACCGCTTCATCCCCGCGCTGGCCTCCTGGTACGGCGCCACCATGTGCGAAGTGCCCATCCGCAACGGCCATCGCGAGCACGGCAACTCGCACTACGGCATCTCGAGGACCTTCCGCGTCTTCTTCGACCTGCTGACCATCCGCTTCCTGCTGCGCTACCTCTCGCGCCCGCTGCACTTCTTCGGGAGCATGGGGATGGCCGGCATTCTGATCGGCGGCGCCGTCGGCACCTGGCTCGCCGTCATCAAGTTCATGCATCCCATGATGGACGTCATCGACGAACACGGGCCGTTCGTGGTCTTCTCGGCCGTGCTCATCGTGGCCGGGGTGCAGATGCTTGCCCTCGGCCTGCTGGGCGAGATGCAGGCCCGCCATTACCACGAGCCTTCCCGCCGCCTGCCTTATTCGGTGGAGCGCCTGCTGCGCTCGCCCGAGAGCGAACAATCCACCCTGCAGGAATAAGCCTCAGCGACGCAGGATGCTGCCTCTCGACAGGTGTTTAGGGTTGGATTGGTGTGTTCTTACCGGCGCTACTGCTGCTTCTTTTCCGCCAGGAATTCCGGCTGCTCTTTCAGGAACTCGATGCCCTGGACGAAGCTCAGATTGTCGGGCGCGCGCCGGTAATCGAAGGCGGTCTCGTATTCGCTGATGTTAAGGCTCTTGAACAGCAGGATCTTGCCGGTGAACTTGAGGCGCATCTCGGTGACCTCCCAGCGGTCGCCGCCCACCCGCGACTGCCCCACCTCGAACCGCCCGCCAGGATCGAGGTGGCCCAGGATCCCCCATCCGAAGTTGACCCCCTTGAACAGATGAGCCTCGATCTTGACCAGCCGCTCGTCGCTGGGCTCGACCAGCACCGAGCCTTCCATGCCCTGATAGACCTGCAGCTCGCGGTTGGGGGGATCATAACCGGGGTTGGGCTTGAACTTCAGGCGGATCAGTTGCTGGCCGTTCTTGCCGGGCTCGAAGCCGTCATACTCATAGAGGAAGGCGTCGGGCAACGCTTTCACCATCCGGGTGGTGCGCTCTTCGTCTTCTTTCTGCTGTTTTCGCTTGGCGTCGCGGGCCTGGGGATCGCTGGCCAGCTTCTGCAGACGCTCGTCGTCCTTCTGGCGCTCCTCCGCCGTGGGCGGCTTGTCGTTGACGGCAATCAGCCGCGCCACTACCCCTTCGTTGGTTTCCACCAGCTCCTTGGTGAGGGCGCCGGTGGCGGGCTTCTCGGTGCGCAGGCGATAGAAGAAGCGCCCGCGTTCCTTGCTGGCTTTGTCTTCATTGGCGATCACTCGCCGCACCAGTTCCTGGGCCGGCCCCCGCGGGGTGTTGGCAGGCGGCGTCTGCTGGGCCGCTGCCGCGCTGCCCAGCAACACACACAAGCCCGCCGTAATCTGCGCTTTAAGCACGATCCCCCTTCAAGCAACTCTTCAGGGTTAGACGCCCCCGGCGTCCGCGATGTTGCTTTCCGGGACATGATGCCACAGGATGGCGGCCCGCGTAACCTTCCGTGCATGGCCCTTCGTGCGGCCCGCAAGGCGGGAATGACCCTAGAGCAGCAATGGCCGGAGCAAATTCCAGATTGCTGCCTGTCCGGCGGAGAGGGTATAGTTTGAATGGTGTTCTCCGCCATTCGTAAAGCGGGGGATCAAGCAGGGATGTGGCCCCTATCCGGGCAGGGAGATTGCCATGGAAATTTCCAAACCGACTGACAGCGCGCGCGCCGAGGTCGCTCACATCGGAAAGTCGGTGGTGGTCAGGGGCGAACTCTCGGGCAGCGAGGACCTTTATCTTGACGGCCAGGTGGAAGGCAGCATCGAACTGCACGACCACCACCTCACCATTGGTCCGCACGGCCGGGTCAAAGCCAGTGTGAACGCGCGCGAGGTGGTAGTGCACGGCGAGTTGAACGGCAACGTCCACGGCAGCGAGCGCGTCGAGCTGAAGAAGAATGCGGTGCTCACCGGCGACATCGTCACCCAGCGCATCGTCATCGAGGATGGCGCCATCTTCAAAGGCTCCCTCGATACCCAGCGCGCAGCCGCCAAGCCCGAGCCCAAGCGTGAGACCTTGGAAGCGGTCGCGGCCAGCGTCTCCAGCAGTTTTGGCGCCGCGCCCGCGGGCCCGGCGGAGCCGGCGCTGGTTGAACAGAAGAAATAACCCCGGGATCCTTCAAGTAACGGTTGAAGTTGGGCCTGGCGTAGAATCGGGTTCAGCAGTAAATGAGTTCCGTGACGCACCACCTGTTCCGGATGTTTCGGGGAAATGCCGAAGCCGCAACCGCCCTGCCCGCGGCCGAGTTGGGTGAGCGCCTGCGCCGCCGCTCCAGCGGCTTGGCGGAGTTCAACCATGCCATCGAAGGCGAAGAGGGCCTGCGCATCCTGGACCTGGGTCCCACGTCGCCCACCAACATCGCCTATGTCACCGGCCTGGGGCACAGAATCCACAACGAAGACGTGCTGAAGGAATCGGAGGATCCCTCGCTGGTGGTGCCGGCCGAGGATGGCCGCCCCACCCGCGACGCTGACCGCTTCCTGGCTGAGAACCTGGTGTTCAGCCCCACTACCACCTTTGACGCCATTCTGTGCTGGGACACGCCCGACTACCTGCATGAGGCGCTGGTCAAGCCGATGGTGAACCGCATCCACCGTATCCTCAGGCCCAAGGGCATCCTGCTGGCCTTCTTCCATACCCGCGACGCCGGCCCCGACGCTCCCTATTACCGCTATCACATCGCCGGCGAGGACACGCTCGAGCTGCAGTGCGGGCCGCGCTTCCGTCTGCAACGCGTCTTCAACAACCGCCACATCGAAAATCTCTTCCGCGACTTCTCTTCCATCAAGTTCTTCCTCGCCCGCGACAACGTTCGCGAAGTGCTGGTGGTGCGGTAGAAAGCAGTCAGCACTCAGCTTTTAGCTGTTAGCGCTTGGGGCCTTTTTGCGGCGCTGCGGGCTGACGGAGCGGCTACCGCAACCGGTTCCAAAACGTCTAACCTAAGGCGCCCGACGGAAAGGCCCCACCTACAGATAGGAAGAGGAGAATCCGATGCGGCTCGTTTCCACACTTTGTTTCTTGTTCGGCTTGACGATGGTGCTGACGGCACAGCTGCCGGCCCAGCAAACACCGAAGGAAGTGCGGGTGGCGTTCGTGATCTCCGACAACTTCGACATGATCGACTTCGCCGGCCCCTGGGAGGTCTTCCAGGACGTGATGCTCATACCTCAAGGCAAAACCGTGCATGACGACCACGCTATGCCGTTCACGCTCTACACTGTCTCTGACAGCACCAACCCGGTGAGCAGCTCGGACGGCGCCAAGCTCATCCCCGCCTACACTTTTGCCAATGCGCCCAAGCCTGACATCGTGGTGATCGGAGCGCAGAGCAGCAACTCCCCTGCCCTGATGGAGTGGCTGCGCAAGCAGGCCGCCGACAAGGTGACGCTAATGTCGGTCTGCACCGGCGCCAGCAAGCTGGCGCGCTCCCACCTGATCGACGGCAAGAAGGCCACCACCCACCACGAGTACATCGATCACTTCAAGGAGCAGTTCCCTGCCGTCGAGTGGCAGCCGTCGAAGCGGTACGTGCGCTCGGCCGACAACATCTACACTGCGGGCGGGCTGACCTCGGGCATCGACCTGGCGTTGCATCTGGTTGCCAAGCGATTCGGCAACGAGGTGGCGCAGGCCACGGCCGACTACATGGAGTACCACAGCGACGGCTGGAAGCAGCCGGAGTAAACAGAACCTGGGGCGCGCGTCCTCGGCTTTGCTCAGGGCAGGTGCTCGCCTGCGGGACGCTCCCGCATCCTTCCACTCACATTGTGCGGTGACATGGATCACCGCGTAGCCGCATGCCGACGGATTGAAATTCGTTGGTGCCATGAGACCAATAACAACCCAAGAAAATCGGCTGGCGAGCACAGGTTGCGGAGTTCACTCATGAATCGGCGGATCCTTGTCCTCTTTTGTGTGGCGTTTCTGGCGCAAGCTGCGCGAGCCAGTGAATCTCTGGTGTATGCGGTCAGCACGGGCGAGACAAAGCCATCGCAGGCTTTGCCGAAGACGGAGATTTTCATCGTCGATTCGGAGAGTGGGAAGCAGCGGCTCGTCTTCTCGGATGCGGATACGGAACTCCTCCTCTTGCCAGGAAGCGATGTTCAGTCCGATATCGTGGCGGCAGGGGGGCGGATCTTCTCCCGCGGCGTGGAGCGCAAGCTCTACACCAACGGCCGGTCGGATTCCCCAGCCGCGGTATTCGAGCTCCCGACCAGCCGGTCAGGCAAGGCACGCAAGATCTTCGACATCGAAAATGAGGTCCCGATGGGCAGCAATTTCCGCAACCTGTTCATCAGTCCGACGGGCGCGAAGATCGGTTACATGAAGGTCATAAATGGGAAGCCATACCTGTTTCTTCACGAGACATCCACAGGCAAGCTGCTGCGGAAGATGGACTTGAGCCAGATGGTGTTTGATTTGTTCGTGACCTCGATCGGCTGGATGCCGGACGGAGAGCGATTGTTCTTTACCCTCGACCGGTCCGATGAGGATGACAACTGGCGGCTGCCGGAGTCGCAAGTCGGAAGTTATGTGATGAAAGAGGATGGCAGCGGACTGGCGCGCATCGCGCCTGAGGCAGCCATGCATCCCAAGCGGCCCGGACTGCAAGCCAATGCTGTGGGCGCCGCCGTCGTGTTGGGCGCGCTCCCGGACGGGCGTTATCTGCTGCGCGACTTCCAGGTGGGTCCACCCTCAGCCCATCCCGGAACCTATCTCTACACCCTGGACCCGCTGGCGAACACGCAGAAAACCCTTAGTACGGACGTGCCAGGCGAACTGCGTTGCTTTCGGCTGTCGCGCTCAGGCCGCAAACTCGCCCTGCTCGCAACGGAACAAGAAAGCAACACCACAGAGGTCTCTACCGGTAGCAAAGCAGTATCGGTGTTCGACGTGGAATCCGGCCAGGGACGGAAGCTGTTTTACTTCACCATCAAGCCGGATGGTCCGGCGTGGATCGATCTGATCGGCTGGCTCGGCCACCGGTGATCGCGAAGATGTCAACCACAGTTCAGACCAGGTCACATCGAAGAGTGAGTTGGATCACAGAACTTTCCGCCAAAGCGACTAGAAAGGGAGCCGCCCGCAGAGGGCCTTGCTAGGTCCGATCAAGATATTGTCGTCTCCTGCAACTGCCGGTGAAAGCCGGCAAGGAGCGAAAGAATGCGGAATTTGCCCCGCAGTTCCGTGCGGGCATCTGGCCGACGGCAGAGCACGTGCAATCTGTACGCTGCGGCCGAAGCACTACAAACCACCGGATCTGCTTTAGCTTTCTCTTTCGGAGTCTCACCACCAAAGCCATTCGGCATCCTGCCAATGCGGCCGCCGGCGCCCTTGAGCCTGACGCCGGTCCGCGTGCCATTCATCGCGGGTTCTTGGTCCGCGCGCCACGCTCGAATTCCGGTCCCAAGTCATCGCACGGTCTTTGGACCTGCTCACCTGTGCCAGGAGAAACGCGAATGAATACATGTAATAAGAAGCTGGTTCTTCTTCTCTTCGTGACCCTCATCGTGTGGCTGCTGGGTGGTTCATGCCTTGCTGCCGACCAGGGTGATGTCGACAGGACGCCTTACGGCGTCGGAGTCAACATGCACGTCGTGGGGTACAACGACATGCAGGGCCGTCCATCGTACATGCCGCACGTGCAGAAGCAGGGCAGCCGGTACATTCTGTATGCAAGCGAGCACGTCGGGACTGGGGCGTACTTGAACCCCATGAACGGCCAGATGGAATATGACGGCACGTCCATCATCGACGTGACCAATCCTCATCATCCCATCTATCTGCACCACCTGCCCAGCCTCTATGGCCCTCCCAACAACGAGAGGCGGCACATACGGGTGTGCGCCGGGGACGATCTGCCGGGGAAGCTGTATCCCGGCAAGTACTTCGCGGTCGGCAGCGACGGACAGGTCAGCCACACGCTTTGGGATGTCACCGATCCGGCGAATCCCGTCCTTATCAGTAAGCTGATCGACAACCTGACCTACACGCACAAGGAGTCTTGGGACTGTGAGTCGGGTTACATCGCGATGCCCAAGAACTCGGCGACTTGGCACTCCAGCGGAGCGGCCTGCACCACAAGCCCCGGGGGCGGGTGCAACATCGCCATCTTCGACCTCCACGATCCTTATAACCCGAAATACATCACCGATTGGGGCCTTGTTGGGCAGACGCCTGGTTCCACTGTCACGCCGAAGCCCGCCATGGTCCACGAAACGGTCATCTCTACCGATCCTGTGTACGGCACACGGCTCTATGGTGCGTACGGCATTTCAGTGAGTGGGGATGGCTGGCTGCAGGTCGCGGATCTGAGCAAGATTCTTGCGCTCGGACATCCGGTCACGACCGACGCAGACATCCTGGCGGGGCAGCTCGGTGTCCAGAAGATGTCCTACGAATTCGGTATGCACTCCTTCTGGCCATTTCTCCACATCCCCATGGCTGACTTCGCTCAGAACTACCCCCCTGCAGCCGGACCGGTTCCAGGGAACACAAACCCCCTGGTCCAGGACTTCGGGCTGGCCAGCACCGAGGGCACGAACAACGGCTGCGTAGGCTGGCGCGCCATCGCGTGGGTGGTGGACCTGAACTACCCAAGCGAACCACAGACGGTAGCCAACATCCAGATACCGGCTCTCCAAGGAAAGGGAGAATTCGACTTCTGTGCCAACGACGCCCGGTTCGGCTCGCATGGCATCAGCGAGGACCTGTATCCTCCCTTCAAGAACCGGTTCAATGCGATTGCATGGTTCTCCGGCGGTGTGCGTGTATGGGACCTTCGCAATCCGTTCCAGCCGAAAGAGGTTGCGTGGTTTGTCCCCAATCCCAACCAGAACACCGAGCAGAACTGCGCCACGCGGAATGGCGTGACGACATGCAGCAACACGGTCGGGACCAACAACGCGGCGACGGATGATCGCGGGTACGTGTACGCGGTTGACCGCTACGGTACCGGGGCCTACGTTTTTGAGCTCAGCGGCAAGGCTCGGGACGAAGTATTCAACCTCGAGCCGCATCACCATGACGATCACTGATCGAAGCCTCCCTGGTGACGTCGGACGCGACAGCGGCTCCAGGGGGCATCACTAACCGAACGAGGGCGTCGGGACTCCCCCTCCGGCGCCCATGTCGCTGGGAAGGGCGAGGGTGAACCAATGAAATTTGTCGATGCTTGCGCCGTGCGTCATCTGATCACGAAGTGTGCAGTCCTGCTGGCGCTCTCCGGTTTCCCGATGCTGGGGCAGACCGTGCCTGCAAACGCAACCGAGGCCGCGACCGGTCAGTCCGCCAAGAAAGCGGCGCACGTGAACCATACCCGAGCCAAGCCAGCGGAGATGCCGCCGCAGGAACGAGTCGCGATCGCACCCAGGACGCCGGAACAACTCCCGGCTGAACCGCCACGCGTCACCTTCGAGAACGGCCAACTCACCATCGACTCGCAGAACTCGACCCTCACGGCCGTGCTGAACGCCATAGGCCACCAACTCGGCGCACAACTCGAAATGCCTCCCGGCGCGGCCGCCGAGCGCGTAGCGGTACACCTCTCGGGATCTGCGCGCCAGACGATTTCCGCACTGCTCGACGGTTCCAGCCTGAACTACGTAATCATGGGGTCACCGGAGAACCCGGACGGCGTGCAGAAGGTGATTCTTACCAGGCTGCTTCCCGCTTCAGGTGTTCCGCAGCAGCAGCCTGCCGCCGCGAACGCTCCGGCAACAATTCAATTTGTCGCTGTCGCGAACCTCCCGCCACCCACCCGAGGCTCCGCAAATCAAGCGTCTTCCTTGACCCCGGGTCAGACACTCGACGGACAACTGGACCAACCACCACCTGGCCATCCCGGTCCAACGAATCCAACTGTGGGCGCCGAACGACAAGAGATGGATTGCGCTGATCTCGGCTTGCCGCCCACTTGCCATCAGTGAACACTGCGGCCATTGGCTACGTCCTCTGGGCAAGACGTTCCCACGTTGACGCTATCGCCGCCACAGCCTAAGATTCCTCGCGCCCAACCAAGGCGGCCCTCGTGACCGGCGAAACCATTTCTCATTACCGCATCCTGGAAAAGCTCGGCGGGGGCGGGATGGGCGTTGTCTGAAGCCGGAGAGGAGCCGATCTCCTGGAGCCCGGATGGACGCTCGCTATACGTGGATCGGCCGGGGGAAACGCCGGTGAAGGTGCAGCGACTGGAGCTGCCATCAGGCCAGCGGACGCTCTTGAAAGAGCTCATGCCCAGCGATCCTGTGGGGGTGGAGTTCATCGGTCCAGTGGTGCTCACCCCGGACAGCCAGGCCTACGTGTACGGGTGCGGCAACTGCTCTCCGATTTGTATTTGGTCGAGGGACTGAACTAGGGCCGCGCGCCGCCCCTGACGCCGAGCCAGACCAGCTCTCCGCTAATCAGGTTTGTCAGGTTGGTATCCGCTGGACTTGTCGTAATCGGCGCCGTACTTGTTCTTGTGGGGTACGCTGGCGGCAACCACTTCTGGAACCTCAAGCGGGGTGACCGGACCCTCACTGGGAATGTTGATCTGCCGCGCCAGGCGTCCGAGAGCGTCGGGCGAAGAGCGCTCGTACCAGACCTCGAGGCGGTAGCGTCCAGGTGGCACGTCGCGGATATGGACTTCGCCCGCGTTATTGGAGATGCCATAGTAGGGCGTCTCCAGCGCCACCACCGCCGCACTCATCTCGGGATGGATGTTGCAGAAGATAAACGACACCCCCGGGCGGTCGAAGCGCACCGAACGCGAGCTGCCGGCCTCGTACAGCCCCAGGTCGAAGCGCTTGCCCTTGTAGAGCGAGAACACGTTGTGAAAGAAAGGGTCCTGGTTGGGAAACTCAACCAGAGTGCCAACCGGCACCACCAGCAGATGCGGCTCGAAGCGCTTGTTCTTCTGCACCAGGCGGGGGTGGACGACGGGCGGACGTGGCGGGCGGGAGCCCACCGGCATCAACCAGACCACTACATTCGCGTTCCCTGCCGCTTTATCGCCCGCGGCGGTGCGCTGTACCGTCACTTTGGCGTGAAAATCCTGGGCGAGGGAGGGCGAGGCTGGCAGCATCGCGGCTGTCAGAGCGAGAACCGCCGGGTTCAGGAAGCGGCGCATGGCATCAGAAGGCCAAGCCGATCGCCAGATTGACGTGGTCGGCGCTGGACTTGGAGTCGTTCGGGAAGTAAGTGCGCAGCCGGCGATACTCCAGGGCCAGGATCAGGTTCGACCGCGGCCGATAGATGGAATTGGCGAACAGGCTCTGGTTGCGCCCCAGCGCCGGGAGCTCCGAACCACTGGGATTGGGGAAGATGCGGAGATCGCTGGCCAGCGGGTTGTCCGTGCCCGCGGCTACGTTGAACTCCAGCTTGGGCGCTGCCTTGATCTTCAACTGCGACCACCCGCCCACGGTGTTCAGGCCGGCGATGCGCGTGCTGCCGAGATCGGGATCGCCATTGGCCACAATGCTGTTCCACACACCTCCGCCCAGGCCGCCCAGGGCGCGCCCGCGGTAGAACTCGCCGGAGAGCCCCAACCATGGCCGCAGGGGTAGAGCCCAATCGGCAGTCCCGGCCCAGGCATCCACGTTGCGGCTGAAGCCATACGACTGGCGCTCGTAATAGCCGCCCACGCCCACGCTCGCGGGCTGCTGCCACAAGCGTCCATTCCAAACCAAGTGCGTGGCCAAGGCGGGTTGGCGCGAACTCTCTCCCGGCGTGGGCGAACGGTCGAACTGCATCTCGGGGATATATTCCGTGAGCGGATCGAGCAGGCCGCCCTGCAGAGTAAGGCCCGAAGACTCGGAAAGGCTCCAGCGGTGCTCCACGCGGATCTGCGGCGTCCACACCCACAGGTTGCCAGCCCAGGCTAAGGCGGGCTCACCCACACTGGCATAGGAGGTGGGTGACAGCGGGGAGAAGAACGGGGCGTCTTGTCCAATGACCAGCCTGGTGCCCGACCAGTCGAGACTGGCACGCGCTATCCGCAGACGCACCAGGCCTGCAGTCACGCCGTATTGATATGCGGGAAATCCGCCGAAGAAATCCATCTGCACATCGGCGGCGGTGCTGGCCCCGGCGAGCTTGGGGCCGGTGACCTCTAGTCCCAGCAGGGTCTGGCGGAGAGTGGCTCCGGAGTCGCCGTTGGTTTGGCCGGGGGCGCGCGGCAGCGCCAGCCCGGGAAGATCGGTGCTGTCCACGGCGCCGCGGTTGCTGTAGGCATTCATCAGGACCAGTCCCGAGAGCTTCACCTTGTAGCGCGACGCGCTCTCCACCTTGGTCTGGTTCTGTTCTTCGATCCTGGCGGCCAGCATGTCCTCGTGTTCCTGCGTGGCCTCGCCACCGCCGGCGGGAGCGGCGGACGGCTGCGCTTTGAGAGCATCTTCCAGAGTTGGATATTCGGGAGAAGGAAGTGTCTGCGGGGCGGGCTTGCTGGCAGACGCTCCCAAGCGGGTTTCCAGTTCCTCTAAGCGCCGGCGCAGGTCAACCACTTCCTCGTGTGATCGCTGGAGTTCGGCCCGGGTGTCACTGAGGGAGGACCGCAGCGCGTCCACTTGGGCCTGCAATTCACCGGTCGGCGGCGACTGGGCACAGACGGGAACCGATAGGCTCAACCCCACAACGGGCAAAATCAGCCCGCGCAGGCATCCTCGAGGCCGGTGGCGCAACACTCCCCCTTACTGTGCTCCTGGGGGCCAATATACCCCCGTAACTTCCGTGACTGGCGCCTGACCTGCCTCTCCGTACCTAATTAGCCAACACGGGCGATGAAGCTGCGAACCAAATTTCTTCTGTCATTGCTGCTGCTGACAACGGGGCTCACAGGAGCGTCACTGTTCATCGTGCGGCGCAGTGTCCGGGTGCACGCGAGCGACGAACTGAGCCGGGAGTTGGAGAACTCCGCGGCCACGCTGCGCGATTTCCAGGCCCGGCGGGAGCGGGCTGCCGAGCGCTCGGCGGAACTGCTGGCGGATGTCCCGCTGCTGAAGGCGATGATGCTCACGCGCGATCCCGCCACCATCCAGGATGCCTCCGCCGACATCTGGCGCAGCGCCGGCGCCGACTTGTTCGTCCTGGCCGACCCCGCCGGCAAAATGATGGCGCTCGACAACAGCGGACGGCAGCTATCGCCCCAAGCGGTGGAAGGAATGCTCGCGCCTGTGGCGGCTATGCAGCCAGGTTGGTGGTCGGTCGATGGCCGGCTGTACCAGGTCTTCTACCATTCCATCGATTCCGGCAGCTCTTCCGAACGAAACTCCGTGGGCATGCTGGTGGTAGGCTACGAATTGAGCCCGCTGCTGGCGCAACAGATCAGTAACATCGCCGACGGTCCGGTGGCGTTCCGCACCGCCGGAAAAATTGTGGCGAGCACACTGGAAACGCAGCAAGCCGCCGCCCTGGAGGCGGACTCCCCGGTGCGCGCAGAGCACGGCCCGCAGCAAGTCAAGCTGGGAGGCGAGGCCTTCGTGGTCAACGCCTTCCAGTTCTCGCCGCACTCGACCGGCGTCGAACTGATCGTGCTGAAGTCCTATGACCGCGCCACCGTCTTCATCGAGCGCATGAACCGGCTGATCGTCGGCGTGGGCGTGGTGGCGGTGCTGCTGGGAGCGGGCTTCGTCTTCTTCATCTCCCACACCTTCACCCGCCCGCTGGGCGAACTGGTGACCGGCGTCCGGGCTCTGTCGAAGGGTGACTTCGCCTTTCCCCTGAAGAACGCGGGCGATGATGAAGTGGCCGAGCTGACTTCGGCCTTCGACCGCATGCGGCTCAGCTTGCAGGAGAGCCAGCAGCGCATGGTGACTTCGGCGCGCCTGGAAGCCGTCGGCCAGCTCGCCGGCGGAGTCGCGCACGACTTCAATAACCTGATCACCATCATCAAGGGCTACAGCGACCTGCTGCTGTGTGAACTCCAGCCCGGCGATCCCAGCGTCAAGTACGCGGAGGAAGTCCGCAAGGCCGGCGATCGCGCCGCCTCGCTAACACGGCAACTGCTGGCGTTCAGCCGCAAGCAGGTATTGCAACCGCAGGCCGTCGATTTGAACCTGGTGGTCAGCAACCTGCAAAATATGCTCAAGGTGCTGATCGGCGAGCATATCGAGATCGCCACAGTGCCTGGCGCCGGTCTGCCCAAGGTGATGGCTGACCCGGGACAGGTCGAGCAGGCAATCATGAACCTGGTGGTCAATGCGCGTGACGCCATGCCGAACGGAGGCAAGGTCGAAGTCCGCACCGCGAAAATGTTAGTCGACGAAACGATGGCGGCGGCGCGCGAAACCAAGCCCGGCTGCTATGTTCGGCTCTCCGTGGCGGACACCGGCTGCGGCATGAATGAAGCTACCCTGAAGCAGATCTTCCAGCCCTTCTTCACCACCAAGGAAGTCGGCAAAGGTACCGGGCTGGGCCTCGCCATCGTCTATGGCGTTGTTAAGCAAAGCGGCGGTTTTGTGGAGGTGGAGAGCGAACTCGGCAAAGGATCCACCTTCCACGTATCTCTGCCGGAACTCACCGCGGAATCGGCCGCCGCCGGGCCGCCGCAGGATCGCCGGGAGTCCCAAGCGGGCACGGAGAGCATCCTGGTGGTGGAAGACGAGGCCGGCGTGCGCAGCATGGTGCGGGAAACCTTGTCGCAGCGCGGTTACAAGGTACTCGAGGCACGCAACGGAGAAGAGGCCCTGCGGGTGTTCGCGGAGCAAGGCAACAACATCGACCTGCTGCTGATGGACGTGGTGATGCCCAAGGGCGGCGGCCTCGACGTCGCCGAAAAGCTGCGCGCGCATACTCCGAAGATACTGCTCATGTCCGGATACACCGACCGCATCAACGAGATCGAGGAATCGAAGTTCCACCTGCTGCACAAGCCCTTCGCTCCTGACACCCTGGCACAAAGGATCCGCGAAGTCCTGGACAAGAAGTCAGCGGCAGCAC
>JBKQPN010000112.1:0-32348 GCA_052145015.1 Terriglobales bacterium
ATGGGCTACGAGGCAGGCATCATCCCGCACAGAGCCAACGTCGAGTTCGTGGACTAGCGCCCGGCGCCGCGCTGCCGAGGACGTATGAATGCCGTCGGCCAATCCTTTTTCTCGAGACTGCGCACGCAGTCCCCGGCGATTATTCTCATCCGGATCGCCGTCGGCTTGATCTTCGCCACGCAGGGCATCCTCAAGTGCATTGACCCGAACATGGGTGTGAATCGCTTTTTCAAGATCGGCTTTCCGCATCCCTGGCTCATGGCCCACTTTGTGGGCGTGTTCGAAATTGTCTGCGGGTTCCTGGTGCTGATTGGGTTATTCACGCGGCTGGCGTCCGTGCCGCTCTTGGCGATCATCTCTACCGCCATCGCCACCACCAAGATTCCCGAGCTCTCGCGGCCTGCGCAGGGCTTCTGGTTCATGGTGAGCGACGCGCGCACGGACTTCGCCATGACCTGCTGCCTGATCTTCCTGATCATCAGCGGTCCCGGCTTGCTGTCGATTGACGGCTGGCGGAGAGAACGCCAGAGTTCGTTATAGGTTTCACCGGATCAGGCGCGGAGACCGGCACGGGCGCGCGCCGCTATCTCCGGCGGGAATGGCCGAGACTTGCGTGTCGCGAGATCCAAATGCACTACCGTCAATTCGCAGACGGCCGCCAGCTCGCCATCCTCGCAGTTAGACAGTTCGTGTTGAAAGCGGATCACTTTCTCCCGCACCTCCAGAATCTCGGACCGCACCACCACGACATCTCCCGCGATCAGCTCTTTCTTATAGGTAATGTTCTGCTGTAGTCCTGCCATTCCGTGCTTGTGGTCGCGAACATAGGCAGGAGTAATGCCGATCGAAGCGAAAAGATTCCAGGTGGCTTCGTCGAATTTGCCGACATACCACATGACGTTCATGTGTCCCATGTGGTCGCAATGCCAGGGGTAAACGACTCCACGGTACGTGATTGGCTTGGCTGCGGATTCAGCATTCATGATCGATGATCCTCGCTTGCTCAAGAACGACGTGAGTGGCCCAGGTAAACAGACAAGCACGAGTTTCTTGACCCGTTGAAGAGGCCACCCCGGCGTCATCTAACTTCACAAAAGGGAGGACGTCCGGAGAAACGGCCGGCCGATGAAGACCAAAGAACGCTCACTTTCGACCAACAGCCCGTAGTCGTGCCCCATATTCAGAAATGCGGGAGGGCGTTCCCTTGTCTCAGATCTTATCGTATCCCCATTGGTGTCATGGCGTTGCACGCCACGTCGTGGGGGAGCTTATGCCCCACCCTCGTCGAGAAGCGCCTTGCGGATCACGATTATCACGTGTATCATGTAACTCATGAGAGGTGGTTCCGTGCCTGCTTTCAGTGACTCTGCAACTTCTGCGTCAGCCGCGGTCCTCGAACCGAGTGGTGTTCATCCCCGCAGGTTGGGACGAGCCATGGAACAAGTAGTTGGGGCGCTTTCCAAAGAGCGCTCAACTTCGAGTCTGGCATACGGAGTCGTGGTCTATGCTAAGAAACGCCGGGCTCGTAAACCCAATTATCTCGCCGCTGCAGGGACATTTTTCAGAGCATATTTGCGAGGGTTGCAAGCACTGCCAAGTATTACAGATCTGATTCTAACGTCCCCGGAAGAGGATCATCTTCAAACCCTCGAAACGAAAGATTTTGGCGATGTCCGATTTTTTGTGGGCAAATCAACTCACAGGGACATCAAGCAGAAGATACAGCCGTCTCCGGGAATCTACATAATTTCTTCTCATTTGGATGCCAGCCTTCTTGAGGATCTTGGCTTGCCTCTTCTCCCGGAATCGCTTCGTGAACTCCCTCTTGTCATACAAGTCAAGAATGTTAATTTGTCCATTGAGGACGAGCGGTCAACGACAGCTTGGAGTCGCTGGGGAAAACCAATTGGCCTAACAACTGTCGCAGACTCTGCCGAAACAGCGACCAGGAAAGACACTCTGAATTGGAGAAAGGAATTCATGTCCAGAAATGAGTGTTGGACCTCGGCGCGAGTCGCAGAGGAGAGCAGCAGCCTCGCTGCAAACCGCGCCGCAATTGCCTCTCGCTGGGTGGCAGAGAAGAAGATTTTTGCTGTTGAATTTCAGGGACAGAAGTGGTTTCCGCGATTTCAATTTCAAGATGGAAGACCGATACCAACCGTCTCTAAAGTCATAGAAGTGTTTCCAGAACATGCAACCAGCTGGGAGTTGGCATATTTTTTTGTCACTCCTAATTCCAACATTGGAGGACGCACGCCATTAGAGCTTCTCAAGGAAGATCCTGCTCGGTCAGTATCTCTCGCTCAAGCATTTGTACATCCCGCTGATGTCTTCTAACTGTCCGATAGCGCCGGCGGTCGGCTCCGCCGCCCTCGTTGTTCAAACGACTGATTTGCCGAGCGGGAAAGTGCTGTTTCGTTTTCACAAGGGGATCTACGCAGCGGACTCGTTTAATCCAAATACGGGCAGGCGCATAGACTTGCCAGAGGCCGGAGCACGCTTCAATCCATTTCCGGGCGCCCCTGCCACAAACATCCCAACTCTTTATGCCGCCGACACACTCACGGCGGCTGCACTGGAAAGCGTCTTTCATGATGTCGCGCATGTTCCTTCTCCGACGTATCCCAGAAGCCGACTGGCGGAATGGAGCTACAGCAAACTGAGGACAACACGAAGACTCTTGCTGTTGAAACTCGTCAATCCTCAACTTCGGCAACTGAGCGTCCCCGGCCGCGCCTCTTCGATTAGGGAGGGCGAATTGATCCACACCCCTCCGTCCGAGTACCCGCATACTCGTACCTGGGCCCGGTTTCTTCACGCCAGTATCCCTGACCTCGACGGCCTCGCGTGGCGCCCAAGGCTCGGTGGAACAGGACTTTCGTATGTGTTGTTCGGGGATCGTTGCGAACACGGAGACTTGCAGATTCATTCTCCGGCAATTGCTGTGGCGATGGGACCAGGGTTCTCAAGAGTTTATACCATCGCGACTGGGGCAAGCATTTCGATCGTTGATCCCTAGCAGCTGAGATGCCCTTCTCACTCGGCGGCTTGACACGACAGCCGTCTTCCTGACCATCTCTGAATCGCGATGGGGGCAACAGGGTAAGAGCTGGGAAACCGGGGCCTCCCACCCCAGAACGCTAAAAACGGGCGTTCCGGGGACCCCGGGAAGCTCTCGGTTGGGTGACAATCATTGCGGTCAGCCTTACTTCACCTCCCGCGGAAACGAGAACACGGGCTCGATGTCCACGGGAACGCTGCTGGCCGCGGTCAGCGCGGATTTCAGCTCTGCCGGCATGGTGTCGTACTTCTTGAACCAGTTCTCGGCGCGGGTGCGGTCGCCGGTGGCCTCGATCTCCAGCAACTCTTTGGCGAGTGACGCGATAGCATCCGGCATCTTGCCGAAGTCCACCGTGTAACGCCCCGAGGCATCGCGGACGATGGCCTTGCGCTCGGTGAGATAGTTGAACTCCATCATCTCGGCGCGGCCGTGGGCTTCGCCGGTGCCGAAGCGCACGGTGCGGAAGATGCTGGCGACATACGACGCGTAATACTCTTCGAGCCGATTCTTGGGCAGCGCGCCGTGGTCGATCAGCCACTTCAACCCAAACATACCGACCACATCCGCCTTAGCCTCCTCGAGTCCGGAGTAAGCGGCGCCGATGCTCTCGCGGATGTCCACTTGCTTCCCGCCCACGCGCGCAAACGCCGGCCCCAGCCCGTGACAGATTTCATGCAGAATGACGTGCGTCAGAATGCCATCGGCGGAAGCCTTGGCCGCCTGCTCCGGTTTCATCACCCGCTTGGCTACCGGCAGGATCACGTAGTTCACCCGCGCGTCCATGAAGTTCTTGAAGAAGATTTTCTTGCTCCCTTTCTGCTCGTGGATGCGCGGATCGTTGGGCAGATTGTCGGCCACCGCCTGGTATCCGTGGTTTAGATCCCCCGAGCGGAAGGGCGCATCCATCACCTCCATGGGCGTGGCCAAGCCGCGCTTGGAGGGCAGGTCTTCCTTCGCCAGCGGCAGCGCCTCCTGGATCTCCGGGACATACTTCTGATACAGCTCGAGCTTCTTGCTCTCCGGCTCATTGCGCACCAGCACCGCGCCGCCGTAGGAAGTCTTCACCCCCAGCATGTCGTCGAGGTAGGTCTCATAGGGCGCGAAGATGATGTCGAACTTGGGATTCGTGAGTTCGAGCCAGGCGAGGTCGCTCTGGAAGTAGTCGTCGGTGAGCAGGGCGTCGGCGCGCAGGCGCAGAAATTTGGCGAACGCCGGATCGTCGCTCAGCTCAGCCGCCTCGCGCAGCTTCTTGGCCGCGTCCTCGAGGAACGATGAGAAGGCCACGTGATACGGGATCCCGACCAGCTCCTGGCCCTCGCGGCGGACGATGGTGAATGGGTTGTAGAGCTCGTTCTTCTTCTCGGGATGCGCGGCGACGTAAGCGTCGAGCTGCGCGCGGGTCAGGTCCGCCGGGTAGAGCGCATGGCCGGGCGGCATGGGTTGCGTGCCCACGAAAGGACGGTTTTCATCCAGCAGGTCGAAGCGGCTGCCGTTGATGTAAAGGAAGCGCCGCAGCATCTGGTCGCGCGCCGCGCTCGCGCCCTTCAGCGACTCGTAGAGCGTCAGGGCCTCGGGATCGCTCTGCCGCCAGTAGATGGATTCGATGTCGCGATTGGCTTCCACCAGCTTGTTCACCAACCTGATCTCGCGCGGCTTCAGTCCCAGCGAGCGGAAGGGCATCGGCACTGTCTTGTACCGCGCCACGCGCTCCGGCAGGTCTTTGGCAACGTCTTGGACGGGCTTCGAGGGATTGGAGCGTCCCTTATGGCCACCGGTGCGCTTCGCAGCCTGGGCGAATCCGAAAGAGGTGAGAGCGGCGACGACAAAAACGAGAGCGAGGTTTTTCATGGCGGGCGGGATTGTAACATTTGCCTCCAGACAAAAACGCCACGGATCTACACGGATAAACACGGATCAGAAACGGGATCGGTGAAAATCCGTGGCCGCTTCTCCGTACGACGTTCACCCGGGGACGCCGGGTATCATAGAATTCCAACCATGAGTGTGCCCGCACCCAACGGCGCCCAAACCCTGCTCATCGACGCCGACGATACCCTCTGGGAAAACAACGTCTATTTCGAGCGCGCCATCGCCAACTTCATTTCGTTCCTCAACCACCACGAATACACGCCGCAGCAGGTGCGCGAGGTGCTCAATGACGTGGAGCGGGCCAACGTCGTCAAGCACGGCTACGGTCTGCTCAGCTTCGCCCACGCGCTGGTCGAGACCTTCGAGCGCCTCTCGGTCGAGCCGCTCACCCCGGCGCTGCATGAGACCATCCGCAGGTTCGCCCATGCCATCGCGGAGAATCCTGTGGAAGTCATCTCGGGCGTGCGGGAGACACTCGCCTACCTCGCTGGCCGCCACCGCCTGATCCTGATGACTAAGGGCAACTTCACCGAGCAGACGGGCAAGGTCGAGCGCTCGGGACTGAAACCGCATTTTGCCGCCGTCGAGGTGGTTCCGGAGAAAGACCCGGCGATGTATCGCGAGGTGGTGGTGAAGTACGGGCTGGCGCGGGAAATGACCTGGATGGTGGGCAACAGTCCGAAGTCGGACGTGAATCCCGCCCTCGCCGCGGGCCTAAATGCCGTGTTCGTACCCCACGACCAGACCTGGGTGCTCGAGCACGAGGAACTGGCGCAGCCCAGTGAAGGCAGCGGGCGGCTGCTGGTGCTGGAGCGCTTTGCGCAACTGCGAGAGCACTTTTAAGAGGTAACGACGGCGTCTCGCCGGCAGGTCCTGCTCCGCACCAAACTAACCAATGTTGCTCTCCGGCACGCGTGCTACTCTCGACTTGCTCTGTGGTTCTCGCCGCCGCGCGTGGCGATACAGAAAAGCAATTTCCGCCGCCTGCTCTCAACCGTTGAGACTCTGGCCGACCTGGGGCCGGAGATCACCGCTGAGCGCGACTTCCCCCACACCGCCGCCGCTACGCTGGGCCTGGTGATGCAAACCGTGGGCGCGCGCGAGGGGGCGCTGTTCATCTTCAGCGACCGGCCGGCGATGCTCAGCTCGGTGGCCGCCAGCGGCTTCTCGCTGTTTCCCGATACCGCCGTCATCCCGCTCTTACCCAAACACGTGCACGCGCTTTCGACCGCCGCCGGGCCGCAGCCGGTTTCCGCGCAGACGTGGGAAAACTTTCTCAGCTCCAACGGCAACATCGCTCCGGAGCTGTTCCGCTGCATCGTGCCGCTGAAGGTGGGATCGAAGCTGGCAGGAGTGATCGCCCTCGGCCGCCGCGAAGCCGACGCCCACTACGATCGCGAAGAGTTCGAAGCTCTCAGCATGCTCGGCCCTTACGTGGGCCTGGGATTGCAGAACTACACCCTAAGCCAGTCGCTGCAGCATCGCATCTCGGAGAACCTGCGGCTGATGGCTTCGATGCACAACTTCTACGACCATACCCTGCACGCCTTCGCCAGCGCCATCGACATGAAAGACCCGCACCTGCACGGACACTCGTTGCGCGTCGGGCGCTACGCCGCCGGCCTGGGCGAAGCCATGGGCATGAGCGATCAGGAAGTCGCCGGGCTGCGCGCCGGAGGCTATCTGCACGACATCGGCAAGGTCACGGTCGACAAGTACATTTTCAGCAAGGCGGCGGCGCTGGAGCCGCGCGAATTCCGCGAAGTGATGGATCACACTACTATCGGCCACCAGATCGTGCACAACGTGCAGTTCCCCTGGCCGCAGATCCCGGAGATCGTACGCTGGCACCACGAGCGCGCCGACGGCTCCGGCTATCCCGACCAGTTGCACATCGATGAGGTGTCGCTGCCCGTCCGCATCGTGGCCGTGGCCGATTCCATCGACGCCATGACCAGCGAGCGCGCCTACCGGCACTCGCTCTCCGTGGGCGAAGCCCTGAGCGAACTGGTGCGTCTGACGCCCCAGAAGTACGACCCCAGCGTGGTGCAGGCCCTGCTGATCCAGGTGCGGCGCGACGCCGTGGGACGCAACCAGACCACCTTTCTCGACGGCAACCTGGTGTGCAATATCGCCGCTCCCGACGTGGATCACCTTGCCGCCACCGTCCATCACAAGGCCACCAGCGGACGCTTCCTGTTGACCTAGCTGGTCGTGAAATCGGTCAAATGGGAAAGCGACGAAGCTGGATTCTTACCGCCGAGACGCCGAGCCCGCCGAGGTCTCGCTTTCAATGTCCTTGCCTCGGCGTCCTCGGTGACTCGGCGGTTAAAACTCCCCTTTTCCAGCAACTTTTCTCCCCGTCCGTGTTGGAATAGATATAAGGTCACCATGCCTGCCGGGTCGGAACCTGCCATGCGACGAAAATATCTTGCCCTGCTGTTGATCCTCGCCCTGGGCCTCTCGGCCTCTGTTCTGGTCAGCGCCAGGAAGAAGCCCGCGTCGCACCAGATGGACGAACAAAAACGTGCGCTGCACGCCCTGAACCGTCTGACCTTCGGCCCGCGGCCGGGTGAGGTGGAGCGGGTCGCGGCCATGGGCGTGGACAAGTGGATCGACCAGCAACTGCATCCCGAGAGCATCGACGACCATGCCGTTGAGGCGCGTCTGGCCGGGTTCACCACTTTGCGCATGGACACCCGGGAGATGATCGAGAAGTTTCCTCCGCCGCAGGTGGTAAAAGAGGTCGCGGAAGGCAAAAAGAGCATGCCGCGCGATCCCCAGGAGCGCGCCATTTACGAATCGCAGGTGGACGCCTATCGCGATCGGCAGGAGCAGAAACAGGCCAATGGCGACCAGGATCCCAATAATCCCAGCATGGAAATGAATGCCGATCAGAAGGTGGCGCAGCGCGAGGCCCGCCGGCAAGCCGACGCTAAGACGCAGGAACTTCTCGACCTGCCGCCGGACGAACGCTTCCAGCAGATCCTGAAGATGCCGCCGGAAGAGCGCCGCATGCTGGCGCGCGACATGAAGCAGGACGAGCGCGAGCGCGTCATGCAGGAATTCTCGCCGGAGCAGCGCGAGACCGTCATGGCCATGGTGAACCCGCAGCAGGTAATCACCACCGAGCTGCAGCAGGCCAAGGTGGTGCGCGCCGTCTACAGCGAGCGCCAGCTCGACGAAGTAATGACCGACTTCTGGTTCAACCACTTCAACGTCTTCCTGGGCAAAGGGCCCGACCGCTACCTGCTGACCGCCTACGAGCGTGACGTGATCCGTCCGCACGCCCTGGGCAAGTTCAAAGACCTGCTCGCAGCCACCGCCAAGAGCCCCGCCATGCTGTTCTATCTCGACAACTGGCTGAGCGTGGGACCGCATTCTGAGATGGCGCTGGGCATGCCGCAGCGCGGTGGCATGTACCGTCGCGGGCCGTTCGGCATCCCCGTGTACCGGCCGCCAAATCCTAATGCGCAGCAGAAGAAGAACAAGCGCGAGGGACTGAACGAGAACTATGCCCGCGAGTTGATGGAGCTGCATACGCTCAGCGTTAATGGCGGGTACAGCCAGAAGGACGTCACCGAAGTCGCCAAGGTCTTCACCGGCTGGACCCTCAAGCAGCCGCGCCAGGGAGGGGGTTTCGAGTTCAACCCGCGCACCCACGAGCCCGGCCCGAAGTACGTGCTGGGCAAAGTCATCAAAGAGCACGGCGAGAGGGAAGGCGAGCAGGTGCTGGAAATGCTCGCCAAGAGCCCACAGACGGCGCACTTCATCAGCTTGAAGCTGGCCGAGCGCTTCGTCTCCGATGATCCGCCGCCGGCTCTGGTCGACCGCATGGCCGAAACCTTCCGCAAGAAAGACGGCGACATCCGCGAAGTGCTGCGCACGCTCTTCCAGTCGCCCGAGTTCTGGTCGCCTGACGCCTACCGCGCCAAGGTGAAGACGCCGCTGGAATTCGTGGTCTCGGCGGTGCGCGCTTCCGGCGTGGACGTCGCCAACGCCATGCCGCTGGTGCAGAACTTGAACCGCATGGGCATGCCGCTCTACGGCGCGCAGCCGCCCACCGGATACTCCATGAAAGCGGAAACCTGGGTGAACTCGGCGGCGCTGCTGAGCCGCATGAACTTCGCGCTGGCGCTGGGCGCCGGGCGGATGCGGGGATTGAATTTCGATTCCGCTCGCATCCTGCCGGACGGCCAAGCGCCGCCGGATCGGACAGGCGCGCTGGCAGCGCTGGAGGCGTCATTGCTCGCCGGCGATGTGTCGAATAACACGCACGACACCATCCTGCAGCAGATGAATGATCCTCAGGTCACGGGCATGCGCCTTGATGATTCGACCCGGCCGCCCAATGTAGGCGTGCTCGCCGGCCTGCTGATGGGCTCGCCGGAGTTTCAGAAGCGGTAAATGCGTTTCGCCGCGGATTCACGCGGAGGAACGCGGATTAAAAAAGATTGTCATCCCGAGCGAAGCGCGACCTGAGCTTGCGAAGGGAGCGCGAGTCGAGGGACCTGCATTTTCGATTTCAAGCCGCGAGAATAGGTTTATGTCCATCACACGCAGAGTTTTCCTGAAGAACGGCGCGCTGGCGCTGGTGGCGACCACCGCCATCCCCACCTTCCTCACGCGCACGGTCTGGGGCATCGACGGCACGAGCCGCAAGCGACTGGTGGTGCTGTTCCAGCGCGGCGCCGCCGACGGGCTCAACATCGTGGTCCCGCACGGGGAGTCGGCCTACTACGCGATGCGGCCATCGATCGCTATCCCGCGCCCGAACCACGGCCAAGAATCTTCGATCGATCTGGACGGTTTCTTCGGGCTGCACCCATCGCTGGCATCGTTCAAGCCGCTGTGGGATCAGAAGCACCTGGCCATCGTCCACGCCGCCGGCTCCCCCGACAACACGCGCTCGCACTTCGACGCGCAGGATTACATGGAATCCGGCACGCCGGGCGTCAAGTCCACCGAGGAGGGCTGGCTGAACCGCGCGGTGCGCCAGCCGGAGCCCGATCCGAGCCCTTTCCGCGCCATCTCCATGGGCGGCACGCTGCCACGCGCGCTTGCTGGAACGGCCCCGGCGGTCGCGATAGGCAACATCAATGAATTCGGCGTGGGCGGACGCGGTCCCGCCGCCGCTCCCCTGACCAACACTTTTGAAGCGATGTATTCGCAGTCGGTGGATACGGTGCTGCACGGCACCGGCCAGGAGACGTTCGAAGCGGTGAAGATGCTCAAGGCCGCCGACCCGGCGCGCTACACGCCGGCGCCGGGCGCCAACTATCCGCGCGGACGCTTTGGCGACAGCCTGCGGCAACTGGCTCAGCTCATCAAGGCCAATCTCGGCGTAGAAGTCGCTTTCGCCGACATCGGCGGCTGGGACCACCACGTCAACGAAGGCGCCGTGCAGGGACAGCTCGCCAACGTCTTGCGCGACTTCTCGCAGTCCATTGCCGCCTTCTGGACCGACCTCGGCGATCTCGGCGAAGACACCGTGCTGGTCACCATGTCGGAGTTCGGCCGCACCGCGCGCGAGAACGGCAACCGCGGTACCGACCATGGCCACGCCAACGTGATGTTTGTCGTCGGCGGACCGGTGCACGGCGGGCGGGTCTACGGACAGTGGCCGGGGCTCGACCAGTCCCAACTCTACGAAGGCCGCGACCTGGCGCTTACCACCGACTTCCGCCGCGTGCTGGGCGAGGGCGTGTATCGCCACCTCGGCAACAAGGACCTGGCAACAGTCTTCCCCGGATTCGAGAACGATCCGCGACGCTTCCTGCGGCTGCTGGGCTGAGTCGAGATTCAAGTAGGTCCAGACGCCCTTTAGACTTCGCTGAGGGCAGGGTCGCCCCGCCTTGTATCAGGGCATGGCTTTAGCCATGCCGCAGAGACGCGAAATCACTGGGCTTTAGCCCCTGCTGCCTTTCTCTTTGCCAGATAAGCAAAGCAGTAGGGAAACTTTTCGGGCGAATCGACCAGCCCTGCCCTCACCGGGTTCTCGGCGATGTATTCTCGGTGTTGCAGGAAACTCTGCCTGTCCTCGACCCGCACCTCGGAAAATCCGCGCTGCCAGACTTCTCCTAAATACCCGAACTCTTTCTTCAACCGATAGGAGAATCCGCCCTTGATGAACTGCATAGCTCTCTCAATGCTCATGCCGCTGCCGACGGTCACCAGGAGGTGCACATGGTCCGGCATCACCACGAAATCATGCACCTGGAACTTTCCCGCCGCCACGTACGAGCGCAGCACGTCGATGAACAGCGTCGCATTGCGTTCCGACTGCAGCAAGGGGCGGCCCATGCTCGTCTTTGTAGTAGCGAAAAACGTGCGGGCAGAGCTCAGGATGGCGTCCGGTCCAGCATTGCGAGCAGGTTGTGCCATATCAGGGGCTAAAGCCCAATCCTTTTCTGCAACATTGCGGCACGGCTAAAGCCATGCCCTGATACAAACCTGAGGCCGCCGGAGTTACCCAGAAACCCGTGCTGGATCGCCGAAATTAGATCCGGGGATCGGGAACGTAGGCTGCGTGCTGGTTTGTATCAGGGCGCGAGTTTACTTGCGCCGCTGTTGTTCGCAAGGAGAAGAGCGGCCTTGAGCCGAATGTCTCTTCGCGCGCTTTTCTGCGAGATTGTGAGGCAAGTGTGTGGTTGTATCGCAAGTCTCGGGCAGACCACTCGCCAGGTAGCCCGAGCGAAGGATCTTGGTTTTCTCTGCACGCGCCGACAGCGTATCCTTACCTCCGCCCAGGAGGCACTCCGATGAGAACACTACTGCTGGCGGCGCTGATGGCGCTGGCGCCCGTGGGGGTTGCGATGGCTCAAGACCGCATGCCGGATATCCCGGCCGACAAGATGACCGAAGCTCAGAAAAAAGCGGCGCAGGAATTTGCCGCTGGCCGTGGCACACCCGTATTCGGGCCATTCGTTCCGCTGCTGCGCAGCCCGGAAGTGATGCTGCGCGCCAAGGCCATGGGCGATTATCTGCGCTTCAAGAACACGCTGCCGTCGAAGCTCAGCGAGTTCGTCATCCTGATCACCTCGCGGCAGTGGACGCAGCAATACGAGTGGGATGTCCACTACCCCATCGCTCTCAAGGCCGGCCTGAGCGTCGAGATCGCCAAAGCCCTCGCCGAAGGCCGCCGCCCGCAGAACATGCCCGCCGACGAGGAACTGGTGTACGACTTCCTCACCGAGCTGCACGACACGAAAAGCGTGAGTGATGCGACCTACGCCCGCGCGGTGGCCCGCTTCGGCGAGCAGGGCGTCATCGACATGATCGGCGTCAACGGCTACTACACGTTTCTGGCCATGGTGATGAACACGGCGCGGACCGCGCTGCCTCCGGACCACAAGCCGGGGCTGCCCGAGTTCTCCCACTGAGGCTGGCGTGGCTGGGTGGTGTCTCGACGCGTGCCGTTAACCAGAAATTCACATTGCCGCGCAACAAAAACCTGCCGCTTTGTTTTACTATAGTTAATCTTTATAAATATACGTAGGTTAATCGCGTGGAGTATGCTCGCTCGTCTCCCATGGCGGCTGTTGTCGTTGCCTGGCGGTAGTGATTGCGATCTCGTCACGCGAGCCTGTGACGGGCCTCACAGCCGGCCGTTCCGGCGCCCAGCTAGCATGGGTATTATGAAAATGACATTCAATTTCATTATTATTCCCGTCATTATTCTCAGCCTTTGGGCTGCGGCGCCTTCCCTGGCCGCTGACGTGCCTGATCAGACGGCCGATCCTGAGCCAACCTCCGACAGCGACCCCCAGACCACGGTCTTCCGACATCCCGAGAACACGCGCTGGTACATCGCCGGGCAGATCAACGTCATCTTCCAGGCGCACCCGCGCTTCCACGCGCCCTATACCGATACCAACAGCCTGAAGCCCTGGGGCCAGAGCGCCACTTCGCGCGTGGCCACCCTCTACACCGGGGTGCAGCTCACGCGCTCGACCGACTTCCTGTTCGACATGGAGAGCGCCAGCGGGCGCGGCTTGAGCGACGCGCTCGGCCTGGCGGGCTTTACCAACCTGGACGTGGTGCGCAACCCGGAGCTCGGGGGCGCGCCTTACCTCGCGCGAGTCATGCTGCATCAGATCATCCCGCTCAGCCGCGAGAAGGTGGAATCCGAGCGCACGCCGTTCTCGCTGCCTACGGAGGTGCCGGCGCGGCGGCTGGAGTTGCGCGTCGGCAAGTTCGGCATGGCGGATTTTTTCGACCTGAACTCCGTCGGCGGTGACAGCCACACCCAGTTCCTCAACTGGACCATCGACAATAATGGCGCCTACGACTACGCCGCCGACACCCGCGGCTACACCTGGGGCGGGATTGCCGACTTCGAGGACCGCCACTGGGGCGTGCGCTTCGCCGAAGCGGCCATGCCCACGGTCGCCAACGGCATCAAGTTCCAGACCGATCTCTCGCTCGCCCACGCCGAGAATGTGGAGTTCGAACTCCGCGGCCACCTGCGGCCGGAGCGCGCCACCGTCGTGCGCCTGCTGGCCTACGTCAACCACGCCAATATGGGCGTGTACAGCGAGGCGATCCACAACTTCCTCGACGGAGAGACGCCGCGCCCGGAGATCACCGCGCACCCCCTGCAGGTGAAGGAGAAATACGGCACGGGATTGAACGCCGAGCAGCAACTCACCGCTCACCTGCGCGCCTACGGCCGCCTGGGATGGAACGACGGCCACACCGAGTCCTACGTCTATACCGAGGTGGATCGCCACGGCGAGGGCGGCTTGCTGGTGGCAGGCGATCTGTGGAGGCGCAAGCTGGATAAGGTTGGCTTTGCCTTCGCCATCAACGGCCTTTCGCCCGACCACCGCGAGTACCTGGCCCTGGGCGGCCAGGGATTTCTGCTGGGCGATGGCAAGCTGAACTACGGCCGCGAAAGCATTCTCGAGAGTTTCTACACGCTGCACCTGTGGCGCGGCGTGTCCACGTCGTTCGATCTGCAGTACGTCGCCAATCCCGGCTACAACCGCGACCGCGGGCCGGTGGTGGTGCCGGGGCTGCGGCTGCACATCGATCTGTAACGGGAGCAGTGATTCGTTGAGCTAGGCACAACTCAGATCTGTACGTAAACCTCGTCCCCTTCCAGCTTGATGGGATACACGGCGACGCGGGCCTCTGGATTGTGCTCAGCCTGGCCGGTCTTGGGGTCCCACATCCAGCCGTGCCAGGGGCAGACGACTTTGTTGTCGGCGATGACGCCCTGGCCGATCGGCCCGCCGCGGTGCAGGCAGACGTTGTCCATGGCGGAGATGGTCCCGCTGACGTTGGCGACGCAGATCACCTTGTCGCCGAGCGGGATCTCCTTGGCCTCGCCGTCTTCGGGGAGGTCAGCCTTGCTGCAGAGTCGAACGAAGTCGGGCATGGGAAACCCCCGCCGCGGATTTACGCGGATCGGTACCGGTCATTTCGGACGGAAAAGAATCGCCAACGCCATCATCACAATACCGACTAGGAGCGACGCTTTCCAAGGATGGCCGCTTACGATGTGCAGCAGAATGATGATTGGTATTAGCAAATAAATGACCGAGTAGGTGCGGGAACGCAGTCTTTCGGAGCGGCTCTCTTTGCTTCCCCCATCGATCAGTGTCATGCCGCTCTTGCCTCTTCAAAAACAGCTTGCTGAGTGCTGACTGCCGAGATCCTTCGCTTCGCTCAGGATGACAGCCCCGGGCTCAGACGCCCGGGAATGCGCTGTCATTTCGGCGCCAGCGTCTGCGCGATCATCACCTGCCGCTTGAAGTCCGCGACCATGCTCTCGTCGAGACGGACTTCCGTGGGCCGCTTGGCGATCGACATCTGGTCGATCTTGTCCTGCAGCTTGAGCAGCGCATAGAACAGGTTTTCGGGCCGCGGCGGACAGCCGATCACATACACGTCGGTGGGCACGATGCGGTCCACGCCCTGAAGAACCGCGTAGGTGTTGAACGGCCCGCCCACCGACGAGCACGCGCCCATGGAGATCACCCACTTGGGCTCGGGCATCTGGTCGTAGATGCGCTTGACCACCGGCGCCATCTTCAGCGTGACGGTGCCGGAGACGATCATCAGGTCGCTCTGCCGCGGCGAAGGACGAAAGACCTCGGCGCCGAAGCGGGCGATGTCGAAGCGCGAGGTGGAGGAGGCGATCATCTCGATGGCGCAGCAGGCCAGACCGAAAGTCATCGGCCAGAGCGCCGACTTGCGCGCCCAGTTGAAGACGTAGTCCACCGTGGTGATGAGGAAGTTCTTCTCGAACCTGTTCTGTAGCCAGCCCATGCAGGCCCCTTTTCCGGGGGTATCCAGACTTTTCAGTCTAGGGGCAGGGTGCGGGAGTGTCAACCGCGGCCGGGGCTTTCGGTTGTGGCTTTCCGCCCTTCTTCCTGACACAGTTCGGCGGTTCGAATGACATTTTCTGTCAACATTTTTCATAATTCCCTAATGCCCATGCGCGGGGTCATGTGTAAAGAATTGTAAATGCAATGGGCTACGCGTAACGCCGGCGAGGTTCAAAACGGGCGGTTTGGCATGTCGGGTGCCCATGATGGGCCACGCCCGAAAGGCCAAACCATTTTCGAGAGAAACGGACAATGCAGAGACACAAGTCGTCCAAGAAGCACAAGACAAGCAAGCAGAAAGGCTTTTCGCTGATCGAACTGCTGATCGTGGTGGCGATCATTCTGATCATCGCGGCCATCGCGATTCCCAACCTGCTGCGCTCGCGCATCGCAGCCAACGAGGCCTCCGCCGTGGGTTCGCTGCGAACCCTCAACACGGCGGAAATCACCTACAACATGACCTACCCGAGCGTGGGCTTTGCCTGCGCTCTGAGTTCATTGGCGCCGGCAAGCGGTTCGGCCACTTCTGGGGCGGCTGGCCTGATCGATGCCAACCTGGCAAGCGGCACCAAGAGCGGTTATACCTTCACGGTGGGCAACTGTACCGGGACGCCCAAGAGCAACTACCAGTATGCGGCAGCTCCGGTCAGCCCGGGAACTACCGGGCAGCGGTACTTCTGCACCGATAGCTCGGGGGTGATTCAGTACAACGCTTCGGCTGCCATCACGACCTGCGGGACCAGCACCACGCCGATCTAGAGTGTGGCCAAGTACCTGGGGGAGGGTACCAAGCCAGGGGGGGCAGAGGGCGAAAGTCCTTGGCTCCCTTTTTCGTTCCTGCCGGCTACGTAAAAGTCACTGGTTCAGTACGGCATCGCCTCCCGAGGGCTCATAATATGGGCCAGCGCCGCATTCGGCGCTGCAGCAGGAAGGCGAATAGTGGAACCGCTCCGCGAGTTGCGAATCCCGATGCAGTTGGAGGTCCGGGTGTGGGGGATGGACAGCACCGGGAAGCCCTTCTCGCAGACGGCGCGCACCGTGGATATCAGCGGCCAGGGGGCACGGCTGGCCGGCATTACCGGCCCCAAGCAACTGGGCGACATCCTTGGAGTTCAGCACGGGGACCAGAAGGCGCGCTTCCAGGTGGTATGGGTGGGGGCGAATGACACGGCGGACCAAGGTCAGATCGGCATTGCCTGCCTGGATGCCGGCCGATGCATTTGGGCGGAAGCCCTGCAAGGCGGCGCTCCGGACCAGTTTGGACAGGGCCCCGAGATCCTGAGCGCGGGTGCGACGGCCGACGAGCCCGCGCCGGCTGCCGGCAACGCGACCCCGGCAGAACGGCGCCGCTATCCGCGTTACGCGTGCGCCGGCGCGGTGCGCCTGCACAATGAGAATACGAACCTTCCCACCTGGGCGAGATTGGCCGACGTCGGCTTGGGAGGCTGCTATTTGGAGCTGCTGTCCCCGCTCCCGCTGCAAACCCCGATAGAATTTGCGATCCAGACCGACGATCTGGAGATCCATGGCCGGGGCGTGGTGCGAACCACTCATCCAGGGGTGGGCAACGGCGTCGCTTTCACGCAAATGAAGGCAGACGATTGGCGGCGACTGAATCAGCTCATTGCCCGCCTGGCCAGTCCGACGCCTCGCGAGCAGCCCCCGCCCGCGCTTCCCGCGACTGAGCCTGACCTCTCGCAGCCTCTGCAGGTCTTGTTGGAGTTGCTGGAGAAGAAAGGCGTACTTACTCGGGATGAGTTTTTGACGGAGTTAGTGAGAATCAAGACCGCGCTGCCGAAGGGCAAGTCTTCCGGTGACGGCCAATAAGGGGTCCACCTCGTTTTCCGTAATCCGCCTGGCGGCGGCTCAGGGCAGCCAGCCCACCTTCCTCAATCCATCGGCGGCGGCCAGTTTGTAAGCCTCGGCGATGGTGGGATAGTTGAAGACGGCATCCCGGAAATACTCGATGGTGCCTCCAAACCGGAGCACCGCCTGCCCGATATGGATGACTTCCGCCGCGCGTACTCCCATGATGTGGACCCCGAGCAGCTTCAGCGATTCGGGATCGAACAACAGCTTCAGGAAGCCGCGCTCGTCGGAGATCTGTGCCTGCACCAGTTCCTCGTAGCGCGCCACGCCCGTCTGGTACTCAATCTTGCTCTCCTCGAGCGTTTGTTCGGTGGCGCCCACCATGGCGATTTCCGGGATGCCATAAATGGCATAGGGAAAGACCTCGGGGCTGCTGCCGGCGGGGAATCCGTACATGTTGCAGACCGCCAGCCGGGCCTGTTCCATGGAGATGCTGGCGTAATACAAGCCTTCGAAGGCGAACCCGATGACATCCCCGGCGGCATAAATGCCGGGCACGGCCGTCTGAAACTGGTCATTGACTACAATCTTGCCGTCGTCGGTGGTACGCGCGCCGAGCGAGACCAAGTTCAGCGTGTCGGTGTTGGCCTGGCGCCCGGCTACATACAGCAGCGACTCCCCTTCGATGGTCTCGCCGTTCGAGAGTTGGACCGTGACCCGATCCTTGGCCGCATCACTCTTGCACTCCACCACCTTCGCGCCCAGCCGGAAGCTGACGCCGAGCTGCGTCAGGTGGGAACGGAGAGCGTCGACGATCTGCCGGTCGACGAAGGCCAGCAGCGCCGGCCGCTCGTCCACCAGCGTGATTTTGGCGCCCAGTAGAACCAGCATGGAGGCGTACTCGACGCCAATCAGCCCCGCTCCCACGATGATCAGATGACGTGGAATCCGCCGCATGGAGAGCAACTGATCGGAGTTGAAGATGCGCAGGCCGTCGATCACGACGTGCTGGCTGGCGGCCGGCCGCGTGCCCACCGCGATAAGGAACTTTTCGGCGGTGACGCGGGTTGGGCCTTGGTCGGTTTGGATCTCGACCGTCCGCGGATCCACGAACCGGGCGTCGCCCGCGATGGTTTCCACCTCCGCTCCTTGCAATTGCGACTTCAGGATGGCAGCGTAACTGTTGACGATGGCCGGCACCCGAGCCGCCAGTTCCGACATCTCGATGCGCGGCTGGGTGGGATCGTTCCCCTGAAAAAGCCGACGTGCCCGTAGAGCCAGAACCGCTTCCCGTAGAAGCCGGCTGGAAATCGTCCCGGCCTGAGCGGAGGGCCCCGGGCCAGACCATTTGCGTTCGACTACCGCTACTTTCTTGCGCAGTTTGGCGGCAGCCAAAGCGCCCTTTTGCCCAGCCGGACCGCCGCCGATCACTACCAGGTCGTAGTTATGAGTGCTCATGGTACGAATCCTCGCGTCGGGTATAAACCGGGAAGCTTATAGCGCGCCGGGAGTTCCCGCTACTGGGAATGTGGTGGCGATAGCCGAAGGCTTGCAAACTCGCTGGCTGCCCTATAATGCTCCGAACCTTAGCCCCTAATCGTAGATTCTGAAAGGAGACCTCAGGTGCCTCTGTCGAAAAAGCTTGCCGCGGAGTTCATTGGGACGTTCTGGCTGGTATTCGGTGGCTGCGGCGCGGCGGTATTGGACGCGGCGTTTCCGCAGCTTGGGATCGGGTTCCTGGGAGTGGCTTTCGCCTTCGGCCTGACGGTGATGACCATGGTCTATTGTATTGGCCACATCTCAGGGGCTCACCTGAATCCAGCGGTTTCAGTGGGCCTGGCCGTGAGCAAACGATTTCCGGCCGCGGAACTTGTCCCTTACGTCATCGCCCAGGTTTTGGGAGGGATCCTCGGCAGCACCGTCTTGTACATCATCGCCAGCGGGAAGGAAGGTTTTCAATTGGCCGGTGGATTCGCGTCGAATGGCTATGGCCTCCATTCGCCGGGAGGGTACTCGCTCCTGGCCTGCTTCGTGGCCGAAGTCGTACTCACCTTCATGTTTGTCCTGATCATTCACGGAGCCACCGACCGGCGCGCCCCAGCGGGCTTCGCGGGAATCGCGATCGGCCTCGGCCTGACGCTTATTCACCTGGTGGGTATTCCCGTCACCAACACTTCTGTGAATCCGGCACGCAGCACGGGTCCGGCCGTGTTTGTAGGAGGTTGGGCAATCCACCAATTGTGGCTCTTTTGGCTGGCGCCCATCATCGGCGGAGCGATTGCTGGCTTGGTGTATTCCGGACTATTTCAGGAACGCAAGTCGTGACACGGCTTGGTTGCCAACTGCCGACAACGTCAGTAAATCGTGTACGGCGGCGCGGGCGAGCGGAAGTTGGGCTTGGTCCCCATCACCAGCAGCGCGCCGATGCGCTTGAACTGCCGCAAATCCTCTGCGCTCTTGAATGACTGTCCCGCGTAGTCGTCCGGCGTGGGAGTGGGGTCGGGAATGCGGCGCGCTTCCACGTCTTCAAAGGCGTGCGCCTTCAGCAGTCCGATATACTCGGCTTCGGAGCGCACCTGCACCGGAACCTTGAGCTTGTCCACCCACTGCAGCGAGTAGGGATTGTCCTTATAAAGGTTGATGAGGATGAACACCCGCCCACGCGGCGCCATCACGCGAAACAACTCGTTGAGCGCGCGGTCCGGGTCGGGATAATAATAAAAAGATTCGACCGAGAGCACTTTGTCGAAGTAGTTTTCCTCCCACGGAATCTTTTCGGCAGAGCCCCACACGTACATGATGTTGTCGAAGTCGCGGGAGGCGGTGCGGGCGCGGCGGATCATCTCGTCGGAAATGTCTAGACCAACGATCTGGCCGAAGCCGCGCGGGCCTTCCGACACCAGCCGCGCCAGGATGCGCGTGGCCCATCCCGCGCCGCAGCCCAGGTCCAGCACGCGCTCGCCCGGCTTGATATCCATCAGCCGTAGGGTCGCTTCCGTGATGGCGAGATGATGCTGCTCCATCTGCTCGCCGCGTCCCTCCGCGGCCCAGCGGTTGAATTCGTGTTGAAGAATTTCGTCCGGAGTCATGAAAGTACTCAGTACTCGGTACTCAGTACTCGGATGTAGGCTTCAGGCCAAACAATGCGACGCAATCCCATCGCAGCACTGAGTACTGAGTACTAGGCAATAATATACTTGACAAATCAGCCTCGACAGGGTACGCTTGTGGCATGAAAGACATCAAACAGCCACGCACCCTGCAAGATGCGATCCTGTATTTCGGTGACCCGGACAACGCTCTGCGCTACATGGTTCGTCTGCTCTGGCCCGATGGCGTCGCCGTGTGTCCTGCCTGCGGTCGTAATGACGTTGTGTTCTTGAAAAATCAGCGGAAGTGGCAGTGCAAAAGCGTCCACGCGAAGCGGCAATTCAGCGCGAAGGTCGGGACTATTTTCGAGGATTCGCCCATCCCGCTCGACAAGTGGCTCATCGCTGTCTGGATGCTGTCGAACTGCCGTAATGGTGTCAGTTCCTACGAGGTCGCGCGCACCCTTGGCGTCACTCAAAAGACCGCATGGTTCATGATGCACCGCATCCGTCTCGGCATGCAGAGCAAGCGCGGCGGAAAGCTCGGCGGTCCCGGCGGCGGCGTGGAAGTAGACGAGACTTTCATTGGTGCTCATGCGCGCAACATCCACGTGTCGAAGCGCGAAGGCAAGGTCGGAATGGAGAACAAGGCCGTTGTTGTTGGCGTGCTGGAGCGCAGCGGAGAATTGCGGGCCGAAGTGGTGGAAACTCGGAAGCGCCACAAGCTGCAAGCGATTGTCCACGAGCACGTGCTGCCGGAAACCCCCGTCTACACCGACAAATTGCTTTCCTACAAAGGGCTGGAGGAACACTTCGCCCACGAAGTCATTGACCACGCCGAAGGCTATGTGCGCGGACAGGTTCACACCAATGGCCTTGAAAACTTCTGGAGCCTGCTGAAGCGCGGCCTCGGTGGAACCTATGTGAGTGTCGAACCTTTTCATCTGTTCCGTTACCTTGACGAACAAGTATTCCGTTACAACAATCGCCGTGATCGTGACCGCGTTCCGCTCACCGATTTGGAGCGTTTCAATCTCGCGCTGGCCAATATCGCTGGCAAGCGCCTCACCTACGCCGCACTGACTGCGAAGGTCGGAGAAACGCAAGCCTTCTAAGCATCCCCGCCAGAGACGCGGGAAGCGGAAGGTTTCTTAGTCTTCCGCTTTCGGGCCTTGGTCCGCTTTTCCGCATCCAGCTTGGCTTTGATCTCGCTGCGTGGGACTGCGATCAGTTTCCGCATGGTGCTATCGAACCTGTCGAATTCAGGGTTTTGTTTCACTCTGGGACCACCACCTTACCGCTCAGCATCAGATCGAATTCCTGACGCCCCAATTTAAATAGGCTCTGGTTCTCCACGGGAAGTCCCAGCAGTATCTGCTGGAGCACTTCCATCGGGCTGATTACAGCCCTCTCTACAAAGTCAATCGGCAGGCCCGACATCTCGCGCCTGTAATAGTCTTTGCACGCAAAGGCGACCAGATCGGCACATTGCAACGGCAGCACCCGGCTCGAAGGTGAATACACTAGATCGCCTAGGAACTCGCGCACCCCACCCAACTGTTCGCTCTCGCGCAGTTCAGGCATGCGCTGTCTGGCGAGTGGGGCGAATTCGTTTTGTTCATCGAAGACAAAATGCATCAGTTCCTTTTTCCGGGCTCCGATCTTCGCTCCCTGCGTGACAACCACGTTGAATGCGGCGAAGTATGCGGTAGTTGGCTTGCCGGAGGTCACGAACGCCGACTTCGTCACGTCGAACTGCGCACCCGTTAAGAATCTCCGATCTTCTTCCGCATAAGAAAAGAACTCGGCAAGGTTCACGGCACTCCCAAGAAGATGCAGCCGGTAGTCTAGGATCAGCCGGATGACAGACTGCATGAATTCGTTTGCATCCCCAAATGACCAGTTCGCGTACTTCCCAGTCAGCCCCCCGGTTGTTGAGCGCCTCCAAAAGTCTTTGGCCTTGAACTCGTCCAACCCGTATTTCTTCAGCAACGCCCGCCAGTGTTTCTGGAACTTTCCCCAGTGGGCATTTCTTGAGAAGAACCCAGCAACACAGCAGACGATCTCGTCCTGGTTCTTGCCGAGGCCACTCTCATCGACGTAACACTTCAGCATGGCGAACAGCGTCCCCGGTCGAGCCGAAGGGTGGACAAGTTCATCTAGGTACCACCGGGTGCTTGTGCTCACAGGGCACCCCGACTACAGGGCGACCCTGCGTACCTCAATCTTGCGCTTGCTTTGCTGATTCGGCAAGTATATTGTTGCCGAGTACTGAGTACTAGGTACTGAGTACTGCTTCTATGCTACATTCTGCGCCATCATGCCGGAAAGCCCAGCGGAACCGCTTTACTGTCCGAAGTGCGCGCGTGAGGTCACCGACCCGCTGATCTGCGGCGACTGCTCGGCGGTGATCTGCCGTGCCTGCGGCACGCCGCTCGAATCCCCGGACGAGTTGGGGATCGGGTGACCGCACCTGTTGCCGCGCCCGAACGCGCGCCCACGCTGGTGCGCGGGTTGTCGCTGGTGGATTCGGTGCTGCTGATGGCAGGCGGCATCATCGGTTCGGCTATCTTCCTGGCGGTCAGCGACGTCGCCGAGCATCTCTCGAGCCCCGCGCTCTTCCTCTTTGTGTGGGTGCTGGGCGGCGCCATCACCCTGCTGGCCTGCTTTGCCTTCGCCGAATTGGGTGCGATGTTCCCCAACTCTGGCGGGCAGTACGTCTACCTGCGCGAAGCTTACGGCGAGTTCTACGCCTTCCTGTTCGGCTGGATGGTGCTATTCATCAATTTCAGCGGGACGGTGGCGGCGTTGGCGGTGGGATCAGCGACCTATCTGGATGAGGTGCTCCCGTTCGGCGCGAAGGAAGCGCTGTTCCGAGCCGGTCCGTTCTCGCCGACGCGCGGGCAACTGGTGGCGCTGGTGGCGATCGCAATGATGACCTGGGTAAACGTGGTGGGACTGCGGCGCGCGGCCACGCTGCAGAACATCGCTACCTGGATGAAGTTCGCCGCCATCGCGATTTTCGTGGGATTCGGATTCGCGATCGGCAAAGGTTCCACGGCGCACTTCTCCACGCCGGCGCCGCCGGCGCACCCCCTGCCGCTGCTGATTGCGATCGGCCTGGCGCTCAATGGCGTCTTCTTCGCGTACGACGGCTGGACCTACATCGCCTGCGCGGCGGGAGAAGTGAAAGATCCGCAGCGCAACATCCCGCGGGCGCTGGTGCTGGGAGTGGTGGTGGTCGGAATCGTGTACATCAGCCTGAACCTCGTCTATCTGTACGCAGTGCCGCTGGCCGACATCCAGCCGGCGCGGACCATCGCCCAGACGGCCGCAATCGCGCTGTTCTCGCCGGGCGTGGGGCGGTGGATGTCTCTGCTCATCGCGCTCTCGTGCTTCGGAGCGGCCTCGTGCTGCACGCTGGCAGGCGCGCGCGTGGTCTACGCCATGGCCTGCGACCGGGCTTTCCTGCCCAAGCTGGCCTATGTTCATCCGCGCTACCGCACGCCCTCGCTGGCGCTGATTGTGCTGGGGGCGTGGTCGGGGGTGCTGGCGCTCAGCGGCAAATATGACGAACTCTACACCTACGTGATGTTCGTGGGCGTGATCGCCTACGTGGCCACGGTGGCGGGAGTGTTCGTGCTGCGGCGGAGGCGTCCGGATGCGCCGCGTCCCTATCGCTGCACGGGGTATCCGTGGGTTCCGGCGCTGTATCTGGTGGCGGGCAGCCTGTGGGCGGCGATCGTGGCTTACGAGAGACCGAAGGAGGCAGTCGCGGGAGCGGTGATCATGCTGATCGCGGTGCCGGGGTATCTGTACTGGAAGCGGCAAAAGGCTTAGGCGCAGGGGAACCAGCCTCTCGCGGTTAGTTGTGATAAACCCTGTTTACAACAACTACAATCCAAATCATGAACGAACACAGGAAAAGTCTAGTCGCACTAGCCGTTTGCTGCCTATCTCTGACAGCACTCGCGCAGCAGAACCGCCATCTCCTATCGGCAGCCGAAAGAGAACACCTGCTCGATGGTCAATTCAAAGTGCTCTCGACAACGGAAGGCATTCCAGCAAACGTCAGGCAGGCATTTGCCAAAATTACGCGGCAGCCATCGCTCGCGCTGGCGGATCCCGGTCAGAAGTATCAAGTGACTGACGTCGTCATCGACCGAAATCTGCCTTTCAGACGCCTCGGGTTCGCAGGGGTGAAGGACGACATGTGGTTTGTCCACTAATTGAACTCTCGTGGCGCCCTGCCCATGCGGGCGCACCCGCTTGCTTCCGAGGTGCACCAGAAGCGGTGCGGCGGGTGATTTTCCTAACCATGAGCCAATGCTGTAATCTGTCCGGCCTCACTTCTGGCAACTGGCGACTGGCGACTGGCGACTGGCGACTGGCGACTAAGAATGCGACTTCTTGTAATCGGCGCAGGCATGATGGGATCGGCGGCGGCCTATGACATGGCGCGCGCGCCCGCGGTCGAAGCGGTGACGCTGGCCGATAGCGACATGGGCCGCGCGAAAGATGCAGCCAAGCGCGTCAACAAGCTGACCCGCGGCAAGAAGGTCACGCCGAAGCCTCTGGACGCGAGCCGGGAATCCGACGCCGCCAAGCTGATGCGCGGTCACGCGGCGACGCTCTCCGCCGTGCCGTATTTTTTCAACGTTGGCCTGGCACGGGCCGCCATCAAGGCAGGATGCCACTTCGCCGATCTCGGCGGTAACAACACCGTGGTGCGAGAAGAGCTGGCCATGGATAAAAAGGCCGCCAAGCGTGGCGTGGCGCTGGCGCCAGATTGCGGGCTCTCTCCGGGCATGGGCTCGATCCTGGCGGGCGAGCTGATGCGCCGCATCGGCGGCCAGGCGGACGCGCTGAAGCTCTACGTCGGCGGCCTGCCCCAGAATCCCAAGCCGCCGTTCAATTACCGGTTGGTCTTCTCGGTCGAGGGACTGATCAACGAGTATGTCGAACCGGCGCGCATCCTCCGCAAAGGCAAGCTGACCACCATCGAACCGCTGAGCGAGCTGGAGGAATTTCATCTCGAAGGCTTCCCACCTCTGGAGGCGTTTCAAACTTCCGGCGGGACCTCGACTCTGCCCGAGACCTTCGCCGGAAAGGTGGGCGAGTGCTTCGAGAAGACGCTGCGCTATCGCGGACACCTGGCGCTCATCCGCGGGCTCTACGATCTGGGAATGTTTTCGAGCGAAAAGAAGAAGTTCGGCAAGACCGAGATCGCGCCCCGGGCGGTGACTGCCAGGCTGTTCGAAGAAAAATTTGGCGGCACTGATCCGGACTTGGTCATCCTACGCGTGGAAGCTCATCAAGGCGCGCGCGTGGCGTCGTTCAGCGTGGTGGACCGCTTCGACCCGGCCACCGGCATGACGGCCATGATGCGCACCACGGCTTGGCCGGCCTCGGTTGTGGTCCAGATGCTGGCCTCGGGCGAGATCGCGAAACGCGGCGGAATCCGCAGCGAACTGGACATCCCCGCCGCCGCGTTCCTGCAGGCGATGGCCAGCCGCGGGGTGCGCATCGAGTATTCTAGTCGCGACTTACCAACAGGAGGCCGACTGTGAAATTCCTGGATCGACTTCATCCCCTGGCATTGCTGGGGCTTCGCCTGGCGCTGGGAGCCATCATGATCTCCCACGGGGCGCAGAAGCTGTTCGGCGGTATGCCGAAATTCATGGGAATGCTCAACAGCATGGGGATTCCTGGCTGGATGGCATACCTGACCGTAGCGGCAGAGTTCGGCGGCGGCATCCTGCTGGTGGTGGGGTTGCTGACCCGCCTGGCTGCCCTGTCGATGGTCATTGACATGGCAGTCGCCATCGATAAGGTCCACTGGAAGAACGGGCTGAGGGGGCCGGGCGGATTCGAACTCCCCCTGGCGTGCGGGATCATCGCCTTCGCCCTCATTTTTCTGGGAGCGGGGCCGATCTCGCTCGATGGGGCGTTCTTCCGCGGCGGCGGCAGCAGTCCCGCACGCAAGTGATGTGCACTAAAGTACTCCTACGGGAGCTTGACGCCGGCCCAGCACCGGCGCATCGTATGTGCAGCATGTGCGGACGTTTACAAGTCTGGCTCGCCATTGCTCTATGCCTGGCGATTTTCATTACGTTCCTGGGGCACAAGCCCGCCTGCAGCAGCGGCGACATGCTGCACAACAAACCGGTAGCCAAGTTCAAGGCTCTGAGCGCGGACAACGCCAAGTCCGGGATTAGCGCGGCGGTCGAGATCGCGCTGACCGGCCCTGTGGCCGCGCCGGTCGTGCCGCAACTGGAAGTACCGCTCGCCGCTGGTGAAGCGTTCACGCTCCAGGCGCCGGGGCCTCAAGTTCTCTCCTGTTGTCTCCTCTGCTGATTCTCTGTCTGGTTTTCCCCGCGCACACGTGCCTCCAAAATTCTGTGCGGGGATGTACCGGGAAGGTGGCCTCTCTCTCTTCCCGGTTGCCGCGGAGAAATCGGCAGACCCTGCCTCCGGTCACCGTTTTCTCCGCTTTTTTCTTGCTGCGGAGAGACTTCCTTGGAGAGAGAGCACGTGTCAGGGCACGACTTCAGTCAAGCCGTCAGGACGTTTGTTATCGTGAGCCCGAGCGAGCGTTGCGAGTGAGGGCGAGGCGAGCAATCCCGGCTTCCGCCGAACGGGATAGGAAACGGCAGCAGACACGGTCTCAAAACTCAACCCCAAGATCCCTCGCATCGCGCTCAGTCGCGACGCTCCCTCGCGCTCGTTCGGGATGACAATTCTTGAGTTTTCGGCACGACTGAAAGTCGTGCCCTGACACGTGATGTCTCACGAAGCTTGTCCCGTGAGCGTCTGGAACGGAAGAGTGCTCCCGAGTTCAGTACCCGGCCAGCTTGAGCATGGCCTGATAGAGGTCGTTGGCCTGGGGCAGAATCTCTTCTTCCAGAGCTGGCTGGTAGGCGCAGAAGGTGTCCATGGCGGCGACGCGGCGCACCGGAGCATCGAGGTGGTCGAAGAGTTCGTCGGCGATGCGGGCAGCGATCTCGGCGCCGTAGCCCCAGCTCAGCACGTCCTCGTAGGCCACGATCACGCGGTTGGTCTTGCGCACCGAGTTGGCGATCGCCTCCCAGTCGTAAGGACTGAGGGTGCGCAGGTCGATGATCTCCACGCTGAGCTGATGCTCGCGTTCGGCCCGCTGTGCGGCCTGCAGAGCGCGGGGGACGACCGCGCCGTAGGTGATCAGCGACACATCGCTGCCTTCCCGCGCCACCCTTGCCTTGCCGAACGGGATCATGTGGTCGGGACCGGGATACGGGGCGCGTCCATAGGTCTCGCGATAGAGCCGCTTGTGCTCGAGGAAGAGTACCGGGTCGTCGCAGCGGATGGCGGTGTGCAAGAGACCATTGGCGTCGAGCGCGTTCGAGGGGAACACCACGCGCAGCCCGGGAATGTGGGTGAAGATGCTCTCCCCACACTGTGAGTGGTAGATGGCGCCACCGGTCAGGTATCCGCCGATGGCCACGCGGATGACGGCGGGGCAGGAGAAGCCATTGAACGAGCGCCAGCGGATGAGCGGCAGCTCGTTGCGCAACTGGTGCATCGCCGGCCAGATGTAGTCGAAGAACTGGATCTCGGCCACGGGCTTGAGCCCGCGCGTGGCCATGCCGATGGTGCGGCCCACGATGCTGGCCTCCGCCAGCGGCGAGTTGAACACGCGGTCAGGGCCGAACTCCATCTGCAGCCCGGAGGTGAGCTTGAAAACGCCTCCCTTGCCCTTGACCAGCTTCTGCTTCAAATATTGCTCGCGGCTGCAGTCGGCCACGTCCTCGCCGAAGACGACGATGCGCGGATCGCGCCGCATCTCGTCCTTCAGGCAGGCGTTGATGAGGTCCGCCATGGTCTTCTCGGCCACCGCCCCGGGCTTGGCCGGAGCAGGCGGCGCGGGCGCTGCCTCGAACTTGGCTGACGTGGGATCGAGGTCGGGCGAATAGATAAATTGCAGGATCGATTCCTTCTTCGCCGCCGGCGATTCGAGGGCGCGGTCGCTCGCCTCCAGCACCTCATCGGAAACCTGTTTTTCGAGCTCGTTGATCGCTTTCTCGTCGAGGATGCCTTCGCGGATCAGGAACATCTGCAGGCGGGTGATGGGATCGCGCTTGGCCTCTTCCTGGCGCTCGGATTCGGGGCGATAGAGGCGTTCATCGTCGGAGAGCGAGTGCGAATAGGGACGGATGACGTGTCCATGCACGAACCCGGGCCCTTTGCCGGCGCGGATGTGCTCCACCGCGCGGGTGACGGCGGCATAGCTCTCGACCGGATCGGTGCCGTCGCACTCCTCAAAATGGAAGTTGGGGAAATTGGCCACCAGGCGCGAGATGTTGCCGCCTGCGGTCTGCACCTCGCAGGGCACGGAGATGGCGTACTCGTTGTCCTCGATCAGGAACAGAACCGGCAGCTTCAGGTTCGAGGCCGAGTTCAGCGACTCCCAGAACTCGCCCTGGCTGGTGGTGCCTTCCCCGGAGGAGACGTAGACCACCTCGTCGCCGTGGAAGGTCACATCCTTGAACTCGCGGTAGTCGCCGGGAACTTTCTTGGCCGCCTCGGGATGGCGCGAGAAGTAGCGGCCGGCTTCGGCGCATCCGACGGCGTGCAGGAACTGGCTGCCTGTGGGCGAGGAGCCGGTGACGATGTTGAGCTGGCGGCTGGACCAGTGCGAGGGCATCTGGCGTCCGCCGGAGCAGGGATCGTCGGCCGCGCCCACCGCCTGCAGCAGCATATCGAGCGGCTTCATGCCCAGGGTGAGGGCCAGCGCGCGGTCGCGATAGTAGGCGAAGAACCAGTCATAAGCCGGCTTGAGGACCAGTCCGGCCGCAACCAGCAGCGCCTCATGGCCCGCGCCCGAGATCTGGAAGAAGATTTTCTGCTGGCGCTTGAGCAAGATCTCGCGGTCGTCGATGCGCCGCGACAGGAACATCAGCCGGTAGATCTCGATGAGCTGCTTGCGGGTGAGGCCCTGATAGGTCTTGTCGGGAGTCTCAAGAACTTTGCCAGTGGCCTTGGGTACGGTCTTGGTGGTAGCCATTCGCTCCCTCGGATGCAGTCGGACCCCGAGGCGACATTGTAAAACGGGTGCAGGCGCTGCGGATATACTGATTGGCGAACCAAAGTCACCTAGGCGGATACTTCGGTGATCACCGTCCACCGCCCCATCCCGACCGAGCAGATCAGGCTGCTGATCTTCGACCTGGACGGCACCCTGATCGACTCGCAACTGGACCTGGCCAATTCGGTCAACGCCATGCTGCGGCACTTCGGGCGGCGGGAGCTCTCGCTCCAGGTCATCGCCAACTATATCGGCGACGGCGCGCCCATGCTGATCCGCCGCGCCCTGGGCGATCCCGATGACGGCCACTACATGCACGAGGCGCTGGACTTCTTCCTGCACTATTATCGCGAGCACAAGCTGGACAACACCACGCTCTATCCCGGGATCCGCGAGGCGCTCGCGGCCGTGCGCTGGATCGAGAACAACGGCCACCGGATGGAGCGCCAGTTCGCGGTGCTGAGCAACAAGCCGGTGCGGCCCTCATCCCAGATTCTGGAAGGCCTTGGGCTGCGGGATATGTTCGTCCAGGTTTATGGCGGCAACAGCTTCGCCACCAAGAAGCCCGACCCCATGGGCGCGAACGCTCTGCTCGAGGAGACCGGGACGCCGGCCGAGCAGGCCATCATCATCGGCGACTCGGAGATCGACGTGATCACTGCGCGCAATGCCGGGACGTGGAGCTGCGGGGTCAACTACGGGTTCCGCCCGGACACGCTGAAAGTGGTGCCGCCAGATGTAGTCATCGACGCTCCGCGGGAGCTGCCCCTGGTGTTCAACAAGGATTATGAGGAGGAATTTGAGAACTAGACGGCTTCCCTCCAACACGTTCGGCTTCACCCCGGCGGAGGTGCGCACCATCCGCGCGATGAAGGACCCGAACGGCGTACAGAAATTCCTGAACAGCCTGCCCTATCACCTGGCGCTCACCTGCTGGTCGCCGCGCAAGGTGCTGCGCGAGCGTACCGTGCATTGCCTGGAAGGCGCGATTTTCGCCGTGGCCGCGCTGCGCGTGCTGGGGTATCCGCCACTTATGTGGGATTTGGAGGCGGATCGCGATACCGACCACGTCCTGGCCATCTTTAAAGGGAACGGATGCTGGGGGGCGGTGGCGGCCTCGAACTTTGCCGGCTGCCGCTACCGCGAGCCGGTCTACCGCTCGCTGCGCGAGCTGGCCATGAGCTACTTCAATCTTTATTTCAACCTGGCGCGGCAACGATCGCTGCGCCGCTATTCCCAGCCGGTCAACATGGCGCGCTTCGATCACCTGAATTGGATGACCAGCGAGGGCGAAGTCTGGTACATCGCCGAGTACCTGTGCGACATCCCCCACCGTCCCCTGCTCACGCCCAAGCAGGAAAAATCCCTCCACACCGTAGACGAGCGGCTGTACCAGGCGGAGCTGGTGGGCCACAAGTGGAAGTAGGCGCGGAATGGGCGGGGCCGGCCCTCGCGCCACGAGGGCCGGATTCACGCGCTTCCTGGCAGGCCGATGGACGCGGCCAGCCTGTCTAGTGAAAGAGGTCCAGGGTGTTATCCCCGTCGTCCACGAAATAGATTCCCTTGCCGTTGGGGGCGACGGCGAGGCCGAACAGCGTACCCGCCCCGGCGCCGCTGGTATCGATGTTGATCGGCGCAAACTGGAACCCGTGGGGCGTGAGTTCAACCAGGTTGCCGTCATTACTGTTGACCGTGAGGAGGTCGCAGTTGGGAGCGATCACAAGCCCGAGCGGACCATTGAGCCCGCCGTTGACCGACACCGTTTTTCCGGTGCCCGCGCTGTTGAATCGCAGGACTGCATTGTCGATTGCCGCGATGCGATTGGCGAGGGTGTCGGCTACATAGAGCGTCCCATCGCAGCCCAGACCGACGCCCGTCGGCCCGATAACTAGCGCAGCCGGGTCCGTCCGTTGACTGAAGCCAGAGCCGATCACGGTACGCAGCAGCTCCAGCGGACGCCCATTATCGGGTACCAGGAGGATGATGCGCAGCACGGTGCCGCGGTTCACAACGTTGCCGTTCGCTGCCACCGTGCCACTCAGCACGTTCGTGACAAACAGCTCCGCAACGTCATCGTCCTCGACTGACGTCATGTCCCAGGGACCGTTGATGGCGCCGCCGAAGAAGGTCTCAACCGCGTGCCCATGGCTGTCGAGTACGATCAGGCACCCGGCCTGAGCGGTGGCGGCCGTGCCGTCCGAAGTGGGCAGACTGCCGACAATGACCCATCCGCTGCGCAGCACCACCAGCGCGGTGGTCAGGCCGACCCCTCCGGGACAGGGCCCGGGTAGGTCACGATTGCGGATCTTGGCGAACACCTTGGTGGTCCCATCCGGCGCAATGTCCATGATGGTGGTGCCGGTGCCCTGCAGGTTGTTCCCGTTGTTGAAATTGCTGACCAGGATGTGTCCCTTGACCAGTTCTCCTGTAGATTTCGGCACGACGAAGACGCCATAAGGATTCACGTCGCCGTTCTTCGGGACGGTGGATGCGATAAACGTGGTGGTGGTGAAGTTTTCGGTGAAGGCCTCGTCATGGGCGCTGGCCAGGATGGATGCAAACACCAGGATGCAGCTAAGCAATAACAGACGGTGGCACAAGCGATACATCGTTTCCTCCTACACAGTCTGGTGCGATGGAATCCATCGCAGAGTGGGGGAGACCCGAGACTAAGTTGCAGGCCAGTCGCACTTGTCACCGGGATGCAATCAAATGGTAATTTCCTTGTCTATGGGATTCGCCGGTTACGCTTGCGCCGCGGTTAGGCTCGTCCCCAGGTCTATCCTCGTCTTCTCCCTCGCGCTCAGCGCCGCGGGACAGAACGCTCCGCAGCGGCCATCGCTCCCCCGCACCAACCAGCCGCGAACGCTTTCGAGCGAGGAGATCCAGCCGCTCATCCGGGCGGTAGCGGAGAACGACATTGCCAACGACCTCAAGCAGCGCGACTACGCCTATCTGCAGCGCGAGGAAGAACACAAGCTGGATGGCCAGGGCAATGAAAAATCGCGGGAGACCCGGGACTACGAGATCATGATGCTCTATGGGCAGGGAGTGCGGCGGCTGATCGCGCGCAACGACAAGCCGCTCAGCGCGGGCGAGGCCGCCAAAGAAGAGAAGAAGAT
>JBKQPN010000113.1:0-22424 GCA_052145015.1 Terriglobales bacterium
GCATGAATACCGCCCTGGACCAACTGCCGCAAACTCCTTTTTCGTGTGAGACCACGTGTCAGGGCACGACTTCAGTCGTGCCGTTTGGGACCCGTGTTGTGTGTCATTCCGAGCCCGTCCGAGCGAGCTTTGCGAGTGAGGGCGAGGCGAGGAATCTTGGTCTTGTTCCAAGAAATACGACGTTTAAAGAGAACCAAGATCCCTCGACTCGCGCTCAGCTCGCAAGCTCGCCTCGCGCTTCGCTCGGGATGACAGTTGTTAGTGGGCTTTGCGGCACGACTGAAGTCGTGCCCTGACACGTGGTCTCACACGAAAAAGGAGTTTGCGGCAGTTGGTCCAGGGCGGTATTCATGCCTGGAGGCCTGCTCCACCCCTGGTGAATGATCAGAGTAACATGCTGACCAAACGCATTATCGCCTGCCTGGACGTGGACGCCGGCCGCGTGGTCAAGGGGGTGCGCTTTCTCGACCTGCGCGACGCCGGCGATCCCGCCGAACTGGCGGCCGCGCACAGCCGCGCCGGGGCGGACGAGATCGTGCTGCTCGACATCTCCGCCACCCACCAGAACCGCGCCACGCTGCTCGATGCGGTGCGCCGAGCCGCCCGCGAGTTGTTTGTGCCGTTCACGGTCGGCGGCGGCATTCGGTCGCTCGAAGATGCGGCCGCGGTCTTCGACGCCGGCGCCGACAAGATCTCCATTAACTCCGCCGCCCTGGCCGATCCCACGCTGATCACGCGCATTGGCGAGCGCTACGGCTCGCAGGCAGTGATCGTCGCCGTGGACGCCAAGCGCCTTCCCGAGGGCAGCGGCGCGCGCTGGGAGGTTCGTTCCGCCGGAGGCCGCAAGCCCACCGGACGCGACGCGATCGAGTGGGTGAGGGAAGCCGAGTCGCGCGGTGCGGGGGAGTTCCTGCTGACCTCGATGGACCGCGACGGCACCGGCATAGGTTTCGATTGCGAGCTGACCGCGGCGGTGGTGGGCGCGACCTCGATCCCGGTCATCGCTTCCGGCGGCGCTGGCGGCGCACAGCATTTCGTTACCGTCTTCCGCGAAGGCCGAGCCGATGCCGCCCTCGCCGCGTCGATCTTTCACTTCGGTCTGAATTCCTTCGCCGAGCTGAAACAGGAGCTTCGTGCTGCCGGCATCCCCGTGAGGTGGCCGTGCTGATTCCCTCCATCGACCTCATGGACGGCAAGATCGTGCAGCTCATCCAGGGCTCGAAGAAAGCGCTGGAAACAACTGATTTCGAGGCGTGGATCGAGCGCTTCTCGCGCTACTCGCTGGTGCAGCTCATCGACCTGGACGCGGCCATGGGCAAGGGCAGCAATCGCGCGCTGGTGGAACGGTTCGCGGCGCGGCTGCCCTGCCAGGTGGGAGGCGGCATTCGCTCCCTCGAGGCTGCCGAAGATATGCTGCGCTCGGGCGCGCGGCGGATCATCATCGGCTCCGCCCTGGTCCGCGACGGACAAATCAACCGCGCTTTCGCGGAAGAGCTGGAGCGCCGCTGCGGCCGCGATCGCCTGGTTTTCGCCGTGGACTCCCGCGGCGGGAAAGTAGCGATCGGCGGCTGGCAGCAGGCGACCGAACTCTCTCCCGTGGAGATGATGCAGGCCCTGGAGCCCTGGTGCGCCGCCTTCCTCTATACTCACATCGACACCGAAGGGCTGATGCAAGGCATTCCCATCGATGTGGTTTCCCATTTACGGAGCGCGACCACGCGCCAGCTTATCGTCGCCGGCGGCATCACCAGCACCGCCGAAATCGACCAGCTCGCCACTCTGGGGGTGGACGCCGTGGTCGGCATGGCCATCTACACCGGCCAGGTAAACGCCTGAAAGCACTTTTCCACAGTTTTGCCGCTTTACTATTCCCGCGTTCTGCGTAAATATTTGCTGCAACAGTGCAGATCTCAACTTCCACGCGGCCTGTCAGGTTGTTTCCAGGAGATGATTCTTTTTTGGCCTTTTCCAGCCTCGTTGCGTCAGCGTTTTCCGCCGCTTCGTCTGCCCGGCCCACGCTACGCTCCTTCCTTGCGAGCCATTCACCGACCCAACCGCCATGGACGGATACGCATGATGAAAGACATTAACGAGGTTCTGCGAAAGAAAGAAACAGACTTGCAGCAGCTCCAGCGAGACGTGGAGGCCTTGCGCGTCGCGGTGCGTATCCTCTCCGAGGATGCGGAAGCCGGAGGCGCTTTCCCGCGGCCGGCAACCGCGGCGATTTCCTACGCTACGCCGGCGCGGCCCACGCCGCCGGCACCGGCCACCGCCGCCGACGCCGGCTATGGCGCTTCCTGGGACGCTGCCGGCAAGAAGTTTCCCTGATCCCGGCTGGCCCCGGCGGACAACTGCGCGCACCGCTCCGGACCTCCGCCCCAGGCGGCGAAAAACCATGCCTGCCGGGGACCCGTGAGCGAGTAGGGAGGTAATGACTCATGTCGACTTCAGCAACCCTGCGAGGAACGGGGAGGACGGTGGCGGACGAGCGGCGCACGTCTCCGCGCCACAACGTCATGGATCGGCGCCTGGTCACCGTCAACCTGGACAACACGGACGCCGGCCTGATGGTCGACATCAGCGAGAAGGGGATGGCGGTGCAGGCGCTGGCCCGCATCAAGGCGGGCGCGAACACCTCCCTGCAGTTCGAGTTGCCGGACACCGCCAACCGCATCGAGGCCCGCGGAACCGTGGTCTGGGTGGATGCCGCCTCCGGACGCGCCGGCATCCATTTTGAGAGCCTGCCCGAAGCCGCCGCGGACTCCCTGAAGAAATGGCTGGGGCTGAAGGCCGCCGTGCAGGATCGGCCCGCCGCCAAGCCGGCCCCGGCCACCGCTCCGGGCGCGCCGGCGCTGCTGGGATCGGAGAGCCGGGTGGCGGAGGTCGCGGCGCTGCAACGTGAGATCACCAGCCAGAGCCTCGACCGCGACGCGGCCCTGGCCCTGGTCGCCCAGCGCATCCGCAGCCTCACCCGCGCCGATGGCACCGCCATCGTGCTGGGCGATGCCAGGGAAATGACCTGCCGCGCCTCCAACGGCTCGGCGCCGCCCGTGGGCACGGATCTGCGCCCGGAATCGGGACTCTCGGGAGAATGCGTGCGCACCGGGGTGACCGTCCGTTGCGAGGACACGGAGCAGGATTTGCGCGTGAACCGCGAGGCCTGCCGCTCCATCAATCTGCGTTCGGCGGTAATCGTGCCGCTGTTTGCGCGCGGCAACATCAGCGGGCTGGTGGAGGTCTTCTACGCCGCTCCCCGCGCCTTCGATGGCCGCGATGTGCTCACCCTGCGGCGCATGGCCGACCTGATCTCGGCCACGCTCTCCGCTTCGGAAGCGCCGGAGCCCAAGCCGCCCGTCCGGGGCACGAGCGCCGCGCCCGGTCCGACGTCCAAGTCGGCGCCCGTGCGCGCTGTCCCTGCTGCGCCCATGATCCCGCCCGCGCCGCGGACTGTGTCCAACCCGGACCAGGTCGCTTGCCACGTCTGCGGGCACGGGAATCCGCCGGCGGCCAGCAGTTGCGAAAAATGCCAGGTTCCGCTCTCCGGACGTGCCTCCGCGCCGCCGTCAGCGAAGGCCGGTTCGATCGCGCGGGCCTCCGCCTCACCCGATGCGCCCAGCGACCAGCCGCTGCCGTGGTTCACCTTGCGCTTGAACGCCAGCCCGCGCCTGCTGATCCTGATCGCCCTGATGCTCTTGCTGATCGGGATTTGGGGATGGCAGGAATATAAGGCGCGCGAGGCCAACGCGTCGCGCCCGGTGAGCACGACCTCCGCCATCGAGCCGCCAACCAACCGGTAATCCCCGGCCGCCCTGCTGCCCCTTCGGGCACGTCACCATCGACTGTGATCCCGGTCACTGTGCTGCGTTCCGCAGCAGATTAAAAAGACTTCTGCATTCAGAAATAAAGATATGATCTCTACTACCTCGCAATATGCCTTGCGGGCCCTCACCTATATTGCGGGTCTGCCCGAGGGAAGCACGGTGCTAAGCCGCGATCTGGCCGGCGCCACGCACGTTCCCCCCAATTATCTGTCCAAGGTGCTGTTGACGCTGCGCAATGCGGGATTCCTGCAATCGACGCGCGGCGCCGGTGGCGGCTACCGCCTCAACCGCCCGGCGGACACCATTTATCTGATCGATGTGGTGGAATTGTTCGAGGGATCGAAGGCTAAGCCCACCTGCCTGCTCAACAACCGGCCGTGCTCGAGCGAGACGCCCTGCAACGCCCACCAGGTGTGGAAGGAGCTGTCCATGGTGTACACCGGTTTTCTGGTGGCCACCACGCTGGCGGCGCTCGCCGGCGTGACCGGCAATCAACTGGCTGCACCGGTCAGCCTGGAGAAAACGGAAGGCCAGGCCGTTCTCTCAGGCTGACCGGTTTCCGTCCGGCTACTGCCCCTGTGCCTGCTGCTGCGATCCAATCTGCTTGGGCGTGCTCAAGTAGCCGCTGATCTGGCTCTTGTCCACCGACATCACCACCACCTCGTAGAGCTGGCGGTCGCGCCCGCTGTAGAACTGCATGGGCTCGAACATATTGCGGTCGCGCTTCTCGATGGTCCAGTCGTCGGAGGTCAGGTTGAGGGTGAAGCTTCCGCGCTTGGGATTGGTCTTCCTGAGCTGCATGGAGACGGTGGCCACGCGCGTGGGACGCTTACCCTTGGCCAGCGTGAACTCGAAATAGTTGCGGTCGCCGCGGCGCTTGAGCTGGTCCAGATCATCGCGAGTGTGCGCGATCAAGCCGCTCTGCACCCCGAGATCGCCGATGGTTTTATCCAGCTTGGCCTTGGTGACTTCCAGATCGCCGCGTGTCGCGGTGACGTCGGTGCGCACGCCTTCGATCTGCTGTTTCTGCGCCTTCTGCTCGGTGCGCACGCCCTCGAACTGCTGGTTCTGCTCCTGCTTGAGGCGGACTTCATAGGTCTTCTGCTCGCGGCGCAACTCGGCGGTGCGCTCGCGCAGGTGCTGCTCCGTCATGCCCACCTTTTCCGCCAGCGCGCTGGTGGCGGCGCGCATGGTGGAATCCTCGTTCTCGAGGCGATCGTCCATCTGCTTCAGCGCGGAGGTGTTGGCCGCCTGGGCGGTCTCGAGCCGAGCGATGCTGCCGTGCATGTCGTACAGGAGCAGCAAAGCGGCTGCCAGGAATGCTCCGATCACCACCGGCAGCAGGATCTTCATAATCCCGGACGATGATTTTGTTTGGGAATCGCTTTCGAACATCATTGACTTGCCCCCCTAGGCGCGATGGTGCGCTGCCTTCAAGGATGCAGCCGGGTTGCCATCGGCGGAGAACCGCGCGGGCGTTGCATCTTCGCGCAGGGGCAGGAGTTACACCGGTAGTGAAATAGAGCTGCTGGCCTTTGGTAACGATGAAAGAATTACGCGAAGAGGGAAAGAAGGACCGGGCTTGGGGGATGCGGCGGAATCGGGAAAGACTTCCTTATGAGCAAGATCACGTGTCAGGGCACGACAGTCGTGCCGTTAAGACCGTTGTTGTATTGTCATTCCGAGCCCGTCCGAGCGAGCTTTGCGAGTGAGGGCGAGGCGAGGAATCTTGGTGTTGTCTAACGCGGTTTGAGAAACGGCAGAAGGCATGGCCTCAAGACCTCACCCCAAGATCCCTCGACTCGCGCTCCGTTCGCGAGCTCACGTCGCGCTTCACTCGGGATGACAATTGTTGAGGGACTTTCGGCACGACTGAAGTCGTGCCCTGACACGTGATCCCGCGCGAAGCATCCTCCTACTCGCCGGGAAGCACCGGCGCCCGCGGCGCTTCCAACGCCAATTGCTCCCGCAGCCGCAGGTGCTTCTCGCGGAAATGGCGTTGCGCGCGCTCGCCCCAGGCACGGACGAAATAATAATTGAGCCCGGCGCCGATCGCGGAACTCACCAGCGGGATCAGCCGTCCCGCCCATTTCTCCACGATCTCCTTGCTGGCCTGGGCGGCGATGGCCTGGATCACGCGCGGCACGAACCGGTTCACCACTTCCTTCTCCACCAGTTCCCGGCTGATGTCCACGCCGGCGGCGCTGGCGGCGGCCATCCACAGCTCGGCAACTTCCTCGTCGGTGCTGAACTCGAAGCCGTAGATCAGGCTGAGCTTCTGCAAAGTGCGAAACGTAATCACCGCCAGGATGCTGAGGTCAGGCACCAGAGTCATGAGCCCGCCCAGCCCCATGCCCGCGCCCTCGGCCGCGGCCAGTTTCATGCCCGCGCGGATGGTCTGGTCGGCGACCTCGTCCACCGTCTCGATGGGCAGCGTAGCCATGCCGCGAAAGGTGGCGATGGGCAACTCGTGCGCGGTGCGCAACTGGAAGAGGTAGCGGTCAGGATCGACGCGCACCGTCTCATAGGCGCGGGCAAATCCCTCCCGCAGAGCACCCTCAATGCGACGGGCAAGCCAGGAACGGGGCGGAGAGGACATTGGCTTCTAGTTTACTCGAAGGCGGGACCACGGTACGCCACATCTGCGCTAAGCAGATGTAGGGTCTTTCTACTCCTGAAGTATCTTCTTCTCCCGGATGCGCCCTGCGCTGAAGCACAATCGCCCAGCCCGGAAGGGCACCGGTTGTACAAAGCCCGTAGGGCGATATTTGTGTGAGCCCAGCGCGCGAGCGCTGGGATTGCAAATCAAACACGATCCGAGCCCCCTCCAGGGGCGGAGCTGGAAAATCACATGTCACACGCATATGCGCGCAATCACCTTCACGTGGTATTCGCCACCAAGCGGCGGCGCAACCTGATCAGCGATCCAGACAGACTCTGGGCATACATGCGAGGCATAGCTCGCAATTATCAGATCGATCTTGAGGCAATCGGAGGAACGGCGAACCACGTCCACATCCTGCTGGCTCTGCCTCCCAAGCTTTCGCTATCCGATGCGATGCGGGCAATAAAGGCCAACTCCTCAAGATGGATGAATGAGAACGGTCACCGCTTCGCGTGGCAAGAGGGCTATGCCGCATTCAGCGTGAGTGCATCCAACCTGGCGCAGGTGGCTGCCTACGTCCGCAACCAGCCCGAGCATCACAGGCACAGGACATTTGAAGAAGAATATCTGGCATTGCTTAAGAAGCATGGCATCGACGCTGATCCGGCGCAGGTTTTCGCCGAAGGTGCCGCCCTCCGGGCTCACTCTCCCTCTCAACTGCAATCCCAGCGCTGACGCGCTGGGCTCACACAAATGTCGCCCTTACGGGCTCTTTGCAAGGAACTCGATGCGGCGCGCCAGCCAGGAGCGGGGCGGAGAGGACATTGATTTCTGGTGTACTGCAAGGCCGTGGATGGGGAGCAATAGCACCTTCTGTTTCTACCACGCCCTGGAGACCTAAATTGCGCGTGAGAATGCGCGTGGGGGGTTGCTCGGAGCGCCGGGCAGCTCTTTCCAAAGAACCCACATTTGACTTCCTTAAACCTATGAACACAAGACCGCCGCTAGCGCAGGTAGGCTAAGATGAACAGAGATCGGGCAGCAGCAAGAAACATGTTGTGGGAATGTCGCCGCCACGTCCGTGGGAGTACCCGGTGCCCCCGGTACTCTACAAGTACTACGCACCTGAGCGATTCCATGTCCTCACGGACTGCTACGTCCGATTCAGCCAGCGCGCAGTGTTCGAGGACGACCGGGAGTTGCAACCGGAGGTGGCGGCTTTCGGAACCGGAGACGAAATCCGTACTTTCTGCGATGCGAATCCGCAAATGCGAGAGTACCCGGAACTCCTCAGAGAAGCTGTTATCCATAGGCTTCTAAACCAACCCGGTGAGCAAGACCGCTTTGTACGATTGGTGCAAGCGAGCATGGTTTCTCCAAACGAGTTCGGCGTGTTTTGTCTGTCCGAAGACCCGAATTCCGAACAAATGTGGAACGACTATGCGGACCATGGACGGGGATTTGTGGCCGCATTTGATACGACATATCGCGCCTTCAGTGGTCTCAGGCAGCCGGGCCGTCTCGGTAGGGTCGAGTACAGTGATGAGCCGCTCGGCACTTTTCTCGGCTCGTATGGCGGCGGGGCCTTCTTCCGAAAAAGAAACCGCTATCGTTTCGAAGCAGAGTGGAGAAGCGTTCGCCCTTTACAGCTTTTGGAGCGCACTGGGGTTGGTAGCCCGGCGATATATGTCTCGCCGTTCAACCCCGAATGCTTGGTCGAAATCCTAATCCGCCCCGAATGCACGGTCGAATGGCAATTACGGCACCTGGCTGCAATTGACGCACGATATAGGCATACGAGAGTCAGGCTTGTGCCTAGTTAGACGCAACACAACTTGTTTGGAATGGCTCCTGCAGGCGCAAGGCCCGTTCGAGTTTCGTGACTCGGCTGACTCGCCTGCAGCCGCGCCCTACGATGAGCCCTAACCTGTTCTCTATGCGAATCCGTCACCTTCGCGCGCTTGCCCTGATTGCCAGTCTGCTGGCGCTCCAAGCCTTCGCGGATGCCCCTGCCGCCAATCCGCAGCGCTACCTCAACGACGTCAAAGTTCTCGCCGCGCCGGACATGGAAGGCCGTGGCGCCGGGACAAGGGCATCGAGCGCGCCGCGCACTTCTGGCATGACACAATTCTCACTCCGTTGGTCCTCCGCGTCCTCGGCGCCTCGGCGGTTTGGTCTTGATCCGCGGACATCGGCGTGAATCCGCGGCGGTATTCGTAACAGACCCAACCCATGGCAAAGGCGGCCAAGTGTGGGGCACCCCCGCGATCTGTATAATGGCCGTCCAAAGAGGAGGGCGCATGCGCTATCTGGCAGTTGCGGTCCTTGCGCTGGCCGGCGTGCAGTGCGCAGCCCAGGCACCCAAAGTCCCCGGACTCGATTGCAATCCCAAAATCATTGCGCTCTACGACGCCGGTCCCAACTGGAGCAACTCGAACCAGTATGTCGCCCAGCACCTGGGCTTCTTGCGCGCGCAGCTCAAGAAAGGAACCCTGGTTGTTGGCGGGCCCTTTCTAGGTGGGGAAAAGCCGGGTGGGCTGATGGTGCTAAACGTTGCTGATCCCAAGGACGCGGACGCGTTGCTGCAGCAGGACCCATTCGTGGCAAATAAGGTGGTGACTTATACGACGCGCCATTGGGCGCATTGCCGTGCGGAGTCGGCGGCGCCAGCGAAGTGAGTCCACAAACACTCTTGGCAACGCCGGCCAAAGGTGGGGGCACCCCGTCGTTTTCTTTTTTTGATCCGCGTCCATCCGTGTAAATCCGTGGCAGCTTCCAACAAAAAAGCCCCGCGTTGTCGCGGGGCTTAAAGCCAACAGCCAAGAGCTAAAAGCTAATAGCTGCCTTTAGTACATTCCGCCCATGCCGCCGCCATGGCCGCCGGGCATTGCGGGTTCCTTCTTGTCTTCCGGAATCTCGCAAACCAGGGCTTCGGTGGTCAACATCAGGGAAGCGATGGAGCCGGCGTTCTGCAACGCCGTGCGCGCCACCTTGGTGGGGTCGATGACGCCCGCCTTGACCAGGTCTTCGAAATCCCCGGTCAGAGCGTTGTAGCCGAAGTTGTTGATCTTCGACTCGCGGATCTTGCCCATCACAATGGCGCCTTCTTCGCCGGCGTTCGCGGCGATCTGCCGCACCGGCTCTTCCAGCGCCCGCTTCACAATGTTGACGCCGATCTGCTCATCGCCTTCGACCTTGAGCTTGTCGAGCGCCGGGACGCAGCGCACCAGGGCTACGCCGCCGCCGGGCACGATGCCCTCTTCGACGGCCGCGCGGGTGGCATGCATCGCGTCTTCGACACGGGCCTTCTTCTCTTTCATCTCGGTCTCGGTCGCGGCCCCGACTTTAATCACGGCCACGCCTCCGACCAGCTTGGCGAGCCGCTCCTGCAGCTTCTCGCGGTCGTAGTCCGAGGTGGTTTTGTCGATCTGGGCGCGGATCTCCCGCACCCGGCCCTCGATCTCGCTGGTCTTGCCGCGGCCTTCGACGATGGTGGTGTTGTCCTTATCCACCGTGATCTTCTTGGCCCGGCCCATGTCCTGCATCTGCACGTTCTCCAGCTTGATGCCCAGGTCCTCGGTGATGGCCTTGCCGCCGGTGAGGGTGGCGATGTCGCCCAGCATGGCCTTGCGGCGGTCGCCGAAGCCGGGCGCCTTGACGGCGATGGCCTGCAGCGTGCCCCGCAGCTTATTCACGACCAGGGTCGCCAGGGCTTCGCCCTCGACGTCCTCGGCCACGATCAGCAGCGGCTTGCCGCTCTTGGCGATCTGCTCCAGCAGCGGCAGCACATCCTTCATCGAGCTGATTTTCTTCTCGTAGATCAGGATGTAGGGCTCCTCGAGAACCGCTTCCATGCGCTCGGGATCGGTGACGAAGTAGGGCGAGAGATAGCCGCGGTCGAACTGCATGCCTTCGACCACTTCGAGCTGCGTCTCCAGGGTCTTCGATTCCTCGACCGTGATGACGCCGTCCTTGCCCACCTTCTTCATGGCCTCGGCGATGATGTTGCCGATGGTTTCGTCGTTGTTGGCGGAGATGGTGCCCACCTGGGCGATCATGTCGCCGGTAACCTTCTGCGAGAACTCATCGAGTGCGCCCTTGGAGCGGTTGCCTTCCTTGTCGACGGTGCCGCAAACGGCGGTGATGGCCCGCTCGATGCCGCGCTTCAGCGCCATGGGGTTGGCGCCGGCGGCGACTGTCTTCGCGCCTTCGCGGAAGATAGCCTGGGCCAGAACCGTGGCCGTGGTGGTGCCGTCGCCAGCAACGTCGCTGGTCTTGGACGCGACCTCGCGCACCATCTGCGCGCCGATGTTCTCCATTGCATCCTTGAGTTCGATTTCCTTGGCGACCGTGACCCCGTCCTTGGTAATGGTGGGGGAGCCGAATTTCTTCTCCAGGACCACGTTGCGGCCCTTGGGACCGAGCGTGACCTTGACTGCGTCCGCCAAGGTGTTGACGCCGCGCAGAATTGCCTGCCGCGACTCCTCACCATGTACGATCTGTTTTGCCATTGCTTGTCTCCTCGTGAAACTTTTCTGTGGGCGCGTGCGCGCCCGGAATGTGCTGGCGTTTCCGCCGGTGCTACCGCCGCGCCGTCGCCTTCTCGTGCCCCTTCCCGATGCTTTCGAACCCATGACCCTTGGCTGCGCCGACGATGAGGCCCAGTACCTCGTCCTCCTTCATGATGAGGAATTCCTCGCCATCGACCTTGACCTCTGTGCCGGCATACTTGCCGAACAGGATGCGATCGCCAGCCTTGACGTCCAGCGGGAATACCTTGCCGTCTTCGTTGATTTTGCCCTTGCCTACGGCAATCACTTCGCCCTCCTGCGGCTTCTCTTTGGCTGAGTCGGGGATGATGATGCCGCCACGAACCGTTTCCTGTTCCTCAATCCGCCTGACCAAAATGCGGTCATGCAGGGGAGTCAGCTTGGTGGACATTCCGATGCACTCCTTTCATAACCAATTTGTTTTGTGGTGTTTACACTAACAAGATGTGCTCTTGCGTTGTTCTGTTAGCAATCTAACGATACGAGTGCCAATTGTAGTGCTCCGCTCTTCTCCTTGTCAAGTGGCGGCAGGGGCGTGGAGTCTAGCGGTCGGCTCTGGAGGGGCGAGGTGAGGGAAAACTGAAGCAGCTTTCGATCCTGATTACATTATATCAGTCCGACCCCGCCTCCAGTGCAGGCGGGGCCGGTATGATGAGCCGAGGACGCACACATGCTCATCGACCGCCTGGATCACGTGGTACTCACGGTTCGCGACCTCGCCCGCACCTGCGACTTCTACCAACACGTCCTGGGATTCGAGGTCGTCACCTTCGGCGCCGGCCGCACGGGGCTGCGCTTCGGCAGTCAGAAGCTGAACCTGCACCAGTACGGCCAGGAGTTCGAGCCCAAGGCCCAGCATCCCACGCCCGGCTCCGTCGACCTCTGCTTCATCACCCGCACGCCGCTCGCGCAAGTCCGCCGCGAGCTCGCCGACAAGGGCATTCCCATCGAGGTGGGACCGGTAGAGAAGGTCGGCGCCATCGGCACGCTGCTCTCGGTGTATGTGCGCGATCCCGATCACAACCTGATCGAGATTTCCAACTACACCCGGCTGGACCAGGCGTCCTGACCGTCATCGCTTGTAGCGCGGCACGACCGCGGATGGCGATTGGAACTTCTCCGCCCGCGTTGCGTATTGTTGTGCAGGAGGAGAACCGATGCGAACACTTCTGCGAACCCTTCTGATCTGCCTGCTTGCGCCAGCCGCCGTCGCCTTGGCCCAGGATAAGCCAGCCGCCGCCCCGCCGCCGGCCAATCCGTTCAGCACATTCAATAAGGAGGCCTACGGGTATTTGAAGGATGTCCTGCTGCGCTCCGCCGAAAAAATGCCCGCGGAGAATTACAGTTTTAAGCCCACCGACGCGGTCCGCAGTTTCGGCCAGGTCTTGGGACACGTGGCCGACTCCCAGTACTACTTTTGTGCCACCGCACTCGGCGAGAGAGATCCCGACATGAAAATCGAGCAGACCAAGACCACGAAAGCCGACGTCATCGCCGGCCTCAAAGGCGCCTTCGCCTACTGCGACAAGGCCTACGACGGGATGACCGACGCGGCGGCTACGCAAACGGTGAAGTTGTTCGGAGGCGACAAACCGAAACCCGTCGTGCTGACCATCAACAACATGCACACGGTGGAACACTACGGCAACATCATCACTTACCTGCGGCTGAAGAACATCGTTCCGCCATCGAGCGAGCCGCGGTCCCAGCCGCAGCCGAAAAAATAATGCTTTGGAGCGGCCGCTGGCCGGGGACGGGAAAACCGCCGAGGACGCCGTGGTTGAGGCGTTTAGCGGGCGGGGGTGAGCCGAGGCCGAGTAACGCGAGGCCGAGCCCTGAGCGAAGTCGAAGGGCTGCCCTGAGCGGAGTCGAAGGGGCCGAAAGAGATTAGCCCAGGGCGGAAGCCCTGGGTAAACAGGAACAATGATGCGAGCCCCCTCAGGGGCGGCACACGGGCGCGGCCCAGGAGCCGCCACGAAGCCCATCGGTCGGTCCCCCTTAATCACTGCCAAGCTGCCGGAGCGAAAGCTATACTCAGCGAGAACATCCGTTCACAAGTCTGCTGATGGCGCCGCTCACACTGCCGGAATACGTCGCGATCTGGAAAAAATCAACCCTGACCGAACGATCCGCCGCTCAACAGCATTTTCTTGGACTGTGCGAACTCCTCGGCCAGCCATATCCCGCGCAGGAGGACCAAACCGGCGAGACCTACACCTTTGAAAAAGGCGCCAGCAAGGTTGAAGGTGGCGAAGGCTGGGCAGACGTCTGGAGGCGCGGCCATTTCGCCTGGGAATACAAAGGCAAGCACAAGAACCTGCAGGCCGCTTACCACCAGCTACTCCAATACCGCGAGGACTTGGAGAACCCTCCGCTGCTTGTCGTCTCCGACATGGATCGCTTCGAGGTCCATACCAACTTTACGGGCACAGCCAAGAGAATCTACGCCTTTGCGCTTGACGATCTCCTCACCAACGTGGCGACGGCCGAGTGTGCCCTGCCTCCTCTCGATGTGCTGCGGGCGCTGTTTACAGATCCCGAGCGGCTGCGCCCCACGTACACCAGCGAGCGCGTCACTGAGGAAGCGGCTGCAAAGTTTTCCCACCTGGCCGAAAGCCTGCGCCAGCGCGGTGTCGAACCGGAGAAAGCTGCGCACTTCTTGATGCGCCTGCTGTTCTGCCTGTTTGCGGAAGACATCGGCCTGCTGCCCACGAAACTTTTCTCGCGCCTAGTCGACGCCAACCGTAGTCGTCCCACCGAGTTTACGAAACGGCTACGACAGCTCTTTACGGCCATGGCCGTGGGTGGCTCGTTCGGAGTGGATGACATCGCCTACTTCGATGGCGGGCTGTTCTCCGATGATGAGGCATTCGAGTTAACGACTGGCGACCTGGGCGTACTCGCCGAGGCGGCAAAGCTGGACTGGTCAAGCATCGAGCCGGCGATTTTTGGCACTTTGTTTGAGCGCAGTCTCGATCCCGGCAAACGCTCCCAACTCGGAGCGCACTACACCAGCAGAGATGACATCCTTCTTATCGTCGAGCCGGTGTTGATGGAGCCCCTTCGTCGGCGCTGGACCGATGTTCGGGTGAAAGCAGAGGCGCTGGCGCAGAAAGCAAAAGAGTCCAAGGGCGGCGTACGTACCAAGAATCGAAAAGCTCTCGCCGCCCTGCTGATGGGGTTCGCAGACGAATTGTCCAGAGTACGAGTGTTGGACCCCGCCTGCGGTAGCGGTAATTTCCTCTATGTCGCACTCAAACGTCTTCTGGATTTGGAAAAGGAAGTCAGCGTTTTTGCGGCCGAGAATGCGCTCTCGGGTCTCCTGCCGCGCACGGACCCCTCCCAACTCTACGGCATCGAGACCAATGTGTATGCGCACGAGCTGGCGTCGGTCGTCGTTTGGATTGGCTACATCCAATGGCAGCACGAGAACGGCTTTATTCTTGGCACAACGCCGATCCTGAAACCGCTGCAGAACATTCAACGCATGGATGCCGTACTGGCCCATGACGCCAACGGGAAGCCCGCTGAACCACAGTGGCCAAGCGCAGACGCCATCATCGGGAATCCGCCGTTTCTTGGCGACAAGAAGATGCGTGCAGAGCTAGGCGACAGATACGTGGACGATCTTCGGTCCCTCTATCACGACCGTGTGCCGGGCGGCGCCGACTTTGTTACTTATTGGTACGAGAGGGCGAGGGAGCAGATCGCAGGCCAGAAAGCCCACCGAGCGGGTCTGCTGGCAACCAACTCGATCAGCATGATGGGTAACAGGCCGGTGCTAGACCGCATTAAGCAGACCGGCAGCATCTTCATGGCGTGGAGCGACCGGCCTTGGATCCTCGACGGAGCCTCAGTCCGAGTCTCGATGGTCGGCTTCGATGATGGGACTGAGAAGACCCGAACGTTGGACGGCAAAGCTGTCGGTCAGATCAACTCCGACCTGACAGCTGCCGCCGACGTAGCAAGCGCCGTGCGACTACCGGAGAACGCAGACCTGTGCTTTCTGGGAATGATGAAGGCAGGCCCTTTTGATATTCCGGCTGAACTGGCGAAGCAAATGCTGGACGCGCCCGTGAACCCCAACGGGAGGCCGAACTCAGACGTCGTCAGGCCACGCCTCATTGGACAGGAAATCACCGGGCGCCCGCATGATGCCTGGATCGTGGACTTTGGTCACAACCTTAGCGAGCGTGAAGCAGCGTTGTACGAGATGCCTTTCGAGTACGTGCGCGGGCATGTCAAACCGCTTCGTGACACCAACCGTCGAAAGCACACGCGGGAGCGGTGGTGGATTCACGGCGAAGCTCGGCCTGGGCTCCGGCGCGCAATCGCGGGCTTGGACCGTTGCATCGTGACGCCAGAGGTGGCGAAGCACAGGCTTTTTGCCTGGATGCCAACAACAACTGTCCCGGACCACACTCTGCATGTGATCGCTCGGGGAGATGACTACTTCTTCGGTGTTCTTCACTCACGGCCACATGAGCTGTGGTCGCTCGCACAAGGTTCTTGGATGGGCGTTGGCAACGACCCGAGATATTCATCGTCGCGCACGTTTGAGACTTTTCCATTCCCTTGGCCTCCCGGATCAGAGCCTGCCGATGATCCTCGTGTCGCGGCAATCGCCGCCGCAGCGCGCGACCTCGTCGCCAAGCGCGATGCCTGGCTGAACCCTCCGGGAGCTAGCGAATCAGAGCTGAAGAAGCGCACGCTTACCAACCTCTACAACCAGCGGCCAACCTGGCTGGCAGATCTACACCGCGCACTGGATTTGGCTGTTCTGGCTGCCTACGGGTGGCCCGCCGATATCTCCGACGATGAAATCCTGGCACGCCTGCTCGCACTCAACCAGGGCCGCGCAGGCCAGCAGTCGCGCGGAGCTTGATTGGTGCCGCCCCTACGGGGCTCGAAATTCATTTTGATCGCCTACCCAGGACTGGAAGTCCTGGGCTATTTTCGGTTCGGCCCTACGGGCCTCCGCGTCCTCGGCGTCTCGGCGGTTTTCCTTTATCCGTGGCCATCCGTTCGCTCGCGCTCAGTCGCGAGGCTCCCTCGCGCTCGCTGAGATATCAGGCTCAGCCTACCCAGGACTTACGTCCTGGGCTAATTTATGCCGCGCCGACGGCGCTGGTGCATCGTGGGCCTCCGCATCCTCGGCGTCTCGGCGGTTTGGTTTTTATCCGCCCCTCGACTGTCGCTGGGGCAGGCGATCCGCGGCAGACGCAGGAACTCCAGATCCCTCGACTCGCGCTCGCTTCGCAAGCTCAGCTCACGCCTCGCTCGGGATGACAAATCAAAAAAAAGGACTGCAACGGCGCAGCTAAAGCTGCGCCCCTTCAAATCCCGGCATCCTCGGCGTCTCGGCGGTTTGGTTTGGCGGGGCATTCCTAGTGGGATTCCAGACTCTCCGCCATCTCCAACAGCCTGGTGACGCTGTTCCAGTTTCTGGCGGTGGCGGGGGTCTTCAGCGTCCGATCGAGGACGGGCGGCAGTTTCGACTGTCCCATGCCGTGAGGATAATAAACGTAGAGTTCGCGGCCGTCGATCCACAGCTCCTCGGGATCGGGCTTGATGCGGAGAACCCTGTCGCGAGTTTCCGGGCCGGGATCGCTGACGAGGAAGCTGACCAGAAGTTTGCTGGGATCGAGGCCGCGCCGCTTGGCGAACGGGTTTCTTGCGATCACATCTCGCAACTCGGAAGTGGTGCGGACCATGACATAGGGCCGAAAGCCGAAGCGCCGCTCGATGGCGCTCTCGATCCGCCGGGCCAGCCGAACCAGATCCCGCGCCTGCGTCCGGAAAATGACGTTGCCGCTCTGGATGTGGGTTTGGGGGTCGCGCAGTCCGAGGGATGCATAGAGCGTCCGCAAGGCGTCCATCTTGATCTGGTTGCGGCCCACGACGTTGACGCCCCGGAGCATGGAGATGATTACGGGCATGGCTGAGCATCGATCTTAACTTAACCCAAGGCATGCTGCGTCTCCGGCGCTGGTGCATCGCGGTCGCTCTGCGTCCTCGGCGTCTCGGCGGTTTTCCTTTTATCCGCGGCAATCGGTGCAAATCCGTGGCAGGCTTCAACCGTGTCAAGAGCCTTACCTCAATGATCGCCCGGAACTGATTGAATCCACGGCAATTTCAGTTGCGGCGGGGTGGCACTCCGGGGGCGATCAATCGGTCATACTAAAGATAGGGGGTGCTGAATCCCTCCTGAAGTGAATCCCAAAAGAAGCGAGGCAGGCAGACGTGGCAATGATGACGATGGCGGAGCGCCTCCATCTGGTGGAACAATTCGAAGCCTATATGCAAACTCGGGAGGCGATGGACCGGGCGGCGCGGGCGAAGCCGGTGACGATCGATATTCCCTTCCCAAAGCCCGCCGCCGACCCCGAGATTCGTCGCTGCGTGCAGCGGCGCGGCGACGGGCGGCAGTGCGAGTCCCCGGCCAGCCAACACGCGGAGGAATGCTCGCGGCACCTGCGCTGGATCGACGTCTACGGCACGGCGCTGCCGTTTCCTGAAGACGGCTTCGCCCTGCAGGAGATGCTGGGGTACGCCGCGCTGGGCGTGCTGGACAAGCGGATCACCGCGGACGAGGCGCGGGCCATCGCCGAACTGTGCCGCATCATGGAGAAGAACCTGGCGCGCTGCGAGAGCGAGCTGGAGTCGATGGCGCGCCGGCGTTAGCTGGGCCGGGTGGCTCAGGCGAGGCGTCTTGCAGGGCGCGGCTGTAATCCGCGCAATACAGAACCGAGCGCGATGTGCAATACTTCCCCGGTCTTCAAGTACAAGCGAAATCCCAGCTCCAGAAAGGAGACACGTATGTCGGTGAAATTAGCCATCAGCGCAGGGGTCCTGTTTTTGCTTCTCGGAAGCATGGCTCCCGCTTATGCTCAGCGCGAGCAAGAGAAGGAACAGGCCAAACCGCAGCAACATGCGCAGGCGAGGCCCGCACCGCAATCGCATCAGCCGCAGGCTAAAGCCGCGCCACGTCCGGCAAGACCGCAACCCAGCTACGGCGGCGCTTATCACGGCGGCGTCCAGGCCAACGGCCCTACCCATGGGGGCGTCCACCATAGCGGCGTTCCACAACATGCCGGGCAGGTGCGCAGCGGGTTCGTGCAGTCTCGCGCCAAGTCATGGAGTACCGACCACCGCAGTTGGCGCGAGCGCGGCGGTTACAACGGCTACCGCATACCCGAGGACCGCTTCCGGGCGTATTTCGGGCACGACCACTTCTTCCGCATCTCCGGCCTTCCGCTGGTCTTCGTGGGAGGGTATCCGCGCTTCCAGTTGACGGCTATTGGGTCACCTTCGTGGATCCGTGGCCGGACACCTGGCCCGACGACTGGTACCAGACCGACGACGTATATCTTGATTACACCGACGATGGGTACTACCTGTACGACCGCGCGCGTCCCGGCGTGGGGATCGCAGTCACCGTCGCGTTCTAAAAAGACGGGAGGGAATCGGGGCGGGATTGAACTCCCGCCCTTTTTTCGCCCCTGCGATGGACCCTCGCTCGCGTCCGATCGTATGTGACGGACATCACATAGATAAGTGCAGTATTTCTTGACTCGCCGCGCGGCGGGAACCCATAATTTGAGGTTCGTTCTCTGTTGGCGTGGTCTCTTATAAGGAGTCGGTTTCGTATGGCATCCTATAACCCTCCTCTCACCACCAGTTCGCAGAAGATCGAGGACGGCGTGGCCGCCCTGCGCGCCGCCCAGGGCAGCGAGTTCTTCTGGCGCCGCCTGCACTCGCTGACCGGCATCATCCCGATTGGCGTCTTTCTGCTCGAACACATTCTTTTTTCCAACGCCACCGCTTTGAATGGTCCCGAGGCGTACGCGAACACGGTGCGGTTTCTCGGTTCGCTGCCGCTGGTGACGGCGATTGAAGCCATCGGCATCTGGATTCCCATCGCCTTCCACGGCCTCTACGGCTTTTACATCTGGTACCGCGGCGATTCCAACGTGGGCGGGGCTTATCCCTGGACCGGCAACTGGATGTACACCGCGCAGCGCTGGACCGGCGGCATCGTCTTCTTCTATATCGGCTGGCACATCTGGCATCTGCGCTTTGCCGGCATCGACCTGCACGCGCACCCGGGCGCCTCGTTTGGCAAGGTGCAGGGCGAACTGGTGATCGCCTGGCAACTGGCGTTCTACATCGTCGGGCTGGTGGCGGCGGCCTGGCACTTCTCTTACGGCTTGTGGCTGTTCTGCGCCAAGTGGGGGATTACGGTGGGCGAGCGCGCGCGGAGCCGTTTCCTGGCCATCTGCCTGGCGCTGTTCCTGCTCATCAGCGGCGTAGGGCTGGTCAGCCTGCGAACGTTCCTGGTCAGCCCGCGGCAGCCGGTGGATGTAAGCGCCGGAGAGTTGCGCACCGCTCCCGCTCCCGCGGCCACGGCCGCCGACAAACATCCGGAAGGTCATTGATATGGCAAATCCCAAAATCATCGTAGTGGGCGGCGGCCTGGCGGGGCTCTCCGCCGTCATCAAAATCGCCGAGATGGGCGGGCAGGTGGATCTGTTCTCCATCGTGCCCGTCAAGCGTTCCCATTCCGTCTGCGCCCAGGGCGGCATCAACGCCGCCAAGAACCTGAAGGGCGAGGGCGATTCCACCTGGAAGCACTTCGACGACTCGGTCTACGGCGGCGACTTCCTCGCCAACCAGCCTCCGGTGAAAGATATGTGCGAGGCCGCCCCCGGCATCATCGACCTGCTCGACCGCATGGGCGTTCCCTTCAACCGCACTTCGGAAGGCGTACTCGATTTCCGCCGCTTCGGCGGCACGCTCTTCAACCGCACCGCCTTCGCCGGCGCCACCACCGGCCAGCAACTGCTCTACGCGCTCGACGAGCAGGTGCGCCGCTACGAGGCTGAAGGCAAGGTCACCAAGTACGAGCACTGGGAGTTCCTCTCCGCCGTGCTCGATGGCAATGGCACCTGCCGCGGCATCTGCGCCCAGGACCTGCGGACGATGGAAGTGCACACCTTCCCCGCCGACGCGGTGATCATCTGCACCGGCGGCATCGGGGCGATCTTCGGCAAGTCCACCAATTCCGTGGTCTGCACCGGGTCGGCGCAGTCGGCGCTCTATCAGCAGGGCGCGTACTACGCCAACGGCGAATTCATCCAGGTGCACCCGACCTCGATTCCGGGCGAAGACAAGCTGCGGCTGATGTCGGAATCGGCGCGCGGCGAAGGCGGACGAGTGTGGGTTCCGAGGCAGGCCGGCGACAAGCGCGAACCACGCTCGATCCCGGAAAAAGAGCGCTGGTACTTCCTGGAGGAGTGGTATCCCAAGTACGGCAATCTGGTGCCGCGCGATATCGCCACCCGCGCTATTTTCAAGGTGGTCTATGAGAACGGGCTGGGCATCGACGGCCAGCCCATGGTCTATCTCGACCTCACCCACATCGATCGCAAGGTCCTGGACAAAAAGCTGGAAGGCATCCTGGAGATCTACGAGAAGTTCGTGGGCGACGATCCCCGCGACGTGCCCATGAAGATCTTTCCCGGCATGCACTACACCATGGGCGGAATGTGGGTGGACTTCCAGCAGGCCACCAATATCCCCGGCCTCTACTCGGCGGGCGAGTGCGAGTACCAGTACCACGGCGCCAACCGCCTGGGCGCGAATTCGCTGGTGTCGTGCATCTGGGGCGGGTTCGTAGCCGGACCGGCAGCGGTGAAGTACGCCAAGAACGTGAAGGGTCTCGCCTCCAACGGCTGCTTCGATTCCGAGAAAAAGCGGCAGGAGGAGATCAACGCGCGGCTGATGAAGTCGGACGGCACGGAGAATCCCTTCCGCCTGTGGCGCGAACTGGGCGAGCTGATGACCAAGAACTGCACCGTCATCCGCTACAACAAGGAACTCAAGGCCACCGACGCCAAGCTCTGCGAGCTGCTGGAGCGCTTCCGGCACGTCAACGTCAGCGACAAGAGCCAGTGGGCGAATACCACGGTGGTGTTCGCGCGCCAGCTCTACAACATGCTGCAACTGTCGCGGGTGATCGCACAGGGAGCGGCGCTGCGCAACGAGTCGCGCGGCGCGCACTACAAGCCGGAGTTCCCCGAGCGCGATGACAAGAACTTTTTGAAGACCACCAAGGCGTCGTTCGCACCCGATGCCGACGAGCCCAGGTTCGAGTTCGAGCCGGTGGACACGTCGCTGATCCCACCGCGTCCACGAAAGTACGACGTGGCGGCGTAGCAGGAGGAGCCATGGAACGCGCCTTATCGATACGCAACGCCTGGCGTCCCATCCTGATGGTGGTGGGTGTGGCCCTACTGCTGGCGGGCTTTTATTTTCATAATCCGCCGCTGCAGGTATCGGGTTTCTTAATCGCGATTTTCGGCGCGTTCGGCGGCGCCTGCTGTGCGCTCGCCGGCATCAACGCCCCGGACAAAACGAAAGACGATCATCATGGCCAATAACAAGACCGTACTCTTAAAGATCAAACGTCAAGCCGCTCCCGGCTCGAAGTCTTACTGGGAGGAATTCGCCCTGCCGTGGAAGCCGGGGATGAACGTGATCTCCTGCTTCATGGACATCGCCGCCAATCCGGTGACGCGCGACGGCAAGGCCACCACCGCCATCTTCTACGACTCCAATTGCCTGGAAGAGGTCTGCGGCTCCTGCGCCATGCTGATCAACGGGCGCACCCGCATGGCCTGCTCGGCGCTGGTGGACAATCTCGATCAGCCTATCCGCATCGAGCCCTTCACCAAGTTCCCGGTGGTGCGCGATCTGGCGGTGGACCGCCAGGTGCTGTTCGAGAACCTGAAGCGGGTAAAGGCGTGGGTGCCGGTGGATGGGACCTACGACCTGGGCTCCGGCCCGCGCATGTCGCCCGAGGAGCAGGATGTAGCCTACCCGCTCTCGCGCTGCATCTCCTGCTGCTGCTGCATGGAAGCCTGTCCGCAGTTCAACGAGCAAACCGGATTCGTGGGCGCGGCGGCCATCTCGCAGGTGCGCCTGTTCAACACCCACCCCACCGGCAAAGCGCTCAAGAGCGAGCGCCTGCACGCGCTGATGGGCGATGGCGGCATCCACGAGTGCGGCTACGCGCAGAATTGCGTCGAAGTCTGCCCCAAGGACATCCCGCTGACGCGCTCCATCGCCGAAGTGGGCGGATCGGTGATGAAGCAGGCGCTGTTCGACCTGTTCAAACGCTAGCTGCGCTTCTAAAGAAGGCGTACCCGGTGGAAGCGCAGGCCTTCTTCCATTGTCTCCATTTCGCAGGCCTGCCGGCACCGGGCCTAAAGGCCATCTTAAAGCCCTTTCATCACGACGCCCTAATCGCCGGGCTCCGCCCCAGCAAACCAAAATCGGGTTCGCTGGGGACCCCTGAAGCCCGGCGCTTCCACCTGTAGGTTGCAATCAACGAATTCTGGGTACGACCACTGTGAAGACGCTCTGGTAGTTGCGCAACGGCGGGCC